>JAKFUG010000002.1 GCA_021732785.1 Planctomycetaceae bacterium
CCCGTAACCCTCTCCCCCCAGTACAGGGGCGAGGGGACCGGAGGCGGGGTCAGAAGCAACATTTGACCTGAGTCGTAATCAACGGGGGACGTCGCATGCAAACCCTCGCCATCGTGTGGTATGCTCACGACAGAGACATTCCCCCGAATTACCGCGAACTCTGAATCATGTCACCACGCTGGATTGCCGACCGGATGCACAAGATTGATGCGTCCGGCATCCGCAAGGTCTTCGATCTTGCGGCGACGATGAAAAGCCCGATCAACCTCAGCATCGGCCAGCCCCACTTCGACACCCCCGCCGTGGTGAAGAAGGCGTTGACGGACGCGGTCGAGGGCGGCAAAAACGTCTACAGTCAGACGCAGGGGATCAAGCCGTTGCTGGAGTTGGTTCAGCAATCGGTCACGAAAGAATACGGCCACGCCGACCGGCAGGCGTTCATCACCAGCGGCACGTCCGGCGGGCTGATGCTCGCGCTCTCCACGCTGGTGAACCCCGGCGACGAAGTGTTGTGCTTCGACCCGTGGTTCGTGATGTACAAGCATCTCACCACGATGTGCGGCGGCACAACGGTCCTCATCGACACGTATCCCGATTTCAAGATTGATCTCAATAAAGTCCGCGATGCCATCACCCCGCGGACGAAAGTCCTCATCGTCAACAGTCCGTGCAATCCGTCCGGTTATGTGGCAACCGAAGAGGAACTGCGTGGCCTTGCGTTGTTGTGCAAAGAGAAAGACATCGCGCTCATCAGCGATGAAATCTATCGCGTCTTCTGTTATGACCAGCCGTTCGCCAGCCCGACGAAATGGAATGACCAGACGATTGTGATCGACGGTTTCAGCAAATCCCACTCGATGACCGGCCTGCGACTCGGTTGGGCACACGGACCGAAGCATGTCATCGAGCAGATGATCAAACTGCAGCAGTTCACCTTTGTGTGTGCCCCACAGCCGGTGCAGTGGGCAGGGATCGCCGCGTGGAGTTGCGACATCAGCGACCGCGTGGCGGAGTACCGCCGCAAGCGCGATCTTATTCGTAACGAACTCAAGGATCACTACGAAATCCACGGGGCGAACGGCGCTTTTTACCTCTTCGTGAAAGCCCCGTGGGGAACGGGGACGGAGTTCGTGGCGGAAGCGATCCGAAACGAATTGCTCATCATTCCCGGCGGCGTGTTCAGCCAGCGCGACACGCACTTCCGGCTATCGTTCGCCGCGGAAGATGACGTACTGTTGCGCGGGGCGGAAGTGCTACGGAAGATTGCAAGCGGTCCGAAGGTGTGAGTATTTCAAGGAAGTGAGAAGTGAGAAGTGAAAAATGTAAAGTGCAAAGTGAAGAGGGGTTTCATACTCTTCCCACTTTTCACTTTGCACTTTGCATTTACTACTTTGCACTGCATTCCCAACCAACTAACCCTGCCCCGTCAGTGTGATCGATCTCTTCATGCCCCCTCGTCTCCGCGTGCTCTTCGTGATCGGTTCGATGCACGCCGGCGGAGCGGAGCGGCAGGTCGTCGAGATGCTGCGGCATCTGGATCGCGAACGCTTCGAACCGTTTCTGTACCTCGCGCATCGGGATGGCGTGTTACTGGCCGATGTGCCGGGCGATGTTCCCGTTGAAGCGTTCTGGGGTGGTACGCGACCACATTCACTGGGATTGAAATTACTGACGGTCTGTCGCGGCGGTATGTTCGCGCGGATGTGGCATCTGTCGCGATTCCTGCGGCAATTGCGGCCCGATGTCGTGTATGACCGCACGTATCTGTCCACGCTCGATACCGCCGGGGCGTGCTGGTGGCGCAGTATCCCTCGTGTGTCGGCAGCGGTGGCCGATCCGCGCGTGCAGTTCGAGATGTACGCCAAACGGCTGTGCTGGTTACGCCGTCGCTATGCCCGCTGGGCGTACCACACGGCGGCCAAGGTGCTGGCGAATTCGGCCGGGCTGCGGCAGCAGATGATCGATTACTGGCAACTGTCTCCCGAGCAAGTTGTGATCCAGCCGAACGGTCTCGATTTCGACCGCCTCGAACAGCGGAAGGGAGCAGCACCCCGGCTGCTTCCGAGCAGCCGGGGTGCTGATTCGACGGTTCGCGTCCTCACCGTCGGCCGAATTGATGAAGACAAAGGTCACATCGATTTGCTGACCGCGATGGAAGAATTAGTCCATCGCCGCGGCCATACGGAATTGCACTGGCGGATTCTCGGTATCGGTCCCCGCACGGAAACCTTGCGGCAAGAGATCGTCACGAAGAAATTGACCGAGCATGTCGAACTAATCGGTGCGGTGAGCAATCCGTTCCCGTATTACGCCGCCGCGGATGTATTCTGTCTGCCATCGCGGTCCGAAGGATTGCCGAACGTGCTGCTGGAAGCACTGGCATGTGGGCTGCCCGTGATTTCCACCGATTGTCCCAGCGGGCCGCGCGAAATTCTGGATGACGGCCGGTATGGCAGCCTCATCCCCGTGCGGGATCCCATGGCCATCGTGGCGGCCATCGAAGATTTTTTGTCCCATCGCCAGGAATGGCAGCAAGTTGCGCAAGTGGGTCGCGAGTCCGTGCGGGAACGCTTTGATATCCGGCGAGTTGTAGAGCAGTTGGAGAGGATTCTGGAGTCTGTGGCGCGCGCCAAGTCGCTAGAGAAGTAAAAGAACGCGAGTCTTGTGCTCGGCAAAGCGCAAGCGGTGGTGGTGACTGTGTGCATCGATTAGAATGGAAAAATGCCAGGAAATTCATTCGGACAAGCGTTTCGGATTACCACCGCCGGGGAGAGCCACGGGCCGGGGAATGTCGTCATTATTGATGGCGTCCCGCCGGGATTGTCCCTCACCGTCGATGATTTATTAGTCGATCTCAATCGGCGGCGACCGGGGCAAAGCCACATCGTTACCCAGCGCGATGAAGCCGATCTGCCGGAGATTCTGTCCGGCGTCTTCGAGGGGCGCACCACCGGAACCAGTCTCGCAATTCTGATTCGCAACACCGATCAGCGCAGCAAGGATTACAGCGACATCGCGAACCTGTATCGCCCCGGTCATGCGGACTACAGCTTCGATGCGAAGTACGGCTTCCGCGATTACCGCGGCGGCGGTCGGAGCAGTGCGCGTGAAACGACCGCGCGCGTTGCGGCCGGTGTCGTCGCGAAGAAGATTATTGCGGAAGCGTTCGGCGGGCAGGTGCTGGGTTATGTCGTGCAGGTGGGTGATATCCGTGCGACCATCGCCGATCCTGCATCAGTGACGATGGATCAGATCGAAAAACTGCCGGACGGTTCACCAAACATTGTCCGTTGCCCTGACCCTACCACAGCCGCGGCAATGGTCACGTTGATCGAGAATATCCGCAAAGAGGGCGATTCCATCGGCGGCGCGGCGGAGATCGTCGCGACCAACATCCCCGCGGGATTGGGTGAACCGGTCTTTGACAAGATCAAAGCCGACCTCGCCAAAGCACTCTTCAGTCTGCCCGCGGTCCTCGGCGTCGAATACGGCATCGGCTTTGGCTGTGTCACGATGCGCGGCAGCGAACACAACGATCGTTTCATTCCTGACCCCGCCCATCCGCAGGACGGTCACCCCGGCATCACCACCGCGACCAACCGTCACGGTGGCATGCTCGGCGGCATCACCACCGGCTTGCCGATTATCCTGCGGGCCGCCGTCAAACCGACAAGCAGTTTGCCCATCGAACAGCAAACCGTCACGCAAACCGGCGAATCTGCCACGATCCGCACCAAAGGCCGCCACGACCCGTGCCTGCTCCCGCGCTTCATTCCGATGGCTGAAGCAATGGTCGCGATTGTGATCGCGGATCATTGGCTGCGGGGGAGTGGAGGGCTGAGGGCTGAGGGCTGAGGGCTGAGAGTTTAGGGACGGAGAATGCAGCGGATCCCGACCCGTACTACATATAATTTCGGCTCGCGACCGCTGGTTTTATCCGGCACTTGACACTTGACCCTCTGCACTTGGCACTCCCATGTGGTTCCGCCATCATCTCACGCTGCCCGCTTTTCGCCGCGGATTTCATATCATCACGCGGCAGGTGGTTGCGGCGGTGCCGGAGTTGTCGCAGGTGAAAATTGGCTGGCTGCACGTCTTCATCCAGCACACGTCGGCGTCGTTGTCCATCAACGAGAACGCTGATCCGGATGTGCCGCGCGACTTAGAATCGTCGTTCAATGCGATCGCACCGGAAGATTTTCCGTATGTCCACACCTGCGAAGGTCCGGACGACATGCCCGCGCATGTGAAGTCGTCGCTGTTGGGAAGTTCCTTGCTCATCCCCGTGGAAAACGGCCGCTTGCTGCTCGGTACCTGGCAGGGCATCTACCTCTGCGAACACCGCAATCACGGCGGACAACGGAAGCTGGTTTTGACATTGCAAGGCGAGGTCGAGTAATCCCGATCCAGCGGACAGCCGCATCCCGGCTGCTTCCGGGAAGCCGGGATGCTCCGAACGCTTCAAAGCGTCTCCGAGTTACCTTGTGATGACAACATCGCGTGCTACCCCCTCAAGCATCCCGGCTGCGAAGAAGCAGCCGGGATGCGACTTTTCCGGCGACACTCTGCGTTGCGTCACAGTTCGGTTACCATGACGAAGACGACGCGGAGCGTCGCGGCCCGGCATTCCCACGCGGAGCGTGGGAACGAGTAACATTCAACAGGACAGACCATGATCGCAGGACGTTTCCCGCTCACCTGGGATCTCGAATCACTCTTCCCCGCCCCGACGACGTCCGCGTTTCGCACGGCGCTCAATGCCTTCACAGCGAAGCTGAAAGCCTTGGCCGAGAACGCCGAAAAAATGCCGGCGTTTCAGTTAGCGAACATTGCAGCATGGGAAGCGTTCCTAAAGCAGTACGAAACGCTGGATGCCCAGTACACCGACTTCTCGGCATTCATGGGTTGTCAGTCCGCGGGGGACGCCGAGAACAAACTCTATCAACAGTTGGAAGCGGAACTGTCGGCGCTCAATCCCGATCGCGAACGGTTGGCGACAACCGTGGAGTTCGCGCTGAAGGATTTGTCGGATGCCGATTTCCAGCAGACGGTGAAAGCCTCGCCGTATTTCACGAAGATCGAATACTTTCTGCGATTGAAGCGGCGGCAGGCCAAGTTCCGGTTGCCGCGCGACCAGGAACTTTTGGCGGCGGATTTGGCTGTGGACGGACTCCATGCGTGGGGCCGCATGTACGATCGGTTGTGCGGGGCGCTGCGGGTCACCATCGTCGAAAAAGGCAAGCCGGTCCAGAAATCGCCGGGGCAGGTGTTGTTCGATTCGCCGCAACGGACGATCCGCGAGAACAACTTCTTTGCCGTGGATGCCGCCTGGGCAACGATGGAAGATTCGTGTGCTGATGCAATCAACCACATCGCCGGGACGCGGCTCACCAATTACCGCCGGTTGGGTTTGAAGGATCATCTCGAAGCGCCGCTGATGTACAACCGCATGAGCCGCGCGACGCTCGATTCGATGTGGAACACGATCACCGCCTTCAAGCCCGTGCTGAAAGAGTACCTCGACTGCAAGGCCCGCTGGTTGGGTCTTGAGAAGCTCAACTGGTACGACCTCGCCGCGCCGTTACCAGCGATTCCCGGCACCGTGGTCGATGACGATATTTCCTACGACCAGGCGTGCGACTGGATCGTCGAAGCGTTCCAGCAGTTCAGCCCCGAACTCGGCGGATTCGCCAAGCAGGCGCTGACCGAAAAATGGGTGGAAGCGGAGAACCGCAGCGGCAAACGGCAGGGCGGTTTTTGCACCAGCCTGCCGACGCCGAAGGTTTCCCGCATCTTCATGACCTACACGAATTCCGCGGACAGCATGTCGACGCTGGCCCACGAACTCGGTCATGCGTATCACTCGTGGGTGCTGCGTGACGAGCCGGTGTTCCTCGCCGATTATCCGATGAACCTCGCGGAAACGGCGTCGACCTTTGCCGAAGCCGTCCTCAATGAACAACGCTTGCAGCGCGCGAAGACCGACTATGAAAAGCTATCGTTACTGGAAGGCCTGCTCGGCGACGCGGTGGCGTTCCTGATGAACATCCACGCTCGGTTCATCTTTGAAAACGCGTTCCATGTCGAACGGGCGAAAGAAGAACTCACTGCGAAACGACTCAGCGAACTGATGGAAGCGGCGCAGAAGGAAGCGTATGTCGGTGCGCTCGCCGATGGGGGTTACAACCCGCGGTTCTGGGCCTCGAAGCTGCACTTCTACATCACGGGACTGCCGTTCTATAACTTCCCGTATACCTTCGGCTATCTGCTGTCGCTCGGTGTGTATGCGGTGGGACGCGAGACCGGCCCGTCGTTCCCGGAACAATACCGCAAGCTGCTGATGGCAACCGGTTGCCAGGACGCCGAAGACGCCGTGCAATCGACGCTCGGCTTCGATCTCCGCGGCCCGGAATTCTGGACGAAAAGTTTGGGCATCATCGCCGATCGCGTGCAACAGTTCCGCACGCTAACGGATAATGTGCTCGGTAAAACGCGGACGTTGTGAGCATTCCTGTCCGATGCCGACCATGAAGACCTGGGGCCGATGAATCACGGGCTTCCGGAACGGATATCACTCGCCATAGTAGAGGATTGATATTGATTGATTTTTGTATATCGGCATAATCCGCCGGAATAAGGTTGATCGAGCGTTCCGTCAGAAGGGAATCTGAGATGCGCGTCGCGGTGATTTCGCCACTCTTCCTGTTTGCCGTGCTGAGTGCGTCCGTGGGATTTGGACAGTCCGGATCGGTGACGGTTTTTGCTCCAGAACCTTCGCCGGTTGTCGTTACTATCCCCTCACCACCGGCCATACCTGCTCCGCCGGAGGTGGTTGGTGTTGCGCCGGTGGTGGAGCCACCGCGAGTTTTGACCGCCGACTCCGTCCCGCTGGCCCCGCTCCCCATGCCACCCTCATCGTATCTGCGAATTTTCCCGCAGTGGGACAAGCCGATTACCGCCGAGATGAAAGCGAAGGCCGTCGAGCTCGAGGTTCGCTTTTTTGAATGGCATCGCCCGGCCAACCAGCCGGTTCCCGTCGATGAAAGCAAGATTCTTCCGGCCGGCTATGTCAGCCCAGATTATGATAGTGGCCTCAGTCAATTCGACGACAAATGCATACTTTCGACAACGGAACAGACGGTACTGCTCGAGCGTCTTCAACGCGATCTCCGCTCCGAATTCCTCGCCTCAACTCGAATGAAATTCATCGCGGGCCGGCCTGGACAAGTGCGGCGTGGAATTGAGAAATCCACATCCCAGCCGATGGGGACGGCTTGGACATCTTCGATCCCGATGGAATTGATACCGCACGAAGCGGGGAAGTCGTACACCCATTTCCTGGGGACGGCTTTGGAGTTAACGGTCATCGACGGGAAGCCGGGAACTGTCTCGATGCAAATTAATTTGTCGCGGACACGAATGGTGTCTGGTGCCAACGGAGTGGGGCTTTTGTCGGGCGGCGATCAAATGAAAGTCGCATTGCGTTCCGATGAATCGTTTTTCTATCGCGGATTTCGAGAAGCACGCACGGTCACCAAGAGCCAGGAACAGCAGAATTACTCCGTCTCGATTCCCGGACTGGGGACGTTGCCGCCGGTGGAAGTGGCTTCCACCCGGCGGTCGCAGGAAATTGTGGAATTTGTGCTGTTGATCACACCACTCGGCGTCAGTCGCGCGAAGTAGGACTCGGATGCGTCCTCCACCGACAACAACAGTCACCGTTCTCGTCAGCCGCAACGACGTCATGCTATCCCAGTGGTGATTCAAACGGTCTTCGCGGGTCACTCGCCCTTCTCCAGTGGAAGCCCTCTCTCCAAGGAAATTATCATGTCCAGGATGATCTTCCCGTTCCTTGCTCTCGCGGGATTCCTGACGGCCTCCGTTGCGCAGGCACAAACGGCTGAGGAAAAGACTTCGCCAGGAATTCCTGCCGCAGAAATCTTGCCCGCTCCATTACCCCTGGACGAGATGACCTCCGGTTATTTTGTGGGTGGATTGGCACCCCTTCCCATGCCGCTGGTTTCCTATCGGGAAGCAAAACCGCAGCCGAGCCCGTGGAACCAACCGGTCACTCCCGCGCAGATGGCTACCGCTGTCGAACTCGATATCCGGATGTACGAACGCCATCGGCCTGCGGAAAATGCCGTGCCGGCGTCATCGACCGACGTTCTTCTCGTCGGGTTCACGCCCCCCTCGTCAACGGCTCCGGTGACGGCCACGGGTGAGATGTCCGTGGTCTCGCAACGGGAGTGCGGGAATTTGTTGCGGCGTTTCCATCACGATGCGAGTTACGATCTGCTGGCGTCGAGTCGGTTGAAATTCCTTCGGGGACGGCCGGGGCAGGTGTGGCGTGGATGGCAATGTATGGAACCGGCCGAAAACCCCGAACTCGTGCAGGCGGGCCAGTTTGCCGTTGAATCGAACGGCAAACGCGTCTTGTACGAAGCCAAAACACAATCGCGACTCATCGGCACCGCATTGCAGGTCACAGTGCAGGAAGAGTCCGACAGCGGACTGAAGTTGGCGATCGGTCTCGACAACACGCGCAAAAGTTTCAGCAAGGATCCACTCCAGGCGGCGCGGATTTATCATGCGGCGGTCGCCACCCATGCCGTGCTGCAACCCGGTGACGCGTGGGTCTTTCAGGGATTTCCTGAAGAGCGAACCGTCGTGAAAGAACAGGCCAAAGAGACATACACGGTTTCCCTTCCCGGCTTCGGCAAACTTCCGCCGGTGAACGTGGCCACGACGCGGCGCGAACAGGAAATGGTGGAACTCGTCGTGTTGATCACGCCGGTCACTGTCGCCGCTGAAAAGTAGGCCATCTCAATTCGTTGAAGCCAGCAGAAGCCCGGCGTTGGGTAAACGCCGGGCTTCGTCGTTTCCGTCTCACCGGCAGGGTTTGCCGATTTGGGCTTGAGTGGAAATCGGTTTCCCGCTACATCACGCGGCTCAACCCATTTCAATTCGATGCCCATCGGCGAAACCTGCCACGGAATTTGTCTTCCGCGGTCACGGTTCGGTTTTAGTGACGGAGGCCGATTTTATGCGGACCCATTCGCTTCCCCGGACATTTTCCGGTGGGATACGTCCCGGTTTTTGGTGCGGACTCTGCCTCGCCGCGATGTTCTTTTCCGGCGTGGCAGCGGGCCAGGACCGCAAGTTTCCGTATGAAGCGGTCGTCGATCTCGATGCGGAATATGTCCGCTGCGGCCCGGGGCCGAAGTATTATCCCACCGATAAACTGACCCGCGGGTCGACGGTGACCGTGATTCGCCACGATCCCGGCGGGTGGGCGATGATCGCGCCGCCGCCGGAGAGTTTTAGCTGGATCAACTCCGAATATGTGCAGCGTCTCGATGGCCATCGGGGCACAGTGACCGCGAACAACATCATCGTGAATGTGGGCAGCAAACTCGGCGACGAACGGAGCGTCTATCAACGGACGTTATCCAAGAACGACGCCGTCGAGATTCTCAGTGAAGCGAAAGTGGTGACCGAGCGCGGGCCGGTGATGATGTACCGCATCAAGCCCCCGGCGCGAGAATACCGCTGGATCGCGACTAAAGCGCTGGTGCCGTCGTCGGCTTTCAAGGGTGGTCCTGCCGGGACGCCACTGAAGCCGCCGGCCGCTCCGTTGCCGAATATCACCGGGCCGATTGCTTTAGAAACAGAAATGCCGTCCGAGCCCAACGAAGATCCGTTTGCTCCCACGATCCCGGTTTCGTCGGGGTCCAAGCCGGCTGGACCGTCGATGTCGGCACCGATTGTTGCCACGCCGCTTCCCAACGGTCCGGCGTTGACAACATCGCCGCCGAGTTCCAGCCCAACGACGCCGGTCATTGGGACGATTGATCCACATCGGGCGCGGTTCTTTGAGATCGATCAGCAGATGCGGGCCATGTTGCAGCGCGATCCGCTCGAATGGAATCTGGCCGCGGTGGAACAGGATTTCGTCGAACTCGACAAGCAACCGATCCCGCCGAACCTGCATGCACAGATTCAATCGCGGCTGAAGCACATGCAGAAATACGCCAAAATGCAGCGGGATTTCACCGAACTCCATCAACTCACGTCCGAAACCAAGAAACGCGATGCCCAGTTGCTGTCGATGCAGCGACAAACGGAAGAACAGTTGCGGTTGCTGGAAAGCGGGCAGGTCACAACGCCGTCGCCCACACCGATTCCGCAACCCGGTCCCACGCCCGCACCCTCACCCACGCCACGGCCTGCACCGGGGACCCCGAAGCCGTCGTCGCCATCCACTTCCGTTCCGGGACCAACCGTTCCGATCAGTACCGGTCCACGGCCATCGGCTCCCACGCCGGCACCGCGTCCGGCCACTCCCGCCACTCCCGCCGGCGCACCGAAGTTTGATGGTGCCGGGATCGTCGAGAAACGATCTGAAAGTGGAAAACCGCCGTATGCGATCGTCGCGCCCGATGGCCGATTGCTGGCGTATCTGCAGGCCCCGCCCGAACTCGATCTGGCCCCGTTCGTCAATTTTCAGATGGGGGTCACCGGGACCCGAGCGTTTGACGCCGCGGTGAACGCCGATGTGATTCAGGTGCGCGGATTACAACCGGTGCAACTTCGCCAGTAAACGAACGTTCCCATCGAACCGACGACCGTACGGTTTTCCTGAACCGCACGTCCGACAGGATGTTTGAGGGATTTTCACGGAATGGCGACTCTTCCCTAGTCAGAGTTTTCTGACATTCTCAACATGCTTCCATCGGAAGCCCCTGTGCCACCGTGGCAGGGTTTGAACAACAGGCTTGATTCGGGGTATACTACGGGGTTCACACCAATCCCTTGGTGTTGCCACCCTGGCGAACCGGGCAAGCGTCTTTCATGGCGGATCAATTCTCGCATGGCGTACTATTTACTGACCGGTGCCACGGGCCTCCTTGGAAATTACCTCCTGCGCGATCTGCTGCGCAAGGATGTTCCCGTTGCCGTTCTCGTACGTCCGTCGCGCCGACAAACCGCGCGGCAGCGAATTGAACTGCTCCTCGCCAAATGGGATGCCGAGCAGGAAACGCCCCTTCCGCGTCCCGTGGTGCTGGAAGGGGACATCACCCAGGATGACTTGGGACTCGATGCGAACGACCTGCGCTGGGCCGCGGAGTATTGCGGTGCGGTCATCCACAATGCGGCCAGCCTGACATTTCATGCCACCAGCGAAGAAGGCGAACCGTATCGGTCGAACCTGACCGGCACGCGCAACGTGCTCGATTTCGCCCGAGCGGCCGGCATCCGCGAGTTTCACCACGTTTCCACGGCCTATGTCGCCGGCTTGCGCGAAGGCCGTTGTCTCGAAACGGAACTCGATCTCGGTCAATCCTTCGGCAATGACTACGAAAAGACCAAAGTCGCGGCCGAGCAACTTGTCCGCAGTGCCGACTTCATTCAATCGCTGACGTTCTACCGTCCGTCCATCATCATTGGCGACTCGCAGACCGGGTTTACGACGACGTATCACGGTTTCTATGCGGCGTTGCAACTCGCGCACACGCTCTGTCAATCACTGCACCGCGATGAAGATACGGGATTGATTGGCGGGCAATCGGTGCGGTTGTCGCTCGACGGCAGCGAGACGAAACATCTCGTGCCGGTCGATTGGGTCGCGGCGGCGATGACCCACATCATTACCAGCCCGCAATGGCACGGCCAGACGTACCACCTCACGCCGAAACATCCGGTGACAACCCGCCTGATTCGTGATGTGCTCGAACAATCGATCGGGTTTTATGGGGCCAAACTCTACGGCCATAATTTCCAGCCCACCGACATCACCGAAGTGGAAGTCCTCTTTAACGAACACATCCGGGTCTACGATTCGTACTGGCGGATGGATCCCGAATTCGATCGCACCAATATCGAAAAGGCCGCGGCTCATCTGCCGTGTCCGGACGTGGATCTCGCGATGTTGATGCGGCTGTCGAAGGTGGCCATCGCCGAGAACTTTCCCACGCCCAGCAAGAAGCCAGTGGAACTCGATTTCGATGCCGCGCAGCCATTGCAGCCGTGGCTGGAGATGGGTTCCCGGATTGCGGTCCAGCATCCGCGCGAACGGATGTTGGCTCTCGATGTCCGCGGAGCGGGGGGCGGGCAGTGGCAACTGGTGGTCCGCCACGGCCAGATCATCGGCGCAGAAACCGGCATCCACACCGATCATGCCGCGATCTGTCGAACCGATGCGGTGACGTTCGCCGATATCATTTCCGGCCGAGCCACCTGGACGACGGTCTTTGAATCCGGTGCGGCGCACATCATCGGTAACGGTGCGACCACGCGCGAGTATTCCGAGATGCTCAGCCAACTCGTCGATGCGCGCGAAGTGTCGGAAGTCCGCTGAGCGAGGCGCACCAGCAACAGCCGCTGAGCACTAACCCACGGTTTCTTTCGCGGAAATCGAACGTTAGCAGCGTGTGAATTGATGATGTGCCACGGCCGTGGCACACAGGACCGAAGACTTGCACGTTCCGGCTGGTAAAGTTGGTGGAACGGTCTTAACGGCCGAGGCGTTGCAAACGCTCCGCTGCGAGCCCGGCATTCGGTTGGAACGTGCCGAGGACAGGAGCCAGCGCCGATTGAATCACCGGGCTCTCGTCCGCCGTGTGGGCCGCGTTGACCAACTGGATTTCGCCCTTCGACAGCAGCAGCCCGAAGCGTTGAATGTGCGCCGCGAGCTGTTCCGCGGCATGTGTCCGCGTCTCGATCGATAGCCGTGGATTCAAAGTGAAGTCCGCGAGCCGGCTTTGAACACGCTGATTGGGAATCGTCCCCAGGGCCACAATCAGGTTGGGTGCGAGTTGTTCATTATCCACGAGCGGCAGCATTTCGGCTTCCGCGGCGGAGATATCAAACAGGCGTGCATTCTTGCTGGTGGAGATGGTGGCCAGCCAATAAGTCGCGATGAGGCGTTGTTCGCTCCGTTGCTCAGCCGTCAGCGGCGGTGCCTGCAGATTGGAAAGGAACGGACGGGCCTGGCTCCAGAAATCGGCTGCGGAAGCCGCTTCACCGACATACGTCGTCAGGCCGCTGCGCTTGACGAGGCGTGCCATTTTCAGCCGGGCGTCTTCCGGCCCGTAGAGGATAATGGGAATCGAAGCGGTACGAGCATCGGCGCGGAGATTGGCCATCGTTTGCGACACCGCCCAATCGATGGCGTTGATGTGCACCACGAGCAAGTCCATGCCCGCGAGTTCTGCGGCTTGTGTAAAACCTTGCTTGCCCGTGGGAACGGTCAAGCCTTCGTAACCTTGCTCGCTGAGATACCCGCTGACTGCCGTTCCCCGTTCGCGATCGGCATCAATCACAATGGCACGGGCTTGTCCCGGATCGGTTAACGCCCGCCGCAGGATTTCGACTACTCGCCGCGATCCGTAAAACTCGGCGTTTGGTTCGGCACGCAAAACGACCATTGCCGCGTCGAATTGAATGCGGGCGTCGGGATAGTTGAGTGCGGCAATCACGGGCGATTTGGCACCATCGCGATTGCGCACCAAATCGCGTGAAGGAGCTTGCTTGAGCGCGGTCAACAACGCCCACGCGGCATCGGTCCGTCCCCAGGCGAGAGCATCCCGCAAGGAATCGCTCAGCAACGGCAGCCCCGTGGTCAACGCACCCTGCAAGACCGATCCCGCTTGGGTCGACAGCGGTTGGTTCCAGCCGTGGCGTTGCACTTCGAGAGCCAGCGTGCTGCACAACATCAATCGTTGAAGGTCGGCTCGCTCCGGTGCTAACACCAGCGCCTCCCGCGCCATGCGTTGCGCGGCAACCAAACTCGCGGGAACAACGCCTTCGGTGATCGCCGCCAGCGTGTCATTCTCGCGATCCCATTGCCACGTGGTTCGCGTGTGATCGACTTCGTTTTCCTCTGGCAGCACTTCGCGGCGTGTGAACAACGCCTCGGCACGACTGCGGAGATCTTCCACCGCGGTCAGCGACTGCACCGCCTCCAATCGGCTGGCATCGCCGGTTTTCAAGGCGGCAATGGCTCGCCGCGCCTGCATTTGCGTCCCGGCAGGAACGCCCTCGGCAAACGCCAGCGACCAGAGATAGGGGATGGCTTCAACAGCACCGAGGTTCTGCACACCATCGATCGCGGCCATGCGAATCACTTCGTTCGGTGATTCCAGTGCGCCAATCAGCGGAGGAACAACCTGCCTCCCCATGCGGATCAATCCGAGGCCGATGGCTTCGCGTTGTTCGGGAATTTGTGAAGCACCGAGGACGCGAAGCATCTGCGGGACGGCACCCGGACCAGAGTTGCGAAGTTCCCGCACGGCGACTTCGCGATCGGTGGGCGTTCCCATCAAACGGTTGATCATCCCTTCGACGAATGCCGGATCATTCACCTGGCCCTGTGCCGCCTTGTTCACGCGGTCCATGACCGCTTTACCGGCGGGCTGCAGTTCCGGGATGCGCGAAAGGCGGACGAAAGAACCGGTGCCGTGCTGGTCGCGCAGCTTCAGCAACAATTCGTCGGCTGGTTCACCCTGCTCGAACTGGGCCAGATACTTCGCAGCCAGTTCAAACCGGCCGAGTTCCACCAGCAGCAAGACCGAGGAAAAGAGTTCCTCGGGTGTGGTCGGCTCCGTCAACAACGGAGACGGCTGCGGAGCCGCGGGAAGCGGAGCCGGAGCGCCGTTCCCCTGAGCGGCAACGGTTCGCACCGATCCCGTGGTCACGACAACGATCAACATCCAACGCAGCGCACGGGCCATACCGCAAACTCCCTTGCGGGGGAGCACCGGCAACGACTCGGAAAAGTCGCTACCGCCCCACCTGACTACCCCAACCGACTCAACCACTTCATCCTAAAGATGGTTGCCCGCCGGAAACAACGATTTTCGCGTTGAGACCGGCACGGAAAGTACGGAAGATGCCCGGAATCGTTATTCGGCCGGTCGCAGGGGTTAATCACACAGCGCCCACGCGCACCCGACGTAATGGCCACAACCAACATGCGCAACCTGACGGAAGTAACGCGCAGCGCGATTGTGCCGACGGTAACGATCTTGTCGGAAGCCCCCACAAAGTAGCCCTGTCGCTCCGCGACAGGATCAGCCGGGACAGACCGCGCTCACTGCTACAACGGCTTTCCTGTCGCGGAGCGACAGGGCTACACAGAATCACTCTTCCGGCAGTTCCTGCGCGATGAGGTCCGCATACGTCTCACGGCGGCGAATCACGGTGACTTTACCGCCGTCGACCAGCACCTCGGTGGCACGCGGACGGGAATTATAATGGCTGCTCATCGCGGTGCCATACGCCCCGGCGGAGAACACTGCCATCAGATCGCCGCGCTGCATCGGCGGAAGAGATCGGTCTTTGGCAAAGTAGTCGCTGGATTCGCAGATCGGGCCGACGACGTCCGTCTTTTCGCAACCGGCAATCTCGCCTTCCACAAGGTCCGGCATCGGAACGGAGGGCTTCACCGGCCAGATGCGATGGAAGGAGTCGTACATGGCGGGGCGAATCAGATCGTTCATCGCCCCATCCTGAATGACGAACAGCTTGCCCCCTTCGCGCTTGGTGAAGACCACCTGCGTACAGAGGATCGCCGAGTTCCCGACGATGAAACGTCCCGGTTCCAGTGCGAGACGGCAACCCGCTTCTTTCACCGCCGGAACCATCACCTCGGCATAGGCCGACGCGGGCAAACCTTCATTGCCGCGATAACTGATCCCGAACCCGCCGCCGAGGTTCAGCCATTGGATGTCGTGTCCCGCGGCACGCAGACCGCGAACGACATCAATCGCCTTGTCACCGGCCTCCTTGTACGGATCGGTTGACAGAATCGGCGAGCCGAGGTGCATGTGAATGCCAAGCAGTTTCAATCGGGAATCGCGCAGCACTTTCGTCGCGAGTTCCTGAAACCGCTCGATATCCATGCCGAACTTGTTGCCCTTCTTGCCGGTGGTCGTTTTGGCATGCGTCCTGGCATCGACGTCCGGGTTCAACCGCAGGGCGACCGACGCCACGACGCCCATTTCCCCGGCAATCGCGGCGATGGCATCGAGTTCCGCTTCGCTCTCGACGTCGAACATCAGAATCTGCGATTCGAGAGCAAAACGGATTTCGTCATCCGTCTTGCCGACCCCCGCAAACACGACTTTCGAGGTGTCCGCCCCGGCCGCTTTCACACGGTACAGTTCGCCGCCGGAGACGACATCAAAGCTCGAACCAGCTTCCGCCATCGTCTTCAGAATCGACAGGTTCGAATTGGCTTTGACGGAGTAGCAGATCACCGGATCCGCGGCGGCGAAGGCGTCCTGAATCTGCCGCAGTTGTCCGAGGATGTACGACTTGGAATAGATCCACAGCGGCGTACCGAATTCTTCCGCCAGCCGCCCCACCGGAACGTCTTCACAGAAGAGTTCCTCCGCGCGATAGTGAAATGACAAATGAGACACGAAGAGAATCCGGATTAGAGTCGGGATGTTGTTTCGTCGACAAATTCCTGGTAACGCAGTCCGTAACGCAATTCCCGTTCTTCGCCAGGAGCGAGCAACAGAACGAACGTTAAATCATCCTGTACCTCTTGAGGCAACTGCTGCAGGACGGGTTCGATGAGATTAAATCGCTCCACTTGGCTCAGAGGGCGAAACGCCTCATCGACAATGAGTAATCGCAATGAAACGCTGTTATGGCGGTAACAATAAACCTGCTCACCAAATTGCGGTTTCAGCGTCGCTTCCACTTGCACCGTCTGTGGTGTTTTTAGCACCGGACGCAGAAATGGGGGCGTTTGGACAGTCATGACATTTTTCCTTTCACCCATTCAAGAAAGGCTGTTGCCGACTTAATGAGTTCCTCGGCTTCGTCGGCACGCCCTTTCCCCGGCTGGTAACGAAGATCGACAGTCCAGATCGCACCAGCACGGACAAGGGCACGGCGGTGATGTAGTGGTATTTCCGACTTGGCTTGTCCCAGGAGTTCCAGCAAGAACGAAAAATCATGTGCATGAGAGCCGCGAAATCGATCCTCAATCAACGCTTGATGGTTTGATGGTGGAGTCCGTTCCAAAATCAGGCATTTCAACCCACACTCGATAGCATACCCGGCCAAATAAGTTGCGTCGCGGAACAAACCGTTGTCGCACAGAACTTGGGCCGCCGTGAGTTTTTGCGTTGCAACACGATAAAATCGCATGATCTCTCGATGATGCGACATCGTTCTGAACCGAGCTAAACGGTTAGGGGCTAATCCAACACCAAAACTGCAAACCACCTGACACGGCCGGGACGCTCAAACTACATTAGGGGTTCACCGAATTCCAGATGCCTGCCCGCGGAAATGCCGAGATTCCAAGACTAAAATCATTCGGGCTTCGCGGTCGACAGGCCCGTTAACCATTTGATCTGCACGGCGGTGCTGGTGCGGGCCGGGTCATCGGGCAGAGACATTTTCAGCGTCTCGATCGCCGCGGCGTTTTGCTTCAGCGCGATCTGGCATTCGGCGAGGGCCTGACGGGCTCCGATGAGCCACCGCCCGCCGCGACGGTAACGCTTCACATAATCGGAAAGCATTTGCGAAGCAGATTCGAGCTGGTTGGAATCGACCTTGCACAGGCAACTCCAGTAAAACGCATCTTCCGCCGCGCGGGCATAAATCAGCGTCAGGCTGGGATCGGGCGGGGGGGTCACGCCCAATTGGCGAATCGACACGTACTGGGCGATCGCGTCGGCATATCGCCCTTTAATTTGCAGCGTGCGCGTCTTCAATTGCCGCTGGGTCGGAACCGGCCGCCGTCCCGTGGCCGCGGGACCATCGTTGCTTATCACGAAGGGAACCAGCAAGGCCGATTGGGCGACCTGCATGGTCCGGATGGCATCGGCCATCTCGCGGGAATCCCGTTGCACCCGCAGTTGCGGGTCCACAAATCGATCGATTTCTTCGGGTTTCTTGCCAGGGAAGCTGACCGCCACGCGCTCGAAGATGCTCGGTGCCTCCCCCAGTTTAGCGGGGGGATCGTACAGCACGCACAGTTGATCTCCGGGCAGCAATTGTTCCAGTCGCCACATGCGGGCGGACCACCCCATGGCCGGCGTGAGGACGCTGACTTGTGCCGACTGCAACTGTTCGATCGACGGTTCATACGGCTGGTCGGACCGGGCCGCCAGAGGTTCCAGCCACTCCGGGTGTTTCAGCAATTCGTCGAGTGTTGCCGAAGCGGTGATATGCGCAGTCTTCGCGACGTCCCCCTGCGGGATCGGCAAACCCAGCCGTGGGTCGAAAAGCGAAACCTTCCCGTCCAGCAACACTCCCATCAGCCACGGGGAATCCTCTTCAAACGCCCCGGCAGGATGCAGAATCACGCTGTCGAGCCGCAATTGCCGCAGGATTTCGCCGAAGATCACCGCTCGGTCGAGCGGTCGACCGCGCCCCAGCACAAGGACTTCATACAATCCCAGCGGCGGCGTGATTTCATCTTCCGGAAGCAACGACACATTCCGGCAGACCCAATCGAAAATCTTGACGATGCGATCCTGTTCCTTGTCCGTCGGCGATCCGATGTTCTCGCCGATCTGCTTCGCGAGGTAACAGTTGCGGAGATGCTGTCCATCCTGAGTGTCGTAGAGATCTTTGTCGAGCAGTTCCCGTACTGGTGCAGGCAGCAGCGCTTCCGGAATCGCCGGTGGCGTCAACCCGGTGGGTTCGAGTTCCGCGGCTTTCACCGCTCCCCACCAGTTGTTCAGCACGGAGACCGCGTCGTCGATGCGGGAATCGATCCCGAGATTCTCCGGCTGCAATTGATAGAGCGCGCTTTTGAGCTGGTCTTCCACCTCGGCAGCGACGGCCCCCTTGCCCGCGGGGGCTGTCGCGGGGGCCGGTGCCGTGGGAGCGACGGGCGGTTTACAGCCGGAAACCAGCACCACGGCCAGCAAAACATTGGCCGGAACGGTGACGAACCGATTCTCACCTCGGAACATGAACGAACCACCCTCGAACGACGAATGAAAAGAATTCACGAGTTCCGAAATGATACGGAATCGGCTCTCTTACGTCGCGGTCGAGGGATTTTGCGAATGCCGCACCGGCGAAATCAGACGGATTTTGCGGATGGCGGGGTTGTGAAACTCAAAAACAGGCTCCGCAATTGGCAAAGTTGATCGATCAGGCGGGGGAGTTCGGTCAACGGCACCTGATTCGGGCCATCGCTCAACGCTTTGTCCGGGTCGGGATGCGTTTCCATAAACACGCCGTCCACGCCGCAAGCCACCGCGGCTCGTGCCAGAAACGGGACCATTGCCCGGTTGCCGCCCGTGGTTGCCCCGCCGGGGATCTGCACCGAATGCGTGGCGTCGAAGATCACCGGGGTGCCGAAGGCCTGCATGACCGGGACGCAACGGAAATCGTTGATCAACCGTCCATATCCGAATGTGGTTCCGCGCTCCGTGAGCAGCACCCGCGGGTTGCCGAAGGCTTCGCACTTGCGGACAACATGCACCATGTCTTCCGGAGCCGTGAACTGCGGTTTCTTGACGTTCACGACGCCGCCGTACTTCGCGGTGGCTTCCGCGACGGCTTCGACGAGATCGGTTTGCCGGGCGAGAAATGCCGGGATTTGCACGATCTGGCAGACTTCCGCCGCCGGTCCGGCCTGCCGTGGATCATGCACATCGGTGAGCACCGGCAATCCGGTCTTCTCTCGAACCTTGGCCAGAATCGCCAGCCCTTTCGATAAGCCCGGGCCGCGAAAACTGTCGACGCTGGTACGATTCGCCTTGTCGAAGCTGGCTTTGAAGACGATCTGCAATTTTTCCCGCGCGGCGAGTTCCGCCAGCGTCTCCGCGACGCGCATCACGAGTTCTTCACTCTCGATGACGCACGGCCCGGCCATGAACAGCAACGGCAACCCGGTGCCGCACCGCCATTGTTGAACATCCACAGGATTAGCAGGCACGGGCGACTCCTTCCGCCGACACGATTCCGATCACGATTTTCCGTACCGTGTTCTATACCGCAACGGTCCTGTTTTCACCACCGCGGTAGACGCCGGGGGGCGATGTGAGGGAGAATTTCACGATAGGAACTGGAGAAGATCAACGATCGACGCTTGCCGCTTAGCGGAATCACCCGCGCCGAATCCTCACTCCGGACTTGTTCCCACCGCGTGAACTGATTTGACGAACGTGCAACAAGACCACCGCGCCGCGATCGGACACCGCCTCGTCTGGCTGACGCGGTTACTGGGGTTAGGCGTGCTTGCGCTCGTGGCGGCGACGTGGAAGTTGTGGACGCCGCAGGAAGTTTTTCCGCGCGTGCCGTTGTTTCGCTGGGCGCCGCCCGACTGGTGGGACTGGACGTCGCTGGCATTGATCGCCATCGGCGGCGGCGGTTTGCTCGCGGGACCACGCTGTCGCATTCGCCGGTTTGCCGCCACGCTCGCGTTCGGCCTGGCCATCGCCTTTCTGTGCGATCAACACCGCCTGCAACCGTGGGCGTGGCAATTCTTCATCCTCGCGCTGCTCATCACCCTCGCCGATGAGGCCCTGTTGTGGACCGGCTGGCAATGGCTGACGATCAGCATTTATTTCTATTCGGCGCTGTCGAAGTTTGATCGCGAGTTTCTGGATTCAATCGGGCATACATTCGCGGCAACGGCATTCGGTGGTCTTTTCTCTTGGGATCGAAGCGGATACCCCCCGGGACCTTCGCCATTCTATAGCATGAACTACGCCCTGATGTGGGCGTACCCGGTCGGTGAACTTGGGGTTGCACTACTACTGGCGATTCCCGTCAGTCGAAAGGGGGGAATGTGGGCAGCCATTGCCATGCACGGTCTTCTTCTGCAGATTTTGGGGCCCTTCGGTCTCAACCACAGTTATGGTGTGTTGATATGGAATGTGTTGTTTGTGATTCAGGACGTGATGCTGTTCTCGCCACATGGCAGCCTTTTTCGGGGACCCTTGATTTCGTCTCCTCTCGGCACGGTAAAACGGCCATGGGGATGGAAGAATCTACTGTCGCAGGTGCTGATCGGCTGGATGATGTTATGGCCAGCCTCTTACCGTTCTGGTTTTTGCGATGCCTGGTTGGCATGGGCGCTCTATGTCACACCATCTCCAAAGGGCACGGTCGATGTCGGCGTTCTGACAATGGAACGACAGCAAGAGCTTCGAAGTGCCGGTATCATCGGAACGGACTTCGATCTCTTCGGATCAGTGTCGGGACCTTGGTCGCTGCGGACGTTACACGCGCCCGCTTATCCCAATCTACGGTGTGATGTTGCGGCAGCGCTCGATATCGCCGAGCATTTCGACACGGACTACGTCCGGCTGATGGTGCGAAGTCGTCAGAGTGATACCATTGAAATTGACATGCAATCGGCCCACGAAATCCACGCCTACGCCCGCCGCTTCTGGTTCAACGCCTACCCCACTTCCATGTACCGCCGCGCCGCGAAGGAGAAAGTGATGAGTGATGATGGATGAGTGCTGAGAGATCACATCGCCGTGTCTCCGACTCATCACTCATCCTTCCACACTCATCACTTTGCCCCCCATGCGTTGGCCTCTCCGCTGGCAGTTGTTGGCTCCCATTGCGGCGCTGTTGAGCGCCGCGGTCGTGGTCAATGCTGTCTATGCGGCATGGTCGGCGACGGTACGGCATGAGTCGCAGACGGCGGCGCGGCTCGCACAAGTGGCGTCGGTGCTGGGAGCCGCGAATTTCCCACTCACGCCGTCGGTGTTGGAGCGATTGCAGAAACTCACCGGTGCCCACGCGGCTGTCTGGAATGAAGCGGAACAGCGCGTCACGGCCGCAACGATCCCGCTCGCCGAGGCAACAACCTTGTTCGAACGGCCGCGTACCTCGTCGGTGGTGACCGCGGCGGGTCAACCGTACCGCGTGCTGCTGGTGCCATCGCTCGGATCGAACCGTGCGGAGACGTTGCTGCTGTTGTATCCGAATGAGGAATTGACGCGCGAACAACGCTCGGCCGCATGGCCGGCGCTACTGGTGGGACTGGCGACCATCGGCGTATTGCTGCCGCTGACGGATCTCGTCGCGCGGCGGTTTGCCCGGCGGATTGGTCGTGTGCAGGAGAAGGTCGCCGCCGTCGCGACGGGGGATTTCACGCCGTTGCTGGAGATCGGGGCCGATGATGAACTGCGGGCCCTCATCCGCGGCGTCAACGAGATGAGCGGCCGCCTCGCCGAATTGCAGATTCGCATCGAACGAGACGAACGGGCGCGGTTGCTGGCTCAATTCACCGGCGGTTTGGCCCATCACTTTCGCAACGCGATTGCCGGGGCACGGCTCGCGCTCGAAATCCATCGCAAGCGCTGCACGCTCACCGCCAGTGACGAAAGCCTCGATGTCGCGCTGCGGCAGCTCCTTCTCGTCGAGCAACAAGTCCGCGGCGTGTTGACGCTGGGAAGAAAGACACCGTTTTCGCGAACGCTGGTCGATATCAAAGCGTTGACGCAATCGGCCCTCGATCTCATCCGTCCCGCGGTGGAACATGCGCATGTGACATTGGAAACCGTGCTGCCGGAGGAACCGATCACGGCCGCCGTGGATGCCGATGGTGTCCGCGCGGCGTTGTCGAATCTGCTGCTCAATGCCATCGAAGCGGCTGGACCAGGAGGACGGGTGCGATGCGTGTTTGCGGTCGGCCCCAACACGTTGCACTGGGACATCATCGACAATGGACCGGGTCCACCGGAGCATGTCGCCGCCGAGTTGGGCACGCCGTTTGTGACCGGAAAGCCGGACGGCGTCGGTTTAGGCTTGGCATTCGCCCGCCAACTCGCGGAAGATCATGGCGGGCGGTTGGAATGGAACCGCGAGGGAGCGGAGACACACTTTCGGTGGGGGATTCCACGGTAGAATTTGTGCGGAGAAGAGGGGAACCACGCAATACACGGAACACACGGAAGAAGAGAAGGAAGTGCATAAGCATGGGAAATACGATCGATGGTTGATTGCGGAATGCCGTTAAACCAGATCCGTATTGCCTTTGCATCCCTTTCCGTGTTCTCCGTGTATTCCGTGGTTCCCCTCCTGGTCTTGATTCTTGATTTGCTCAACATTGTCCGAGGTTCTGTCCGTTGAAACACGTCCTGGTCATCGACGATGAAGCCGCGATCTGCTGGGGGTTCCAGCAGTTTTTGACGGATGCTGGGCATGTGGTGTCGATTGCCGGGACCGCGGAAGAGGGGCTGCGCGCGGCCGAACAGACGGCGTTCGATGCGGTCGTGCTTGATGTCCGGCTGCCGGGGATGGACGGATTGACCGCGCTGGCGGAGTTTCGTCGCCAGTGGCCGAAGCTCCCGGTCACCGTAATGACGGCGTTCGGCGACCTCGAAACCGCGGTGCAGGCGATCCAGCGCGGGGCGTTTGAATATCTGACGAAGCCGTTCTCGCTCGATCAAGCCACCGCCGTGGTGGAACGAGCGCTCGCGGCGAACGGCGGGCCCACCGAAACGGCGTCGCGGGTGTTCGATGCCGAGAGTCCGTTGCTCGGTTCTTCGCCCGAGATGCAGCGCGTGTTCAAAGAAATCGCGCTCGCGGCGGCATCCGATCTGCCGGTGCTCATTGGTGGCGAAACGGGCACAGGGAAGGAACTCGTGGCCCGCGCGATTCATCGCCATGGTCGTCAACGCCGCGGGGCCTTTGTGCCGGTGTTTCTCGGTGCTTTGAACGAAGCCGTGATCGAAAGCGAATTATTCGGCCACGTCCGCGGGGCGTTCACCGGGGCGACGGACGACCGCACAGGATTGATCGCGCAAGCCGCCGGGGGGACGTTGTTTCTCGATGAAATCGGCGATGCGCCCGCTGCGGTGCAGGTGAAGCTCCTGCGGTTTCTGGAATCCGGCGAGTACTTCCCCGTGGGATCGAGCACGCCACGACAAGCAGCCACGCGCGTGCTCGCGGCGACCCATCGGCAGTTAACAGAACTCGTGAAGAACGGAACCTTTCGCGAAGATCTTTACTTCCGCTTGCGGGGTTGGGAAATCACGTTGCCTCCACTTCGCGAACGTACCTCAGACATTCCGCTCCTCACCGCGGCGTTCTGGAAGCAGGCATGCCCGGATCGTGGCGATTACAGGCTCTCATCCGAAGTGCAAGCTGCACTGTGCGATCGTCCGTGGCCCGGCAATGTCCGCGAACTGCGGGCGACGATTGAGCGGGCGGCGTTGCTGGCACGGGGTGGCCCGCTCGTGGCGGAGCACTTGCGGTCCGTCAATACGACATCAGCCGAGATGTCCGCGCTGCCGCTGGATCAAGCCGTCACCGCGTGGATTCAGCAGCGTCTCGCCGCGGGTTCCGAAGACGGGGAACTGCTGCGGTTGTTTTACGGCCTCGTAGAGCCGCCGGTCTTGACCGCGGTCCTCGCCGCCTGCCACGGGAACCGCGCTGCCGCCGCCCGGATGTTAGGAATCGACCGGACCACGCTGCGGTCCAAGCTGCGGGCGTACGGACTGGATTCGGCATCCGAAGACGCTTGAAAGCGGCGAAATCTTCATCGCACCGACGAAGAATTCACCGCTTCCGGTGTGCCACTGGTTCTGCCAGTGTCTTCGTTTTTTTCGCCGTAACGTGTGTCTGCACTGGAAGACACTGGCAGAGCCAGTGGCACGCCACAAATCCATCTTATGGCATTCCATTTGCGTTCCGGAGCGGCGAAGCCCATAACGTCCCTCTGGAACCGACGCATGTCCCACCGTCTGCCTTTACCACACTCCCGCCGCGGCTTCACGTTGATCGAACTGTTGGTCGTGATCGCCATCATCGCGATTCTCATCGCGCTGCTGTTGCCCGCGGTGCAACAGGCGCGCGAAGCCGCCCGGCGGTCGCAGTGCAAGAACAATCTGAAGCAGATCGGCCTCGCACTCCACAACTACGAGTCGAGTTTCAGTTGCTTTCCGCCCAGTATGTCGATCGTTCCGTCGGTGACCAGCAATTCCTCGTGGTCGGTGCATGGGCGCATCATGCCGTACATGGACCAGGCCAACATGTACAACGCCATCAACCTGCAGGAAACGTGGTCGAGTCCCACGAATGGCCCGCTGGTGAATGGCTATCGCGTCCCGGTCTACATCTGCCCGTCGGACGCCAAGGGGGGGCTCGCGCGGTTCACGTCGAACGTGAATTTGTACTGCCAGAACTATGGTTTCAACTTCGGCACCTGGTTCGTTTACGACCCGGCAACGGGACAAGGGGGCAGCGGATTATTCTATCCGAACAGTTCCATCCGTCTCGGTGCCATTACCGACGGGACCAGCAATACGCTGATGGCCTCGGAAGTCCGCTCGTGGCAAGCCTACACGCGGAATGCCCCGCCCCCCGCACCCTACACGACGCAGATTCCATCGAATGTGAACGAAGTGGTGGCATGCGTGGCCGTCGGCTTGACGGACCGCATTCAGGTTCCCACCGCTGATGGCACCGGGCATACCGAATGGCCGAACGGGCACTCCCATCACAGCGGCTTCACCACAACGATGGGGCCGAATACCTACGTGAAATGGACGTTCTCCGGCGTCGATTTCGATTGCGATTTCGCTTCTCGACAGGAAGGTTCGAACACCACGCTGGCCAGTTACTCGGCGGTGACGTCGCGGAGCTATCACGAAGGAATCGTCAACAGCCTGCTCGCCGATGGGTCGGTGCGGACGATCAGTGAGAACATCGACCTCGGCATCTGGCGGGCGCTCGGCACCCGCGCCGGCGGCGAAGTCGTCGGTGAATTCTGATCTTCTGAGGAAGCCCACCCATTCCGATGGGTGGGTCTCTTCCATCAACGCGAGACCGGTTCACGCAGCACCTCATCCAGCAAACTCGTCGGGCGGACACCATCCGGCAGTTGCCCCAGATTCCGGTGGGCGATCAACTCGGCGACGATGCTGATGGCGATTTCCGGCACGGTCTGCGAGCCGATATCAAACCCCAGTGGGGCATACACCCGACGGAGGGCGTCCGGTGAAATCCCCTGCTGAATCAGGTCCGCGAAGATCAGCTTGATCTTCCGTTTGCTGCCGATGAGACCAACATAGCGTGCGGATGTCTCGGCGAGATGCGCGAGGGCTTCTTCGTCGTGATTGTGCCCGCGGGTGACGATCAGGCAGTAGGTGTCGCGGTCGATGTCCAACCCTTTCAGCGCGTCATCAAACGGGGCGACGATCAGCCGTTTGGCTTCCGGAAACCGCTGCGGGTTGCAGTATTCTTCGCGATCGTCGACGACCCAGACATCGAAATCGACATCGTGCGCGAGCTGCGCGACTTTCTGGCCGACATGCCCCGCACCGACGACAATCAGCCGGCAGCGCGACAGGTGCGGCAGATACGAGACCCCGTTCACCACATACGGCCGCGGTCGGACTGACAGATCACGCAATGACGCCAGTACGTTGTCCGGAACCGTGTTACCCCGCCGACTGACGAGCACATCTCCGGCGTCATCGATCACCCAGCGGTCACCGGCTTTTGAGTCGCCGTGATCATCGAGGACCACCGCTTCCGTGCAGCCCCGCGCAGCGAGCAATTGATCGGCGAGCTTGCGGTAATACGAAACATCGCCACCCGGACGAAGCGGGTCGACGAGCATCTTCATGCGGCCGCCGCAGATGAGGCCGTCGTCCCAACCGTAATCGCTGTCGAGCTGAAACGTCAGCAGTTCGGTATCGCCCCGTTCGAGAACCTGCATCGCGCGCCGCTTCACCTCGGCTTCCACGCAACCGCCGCCGAGCGTGCCGCGCTGCGAGCCGTCCGGAAAGACGAGCATCGCCGCGCCGGCTTTCTGCGGCGTCGACCCGCGGGTCTCCACGAGCGCGGTGTAACACACGGCCCGTCCGGCACGGAGCAGATCATCGAGTTCCAACAACAGCGAACGCATCGCCAAGATCAACATTCCTCGCTTGCGCTTTGCCGACTTCAACGCCCGCACCCATTGCTGCAAACCAGCCTCCCGGCTGCTCGGAAGCAGCCGGGAGGCTTCGCTCTACTTCAACAACTCCGCCAACTTTGCAGTCGCTTCGGTTTGCGCTTTGGCCATCACATCCGCAAGCTTCACCGGCTTGCCACCCTGGCGTTTGCTCTCATCGGCGGCTTCCATAAAAGCGTAGATTTCGAGCGTTTCTTCCTCGGCAATCGGCACTTCTTTGGTCTTGAAGAACTTGACGATCTCGACGGCGAGCGGACGGTAACCGGCGAAGGTGCCGTGGTCTTTGATTCCCTTCGCGGTGAAGATTTTCCCGCCATAACCCGAGGCGCCGGTCACACGCAGCCCGCGGAAGGTGCCGACGCGGCCCTCTTTCCACACACCGGTGCAGAGTTCCAGCCCCTCGGTCTGCACGCGGGTCACGCTTTCGCAACCGGTGCCCATGGTCGTGAAGAGCAACTCGACGCCGTGAATGCCGTACCAGAACAGATCGGGGTGCGTCTTTTCCAATGAGGCCGGGCTGAAGGCATCGCAACTGTAAACCACGCCGTAAGCACCGGCCCGGGCTTCGAGAGCCGTCGGTGTGTACCGCAATGATGACGTCGAGAAAATCGGCACTTTGTAGTGCTTCGCGGCCTGGAAGATCGCGACGGCATCCGTCAGGCTTCCGGCGATCGGCTTGTCGATGAAGCACGGTTTGCCGGCCTTGAGCACCGGCAGAATTTGTTCGAGATGCGGGCGGCCATCGTTGGTTTCGAGGAGTACGCAATCGACTTTTTCCAGCAAGGCGGGAATGGAATCGACGATTTCCACGCCGAGCTTTTTGAACTCTTCCGTGTAGGCGGGAACGCGCTCGGTGCTCGACGGAATGTCGGGGCTCCCCTTCGGATAAGCCGCGACCACTTTGCACCCGGCGACGTCTTCTTTTGCATCGGGATCGTTCATCAATTTGGCGAACGCCGGGGCGTGCGAGGTATCGAGTCCGATCACACCGACGCGAATGATTTTCGTTTCCGTTGCGGGGGCGGCGGCGACCGTCGTGGTCTCGGTGGCTGGTGCCGGGGATACGGATGAGCCGGGTGGCGTCCACAAAGCGACCGTGTTGTCCTGCCCGCCGGTCGCAATCAATTTTCCGTCCGCACTCATGGCGAGCGCAAGAATCTTGGCTTCATGAAACTCGCCGGTGGCCAGTTCGTCGCCATCGTCGCGGTTCCACAGTTTCAGCAGATGTCCGCCCTTATTGCGACCACCGCCGATACTCGCGACGGCCTTCCCATTCGGCGAAAAGATGATCGCGTTGACTGGCCGCTGATGCCCGCCGTAAAAGCCGAGCGTCTTTTCATCTTTCAGATCGTAGACAATCGCCCGGTCATCTAACCCGCCGGTGATGAGGTACCGATCATCGGGAGAAAACGCAGCACACAGCGCCGCCTTGGTGTGATCGGTCCATTCTTTGACTTTCGTACCGTCGGCGTTCCACAGGAAGGTTTCGCCCCCTTTGGTGGGACGCGTGTCGTCTCCGGCGACGGAGACGAGTTGCGTTCCCGCATGATTCCACGCGATCCCCATCACGGGGTAATGATGTCCCTGCAACACGGCGACCCTGTCGGTTCCGGGTTGCCAGATGCGAGCGGACTCATCATCGGAGGAGGTCGCCAACTGCTTGCCATCCGGCGAAAACGCGACCGTGGTGATGACCCCGCGGTGGCCCTTCAATTCCTGTGACAGCGAAGCCTTCTCCACATCCCACAATTGCAGCTTCTGATAGCCGCCCGTGGCCAGTGTTTTGCCATCGGGAGAAACCGCCAGGCTGCGCACCTGTCCGACTTTGGCGGGCAACGTCGATTTCACCGCCCGGCCGGGAATGTCGACGATCGTGATCTGATCTTTCCCGCCGACATACAGCGTTTGTCCGTCGGGAGAAAATGCGAGACTCGTCACCCAGGACGAGAACGCCGGGAGCTTGGCTGTGGGATTCCACTCGTCGGCGGAACTCGCTTTGGAAAGGGCTTTTTGCAGCGCTTCCAATTCGTCGGCAGCCGCTGTGCTCACCAGGAAGAAAGCCGCGGCGCAAAGGCCGGCCACCATCGAATGTCCACGACGTTGCATGCGCGAGACTCCTGCATCGAATCCAAGGGGACGACGAGACGGCTGCTCATCGCATCAACATTGGATTATCAACAATCCGCTGGGAAAAAAGAAACCCACCCATGGCGATGGGTGGGCTTCTGACAGCATTTCGTGAGGAGGAGCAGAATTACTCGCCGACGAGAGGTTCGAGCCGGGCGCGATTGATGTCGATCATGATCAGCAGATCGACGACGCGTTCCATCGGCATGGCCCAGACGAGTGCCCAGTTGATGATTTCGAGATTGTCGAGACCGTATTCCATGCGGTCGAGAATGCAATCGAGCAAGAGATCGCCGTTGAGAATCAATTCAAAGATCTGCCCGAACTCCTGTTCGGCGAATTCTTCCCAGCGTTGCTGGCCCTCGACATGTTCGAGGCGGCGAATGCGACAGAAGGGAAGCCAGTGTTTCCGAAACCAGTCTTTCAGGGCCCTGTCGCCGAGATCACAGCCATGTTTCTGGCTTTCGATCCATTTATGACGGAGAGCTTCCTGCCAACCTTCCCATCGCAAACTGCGGGGGGCCTGGTTCAGCGGTTCAACGACACTTTGGTAATGACTCGACTGGTCGGCGGTTACGGCAGCGGAGCGAACGCCAGCCAGACGGAGTCGAAAGGTAGAGCGCACGCAGCCCCTTTCGAAAGACCATCAAGTTGTCTATTCATCAAAGTCTAACGATGTCTTAATCCTTCGGCAACCCGAAATCCCCCTCATCAGGCAAGAAGAATACCTCTTCGATTGCATACTTCTGTCCACTGGGCCTTTGGCAGAAACACGTGATGACAACACGCAATTGTTTCGCACTTTTATGGATGGTGAACGGCCCTGGAACGCCATCGACGCGGCGATTTTCGCCGATCTCGAACGCGAACTTCACGATTTCGTCGCAAATCGGTCGCGATTGAGTCGAGCGATTCAAATCGCTCTTGCCGGTCGCCGCGAGCGAAAACTACATATCGTTCTCTCCCTGAGACCACTCGTAATTCGACGTTCTCGTGCGATGGCCGTTCGGCCTGTCTCGCAGAGGACCGCATGTTTGGCCCCGGTACAACCGCGGGTGAAGGAGGCGTGTTCGATGCCCACAATGCAATGCAAAACCATGTCCACTCTGTGGAGCTGGATCGCCCTGACGGCGCTCGTCAGCAGTAGCGGCTGTTGCTGCTGCAGCCCCGCCGGTGGCTGGTGGATGAACAATTCCGGAATGGGTTACTACGAGCGCGGCGAGTTCGCCATGGCTCGGCATGACTTCTGGCAAGCCGTGGCGCTCGATCCTTACAATCCTGACTATCGGCACAACCTCGCCGTGTCGATGAAGCGATTGGGCGATGTTGGTCAGGCCGAACGCATTTTGCGGCACAACCTCACCGTCGACACGATGCACCAGCCCACGTATCACACGCTGGCCCAGTTGATGATCGAAACCGGACGCTCGGGGGATGCCTATGAAATGGTTCACACCTGGGAGGCGACGCAGCCGTACATCCCCGAATCGCACATCGAAATGGCGTGGGTGGAAAAGGAAACCGGCAACCTGCAAGGCGCGGAGATGGCCTTGCGGCAGGCGCTGCAGACCGAGCCCGGTCATCCCGTCGCGCTCGCTCAACTGGGACAACTCTATCAGGAGCATGGGCATCCGCAGCAAGCCGCGGCCATGTATCAGCAGTCACTGGCCATGAACGTGAACCAGCCGGACGTGCAGACCCGGTTGACGCAACTGCAGCACAGTCCGGCGGGATCGATGATGGCCAGTCGCGGACAGTTGCCGCCGCCCGTGTTCGGTGGATCACCGGGACCGATGATGTCCTCCGCGCCCATGATGATGCCATCCGCACCGCCCAGCATGATGGCGTCGGCTCCGGTCACGATGCCCGTTACACGACCGGTCCAACCACCGATGCCGCAGCAACGAATGGCGATGCCACCGCAGCCGCGCACGCCGATGGCGGCTCCCGCGATGGCACAACAGAACGGTTGGGCCCCGGCAGCACGCCCGGTTCCACAGATGATGCCGACGCCGAATCGTGCTGCTCCCGTCGCCGCACCGGTGTTGCAAGGTCGTCCGACGGCCGCGGCAACATTGCCGACCGTGCCGACTGCGGCCTCAAGTGACTGGAAACCGACGGGGACAGCGTCAGCGAGCCCGGTCCCCATCCCCCATGCGGATCCGGCTCACGCCACCGAGCCGCCGATCGAAATGACGGCCGCATTGCCGACGGTCGAAGCGCATTAACCGACAGTCACAGTCGAACCAAAAAAGAAGCCCGGTCATCTGGATGACCGGGCTTCTTCGTGACCTCATGTTCGCGGCGATTACCGGGCAGCGAACCCCGCGGAAACGGGGGCATTCGCCAAGCGGCCGAAGATCATGCGACCGGCGCTGTTTTGCAGCACGCTGGTGACGGTGACTTCGATTTCCTTGCTGATCATCCCGGACGCCTGCTCGCAGACCACCATTGTGCCGTCGTCGAGATAACCGACACCCTGGCCCATCGATTCCCCTTCGCGCATCACACGGATGCGCATGATTTCGCCGGGCAAGTAGCGGGGCTTCAGGGCATTGGCAACATCGTTCAGATTGATGACGTCCACGCCCTGCACGCTTGCAACTTTGTTCAGATTAAAGTCGTTCGTGACGACCCGGCCACCGATGCGCTTGGCGAGGCCGACAATCCGCTGGTCCACCGTCTGGCCTTCCAGATCGTCGCCTTTCACTTCGTAAACGCGAATTTCCACTTTGGGATTCTGCTGCAACTTGGCGAGGACATCCAACCCGCGACGACCGCGGGTGCGACGCATTTTGTCGTTGCTGTCGGCAATGTCCTGCACTTCCGACAGCACAAAACTCGGCACCAGCAATTCCGTATCGAAAATCCGCGTGTCCATCACGTCACCAATGCGGCCATCGATGAGGGCACTCGAATCGAGAATCAGCGGCCGCCCACCCTTGAGTTCTTTCGCGAACTCGACATACGGAATCACAAAACGAAAATCGTCTTTGGTTTGCAGCAGGAACGAGATGCAAATGTACGGCAGCGCAATGGCGAGCAAACTGATCACCACCGTTCGCAGATCCGGCGGCAGGACGGGACCCAGCGCAATGGTCAGCAGGTACGTCAGCAGGGTACCGATGAGCAAACCGAAATAGATCGACGAAATAAGATCCAAACGCTTCCGCGGCAGGGTGCAGTCGACAAATGTGACTAACTGCGTCAGCAGCAGCAGCCCGACGAACGTGCCAAACGGATGATCCGCCATGATCGTCGGAAGCTGGCTGCCCGGTTGGACCAGCGACGCGATCGCACCGGCACAAATGAAGGCATACAGCACGCGGATGGCAATGAGCAGCATATTTCAGCACATCGACAGGGGGACGACGGAGGCACGTCGCCGTGGGGTGGGTTCGGAAGCTTCTCCCTCCGGGGGGCAAGAAGCCTGCATCCGTTCATCATAAAACCGGGACAGGGGGATTGCTAGTGGCCATCTGGTAAGTTTTTGCTCGTCCAGAAGAGGCTGCCGGAACGCGATTGCACTCCCGGCAGAATTGTTCCAAACTGTCCCCGATGGCGAATGCGGAGCTTGTTCGCCCGAAGATTCTCTCCGTAGGTACTTCTGGAAGGGGAAACATGTTGGTTTGGACACGACGGTTCGCGGCAGTGTCGGTTTTGAGTGCGATGCTGGCTGGCTGTGGCAACGGCGGTAACTACAAGCCCGTCAAAGAACTCCCGCAGGCCGCACACGACGAACATGGCCACAATCACGACGAACATGCCCACGGACCGCACGGCGGTGAACTCGTCGAACTCGGCAAGGAAGAATTCCACGCGGAACTGATCGTCGATGACAAGACGCAGACGGTGAAAGTCTATCTGCTCGGTCCCGATGCGAAGACTGCCGCGACGACGGACGCCACGGAATTGTCTGTCGTGCCGGAAGGGGCGAAAGCCGCATGGGTTCTCAAGCCGGCCGAAGGACAACCGGAGGGGAAGGCGTCGGAGTTCGTGCTCGCCGATGAAAAAGCCGTGCATGAATTGCTCGATGCCGGTTTCATTCATGGTGAATTGAAGGTCAAGATTGGTGGCACCCCATACAATGCCCACCTCGACGTCCATTTCCACGGTGAAGCCGATCATGACGCCGCCGCAGAAATGAAGAAGGACGAAAAGCCCACCGAGAGCCCCACGCTCATCGAACCCGAGAAGACCGAAGCCCCGAAATAGTGGCTTTAAGAAGCCCACGGTTTCCGACTCTTTGTCGAAATTGCAATTCAAATCTGGCGACACTGCGGCGACTTTACCGGCCTGATGCTTTGAGCATCACCCGGCAGAGTCGCCGCTTGTTCTTGTGTCCCCCCAGTTTGACTAACCGGAATTCGCTCGGACGTTCTCGTGGAGGAAGCCCACTCGGTGTCGGCGACAATGAAGTCCGCTTTTCTCTCGTTCCGATAGCGTAAGCGAGACGGACGATTTCGGCGGGCTTCTTCGCAGAGGACGGCATGGACGCAATCACGCGGGACGGACAGACGGCACGCATCACCCAACTCGAGGCTCAAGTCACCGCGTTGCAGCAACAATTGCTGCAAGCGCAGAAGATGAGCACCATCGGGGCGTTGGCGTCGTCCATCACGCACGAATTCAACAACATCCTGACCACCGTCATCAACTACGCCAAAATGGGCGTGCGGAATCAGGATGCCCCGACGCGAGACAAAGCCTTCGAGAAAATTCTCGCCGCCGGGCAACGGGCCTCGAAAATTACGACGGGGATGTTGTCGTACGCCCGGCAACAGTCCGACCGTCGCGAACCGATGGATCTCGTCACCCTCGTGGAAGACGTGCTGGTCCTCGTCGAAAAGGACTTGCAACGTTACCGCGTCCGGCCCGATTTGCGACTTGAAGGTCGCCCGTGGGCCGCGGTCAATTCCGGACAAGTGCAACAAGTGTTGCTCAACCTCATCGTCAATGCCCGGCAAGCCATGCCGAACGGCGGGGCGTTGATCATCAGCGTCCGGGCGGATCAAGCCAGCGGATTTGCGGAACTGGCCGTGAAAGACGCGGGCTGCGGCATTCCCGCGGAGAAACTGCGAAAGATCTTCGAGCCGTTCTTTACGACGAAGGTTGCCGACACACAAGGCCAGGGCGGTACGGGACTCGGGTTGTCACTCGCCAAAGACGTGATGGAAAGCCACGGCGGCCGGTTACGCGTGGAAAGCACCGTCGGCACCGGCACCACGTTCACGCTGAAGTTTCCACTCGTCGTGTCCCCACGAACCGCCACGCCACTGCAAAAAGTCGGTTGACGATCATCGAAGTCCGGCGTTTTCTTCAACGCCGGACTTCTGCATTTCCGAGCTATGGCACAACATCGAAATGCAGAAGCCCGGCATTTCGGAAAATGCCGGGCTTCGATCGTTGCTCTAGCCGAGCGACTTCTTCAATCGCGCCCGGTGGTACTCCAACCGTTCCGTGGGCGACATCGTCGCAAAGTTCGGGGCTTTGGGCTTCTCGGCAACGGTCGGTTTCACCACGGGTTCGTTCTTCGTCGGGCCTGCCGCTTTTGGCTTTTCGCTTTCCGCGACCACAGCCACCGGCACACTCACGGTCGCGCTGCCACCGTAGCTCATCACCGCGGTGCGCAGTTGCATGTCTTCTTCGAGAGACCGTGTTGGAGTCACATTTAGCTTCTGCAGCACGCCGTGATAGGCACGCACGGCTTCTTCGGGTGACAGCACGTCATCCGCGATGAGCCGCAAGAATTCGATGAACGCGAGTTGGTTCTCCGCCTGGTTGATCTTGCGGCCGAACAGTGCCGCGCGGGCTCCGTACTTCTTCGCTTCACCGAGCAGTTTGAAGGCGTCGTATGTCGTCCCCGCCGCTCCACCGAGCACCCCCACGATGAGGTGGGGATCGTAACGGACGAGTTCTTCCATCGCTTTCGGACCGTGGTAGACGATCTTCAAAAAGACCGGTCGCCCCGCCTGCGGCACCCCGGCCAGCGTGCGGGCGATGAGATCATTAATGAAACCGCCGAGTAATTCACTCGGCACGACGCCCGGCAGATTCGGATCGAAGACTTCCATGAAGTGCCGAAAGCCCTTGCGTTCGGCTTCCTCACGGAACTCCTTGTACCTCTCCAGCGTGTGGAGATCGAGTTCGAGATTGTTGTTGAACGTGAGCGAATACAACCCGAGATTCGCCCCGCGCGGCCGTTCGGCATCATCGCAGTCGAGATGCCCGCACTGCATGTGATCAATCGCCGCGGTCCGAAAGGGTCGCGCCGCCGCGGTGTGAATCTGTCCGCCGCGCGGGAGATGGACGTCGGTCGCATCGTTTGCTCGTGCCGCCGGGGTGACGCGCGAGTGGTCGAACAGCCCTTCCTGCAGCGTGAGCTGATCGCTGGTGCTGGTCGACATCAGGACGATGTCGACGATGCCCTGCTGAATCACCGCGCGGATTTGATCCCGGTACTCGCCAAGGGTCTTGTGCCGCAGTTCGCCATCGTGTCGCTCGGGGGACAACCCCGGTGCCCCGATGCCGAACGCCATATCTGCGTCCTTCGCATCGGCGAGGATAAAATCCTTCGCCCCGGAAGGGTCGGCATGAATCGCAGTAAGTTTCTGATCGAGGGATTTGGGCATCTGCACAGATTTTAAGAATGTTGCTTGACATAATGAACAAACACGTAAAAGCGGTGCCCGTTTCCTGGGGAATGTACGATGCTGTTTTTAACCATCGAGCAAGTCATTGCAATCCATGAGCGCGTGCTAGCGGCTCATGGAGGATCACCAGGCCTGCGTGATCATGGGTTGCTGGATGCCGCCACCGCTGTGCCGCAATCGACGTTTGGGGGACAACTGCTGCATCCCGATGTTGAGTCCGCCGCAGCCGCATACCTGTACCATCTCTGCAAGAATCACGCGTTCATGGACGGCAACAAGCGAGTGGGTTTAGCAGCAGCGTTGACGTTTCTCCTCTTGAATGATTGTCGACTGGTCGCGGAGCTTGACGATGTCGAAAAGCTGGTCTTGGGTTGCGCAGACGGCTCCCTCTCAAAAGGTGAAGTCATCGAATTCTTCCGTCAACACGTCGAGCCAGATCAATAATTTTCGGCACGGAAATTTACGCCAGACGGCGCAAGACGTCTCCCCATTCGGTCATCACCCGATCCAGGCAGGCATTAAATTGATCGGCGGAAACCGGCGTCGGTTCTACCGGAGTTACGATCAATGACCCACCATCAATGGTCAGATTGACTTTGCTACCCTCATGCATGCCGAGCATTTCCAGAATCGCCTTGTCGAGCAACAAGGCATTGCTGTTGCCAACCTTTCGCAGTTTCTTGATCATTTTGCCCCTCCCAGAATTGAGTTGCAACAATGTTATTCCAGGATGAGGGCGTCGGCAAGCCCAATTGGGTTACAACACCTTCTCAATCGTCTCGCGCAAGACCTGTCCTGACTTCTGCAGAGCGAGTTTTTCCTTCGGCCACAGTTCGATTTCGATCGTATCGAGCACTCCCTTGCGACCGACAACGGTGGGGATCGAGATCGCCACATCACGCAGGCCATACGGACCATTGACCAATGATGACACCGGCAAAATGCGGCGTTGATCGAGGGCGATGCTGTGGACGACATCGGCGATGGAGACACCGACGGCAAAGCCCGCGCCGCCTTTTTTCTTGATGACTTCCGCGCCGCTGCCACGGGTTTTCTTTTCGACTTCCGCAATCAGCGTCGAATTCACGCCGGGGTATTTTTCCAGCGGCAATCCGGCGATCTGGGCGTTCGACCAGATGGGAACCATGCTGTCGCCATGCTCACCGAAGATGGTGACCTGCACCTGTGTCGGCGGGACATCGAGCCGTTGGGCGAGCATGCTCCGTAATCGTGTCGTGTCGAGGACCGTACCAAGACCGATGACCTGGGACGCGGGCAGTCCGAGTTCCTTGATCGCGAGGTACGTCAACACGTCGACCGGATTTGAGACGACGAAGACGATGGCGTCCTTGCGAAGCCCTTGCGTCTTCATGTCGGCGAGAATGCCGCGGAACAACGTCACGTTACGGTTGATGAGATCGAGCCGGCTTTCGTCAGGCTTCCGTCGCAGTCCCGCGGTGATGACGATGACATCGGCGTCCTTCACTCCGACTGTGGTCGAGAAGGTGATCTTCTGGTCGGACAGAATGCTCGCCCCGTGCAACAGGTCGAGAGCCTGCCCTTCGCACAGTTCCTGGTTCACATCCACGAGATTGATCTCGCGGACAATCTTGCCGGCCTGCAACGCAAAGCCCGCGCAAGAACCAACCAGTCCGCCGCCGCCGATAATGCTGACTTTCATGTTCAGTCCAGAGCTAAGAGTCGAGAGTCAAGAGCCGGAATGAGTGGGATCGAGGACTTTTTTCCAACGATCAGGGATATCGTTCCAGGTATACAGATAGGTCTCTTCCAAGGGGACGTTCACGTAATGATCGACCGTCAAAAAGAGTGGCATCTCTGATAGCGGTTTTCCCAACCCGACCGGTTCGAAATACGCGCGGGGAACGAGATCGGCACAATAGGATACGAGCCCGTATGGCTCATCCGCTGTCACGCCAAACCCCGTGCCAAAGTGCCGCTCCCAGAATGCAGCATGTATGCCTTCGGGATCATGCCGTCCTGGCCGAACCAGATCGATCACGAGCAGGTGGCATCCACGATCCAAGGCTTCCGTCATCTTGTCCTGAAATTGCTCGACGGCCCGGATCGAATGCTTGTTTCCTGGTGAAACGATTTCAATGTACGCAACGACTCGGTCGCCGTTGACATGATGGATGGCAATCCGATCCGCGCGAGAAGCGTAAATCTCGGTATCAAGTTCCTGAACAAAGCGCACTTTTGGCGGTGCCTGGGTTAAGGTGAGGGTGGAATTATCAGCCTCTTCGCTGGTCGCAAACCAGTCATCCTGCCGTTCCAAAGTCAACACGTCCGGAATCGGACCTTGCGAATGCTGTTCGGCCAGCGCGTAGTACCCCCTTGGGAGGATGCCATGATTGAGCCGGTGTTTGATCGCAATGATCCACGTCTGGTGGAAATCATGAAAATTCCCCGCGACAACACGCGACCAATCGTGAACAGGCATGGCTACGCTCCTTTTTCAACCTCTTCCGACGCCGCCTCCATTCTACCGTCCTAGCGCCGCCAGCACCTGATCGGTGATCGCTTTGACAAGCGCCTCTTTGTCGAGATTTCCACTTGCGGCCGGGGCTGGGGTATCACCCTTTTGGCGCGCGAGGTACCCCTTGTATTCTGGTGCTGGCTCAAACGCTTGCTGTTTCAAGGCGTTTTCTTTGTAGCCATCGCGGAAGGCGCTGTTGCCGCAGAGATCGCAGTCTTCGACGTGGAACCGCGGGTCGTCAAAGCCGAGTTTTTTCTTCAGGTCGAGCAGTTCCACCGACTCGCGTTCGTTGAGGTACGTCACCTTGCCGAGCTGCTTCGCCAGCAGCAGAATCCGGCAGTAGGCATCGAGGATTTCCGTCTTCCAGTACGCCTGCTCCAGGTCCGGCCCGAACGTCACGGTGCCGTGGTTTGTGAGGATGATCGTGTTCACGCCATTCTTGACGAAGGGCGTCACGGTCTCGGCGAATTTCTGTCCGCCGGGCGTTTCATACGGGGCGATGGGGACTTCGCCCATGAAGACTTCTATCTCGGGCAGAATGCACTGCGGGATCGGTTCCCGCGCGACGGCGAACGCCGTGGCATGGGGCGGATGGCAATGCACCACGGCCTTCACATCGGGCCGATGCCGCATGATTTCGAGGTGCAGCAACACTTCGCTGGTCCGCTTCCGCTTCCCGGCGATCTGCTTCCCTTCCATATCGACGGCACAAATATCGTCCGGCGTCATGAAACCTTTGCAGATCATCGTCGGCGAACAGAGGACTTCGTTCTCACCGACGCGAATCGAGATGTTGCCGTCGTTCGCGGCGGCGAAGCCCTTGTTGTACACGCGCCGGCCGATTTCGCAGATCAGCTCTTTGAGCTTGCGATCGTTGATGCCGGAATTCCATTTCGGGGTGTCTGCCATGGTCATTTCCTTCAAAACATCCCAGGGACGGCAGTCCCTGGGCGTCGATGTTTATTCCACTTCGATGGTGTCGAGGATGCACGCGTTGTATGCGTCTAACGGTTTCGGTTCGGGGAACGGGGCGCCCGCTTCGGCCCCTTCGCTGATGCCGATGAGGGCGCCGGGTGACGCGCCCCATTCGTCGTAAGCGACAATCGGTTCTTCGCGACCGGCGGGGTCGCCCTTCAAGCCGGCATGCGACAACGGCACGACGACGATCCACGTCCCGCCCGAGATACTCGGGTGGCACCTGGCCAACGTCACCTTGCCGATTACTTCGCCGACTCGCATCGTCTTCTTTCAAACATCCCACGGACGGCAGTCCGTGGGCTTCTGGTTAGTCCCAACCTAATGGCGGTTGTGGGCGGTTCAGCGCCGCGCAGGCTCGCAGGATGTTTCGCAGTTCGATGTAACTTCGCCCGGTGGGATCGATCACCAACAGGTTCGCCCCAATGCTTTTCGCCATCGCGGTCAATGTCTCAAGGGACGACACCACCGCCGCCCGGATTTTAGGAGATCGATTGGCATAGCACGCAATCAATTCGGCCCGGTCCGAGAACGCAATTACCAACTCGGCTTCCGCGGTGGCTAACAGCCGGGTCGCGGTTTCGACGACTTCCGTCGCCTTGCCGATGAGATCGCAACCCCAACCCGGCAATTCACGACTCAGTGTGCTCTGCACGGCCCGCACTGATGGAGTGACCGTGCTGATCAACAGTCGTCGCGTCGCTGTGGATGAATTGACCGATGTCGTCGCCGCTCCCGCTTCACGGGACCAGGCCACTTTACGCGTGTGCAGCCAATCGCGCGCGGAGGGCGTGAGCAGCGACTTCGGACCGAAACGCAGTGCGGAGGCTGTCGTGGCCCGGTCTTGCAAAAGTTTCGCGGTGATGACGGGATCCAGCAATTCGATCGCGACGGGTTTCACGACCGGCGCTGAGAGAGCGGGCTTGGGCATTTCGACCGGTGGTGACGGCGGCGTCACCGCGCGCGATGACCCGACGGGCTGGAGTTGGGCCAGCACGTTGGTCACGATGCGATCGATGAGAGCCGAGTCGGTTGCCACGTCGTTGCCGTTAATCCACGATTCCCATGATGGTCCACCGCACGCAGGTGATGTCCGTTCCCACGAGCTCGCGTGCTGTCTTACCGTCCGAAGAGATAATCACTGTGTCACCGCGACCGGCTCCCTGGTTGTCAATCACCAGTTGCGGTGCGCCGTCTGGTTGTCCATTCACTCCCAGCGGTTGTGTCAGCACCAACCGCCAGCCGTGCATCGTGGGATGCTTGACGGTCGATGTCGCGCGGCCGATGACTTTGGCGAGCTGCATAATTGCGGAAAGCCTAAAGCGAAAAGCGGAAAGCCGGGCTAAGACGATTTCAATGTTGCTCGGAATCGGCTTAGCATTCGACCCAATTCATCTGATGCAAGGTAGAGTGCCTCAAAGGTGTCATCTGCCACGAGGCCTTCCTGCCTTGCGATATACATTTGCGAAACACATTCCATTAACGACCCATACGCAATCTCCAGAAACCTTGCAAAATCGATGTCTGAGGACCGGCTGCTGCCCTCGGCGATGTTTGACGAAATCGATACTGATGCACGTCGAAGCTGGCTGGTCAATCCGTATCGTTCGGATGTTGGAAAATCTTTCGTTGCCGCGTAAATGCCTCTCGCATAGACCACAGCCTTTTGCCAAACATCCAAGCGCTCAAAGCGGAACCGTGTCTCTGGCATTTTTCCGGCTTTCCGCTTTAAGCCTTCTGCTTTCCACCCTACCTAAATCACTCGCAGATCATCGACCAGCACGCAGCGCCGTTGCCGCGTGAACGTCAACGGATTCGTGACGCCTTCCCCCGTCGGTGTCGCGATGCTGAAGCTCAGGTAACCTTCGCCGCCGAGTCCCAGACCGGCCATGCAGGCGCCGTTCTTGATGAACAGCGTGGTGTCCATTTCCTTGCCCATCTGCGTCATGTGACGGACATTGCGGCTGTGGATCAGGCTGGTGTGACGGAAGCCGTGTTCGAATTCCAACGCCTTCTCGATGCCCTGACTGAAATTCTTCACACGCACGAAGGGCACGAACGGCATCATCTGTTCTTCGGGAACGAACGGGTTCGATTCATCCGTTTCGCCGAACAGCAATTGCGTGCCGGCGGGGACGCGGACGCCAATCGCTTCGGCGAGCACGGACGCATCCTTGCCGACGTAATCCTTGTTGACATGGTAATGATCTTTCGCATCCTTTGGCGGCGTGAAGGCGAGCTTCGTCAGGGCATCAATCTGCGACGCGGACAGCTTGTAGCCGCCATGCTTGCTCATCTCGTCGAGCAGCTTGTCGAAGATGCTTTCGACGGCGAAAACTTCCTTTTCGCCGATGCAGAGCAGGTTGTTGTCGTACGCCCCCCCTTTGACGATCGACTTCGCCGCGTTCTCCAGACAGGCAGTTTCGTCGACCACGACCGGCGGGTTGCCGGGACCGGCGACCACGGCTTTTTTGCGGCTTTCCATCGCAGCGCGAGCCACTGCGGGGCCACCGGTGACGCAGAGCATTTTCACGCCGCGATGACCGAAGATCGCCGCGGCCGATTCCAGCGTCGGTGTCTCGATGATTGTGATCAGGTTCGAGAGCCCGGTCGCTTTGTGAATCGCCTTGTTGAACCGGCGGACACCTTCACACGCGATGCGGGAACCGCTCGGATGCGGGTTGACGATCATCGTGTTGCCGCCCGCGATCATGTTGACCACGTTGCCCGCCAGCGTCGGCAGCGAGTGCGTGACCGGCGTGATCGCCCCGATGACACCGAACGGAGCGTACTCGGTGACGGTGAGGCCGTGGTCGCCACTGAAAGCGTCGGTGCGGAGATACTCGGTGCCGGGCACGAGCTTGATGATCTTGAGTTTTTCGATCTTGTGGTCAAGCCGCCCGATCTTGGTTTCTTCGAGTTCTTTCGTGCCGAGTTCGACGGCATCGCGCTCGCAGATTTCCTTCACCAGTTGCACAGCCGTGGTGCGAGCCGCGAGCGGGGCTTCGCTCAAGGCGTGAAACCCTTCGGTCGCGGCGGCGACGGCCTGGTCGACTGATTGGAAGACGCCCCAGTCACCGTCGACGGGTTTCGCCTGCGACTTCGGGGCTTTCCCCAAAGCGGCGAGGACTTCTTCGACGACCTGGCGGATGGTATCGGCGTTGGGTTGAGCCATGTTGCAGAGTCCGTTATCAGTGGTCCGTATGTTCAATCGGTTTTCGTCTGACGCTTGCGCTTAGCGGACGCCAAGACTCGCGTCCGTTCTGTCTCTCAAAGCGTGTCGCGCTGAATCTGATCCGCCCAATTCTCGAACTGCGTCTGTGAGGGCAACGTCACCGCCATAATCGACAGCAGTATGGCAATCGCGCCGATGTTGAGCAGCGATACCGTCACGATGTAGGCCACTCCGTTGAAAAACCCAGCCCCTTCCAGCAGCGCGGCTCCAATGATGGTCTTCGCTTGATAAGCCCCGGCGAGTTGCTGTCGAAATGCTTCCGGTGTTTGCCCCTCGGTCTGCCGTGTCGCAGCGGCAGTGACGATCCCCGGAATTACGAATCGCATCGCAATCATCAAAGCGGCACCAGCCACACCCAGATACTTCAAAAACAGCGGTGCATTTTTCACTGGCTCGTCGCTGATGAAGATTGCAATTGCCGTAAAATTGATGAGGCCGAACATCAGCGCGCCAACAACAATCATGGCATTGCGGCCGACTTGCTCGGGCTTCATCGGGAATTGTGACTGTGGCGACGACGGCGACGGGAAAATCATTTCGTCCCATCCTGTTTCGCATCGAAGATGTTCAGCGCACCGAGGTGAACCGAGTCCACAATCCCGATAATCGCACAGTCGATCGGCAGCGGTTTTGTCTGTGGCGTGAAGCGAGCGCTCGATCCCTGCACGATCAATACGACTTCGCCTTCGCCCGCGCCGACCGTATCCACGGTGATAAACGTCCGCCCGGTGCCGACCAATGTCTTTTGGTCCTTCTCCTGCACGCGCAACGGCTCAACGATCAGCAGCTTCTGGCCAATCATGGCCTCCACTTTCTGAGTCGCAACCACACTGCCGGTGACGCGGGCTAAAAACATAGTGTGAAATCCGAAATCCGAAACTCGAAATCCGAAGGAAATCCTAAGCACGAAATCCGAAACAGGACTTATTCTGACTTTCTTAGGATCGCCGCGAGGATTCGCATGAGCTCGGTCGCCTCTTGGAGGAGTTCGCTTCTTGTTGATTCAACGTTTGGGCTGGTTCCCGTGTCGAGCAATCGCAACCAGTAGGCCGTTTCTTTCGCTTCTTTCCGTGAAATCCGAATCCGAAGTTTGAAGTCTTTTTTGCCGAGTGATTCGTTGGCTTCGATGTAGTTGGCACCAACCGAACCCGATGAGCGGATCAATTGTTTGCCGTCTTCGATATTGGCCAGCGTGCGGGGGATCGTCTTCAGAAAAGCACGCACCGATTTCGCGAACTGAAACGATCGCTCTTCGAGGTCGTACGGCTTTTCGCTCGTTTCACTCATCACTCACGCTGTCCTGTTTCCTCATTTCTGTGCTTCGAGATTTCTTCGGATTTCGTGCTTCGGATTTCGGATTTACTTTGTCTTGATCACCGCGGCCGTTTGCCGAGCGACGACGATTTCCTCGTTGGTCGGCACGACCCAAATCTGCGTGCGGCTTGTTGAAGCGGCGAGGTTCATTTCGCTGCCGCGCGGCACGGTCTTGTTCTTCTCGGTGTCGAGTTCAATCCCCGCCCATTCCATGCCTGCACATACGTCGTTACGGATGCGGACGCTGTTTTCGCCGATGCCGCCGGTGAAGACGATCGCGTCCGCGCCGCCGAGCACCGTCAGATACGCGCCGAGGTATTGCCGGATCGATTGCACGAAGACTTTCAGTGCAAGATCGGCCCGGGCATTGCCACTTGCCGCGGCGTTTTCGAGGTCACGCACATCGCCGCTGAGACCGCTCATGCCGAGCAGGCCGCTTTTGTTCGACAGGTCTTCGAGGATCTGCGCGAGTGTTTTTCCCGTCGCCCGCATGATCACCGGCAGGGCGAACGGGTCGAAATCACCCACGCGGTTGTTGTGACACAGTCCCGTCTGCGGACTCATGCCGAGGCTGTTGGCCTGCGACACGCCCCCCTTCATCGCACACAACGAATTGCTGCCGCCGAGATGACACGAGATCACCCGCAGATCTTGCCGACCGAGCAACTCACCGATCCGTTGACCGATGAAGCGATGACTCGCGCCGTGAAAGCCCCACCGCTTGATGCCGTGCTCTTCCTGCCATTCAAACGGGATTGCGTACGCCCGAATCTCTGGTGGAATCGTTTCGTGGAACGCCGTTTCTAACGCCGCCACAAGCGGAATTTGCGGAAACGCCGACCGTAGTTGCCGCATCGCTTTGGCATACGGCGGGTTGTGAGCCGGCGCGATGTCCGACAGCGATTCCATCATCGTGAGGAGTTCCTCATCGACGATGCGAATGCCGCTCAGCTTCCCCGCGAATACGGCTTTGAACCCGATCGCCTCGACTTCATCGGCGGACTTCAAACACCCCCACTGCGGATGCATGAGCTGCTCGAGGCACAGCCGCACGGCCGCCGCGTGGTCAGGCACCCCGCGTGTGTCCTCTTCGCGGTGCGTGCCGATCTCCACAAAGCACTGGCTTTGGGGCTGCCCGATCCGGTCAATCCCCCCGCGCGCCAACTGCCGCTCGTCCGACAAGTCGAACAAACGGTACTTGAAGCTGGTGGAACCGAGGTTGGCGACGAGAATGAACATGGGCTGAGGGTCTAGGGCTAAGGGCTAAGGGCTAAGGGACAGAAGCGTTATTGAGGCTTCAACGATTTCTTCAACCCAGTGAGCATCCGACCTAGCTTTTCGGCTTGGTCATACAATTCTTGATAGTCGGCATCGGGCAGAAACGTTTGTCGCTTCGCGATCGCGGCATGGGAGACCGTTTCCATCAGTGAGCCATACGCAATCTCAACGAAGCGAGCGAAGTCGGTCGATGAGCTGCGGCTGGAGCCCTCTGCAATGTTCGCCGCAATCGATACTGCAGAACGCCGCATCTGTTGCGTCAAACCAAAGCGTTCATCGGCGGGAAAGCTGCGTGTCAGACGGTAGATGCGATCCGAGAAATCGATTGCTTCGTGCCATACGTCAAGCTTTTCAAACTTGAACACGCTGCAATCCTCCGTCCCTTAGCCCTCAGCCCTTAGCTCACACAAAGTATTCCAACAGCGCCTTATCCGGCCGGGCGATGACGTGGGCCGACACGAGTTCACCGACTTGCGAGGCGGCACCCGAACCGGCGTCGATGGCGGCGCGGACGGAACCGACGTCGCCTTTGATCACGGTGGTGATGTACGCACCGCCGATTTGAATCTGCTTCACCAGGCTGACGTTCGCCGCCTTCAACATCGCATCCGCGGCTTCAATCTGGGCGACAAGGCCCTTCGTTTCGAGCAAACCAATGGCTTCGTTCATGGTAGAGGACATTCCAACGGAGTTCGGTACGGATTCAACAGGGGTGATGGCCGGTGTCGTAACCGCCGGCGATGGAGTCGTCGCAGCCCGACGGGCGGGCCGCGCCGCTGCTCGTACAGGGCGTTTCACCGGAGCGGCTTTTTTCGGACTGCGTTTGGGCATGCTGGGCTCAGGAGGCTAAGGGCTGAGGGCTAAAGGAAAGAGCAGGAGTTGAGCCGCATCGGTCCGGCTCTGGACTCTCGTCTCTGGACCCTCGACTCCTCACGCCCTCGGCTTGGGCAGCACGCTGGCAATGTCTTCGTGCGGGCGGGGAATCACCTGCACGCTGACGACTTCGCCGATCTTGCTGGCGGCACCGGCCCCGGCGTCGACCGCGGCCTTCACGGCCGCGACATCGCCGACGACGAACGCCGTCACGAGGCCGCTGCCGACCTTTTCCCAGCCGACCATCTGCACGTTGGCAGACTTCAGCATCGCGTCCACGCCTTCAATCAGGCAGACGAGTCCCTTGGTTTCGAGCATCCCGAGCGCTTTCATCGGTTCGGCCATTTCTTGGTTGTCCTTCGTGAAACAGGGGGTGGTAGGAGGCTAAGGGCTGAGGGCTAAGAGCTAAGGGACGGAGGAAAGGTGGTTATGTCTTCTCTGTCACTTAGCTCTTAGCCCTAAACCCTCAGCCCCTTCGTTAATGCTTACACGCACATCCGTGCGGAACCGTCAGTTCCACCGACGTGGCGTGTTCTAAATCGATCGCGTTGCCTTCGTCGGTGTCCAAATGCACTTCCAGTTTCACCGTGGGATCGGCACGGACGATGACATCTTCGAGGGTGGTCGTGCAGGCGGGTGACACCACACGCAGGTGGAGGGCGTCGCCGTTTTTCACACCATAGTGAGCGAGGTCGGACGGTCCCATGTGAACGTGCCGCATCGCGCGAATCACGCCCTCTTCGAGTTCGACGACGCCTTTCGGTCCCATCAGGACGCAGCCTGCGGTGCCTTTGACATCGCCGCTGATGCGAACGGGGAGATCCAGTCCCAGCGAGATGCCGTCCGTAAAGGCCAGTTCCACTTGTGACGCGCTGCGGCACGGACCAAGGACGCGAACTTCCGGCAGCATCCGGCGGCGTGGTCCGATCACCGCCACCGTTTGTTTCGCGGCATAGTAACCGTCCTGGTACAGCCACTTCTGCGGTTCGAGCTGTGCGCCTTTTCCGAACAGAATCTCGACGTGTTCCTGCGTGAGATGCACATGACGTGCGGAGATGTTCACGACCAGTGGGTTTCGCGCAGTTGGTGCGGAAGCCGCGGCAGGCATTCCGAAATGCTTGCCGAGCACGCTACGGACAATGTCTTCGACTTCGCGACGATCAGGAGCCATCAGTTGCGCCATCGATGTAGTTATGTGGAAGATCGAAAGTCGTCGGGGCGGGGGCCCCGACCTATCAAATCAGTTTATTGCGCCACCATAGGTCGGGGCCCCTGCCCCGACGCATTCCTTCTTCACTCAACAATCGTCACGGGCACGCCGGCGTCTTCGAGGGTTCGCCGCCAGCGTTCTTCCAGGCCGCGATCGGTAAACAATCGCGTGACCGTCGACAGCGAACAGAGGTGGGCCAATGCCGTGCGGCCAAACTTGGTGCTGTCGGCGACGACCCACACTTCATCCGCGGCGTCCAGCATCTGCCGCTCGCAATCGACGAGCAGCGTATTGCTGTTGAACAACCCCTTCTCGGTGATGCCGCCGCAACTCATCACCACACGATGGACACGCAAATTGGTCAGCGCCGCCGCCGCTAACGGTCCCAGCGCGACTCCCGTGCGGGGATACAGATATCCGCCGATGAGAATCAGTTCGATGTTCGGTTGATTGACGAGCAGGTTCGCAATTGGCAAGGAATTCGTCACCACCTGCAACGACTTGCCGTTGAGACACCGGGCGACTTCCAGCGTCGTTGTGCCGCCGTCGAGGAGGACCGTATCCCCCGATTCAATCTCGTCGGCGACCGCCCGGCCGATGCGTTGTTTCTGCGGAAGCGATGCGGTGCCGCGCTCTTCAAACGGCGTGATGTGTTCGCCGGTGTAAGCCGCCCCGCCGCGAGTCCGACGGACCTGACCAATGCCGTCGAGGTATTCCAGATCGCGGCGGACGGTGGATTCGCTGGCTCCCAGCTTCTCAACCAGTTCGTGCAGCGACACAAACCCCTGCCTCTCAATGAGTTGCAGAATTTCATCGCGGCGCTGATCGAGAAGCATAGCGACCACTGGGAATTCCGGACGGCAAAATGGCGTCAGAAAATGTTTCCTAGACGCACTATCCTACCACCGTTGTGACAGAACGCAACCATATACCGGTCAAGTTCGGTCAGATCCCGCCGGGAACGCCACTGAATATGGCCGATCGGTTGACGGTTTTGCGCGTGTCGGCGGCAATCTCTTCGCGATCGGTGAATTGGAAAGACGAGGAAGAAACGACGCGGACTGGGTGATTGTGCTAATCGCAAGCGAAAACGCGCGATCCCTCGACCCGCAATGCCCCGCTGGCAAACTGGGCAATCGCTTCCGGATAGGCAAGGCATTCGTGCTCGAAGACGCGGGTCGCCAAAGTCGTCGGCGTGTCGTCATCGAGTACGGGGACCGTCTTCTGCAGAATGATCGGTCCGTGGTCGTATTGATCATCAACGAAATGCACCGTGCAGCCGCTGACTTTGCAACCGCGGGCGATCACCGCCTCGTGGACTTTTTCGCCGTGGTAACCTTTGCCGGCAAACGAAGGAATCAGCGACGGGTGAATGTTCATCACCCGCAGAGAAAAATCCGGCGGGATTTGCAGCAGGGCGAGAAACCCGCCGCAGACGATCAGATCAATCTTCGTTGCGCGACAGGCATCGAAAATCGCCGCACTGAACTCTGCCACGGATGCGAAGGATTTTCGCTGGATCACATCACAACGCAACCCGGCGTTCGCGGCTTTCGTCACGCCGCCACAATCGGGACGACTCGCGATCACCAACCCCACTTCCGCCCGCAGTGCTCCGCGATGGATGTGCTCCATCAAGTTGCTGAGCGTGGTCCCACCGCCGGAGATCAGTACGGCCAGACGGAGGGGGCGATCCACGGACTTCCACGGAGCAACGGCCATATCGTGTGTGTTCTCAATGATGATGTTCAATCGAAGTATCGGTCACCGTTCCCGCGGGGACAAAATCGCCCATGTCGGCCTCGGTGAAGAGTCGTCCTTCGGCATCGAACACCGGGGCCGTCGGGCGGAAGAAACGGCGGTCCTGATGGAAATGGACCACGCCGAAAACACAGGCGAAGAACAGGATCGCGGTCGAGGCATACCCCCACGGCGTCGGTGCGGCGGACGCGGCCAGTGCGGGCATTTCGAGCCAGTCCACCCCCCCGGCGAGAAACAGCGGTGCCTTGCGAAGCGTGTCCTGCGCTTCGTATCCGTAGTTCTTCAAAAAGTAGCCGGTGAACTGCACGTCTTCGCAGAGATCGGCCCCCATCGGCAGTCCGTTCGGCTTCTTGGTGAAGACGACCACGACCGGATTTCCCTGCGCATCATCCGGGTAAATCCACGCTTCATACACGTGCCGAAAGCCCTGCGTATTCTGTCCGGGATCATATTTCACCAGCCGCCGGAGGCAGCCGCGTAACGAAACGAGTTGTCCGCGGTAGCCGTGCGGATGTTCGAGGACATCGCCGAAAGTGGGACCAACGGCAGCGGATTGCCCCGCCGCGATGGAGACCGTGGTCTGGCGGTTCTGCAGAAATGTCGCCGCCCAGTCTTCCAGTTGCGCGGTACGAATATGGCGGCACGCCTGTAAACCCGCGAAGTAAGCCGTGCGGTCCTCCGCTTGTAATCCAATCGTGTCGTCGCGAACCGTTTCCAGCAACTGGGGATTGATCGAACGCCCACCATCGAGCGTGGCCCGCGGTTCATCACCACTGCGAATCTGATCCAGGTCCGACAGCGACGGCACATCGCGCGTCGAAGGCCGTAGCGTGTCGGTCCGTTCCGCCCGATCGCCGAACAGCCCGCGCGGATCGGGACCGAAATCCTGTGCGTTGACGATCGCGGGAATTGTCAGCACCACAGCCAGGAAAGCGCCCCGGCTGCTTCTGAGCAGCCGGGGTGCTGGCTGCCAAGACGTCGCGATGGCCCATAAGGGAAGAGTGAGTTGCATCCGTGCGTTTCCTCTGAGTGACGGCCCGGAAGAGCCATCCTACCGGAATTTATTGTCCACCCGCGGGGGCACTCAATGGCACTTGCTGTGGCGACATCAAATAGCCGATGAGGTCCCGCACCTCGTTCGGCTTCAGGGCATTGAACAGTCCATCGGGCATCAGTGACAGTTTTGACGGCTGGATTTCGTCGATATCCGCCCGGTTGATCGTCACCTTGTCGGTCGGTGTTTGCACGGTGATCGTGCGGTCGGTTTGTTCGCCGATCACGCCGGAGATCACGCGACCGTCGTTCAACAGAATGATCGACATGCGGAAATTGGTCGCGAGTGTGGCCGACGGGTCGATGATGTTTTCGAGCAGATAGTTGAGGTTCGTCCGCTGGGCTCCCGTCAGTTCGGGACCGATCGCGCCGCCGTTCCCGAAGAGCTTGTGACACTTCGCGCAGTTCTTTTCGAACAACTGACGACCGTTCGGCACATCGGCGGCGGCCCGGGTGGCGTCGTCGAGTTGCGTCCGATACTTCGCGATCAATTCCACGCGGTCGGCCGCAATGAGGCGTTGATCGGGCCACAGCGCGAGAATCTGTTCGTTGAGCGCTCCCTTGTCGATGAGCTGCATCTGCCGCAACAGAAACGGCGACACGTCCGCGGCCGGAATCTTCTTGTCGGCGACCGCGGCAAGCAACAACTTCGCGGCATCAGCCCGTGATGCCAAGGCGGTCGCGGCAGCATCACGCCCCGGTCGCGGCATGCGGTTATAGTTTTCGACGAAGACCGGTGCGAACGTCGTCAGGTCGATGGCGGCCAATCCGTTTACCGCGGCATCGGCAAGATCCCGGCTCGTGATTAGATTCCGCAGGATCGGAGCCAGACCCTCGGTCTTCGCCGCGGACAATGATTGAATCGCCTGTCGTCGGCTATCCGTCGATTGATTCCCGTCCCCGACGATTTTCAGCACTTCGGTAATGGTGCGGCCGTCGCCGAAGACGACCGACAGTTCCTGTACCAGGGCACGAACAGCGGGGTTGGCTCCGTCCTTGTCCAACTCGGCGGCGAGTTCGGTCCAGCCTTTCGGAGCGGGCACTTTTTGCCAGCCGCGGGTCGCCAGGGACATCCCCGTGAGAAGGGCCTGTTTCGCTTCGGAACTCGGGGCTTTTTTCAAGGCCGCGGTAAGTTGTTTGCCGATGTCCGGGTGGCGTTCCATTTCGCTTCCCAACCGGCGCGTGATGCACTCGGTGACCAGCGGCATCTGCGAATCCGCCACGACTTTCAACGCGGCATCGACATGCGTCGGCGCGACCGATTCCAGTCCGTACCACACCATCAGCGGCAGCACGCGGTCGTTCGCCAGTTCCCGCCGCTTCACGAGGGACTGGGCGATCGCGAATCGAGAATCGGCGGGCAACTTTTGCATCGCCGAAGCAAGATACGTCAACACCAGCCCCGAGGCATCCCGCGTGGCCAACTTCGCGAAGGCTGGCCCGACGGGCTTCTCATTTGGAAAATGCTCGGCCAGCAGTTGCACCACGGCGACACGAATGTTTTCGTTATCGAGGTTCAACAGCGCGAGCAACCGGTCCTGTTTGAGCCCGTTCGTGATGTCAAGAATCCACAGCCGCCGCAGTTGGAGTTTGGGGTTCGCGGGCTTCACCAACTCGGACCACAGTTTTTCGTGAACGGCGGCAAAATCCTCGCCGCTCACGAAGCGTTCCTGCAACAACCGTCGCGCCGTACGGCCGTACCATTCGTTGGGATGCGATTGCAGTTCGATCAGTTCCGCGGTGGTTTTCTTCGCGAGGTCGAAGTCCGCGGGAAGTTTAGCCGGTTTGTCGAAATCGAGCTTGTAGATCCGGCCCGAAGTGCGATGCACGCCGTCATTTTCGTGGCATTCGCCGATGTCGGACCAGTCGAGCACAAAGACGCCGCCATCGGGGCCGGACATCAGATCGACCGCACGAAACCACGGGTCTTTCGCCTGCATGAAGTCGGGGCGGTGCTTGCCGACATAGGTTGCACCAGACCGTTCGATCGCATCGTGATTGAGCCGCAATCCGTGCAGGTTCACGGTGAACATGCCACCGCGGTATTCCTTCGGCCAGTTGTCCCCCTGGTAAATCATCATGCCGGAATGGGCATGCCCGCCACCGGCTTTGCTGGTCCCTTCGGTCACCCCTTTGCGTTGAGCCGTCCACTCTTCCGTGCTGCTATCCCAGTGGACGTGATCCGCGGTCTGCTCGATCAATTTGTACGCAAACGGATTGAGGTCCTCGCCGTACATCCGCCGGTAATGCGCACCGGGGACGACGTGCCAGAAGTGACCGATGACCGTGTTGATGAAGAAGAGTTGCCCGTTTTCGTCCCAGTCGTGACCCCACGGATTGGTGGTACCGACACAGACGACTTCGAATTTTTTCGTCTGGGGATGAAACCGCCAGATGCCGCAATTCATCGGCGTCCGTTGGTCGACGGTCATCTCCGGCGTGCCGACTTTCGAGGTGGCCAGAATGCCATTGCGGCCGTAGAGCCAGCCATCCGGTCCCCACTTCAATCCGTTGGTGAAGTTATGTCGGGCGGCGGAGTCGTCCCAGCCATCGAGCATCACAATCGGTTCGCCGTCTGGTTTGTCGTCGCCGTCCTTGTCGGGAATGAACAGTAATTGCGGCGGAGCCATGGCCCAGACGCCGCCGAAGCCGACTTCCACGCTGGTGAGCCGCTGGGCTTTGTCCCAGAAGACCGTCCGCTTGTCGGCCTGGCCGTCGCCGTTGGTATCGGCGAGGATCACAATTTTATCGTGCTGCTGCAGGTCGTAATTGACCGCACTTTCGGCGTACGTATAGTTCTCGGCGACCCACATGCGGCCCCGGCTGTCGAAGGTCGCCGCGATCGGTTGCTGGACATCGGGTTCGGCGGCGAAGACCGTCGCGCGAAATCCCGGCGGCATTTTCATCGCCGCGGCCGCGTCATCGGCGGACATCCGCGGCACCGTTTCCGGCTGCGTGTTCGCGAACGGTTCCGCACCGAACGACACTCCGCTGCCACAAACTCCGGCGATCCACACGCACACCGAGAACATTTCACGTCGAATCATCACGCAGGCTCACATGGAAGAAGTCCGGCCAATTTCAGCGTGCGTGCAAAATACCAGTGTTTGACGGGAAAGCGAAGTGGAACTGACTCCGGGGGTCGTTGCACCAGTTAGAACTGAAAGTAAATGAACGCGCCGCTGGAGGCTTTTGTCGCCAGGACGATGGCGATCGCCGTGCCGCTGTAGACCACAGGACGCAGTAACAACCAAGGTACGGAGGCGTGAAACTGGCGGTCGTGCAAACGTTGTGAAACGACATGGGCGACCAACAAGGCACCGATGGCCAGAGCGACCGTCCCAACAGCGTTCATGCCGTGGAAATTCACCAGCGCGACCCCTTGGCCGATCTGACTGATCACGGCGAATGCCGTCGTGAAATCGGGGGCGCGGAAGAAAATCCATCCGAGGCACACCAGATGGAAGGTCATCACGGTCGCGAGAAGGCGGTAAGACCGCCCGGCAAAAAGGGGTTCGTTGACATGCACTTTCGCAACGTTATGCGACAGCCGATTCACCGCCAGCAACACGCCGTGCAGCAGTCCCCAGACGACAAATGTGATGTTCGCTCCGTGCCAGAGCCCGCCGAGCACCATTGTGAGGATGAGATTGCGATAAGTACACCATTCGCTACCGCGGCTGCCTCCCAGGGGAATATAAAGATAATCCCGCAGCCATAAACTCAATGTAATATGCCAGCGCCGCCAGAAATCACTGACATTGCATGCGAGATACGGATAGTGAAAGTTTGAAGGCAATTGATAGCCCAGAGTGAATGCGCAGCCGCGGCCGATATCCGTGTATCCACTGAAATCACAATAAATCTGGATCGCGTAAACATAAACGGACAACAGCGTGCCCAAACCGCCTGCCGCTGCCGGATCGGCAAACGTCCGGTCGACGAAGGGGGCAAGCTGGTCGGCAATCAGCACTTTCTTCACCAAGCCGACCGCGATCAAATCGAGACCGTGGAGAAACTTCGGGGCGGAGAAGGCACGCCTGGTTTGCAGTTGCGGCAGGAATTCGTGCGGGCGGACAATCGGCCCCGCGATCAGTTGTGGAAAAAACGTCACAAACAGCGACATTTTCCACGGATTGCGAATCGCGTCGCACTCGCCGCGCTGCACATCAACGACGTATCCAATCAATTGGAACGTGTGAAAACTGATCCCCAGCGGCAGGAAAATTCCGAGCCGCGGCGGCACCCATGCTTCGCCTGTGAACCACGACCAGAGCGTTCCCGCCGATGCCAGACCGAAGTCGAGATATTTGAAAAACGCCAGATTCAACAGGTTCGCAACAATCGTGGCGACAAGAATCTGTTGGGCTCGGTGCGGGTTTCGTTCGCGATTGTTGGCGATGCCAATTGCCGCCAGATAACAAAGAAATGTTGCTGCCAGCATTAACAAGAGGTATGCCGGATACCATGCGGCGTAAAAGACCAAACTTGCGAACAGTAACCACCCCAGCCGTGCGCGATGCGAAGAAATCGACCAATACGCGGCCAACACGACCAGAAAGAACACGAGGAATGTCAAGCTGTTATAAAGCATATTTGACCGTCGTTACTGAGCAACATTCTCATCGGTCGGTTCGTGGTCGTCAAATTTCACAAGTCGCAACCGGGAAGGAACCGATGGCCGTTTCGTTTCTTCCGCGAGGTGGTTCGCGACGGCTTTTGCCAGCAGGGCATGGCCCGTCATCAGAAAGTGCAGCCCATCGGGCGAACCGTCCGGGAACGTGCCAAAGTGTTCGGGACCTAACAACGACCGCAGATCCAGACGACGAATGGCGGCCCGTTCGGTCAGTTGCTGGAGATCCGCGACGAGGCGGCTCTCGTCGTGCGGAACGTAAAGCATCGGTTCGCAGGACGGATGGAAGGGCATTGCGATGACGGTGAACGGGACCTGCTTTTCCCGGCAGAAATCGGCCATGATCCGAACGATGGCCAAGCTCAATTCATAGTTCGGGCCGGCATCATAGGTGCGGGCTTTGAATTGGCCGCGAGCTTTTTTGCGCCAGGTCATACGAACTTCGCGCTCGAGTTCGCCGGGCAGTTTTGCCACCCATTCCGACATCACGGAACGATGCCGGATGGCAGCCGCGTGATCATCCAGCCATTCCGCAATCCGTTCGTCGAGTTGTTCCTGAATCGTGGGATCGTGCGGAACGATGGCGTCCTGCTGCGGGTGATACAACTGCAACAACGTGGTGACGATTTCCGCTGCGGGTTGATCGCCGAGGTGCTCGCGCGTGATTTTGCGGACGTGTTCCCAATCGAGCGATGTCACCAGTTGTGGCGGAATGGTGATCCCGCGCATATTGGCCAAACCCAGTCCCAGCATCACGTGATCCGGCCGCACACGATCGAAAGTCTCGATCAGAATGGCGAGACTTTCGACGACTTGCTGGCCCCCTTCCGACAGATCGGCGACCTCCATCGGTGTGCGCTGCTCCACCAGCACGGTCTGCAATTGAGCGGGAAAACCATAGCGTTGCACATCGTCCTGATCGCGGACGTAGTGAATCTGGCTGTTGCCAAGAATGAGCAGTCGCGGGTGGAGAGACCGCCGGACGGTGGCATCATCCTGGGATTCGTACAACGGGATCGTCAGCGCAGCGAGCGGCGGGCGTGCGGGCTCCGGGGTGGTAAATTGTCGCGCGAACAATTCCCACGCCAAGAGCAATAGCGGGACGGACACCGCCACGTAAGCCAATGGGTGCCGTTTGACCCAATCCACCATGCCGGAACACTTTCACAGCGACGAAAACCGCGCGGCCGGATCACCACGGCTGATGATTCGCGGCGGAAACATAGATGGATTCTGTTGTTACGTCAATCCCAGCGTCTCCGCGGCCCGTTCGTTCTTCGTATAAAGCCATCCCATTCACCTCATTTTTTCACGGAGGTTCTCCCCGTTGAACCGGGAAGTGTTCTCGGGGGGCAAACTTTTCGTGATCCTTTCGTGCGGAATTGCCGATATGGCCCAATAATGCGCGCGAGACGGATCTACCCGAATTTTCGCAACCGCGATAAGATTACGCCCCCGTCCGCTGCCGTTGGGGTTCGACAGGAGGTCGAGACCGCTTCATGGCTCATCGTTCCCTCACCTCATCATCGAGAAGAATTGCCGGTTTCCCGGTAGAGGGACTCGTTGTAAACTTTGTTCGGCGGTTGTCGTTTGCCGCACCGGGACGATACATCACACTGGCTGTCGTGTCCGTTGGCTTGACGGCGATGGCGACGGGTTGTGCGTCCGTTCGACAGCATTTGTCGCATCGCTCGTCCGAATGCAGTCAGCTTTGCGAAGAAGCCCGCTCCGCGCGGGACGCAGGGCGGACGGACGATGCCAACCAGTATCTGGATGCCGCCATGCGGCGTCGGCCCACCGACGATGAAACGCGGCTGCAACTCGCCGAGGAATTGTGGCACAGCGGTCGACAGCTCGCCGCGGCGGATGAAGTCGAACGGATTCTGGCGGCGTCCCCAGGTGACCTACAGGCGGCGATTCGGCTCACGCAAATGCAACTGGAAATCGGTCGCACCGAGGCCGCGTATCAGGCGCTGCAACTGGCGCTGCGGCAGGAACCCGATCTGCCGGAAGTGCTGAGATTGAAATCCATCCTGGAAGAGCGTCGTGGTGATCTTGACGCGGCATTGGCGACTTCCGTGCGACTGGTGCATACAACGCCGGAGGACTTGGAAGCACATTTGCGACTCGCCGTCCTGTATCGCCGTCGCGGTCAACCGGATCGTGCGGCACCGCTGTTGCGCTCCGCCAGTCAATGCCCTCTGGCAACAGCCGAGCAGAAGCAGGAAGCCGCCTGGCAACTCGGTTTGGCGTATGCCGATTGTCAGCGTTGGACCGACGCCCACGATGTGATGAGCGGCGTGATCAAACAAGGTCCCAAACTGACGGCCGAAGACTGGTATCAGTTCGCTCAGGTGGAAGCGCAATGCTCGCATCCCGACGCGGCGAATCGCGCGGTGAAGGAAGCGCTCGCGTTGCAACCACGGCATCCCCGAGCGCTGGCGTTATCGCAACGATTGGATGGCCCGGCGGTATCGCAGACCGCGATTCTGCCAGCAGGGTTTCAACCGATGAACGAACGCGTGATCCGTTGATCATTCGGCATCGCTGCGGACACTGAATTCGAGCTTCCAGCGACCATTGCCGCGCGTGCTGACGCACCAGAGTTCCAGCGTGCCCAACTCGGTGATGTGCGTGTGAAACGTGACCGGGACGTAATGATCCTCGGTGGAATCATCCAGCGGCAACGTCGCCTCGAGGGAGTCGGTCTCGGCGAGTTCTTCCGCGGTCCATGCCGTCAGTCGCGACCCCGGTTGATCTTCTTTGCGGACGGCGGAACTGAAGAACCGGAAGTGGGCCGGCTGTCCGACAATCAGTCCGATGGCATCGGACGGGACATCGAGTTCGGTCCCTTCTTCCATTCCGAACGGGACAACGCAAAGGGCGCGCAGCGGGCGCGGTGCTCCGGGAATGGCCAGCCCCGCGGTTTCGATCCCCACGTAGTAAGAACGGGCTGTACCGCCACGGATGCGGACACCGCCGGACATCTTCGCCCAACCGTAGTATGCAGCGCCGCGAGCCACGGCGTGATCGAGATCGTGCGTGCCATCGAGCCGTTTCGGCGGCGGCGCATCGGGGAACCAGCCTTGCAGCGATTCCATCAACCGCGACCGCAGGGCTTCGGCTTTGAAAACGCCGCCGTTAAACAGCACATGCGTGGGGCAAACCGGTCCGCCCTCTTCGCTGCCGTGGCTTTGCAGGAAGGCTGCGACGTGCCGCGTGACCGCCGTGTCCGCTTCGTACGGCAAGCCGAGTTCCTGAAATCCGGACACGCGCGGCCGTTGCGGACGGTCGGTCACGGCACACGCCGGGAAAAAGCCGTTTGCCAGAAGTTCATGCACCGTCTTCTGGTCGACCTCGACCGTGACCGTGCCGCCGATCAGTTTGCTGCCGCGTCCCAAGACCGAAATCGGATGCTTCTTCGGTGCATCGGGTCCGAGCAACACTTCCTTCGCAGCCCGGCAGGAATGCCACAGTGACACCGATTGCCACGGATCGAGTTGCACGCCTTTCTTGGCGAACAACCCGGCAACGTGATGCGCGAGCAACAAATCCATGTTGTCGCCGCCGACGAGCAAATGGTTGCCGACAGCAATCCGGCGGAGCGTCAGTTCGCCCGTTTCTTCGGCGACACCGACGAGCGACAAGTCCGTGGTACCGCCACCGACGTCGCACACCAGCAGTGTCTCGCCGACCTTGAGCAGCTTCCGCCACTTCTCGCCGTACGTCGTCAGCCACGCATAAACGGCGGACTGCGGTTCTTCGAGGAGTACCAGCGACTGCGGCAAGCCCGCGGCCAGCGCCGCCTCGCGGGTGAGTTCCCGGGCACTGGCATCAAACGACGCCGGGACCGTTAACACGACGTGTTGGTCACCAATCGGCGCATTCGGAAACGCATTCGCCCAGCAGGCGACGAGGTGTTCGAGATACCGCCGCGATGCCGTGACCGGTGAAACTTTCGGGATGTCTTCGCCCGCTCCCCACGGCAGGATGGCCTGGTGGCGATCCACCCGGCTGTGACAAAGCCAGGACTTCGCCGCGCCGACGGTCCGTTCGGGCAGGTCGGCGGATTGCCTCCGGGCGAACTCGCCGACGGCGTAGTCTCGCTGCCTGGCCCACGGCACATCATACGCCCCGGTGGCCGCCTCTCCCTTATTGCCGAGGTACAAGAAAGATGGCAGCAACGTCCGCGGTTCGACCGTTCCCGGAGCGACGAGTTGTGGAACTGTCAGCAGTTGGACTTCGGGCTTTTCGGTTCCGAGCGGCGCGTACGCCAGCGCCGAGTTCGTCGTTCCGAGATCGATTCCAATGACGTACTGCGCGGGCATGCAAGGCTTTCGGGGGAGTCAAGAGCTAAGAGACAAGGTCAGGAGCCAGCTGCGCGCTTTGCCAGATGCCAGCGACGACAATCCTGCTATTTCGGCAATTCGGGCTTTTCGATGTTCGGGTAACTCGCGCTCGCCAGGCCTTCTTTCATGAACGTCACCAGATCGGCTTCGTCTTCTTTGCTGATTTTCAACGCGAAAATCTCTTCGTCCTGCGTGGGGTTATTATTGCCCCCCTTCACATAGTGCGCGACGACTTCCTCCAGGGTCTTCAGGCTGCCGTTGTGCATGTACGGAGCGGTCCGAGCGATTTCCCGCAGCGTCGGCGTCTTCATCGCCCCTTTATCGCCCGTCATTTTGCTGATGACGAACCGGCCTTCATCCGCCGAATCGAGGCCGATGTTGTGGAACGCGCTGTCGCTGAAATTCGGCCCGGAATGGCACGCGCTGCAATTCGCTTTGCCGAAGAACAGCTTCATGCCGCGCTGAGCCGCTTCGCTGAGCGCGGCCTTATCGCCCGCTTTGAATTTGTCGTACGGGGCATCCCCGGAGAGGACCGTCCGTTCAAACGCGGCAATTGCCCTGGCGACCCCGACTTCGGTGACATCGGTTCCGAACACCTTCTGGAACTGTTCTTTGTAACCGGCGATTTTGTTGAGTTTCGGGATGACTTCCTCCAGCGTCATCTTCATTTCGATGGGGTTCTGAATCGGTCCCAGCGCCTGATCTTCCAACGTCTTTGCGCGGCCGTCCCAGAATTGCAGTTTGTAGTACGCGGAATTGATCACCGTGGGCGAATTGCGGCCCCCCTTCAGACCGCCGACGCCCGTCGCAAACTGATCGCCGTTGCTCCAGCCCTTCGCGGGATCGTGGCATGAGGCACACGAAATCGTGTCGTCCCCCGACAGCCGCGGGTCAAAATACAATTGCTTTCCGAGCGCGATTTTCTCCGGCGTCGTTGGGTTATCGGCCGGATGCACCACCGCCGGCAATCCCGCGGGCTCAGCGGCCAACATCAAAGAAACCGGCAGACAGAACGAAACGCACAGTAACGATCGAAGCATCGGGCACCTCTGCATAAGGGCTCGCGGGGGAGAGTCCAAGACGTCCCCTGATTATAGGAAAGGATCGCAAAGACGGCGACTGTGGGCGGTCCCGCGTCGTACATAACGCAAGAACACGAGAATTACCCACGCAACCCCGCGGCGCGCATCAGGCGATTGGTAGCGGTGTACGCTTCTGTGACCCACGCCTCGATCTTGCTCGGTTCGGGCGAGTATTCCAGTTCGATCGACACCGCTCCGTCGATGTTCAGCGCCGCAATTTCTTGCAGATACGGGGCGAAATCGACCACGCCGCGACCGGGGGGCAAGTCGCCGTGGACTTGACCGTCACAATCGGAAATGTGGACGTGGATCGCTCGGCCTTTCAGCCGCCGGATTTCCGCCGGAGCCACTTTCGCGAGGCAAAGATGCGAGACATCAATGTTCGCGGCGACCGCCGGGTGAGCCACGTCATCGAGAAATCGCACCATGTTGTCGACGTTATTCAGCAGCGATAACGGGAACGGTTCCAGTTCCAGCGCGATCTGCAATCCCAACTCCGCGGCGTAATCACCGAGCCGCCGACAACTTTCGACAGCGAGCCGCCATTGATGCACCGGCGGGATCACCTCACGATTCCAGATGTATTCGCCGAGCACCAGCAACAGATTGCGACCGCCGAATTCGTACACCATGTCGAGATACTGAGCACAGCGATCGATGTGAAAACGCTGCACGCTCGGATTGAAATCAATCAGCCCGGTGGCCACACAACAGACTGACACAATCGGCAACTGCAACCGCTCACACTCGCGGCGAATCAGTTGCCGTTCCTGAATCGAGATGTCGAGCGGGTCGGCGAAGATGTCGACCGTGTCGAAGCCGAGTGCCTTCGTTTTCTGCAGCCCCCACACCGTTTCCCGCCCGGATTGGGCCCAGGCCGAGTTGATCAATCCCAGTTGCATACCCGCTGCTCCCTCACGCGCCGCTGTTCTTTTCGGCGGGTAATGTAATCGGTTCCGGTGTCGCGCTGAAAGCCAGCCCCGCCGTGAAGGGGATCCGCCAACGATTTTCAGTATTGATGCATGCAGCTCGGACAAAACGCGTTGATTGCCGAGTGGGTGCATCCGCATTTCGGACACTGCTTCTGTTTCCGGGCGGCGATCAATTCCTGATTCAGACGCTCACTCTCTTCCGCATCCTGAGCCGCGGCCGTAGTTCGCGGAATCAGCAGACTTACCACCAGGCCACACGGCCCGAGAAACACGCCCACCATCGCTCCCACCAAGGGGCGATACCCCTTTTTGGCAAAGATGTACGCCCCGGCGAAACCGAACACAATCCAGCCGATAATTGGGAGAGGGGACACGTAAAATCTCGACAAGATGGATGAAGAACGGACTCACGAAACGTCGCTGGCGACATCCCGGTATCCAGACATGCTGCGAACATGATATCAGCGACTCCCGCCGATTGTGTCTCGAAAAGATCGATTCGGCGATCCATAATACGAGCGGGAGAAAAGCCGCAACATGACAACAACCTGTTACACCTCGATTGAGAGTCCCCTGGGTCGCATTTTCGTCCAGGGCGACGGGCAATTCGTCACCGGCCTGTATATGCCCGATCACAAGGGATGGTCGGGACCGGATCCCGCATGGCGTGTCTCCGACGCGGCTTTCCGCACGGTGCGCGAACAACTTGCCGAATACTTTGCGGGCGACCGGCAACAGTTCGACGTCCCGCTCGATCTGGAAGGGACGCCGTTTCAACAACGCGTGTGGCAGGAGCTGATGGAGATCCCCTTCGGCACAACGATCACGTATGGCCAACTCGCCGAACGCCTGGGGCAACCCACCGCCTCCCGCGCCGTAGGAAATGCCAACGGTCGCAATCCCATCTCAATTCTCATTCCCTGCCATCGCGTGGTTGGCAGGAATGGAAACCTCACGGGTTACGCCGGCGGGGTCAGCAAGAAGGAGTGGCTGCTCGCCATGGAACGCCGCAGTTCTGCGGCCCTCGTTTTGTCGGGCGCGTCATGACACACCCGACAAAACCGGTCCTGTGATTCTCGAATCACCGCGGCCTAAAAATCGGCGTCCAGCACGATGCGATACCGGGCTTTTCCGGCTTCCAGACGTTCAAACGCCTCGTTGATCTGGCTCATGGGATAGTGCTCGGTCTGCGGGGTGACATTGTGACGCGCCGCGAATTCCAGCATCGTTTCCATCGCCACCGGCGACCCCGTCGGCGATCCTGAGACCGATTTCTGGCCGAAGATCATTGCAATCGCCGAAATGGGAATCGGCTGCAAGACGGCACCGACGACGTGCATGCGCCCATTCGGCCCGAGCGTTGCCATCAACACTTCCCAGTCGAGCGGGACATTCGCGGTGATGATCAGCAGATCCAGCGAACCGGCCAACATCTTTATGGCGGCCGAATTGCGGCTGGAAACCACGCGGTGTGCGCCGAAACCACGGGCTTCCTCGAATTTGTTTTCGCTGGATGTGAACGCCGTCACTTCGCAACCGTACGCCGCGGCGAACTTCACGCCCATGTGACCCAGGCCGCCGATCCCCACGATGCCCACGCGGCTCGTTGGCTTGGCATACATCGCCAGGGGATTGAACACCGTGATGCCGCCGCACAGCAGTGGACCGGCCTCGGCGGTGTTGAGTTTTTCGGGCAAGGGAATCGTCCAAGCCCAGTGAGAACGGACCCGTTGGGCAAACCCGCCGCGGTGACCGACAATCGTCGGCTGTGCTTGCGAACAGAGGTGGTGATCCCCCGACTTGCACGGCCGACAGTGCATGCAACTTCCAGAGTTCCAGCCGATCCCCACATACTGGCCGACCTTCAACCCCTTGGCCGCCGACCCGACTTCCACTACGCGCCCAATGACTTCATGCCCCAACACGGCCGGATACTGCGACATCGCCCATTCGTCATTCAGCACCGACAGGTCGGAATGGCACAGCCCGCAGTGTTCGACCTGCACTTCCACCTCTTCCGGACCCAACGGGCCAAGGTCGATCTGCTTCCGAACCAGCTTCTGCTTCGCCGCCGGGGCGACCCACGCATCAATCACCGACATCACAATGCTCCGGAATAAGGTTCGTCGTCGACATCCCACTTCACCGAGTCTGCGAGGCGAACCAGATTATAGCAACCGGCAAGAAGAGCGCCTTGGGGGGCTCCGATGCGAAGCCATCTGAGGCAGCGCAGCGGCAAAGAGGGCATGCAGAAAACGTCGGATGGAGTAGCAGGCTCCAAACATGAGTTGGGCGATGGTCCTCATGACCTCTATGCGGCGACGCCGCCCCAGATTGCCGGGGGTAATCCGAGCCAACCGTTGCTCTGGGGTAGCCGGGGGAAATCACAAGGGATTTGCGGATGGGGTGACTGGCGCCGGAGTTCGCGACGCCCCAGATGAAGTGGGCCACCGTTCCCGCGCATAACAAAGCCCACCCTGCGAAGCTACGGTTGTCGCCAATCGACGGTGACAAGTCCGGGAATCCAGGCGAAGTGACGCAGGTTCCCCGTGACCAACATCCGTTGGTGTGCCACGGCGGTTGCCGCAATCACCAGATCGGCATCATGGTGGGGGGTGGCCCTTCTGACGGGCGAATGCCCAGAGATCGGAAGCCCGATCCCAAATGACGTCGGTCACCGGAAAAATCAGGGTGATTCAGTTTGTCATCATGCCCAGGAGGGGCAGGAGGCGTTGGGGATTCCAGGCAAAAGTTCGTCGTGCGGCGGCGAGATTTTGGTGGTTGTTCAGTCGACAGACCGCGATGGCCGTGTTCCGTACGGTGGCCAGTTGTTGCGGGCCGTGGCCGGTGCGGATCCGGCATGCATCCTCATGAAAGGTGACGTCACGGACGTAGTGCAACTGGTTTTTGATCTTCCAGTGGGCCCGCACATGCGCGGCGACTTGCTGCGCATCGGCTTGGTCGCGTGACAGCGAAGTGATGCCGTAGACGGTTTCGCGCGTGGTCTTCAGTTCGCCGGTGACGGAGTCGCGTTGTTGTCGCTGGCGGACGAGACGAAAGACCTGGCGGACACTGGACCAACCGAGTGTCGCCAGGTGCGTCTGGAGCGCGATCGAGCTCTCGATGACCCGTTGTTCGCGACGACCGTGGCCTTTGTCGGATTGCGTGGACGATTGCCGTTCAGCTCGCCGTTGCCGCTGTTGGTAGGGGGGAAAACGCCGCGTCCTGCGCCGCGAATTCGCTGGCAATCGCGGCTTGCAATGTCGGCTGGTTCTCTTTCACCGTGAGAACAAAGTGTCCGCCGGAGTCGGTGATGAGCTGACACGTCTCCTGCTGACAGTGCAATGCATCGGCCGTGATCACGCGCCCGGTCAGCACCAGTTGTTTGAGCAACTCGAGCGCGGTCTTCTGCTCATTGGTACCGCTCGGGACGGCCAGTTGTCGCAGCACGGTCCCGGTCTGATGATCGAAGGCGGCGACCAGCATCGTCAGCAGTTGGTCGAGGGACTGCGTTCCCCGCAGCGACTTCCCGTCGATCGACACGCCGCGAAGGTCCGTCGGTCGCGAGAACGCGCCCCGGAGGGGTTCCAGCCAGGCTTGCAGCCCGTCCTCGAAAGTCCGTGGGTCGAGGACCATCAGCAGGTTCCGCAGCGCCCCGTGCTGGATGGGCCGCCGCGTGAACCCCAGAAAATGCCAGAAGTCAACGGGCTGCGCGTGCAGCCATTGGGCGATCGGCTGGTAGCCGTCTGCCCCGCACAAGACCGCACAAATCACCGCCGTCAGAATGGCGGAAAGAGGATGGCGTCGTCCCTTACACCCGCGTGGATCAGGGACTTGCGCCATGTACTGACGCAGATCCCCCACCGGGGATTTCATCGAGATCGCTCCTTCAACAAGACCAGAACGCTCCGTCGCAAACTCATCCCCATCCTACCAACCCAGTCAAGTGGGTCTTCTGAATGGCCCTGCCGGAAAAATGAGGGCGTGTTGGCAGAACACCGCGAAGTTGGCAAGCTGCCGCACGGCTCCCTGTTGCTTGTAACCGCGCATCACTTCGTACCGCGTGAAGGCCGAAAAGGGGAGCGGACCATGTTGCCGGGTGTAGTCGAGAGCGTGCTGCCGCACCGTCGCGTCCCGCAGTTTGATGACTTCGGACAGCATGTCGGTGTCGAGAAGCACAACGGACATGCGCTACTCGAAATCGCGGGTGAGATTGGCCCGCTGGCGGAGGACTTGATCGAGTGTCTCGATCTCCTCTTCGCTCAGTCCGTCATAAATCTTCCACAACTCCGGCACATCGGGTTCCAAAGGGGTGATGATTGGTGCCGCGGGACTCACATCGACGTCGACCACATTCACGATGATTTGTGTGGTCTCCCGAAGTTGATGTCCCACGATGCGTTCCAGGGCGGAACGCTCGCTGAGAGGAAGATCGCGAATGTCGCAGGTGACCGTTTTCATAACACGCGTTTCGGACGGTACGAAGAGGGAGTGACAATGGATTTACGGACGGGGTGGCTGGTGTCGGAGTCCGCGACGAAATGGTTCAGTGATCGTACACACTCTTCACGAATCGTCCGTTCTTATCAAAGTGCACGTAAACGATCGGCCAAGCCATGAACCGCGAATAGGCCCAGTGGTTTCCGTAGTCCGCGTTGGGCTTGCCGAGAATTGTCTGAACCTCACCTTGCGACATACCGGGTTGGAGTTGCTGTAACCGGGCCAATTCGAAAGGCGGTCGATCGAAATTCCAGGCGAACCAGCCAAAAACGACGACGCTGACCAGTATCAGGCATCCAACGAATCGAAGCAGAAAATGAAAGGCCTTCATTAGTGGCCCCGAAATTCCTGTTTGGATTGAAACGAATTCTTACCGCTTACTCGCAATCGTCTTCAACAGCGCATTGAACGGATCCGCGAATTTCGCCAGGCCTTCGTCCATCAGGACTTGTTCGAGTTTCGCGAAGTCGACTTTGGCGTCGATGTCGGCGAGGACGTTGGGGGGCGGGAGTTGGTCGACCTTGCGGGTGAAGACTTTGCCCGGCAGTTTTTGAACGGCGGCGTTGGTGCCGGGGGGGTTGGTCTGGATGTCGGCCCCGGCGAGGGCGGCGACGTATTTGTCCGGCGAATCGGCCGGGTCTTTGGTGCCGGTGCTGGCGAAGATGAACTCCTGCTTCAGCGGCAGTTTTTTGTCGGCCCAGAACTGGTTGTTTTCCTGCCAGAGACGCTGGGCGTTGACGATGCCGACTTGTCCCTGAGCTTCCGGAATGAGGGTCGGGACTTCTTTCTTGGTGTAGACATCAATGCGGCTGACGAAGATGCTGTAGACCGACTTGAAGCCGGTGAGCGACGGCCGCCGCTGGGCTCCACGCCAGACGTTGTCGCGGGCGATTTGGTACTGCCGCTGGGTGAAGAGGAGCGTGACATTGAGGGTGATTCCCGCGGCGGCGAGTTCTTCCAGGGCCGCGAGTCCGCCGGGCGTCGCCGGGACTTTGATCATGCGATTGGTATGCCCGGCCGCGTATTTCTTGCCGAGGGCGACGTATTGCTTGGCCTTATCGGCGACGGAGAGGGTACACGACTTGTCTTCGAGCAGCGGGTCGAGTTCAAAGCTGACGTAGCCGTCATCGCCGCTGGTCGCCGTGTGGACTTCGGCAAAGACTTCTTGCGCCTGCTTGACGAGCTTATCGGTCATCTCCCAGGCGATCTCGGTATCGCTGAGACCTTTCTGGACCAGTGCGCGGATCTGGTCATCAAAGCGGCCGGTTTTCAGCAGGTCGGAAATGATGATCGGGTTCGATGTCGCCCCGGTCGCCCCGAACTTACGGTTTTCGAGAACGAGATCGGGATCAATGCTGTCGAGCCAGAGTTTGGTGCCGCAGGCAACGAGTGATTCCAGAGGTGTGGGCATCGAACAATCCTTGCGCATCGGCGGTGGAGGTGACAATTGGGTCAGATCGGCCCATGATAATGGTTTGGTTGGCGCGATGAAACAATGATGATGTGGGCGTAATCGGTCGCCTGCAAAGCGCGAGCGAAAGAAAATCTGTGTCTCACGATGTTTACGACAACCCGCTGATTGGCCGGTACGCCTCGCGGGAGATGTGTGGGTTGTGGTCGCCGCAGACGAAACATTCGACCTGGCGGAAGCTGTGGGTGGCGTTGGCGGAAGCGGAGCAGGAACTCGGGCTGCCGATCTCGAACGAGCAGCTTGCTGAATTGCGGGCGCACACCGACGACATCGATTTCGCCGCCGCCGCGCGACATGAAAAGCAGTTGCGGCACGACGTGATGGCCCATGTTCACACCTACGGTGAAGTCGCGCCGCTGGCCCGGCCGATCATTCACCTCGGGGCGACGAGCTGTTACGTCACCGATAACACCGATCTCATTCTGATGCGCCGCGGGCTGGAGATGCTGCGTCGGCAACTCGTCGGGGTGATCGATCGACTGGCAAAGTTCGCGACGGAATACCGCGCCCTGCCGTGTCTCGGCTTCACGCACATGCAACCCGCGCAGCCGGTGACCGTCGGCAAGCGGGCCACGCTGTGGTGCTATGATCTCGTGCTCGATCTGGAAGAACTCGAACAACGCATTGCGCGGCTGAAACTCCGCGGCGTGAAGGGGACCACCGGCACGCAGGCAACGTTCCTCGCGCTCTTTGAAGGGGATCATGCGAAGGTCGAGGAACTCGATCGCCGGGTGACGACAAAGCTCGGCTTTGACGAGCATTACGCCGTCACCGGGCAGACGTACTCACGGAAGGTCGATGCCCAGGTGCTTGATGTCCTCGGCGGCATTTCCCAATCGGCTCACAAACTCGCGACCGATCTGCGGTTGCTGCAGAGTCGCAAGGAAGTCGAGGAGCCGTTCGAGAAGCATCAGATTGGTTCCTCGGCAATGGCCTACAAGCGGAACCCGATGCGGTCGGAACGCGTGTGCGGTCTCGCGCGGTTCGTGATGAGCCTGCAATCCTCCGCGGCTCAAACAATGGCCACGCAATGGATGGAACGAACGCTCGACGATAGCGCGAACCGCCGGCTAACGATCCCGCAGGCGTTCCTTGCGACTGATGCGATTCTCATCCTGCTGCGGAATGTGGTTGATGGCCTCGTGGTCTACCCGAAGGTCATCGAGAAGCATCTGCAGGAAGAGTTGCCGTTCATGGCGACGGAAGAAATCCTGATGGCGGGGGTGCGGGCCGGTGGCGACCGACAGGACTTGCACGAACGCATTCGCGTCCACAGCCAGGACGCGGGCCGTGTGGTGAAAGAAGAAGGCGGGGCGAACGATCTGCTCGAACGACTGCGAACGGACCCGGCGTTCGCGACGGTTGATCTGTCAAACACGATGGATGCGAAACGATTCATCGGACGTGCCCCCGAACAGGTGGACCGCTTTGTAGCGGATGTGATCGATCCAATTCGACGACGATACGCGAACGATGTCAACGCCGCCGCGGAAGATGTGCGCGTATAAATGCGACGTTTAGCCGCGACCCGATAGGGGAGCGCGGTTTCGATTGACGTTCGTTTTACCGATGACGAAAGCGCTCCCCTACCGGGTCGCGGCTAAACAGATTGCCTCCATGCGGCTCCTCGCCTACAACATCCACAAAGGCATCGGCGGACGCGATCGGCGGTATCGGCTGGAACGCATTCTGGCGGTGCTCGATCACGAGAAGCCGGACATCGTCTGTTTGCAGGAAGTGGACCGCAACGTCAGCCGGACGAAGTTCGACAATCAGCCTGATTTAATCGCCGAACATGTCCGCGCTGTGGGCAAGCTGTTTCAGTTCACGCATCCGGTTCGTGAGGGCGGCTACGGCAACCTGTTGCTCTCCCGGTGGCCATTTCTGGAACAGCATCAGATTTCGTTAACGTTACGGGGCTGCAAAGTCCGCGGGGCTCAGTGGGCGATCATCGCCACGCCATTTGGTGAATTGCGTGTCGTGAACTGGCACCTCGGTTTGCGAGAGCGCGAACGGCACTGGCAAGTGCGGCGGCTGCTCGAACATCACCTCTTCCGCGGGTGCGACCACCTGCCGACGATCATCATCGGCGACACCAACGACTGGCGGAACACATTGGCCGCGGGACCGTTCGCCATTCACGGTTATCAGCACGTCACCGCCCCGCCATCGCGGTTTCGGTCGTTTCCCGCATGGTGGCCGATGGGGTCGCTCGACAAGGCGTTTCTCAAAGGGCCGGTGCGAGTGACCAACGCCCATGTGTCGCGACGGCAACCCGCGGTCGATGCGTCCGATCATCTCCCGCTCATTCTCGATTTTGAAATGGAAGCCCCCGCCCCGCACCATTCGGTGACAAGATGATTGATGACGACCGTCCAATCTTGTCGTCGCCCAACGCCCGCGAACGCCTCACCAACGAGACGAAAGACCCGTTCAAAACCAAAGCCATCGGCGTACGTCGGCGGCGGTTACGAAGCGACCCATACACGGGTGCAACCCGGTTTCGGCAAATGGCTGGTGGAAGCCGCCAGCGGGCTGCTGTGCGAGTCCGCAACCGCGTTGGAAACCGCAAAGCCATCACCGGCGAGTTGTCTCCGACACGGTTGGGTGCTACAAATCCGCAGACAATACGATCCGTTTTCTGTGTCCTGAAAGCTTTCGATGCCGACTGAATTTGGATTGCTGGAACGTCTCCGCCGGTTGAACGACCCGGAAATCGGGCGGTCGCTGGGTGAACTCGACATGTTGAAGGGAGCGACGATCACCCCCGCCGGGACGACGGTCCGCGTCGAACTCCCGACCCCGGCGTATCCCGGCCGCGAACGGATTACGACCGCGATTCAGCAGGCGCTCGCCGAAGTCTCCGATGTTGGTCCGGTGTCGGTCGCGTTCACCGCGGTCACCAAGGGGAAAAACACCGGCGGTTCGATCGGGCTGAAAGTGAAGAATGTCGTCGCCGTCGGCAGCGGCAAGGGGGGCGTGGGCAAGAGCACCGTCGCCGCGACGCTGGCTTACGGACTGAAAACGTTGGGTGCATCCGTCGGGTTGATGGACGCCGATGTGTACGGTCCCAGCATTCCCCACATGGTCGGCGGCGGCGGGTTGCCCGCGGCGGTGAAGCACACATTACCCAACGGCGAGACGATGGACCGCATCGTGCCGGTGGAAGTCGATGGGGTCAAAGTCATCTCGATGGGTTATTTCCTGAAACCCGATCAGGCGGTGATCTGGCGCGGGCCGTTGCTGCACCGCGCGATCACGCAGTTCCTCAAAGATACGGACTGGGGCGAACTCGATTACCTTATCATCGATCTGCCGCCCGGCACCGGCGATGTGTCGCTGACGATTTCGCAACTGCTCGGCCTCGCTGGGGCGATTGTCGTCTGCACTCCCCAACAGGTGGCGTTGCTCGATGCGCTGAAGGCGATCAGTATGTACCGGCAGGTGAAGATTCCGCTGCTCGGCATTGTGGAAAACATGACGGGCGAAATCTTCGGCCGCGGCGGGGCTCAGCAGACGGCGATCACGCAGGGGATTCCGTTCCTCGGCGAGATTCCCATCGAAGCGCAAATCCGCGTCCGCGGTGACGAAGGCCGGATCGCAAGCCTGTTCAACGACGACAGCCCGGCGCGGCCACATCTGCTGCACATGTGCCAGCGCGCGGCGATGGAGATCGCGAAGAGTTTGTTGTCGACGCCAAGTTTGCCGACATTGGAGATTTTGTAGACGAATCGATGATGAAAATCTCCTCGCTTGCGCTTCGCAGATCTCAAGACTCGCGTAAACGAAAGTCTTGGGATCCGCGAAGCGCAAGCGAGAAATGATTACTTCTCCAGCGCCTCGAACATCGTTTCGAGGTACTTCGGCAAGCTGTCCCACGGATTGTCTTTCTTCACATCGACAAAGACATCGTCCGTGACATACACCCAGCGGACATATTTCTTGATCCGCGCGAATTCGGCGGCATCGAACTTCGGGCGGGTGTGGACCAATACGCACCTTGTCCACGGCGGGTAGTCCGCATAACCGCCGAAGTAGTCCCCCTTGATCGCGGCTTCGGTGGGATATTCGGCTCCTTCGTGAACCACAATCACGTCGGCGACATCGCCCGCGAAAAACCGTTCCGGCGTGGCGGTACCGGGGTTCGCAACCGTCGGCCACATTCCTTTTTGCGTCGCGAACTGCCGATAGGATTTCTGTTGCACGACCGCGGCGGGCGTGTCTTCGTAGAGCATTTCATCGAAAAAGACGCCCTGAATTTTCGGATACAGCTTCTGCCACGTGCCGAGATCATCCCGCACCGCCTGTGGCCCGCGCTTGCCGTATTCCGTTGAGACGTACCCCAGCGTCACGATGCCCGCGCCGTGCAGACGGTCAATCGCTTTCACATAGTTCGCATCGACCTCCTTGCCCGGACCGGAATCGGGATTGACGATCGCCCACACCGGCACGCGGGGATGCGATTTCTTCAAGTCGATCAGCCGATTCCATGCCGGATTGGTGTGGATGTTCTCCGGGTAGAGATACAGCGGGACGAGCAACCCCGTCGGCTGATTCGCGAGTTCGGCAAACCGCTGCGCATCGCGCAGGCGCTTCATCGCATCGAGAGTCTCGCGCGGGCTGGATTCTTGCGCTGTCGCGGAGGCGATGAAGAAGAGCACGACCGCAAACGGGCGGATAAAAGACATCGCGGTGGTTCTTTCGGATAAGTTGGGCGTCGGTGATCCCGCAAAGCGCAAGCGGGTAGAGACATTTCTTCTGACTCTCAACCCTCAACCCTCAACCACTTTCAACCATCCATCGCACCCAACGGTCCGCCCGATTGCATCGCGTCGTAGTTCCGCTGGAACGACTCCGCGAGTTTCTTTGCCGTGATGTCGTAGGCGTTCGGATCCATCCACGTGTTGCGGGGAATCAGCATTTCGTCCGGAACACCCGGGCAACGGGTCACGATGTTGAAGCCGAAGATGGAATCGGCCTGCGTCGGGGCATCTTTGAGCGAGCCGTTGTGGATCGCATCGACGATGGCCCGCGTGTAGGCGAGTTTCATCCGCTGGCCGACGCCGTAGGCTCCGCCGGACCACCCCGTGTTCACGAGCCACACATTCGCATGATGTCGCTGCACCTTCTCGGCCAGCAGCTCGGCATACTTGTTCGGATGCCAGACGAGAAACGGCCCCCCAAAGCAGGGTGAGAACGTCGCCTGCGGTTCCGTGACGCCCATCTCCGTCCCGGCGACTTTCGCCGTGTAACCGTTGACGAAGTGGAACATCGCCTGCTCGGGTGTCAGTCGCGACACCGGGGGCAGCACGCCGAAGGCATCGCAGGTGAGAAAGATGACGTCGGACGGATGCCCGGCCATGCACGGGAGTTGCGCATTGGGCATGTGCTCGATCGGATATGCCCCGCGCGTGTTCTGCGTGATCGTCGCATTGTCGAAATCGACATGATGATGAGCGCTGTCATACACGACGTTTTCGAGGACTGCGCCGAATTTCAAGGCGGCGAAAATTTCCGGCTCACGCTCCCGCGACAGATAGATCGCCTTGGCGTAGCAACCCCCTTCGACGTTGAAGATGCCGTCGTCGCTCCAGCAATGTTCATCATCACCAATCAGTTTTCGCTTCGGATCCGCCGACAGCGTGGTCTTGCCGGTTCCCGACAACCCGAACAGCACGCTGCTTTTGCCGGTCGCGGGGTCTGCCGTCGCGGAGCAGTGCATCGAGAGCACGTTCTTCGCGGGCATCAGATAATTCATGATCGTGAAGACGCCCTTCTTCATTTCGCCAGCGTATTCGGTGCCGAGAATTACGAGCTCGCCCAACTCGAAGGAGACGTCCACCGTGGTGCTGGAGGTCATTCCCGTGGTGAAGCGATTCGCGGGAAATTGACCCGCGTTGTAGATCACAAAGTCGGGTGTCCCGAACGATTTGAGTTCCTCGTCGGTCGGGCGAATGAGCATGTTGTGCATGAACAGCGCGTGATAGGGGCGCGAACAAATCACCCGCACCTTCAGCCGATACTTCGGATCCCAACCGGCAAAAGCGTCGATCACGTACAACCGATCGCGCGTGTTGAGGTAATCCTTGGCCCGTTCGCGGTTGATCATGAACGTCAACTCGTCGAGCGGGAAGTTGACCGGACCCCACCAGACGTTGTCTTCGCTGCCCGTGTGCCGGACAACGCGTTTGTCCTTCGGCGACCGGCCGGTTTTTTCGCCGGAATAGGCAATCAGCGCCCCGCTGTCGGCGATCGTGGTTCCCGGTTCGTGACGGATCGCTTCTTCGTACAGTCGTGAAGGGGCTGGGTTTCGCAGGACGTTTTTGACAAGAATCCCATGCAGGGAAAGATCGATGGCAGCGCTCATGATGAGACTCGAAGTGGAAAGGCGGCTCCGTCCAGACCGACGCGCTTCGGCCACGGCGGATATCGTGACAGAACGGTATTAGCACGTCCACGCTATTCGGTGTGCATCCCAGATTGGGGAAAGCCTGAACCATCAGGGCTTATTGACGCGACCGCCAGGTTGATGGATCGCGTGAGGTGTGAAACACGGAAAGAATATCGATCTGAAGGGGATTGACCTGAAAATAGACGGCGTAGGGAAACCTTTGAAGGATCGCCTCACGGATTCCGTCTTCGACAATGGGATAGCGATCGGGTTGGCTGGCGATCAATCCCAGCACTCGACGGACCTCGTGAATGAATTCCGTCCCCAGTCCCGATTGCTCTTTGTCATACCAATCGGCCGCAGAATCGAACTCGACTTGGGCGATGCGACGAAAGAGGATCGGTCGGCTCATCGCTTCTGCATTCGTGCCAGAGCCTCCCGCTCGACCTGCTCCCAAGGGACACCGTCATGGGGATTGGCGTCTGCGTCCTCACGACGGCGACGTAACTCTTGCCGTTGTTCATCGCTTAGTCGCATGGCCGAATTTTCCGCAGTAATGCTTTCCCAGATTTCATGTACCAATTCGAGCCGCTCTTCAATCGACAGCCGGTCGATGCCGAGGGATTCCATCGTGACGGGCATGGGTGACCTCCCAAGGAGAAACAGATGACCTCCAGAATATCAAAAACTTCGTCCGAGGGGCATCTTTTTCCGGCAGCGGAGAACTGCTCGTTTCTGGTACCGCGGGGATTCTTTGCCGTTTCCACGAAGTTTACGGATTGTTCGGATTGCAGGGGCACCGAATTGCGTCCGGCGGGAATCCGTGCTTGACCGGCGTTTCCCGGCAGGCCTATCATCTTATTGCAGGATCACGCTTTACGCTGTGGTGCCGGGCATGCAGCCGTGGTGGTCGTTGAGGGCGTTGTAAACCTCGACGGCCCTACGATCGGCCGGAACTCTCGACTGTTTCATTGTTTGCTGCGACCACCATCAGGTTGTCGCCGTCCGCAACCGATATCAGCCGACAGCGCATACGGTGAGGAGCAGGCAGATGAATGTTTGGGGCAAGGTTCTCGCGGTGATGGTGGTGGCCGCCGGTTTGGCGAGCATGGTCCTCACGGCCAAGTTCATCACGGTGCGCAATAGCTGGACGGCGAAGACGCAGGCGTTCGCCAAGAATTACGCCGATGCGGCCAAGCAGACGCGGGAAGCGGCCGAGCAGCGTCAACTGGTGCTGCATGAACTCGAACGGATGAACCGCGAATGGGGCTCCGACTTCCGGGCCGCGGGCGGGGTCCCGACGCAAGTCCTCAATCCGGCCGACGGTAAACTCGAAGTCCAGCTCGGCATGGGTGCGGGACTGCAAGAGAAACAACTCGTCCACGGTTTTGAGATCAAGGCCGATGGAACGTCGATTTATCGCGGTCCGTATTTCGTCTTCGGTCCGCCGCAGGCCGAGCGATCCGCAATGACCCCCTCGTGGCGAATTCGTCCCGGTGAAACGGCCGAATGGCAAGCCGGTCGGTGGCGGTGGCGCAGCAGCATTCCGTCCGGCTACTCCCAGCAATTCGATAAGCTGATGGGCGACTTCACGCGATCGGACGAAGCCTTCGCCGACCGGAATGCGAGCATTGTCATTCAGGACAAACTGATCGCCGACGCCACGCTGGCATTGCAACGACGCCAAGCGGAACTCGTGGGCGGGGAAGAACTTCCCAAGGACGAAGCCATCCCGGCCGAATTCCGCCTGGGGCTGGTGTCGACACTGGAAGCCACCGAAGAAGAACGGAACAGTGTGCTGTTGGAGATCGATGCCCTCCGGCGGCAGGTTCGTGCTGCTCGCGACGCCGTCGTCCAATTGCAGCAGGAGAACGTCGTCCTGACGCAGAAACTCCCCGCGGGAACGCCGTACGAAAAGTAAGCTCCTCTGTTGACGAAGAAACTCAGGGGCCACATGCTCTGAGTTGTGTGTCTTTGCCCCACGGAGGAGCAGGCCCGGCATGGGGCTCGCCAATCGCGATTATTTCCGCGACGAAGAACGGCGCTATGGCGGCGGCGGGGGCGATTTCCTCGCCGACACGCCGACCGTGCGGTTGATGATCGTGCTTACGGTCGTCGTCTTCTTTTTGCAATTGTTGATCACGCGCCCGGCGAGTGCATTCGGGGGGGGCATGCGTGAGTCCCTCATTGACGAGTGGTTCGCCCTCAGGGTCGATGCCGTTTTGCACGGTCAGGTCTGGCGGCTGGTGACCTATGCCTTTCTGCACTCGCGGTACGACATCTGGCACCTCTTGTGGAACATGCTGGGGGTCTGGTTTTTCGGCACTACGCTCGAACGGATGTACGGCAGCCGCGAATTCCTTTGGTTCTATCTCACGGCAGCCGCGTTTGGTGGCGTCGCGCATGTCCTGTGGGGAATCGCGTTTCCGGGCGGGCCGGTCATCGGTGCCTCCGGGGTCGATATGGCCATCGCCATGTTATATGCGATCCATTATCCCCGGCAGCAGATCTGGTTCTTCGGTCTCATTCCCATCGAGATGCGCTTTCTGGTGGCGTTCTACGTCATCATTGATTTGCACCCGGTGATGCTGGCGCTCGGTGGCGAGGACATGATGAGCCACATTGCCCACGTCGTGCATCTCGCGGGGTTGCTCTACGGCTGGCTGTACTACCACTACAACATCCGCTGGGAACGTTTGGGCGATACGCTTGCTGGCCGCTGGACGAACATGCGCGCCCGGCGAAAGTTCAAGGTGTATCGCCCCGAACCGGAACCGGACAACCTGGAAGCGGAACTCGATCGCATCCTCGCGAAAATCAGCGAGCAAGGAACCGGCAGCCTCACCCCGCGCGAACAAGCCACCCTCGCAAAAGCCAGCGAAGCGTATAAAAAGAAACTCTGACGCGCTTGCGCTTTGCAGGATCCCAGGACTCCCTATCCACCATGAGTCCTGGGACCCTGCAAAGCGCAAACGCCAAGGCAATCAACCACCTGTTGCGAGTTCCCGCACCAAGGTGTCGTCCAGAATCACGCCCTTCGGCAGTTGCTTGATCCGTTCGAGCAGCACGCCAACATGCGTGTCATCGCTCGGCAACCCCAACTCGGCAAGCCGGTTCGAGACCGCCCGGCGACCGCTGTGGCGGCCGAGCACGAGTTCAATCTTCTCGGCCCCGACACGTTCCGGGCGAAACGGGAGATACGTGTCCGGGTTCTTGAGCAATCCATCCTGATGAATGCCCGCCTCGGTGGCGAAGATCGTTTGACCACAGACGGGTTTATTCGGCGCGGGTTTGATACCGGTGAGTCGTTGCACCAGATGACATAACGGCACTAGTTGCGTGGTATCGATCTTCGCTTTGCGGCCGTACTGATCGAAGTTGAGATCGAGGGCCATCGCGACTTCTTCGAGCGAGGCGTTGCCCGCCCGTTCGCCGATGCCGTTGACTGTACACTGCACGACGTGGGCTCCCTCGGCAATGCACGCCAGCGTGTTCGCGACGGCAAGACCGAGGTCGTTATGAAAGTGGACGGCGACCAGCACGCGGTCGATATTCGGCACGCCGTCCTGAATCCGCCGCAGAAAATCGCGGGCTTTTTCCGGGGTCAGCACACCGACGGTATCCGGGAACCCAATCGTGGTCGCCCCGGCGGCAATCGCCGTGCGGTACGCTTCGCATAGATACGGCAGTTCCGTGCGACTAGCGTCTTCCGGGCTGAAAGCGACGATCTCGAATTTCGACGCGGCATAACCGACGTTGTCTTCGATGATCCGCAGAATTTCGGTTTCGGTCTTTTGCAGTTTGAACTGCCGATGCAGCGGGCTGGTACCGACGAACAGCGACACCCCGCGCTTGTGGGCCGGTTGCCCGGCGAGAGCGCGGTCGGCGGCATCGACATCGCTTTTGACCGTGCGGCACAGCGCCGTAAGGACCGGGCGCTTCACCTTGCCAATCATCATCCGAATGGCTTCGGCGTCCTGTTCGCTGGAAGCGGGGAAACCGGCGTCGAGCGAATGCACGCCCGCTTTTTCCAGCGCGAGCGCGATCTCCAATTTATCCGCCGGTTCGAGCGTCGCCCCGGGCATCTGCTCGCCGTCGCGCAAGGTCGTGTCGCTGAACAACACGGCCCCGGAGCGCTGGTGATGCTGCACGATCGCCCGCTTGATGGCCCCCTTCGCGCTCTTCGCCAGCCTCGCCAGAAACGACATTGGGTCCTCAAACATCTCTTGTGAGCGGCACGGCGCTAGCCGCCGGTTCTTCAATTCGATACACCGGCGGCTAGCGCCGTGCCGCTCAGGAGATTCTACTTCTTATCCAACAACTGCGGCAGCACCGTTTTTAATTCGGTCACGGACGAGTTGCGGCTGAGAACTTCGCCTTTGTCGCTCACCAGAATCATGGTCGGCAACGAGAAGACACCGTACTGCACGGCCGGGGGGCTGTCCAAGCCTGCGGTTTCGATGATCTGCGGCCACGCCATTTTGTACGTGGTCATGAAGTCCTGAATCTGTTTGCTGTGCGCCGCCGGGGGGCCGAACGGGACATCTAGACACACCCCGACAATTTCGAAGCCGCGGCTTTGATACTGTTGATGCAGCGCCCGCAGTTGGGGCAGATCGGCTTTGAAGGGATCGCACCAGGTGGCCCAGAAGACGACAAGGGTCGGACCCTTTCCGCGATAAGCCGCCGTGCTGACCGGGCTGCCCCGCAGATCTTTTCCGGAAATCTCGAACGGCTTACCCTTCAGTTGCAACCGCCGTAACGCCCCGGCGGCTTTCGCAACAGCGGGGGCCCCGGACGTGTTCCGGGCCAGCTTCTGATACCACTCGGTCGCTTCCTTCATGCGATTGCTGAACTCTTCTGCTGTGGCGATGGTCCACATGGCGTCCGGAGTGTCTTCCGCTTGCGGATATTTTTCGGTGAACTCTTCCAGCGATGTCATGAAGTCTTTTTGAATCTTGTCGCGACTGCCTTCCGCGGCGGTGTTCATATCGACGCTGTATTTGGCCTGCATTCGCCGATAGACAATGTAGGGGACCGCGGCGGCGGGGCCGGTGCGGCGGACATCGGTTTCCAGCTTGGTGAGCCGGTCCAGCCCCTGCGGAAACGACGCGGTCTGCACGGCCGACGCAATGCCGTCAGCGCACTGCTTGAGGAACTGTTCTTTCTCATCCTTGCCCTGGGCGAGATTCGCCAATTCCAGCAGCATGTCGGCTCGGCGGTTATTGTAGGCGGCCAGTTCTTCCGGCTTGGCAACGCCGAGTTGGGGTTGTTTCTGGTCGAGTTCCTGCAGGGCTTTCACCAGCTTTTCGACTTCCGGTGACGCGGGCAGCGACGCATCCGTCGTTCCCGCGAGCAGCGGTTGCATCAGCACCCCGCCGGCGACGGTCAATTTGCCCTCTTCAACCGGCATCGGGACTTGCGTGAGCTTCCAGACCTCACCCACGCGAATCATTTCCCCAATTTGCACGAGCGCCGGACCGGGTTCCACGACCACCATCGCATTCTCGTAGACCTGTAAATCCGTCGTCGCTTTGCCGTCGTCGGCAGGAATCGAACCGGGCATCTGCGCATCAAACCGGATCCAGTTCGACTTCGCGTTGAAAACCTTGGATTTGGTGATCACCGACTTCATCGTCAGGCCGAGATTTGCCGATCCTTCCAGCACTTTCGCAGCGACCGACGAGGTCACGCCGAGTTCGCGCAGGTCTTCCTGTGTGATCATCAGCGACTGCATCGTGGCGACATCGCCATCGGTGAGTGCCTGAATGGCGACGCGCGAGGCTTCCGACGCCGACAGCGATTTCCATTCGTCAATGCGATAATCGTTGTTTTTGTCGATGCCCCAGCGCGAACCGCCCATATTAAGCCAGCGGAACTGGTCGGGCTTGTCGTCTTTATTGGTGTCGATGTCGCGGTAGACTTCGATGCCGTGCTGGAAGTACCGCCATTGATCGACGCGGTTGTCGCTATCGGTGTCATAGAACCGGCGGAGCACCGTCCCTTGCGGCCCGATCACCACCCAGCCGACATACTTGCCGACGCGTTCGACTTCCACTTTGCACTTGGCGATTTCGTCGGGCTTGGGGATTTCGTAGTCGACGTCTTTCTGTTTCGGGGTGAACTTCAGCGTCGTCGCCAAGTCATTCGCGGCGGCATTTCCGGCGCGGCTTGCCAACAGAATTAACGCCGTCCCAATGATGAACCGTGTCCGTTCCATTCCCCCAACTCCTTCCATGAACAGGCCGATTCGCTGCGGACCACAGGCCCGGAAGGATCGGCATTTCTGAAATCGACGCGCGGATTCTAGGTCAATCGGGGAAACAGGTTGAGACCAATTTGCCCATTTTTTGACTGTCCCGCAGGCAGAATCGACATTCCGACAGGCTGAGAAGGCTTTGCCGACTGGAAAAACCCCGCGAGTCGGGTTTGGCAATCGCGACCTAAACGGTATACTTTGCCGACCGAATGGGCGCTTCCCTGCGTTGTCCCGTCGGTATAACTGCCTGGTAGTGTAACGGTAGCACGAGTGACTCTGACTCACTTAGTTTAGGTTCGAATCCTAACCGGGCAATTCATTTCGCTGGAAACCCCTTGACAAAAAGGGGTTTCTGCATTTGCTGACAACGGCGAGTCGAAATGATTTTGCCATCATTCGTGCCCCCGGCAACGCATCAACGGCTGGCGAATTGTCCGGGCGTCTGGTAGAATTCTATAGAATTTGAACCCGCCCGGAATTCCCTCCTGCGACGAGTCCACGGCATGCGTTGGTTCTTGCTCTTTCTGTCGGCGTGTCTCTTCGTGGTCGTTGTCGATTTGTCTGCGACCGCAGCGGCCGAACCGAAACGGACCGTCGATTTCAATCGCGAAGTCCGGCCGATTCTCTCGAACAGTTGCTACAAGTGTCACGGCCCGGATGAGAAGGAACGCAAAGGGGGAACCGACGGTCTCCGTCTGGACACGCTCGCCGGAGCGACGGTCGATTTGGGCGGTCACAAACCGATCCAGCCGGGGCAGCCGGAAGCGAGCCTGGTCATTAAACGGATCACGTCGACTAATCCCGACGAGGTCATGCCGCCGCGAGGTCATGGGAAACCGCTGAGCGCCGCGGAAATCGCCACGCTGACGGAATGGATTCGGCAGGGGGCGACCTATGCCGCGCACTGGTCGTATGTGAAACCGACACGTCCGGCGTTGCTGGAAGTGAAAACCGCCTGGGGACAAACACCGGTCGATCGGTTCATTCTCGTTCGGCTCGAAAAAGAAGGCTTGAAACCGCAAGCCGCCGCGGATGACCGAACGATGATCCGTCGGGTCGCGCTCGATCTCACCGGATTGCCGCCCACCTCTGCCGAAGTGGATGCCTTTCTGAAAGACACGTCGGCGAACCGTTACGAACAGATGGTCGATCGCTTCCTGAAGAACGAAACCTACGGTGAACATTGGGCGCGATTGTGGCTCGACCTCGCCCGGTATGCGGACTCCGCGGGGTATGCCGACGACCCGGCCCGCACGATCTGGGCCTACCGTGATTACGTCATCCGCTCGTTCCAGCAGAACAAGCCGTTCGATCAATTTACGATTGAGCAGATCGCCGGGGACTTGCTGCCCGAACCGAACGATGAGCAACTCATCGCCACGGCGTTTCAACGGAACACGCTGACCAACAGCGAAGGGGGCACCAACGACGAAGAGTTCCGCAACGTGGCGATTGTCGACCGCGTGAACACCACGATGGCCGTGTGGATGGGAACCACGATTGCCTGTGCCCAGTGCCATTCGCACAAGTACGACCCGTTGACGCAGGAAGAATTTTTCAAGCTGTTCGCGTTCTACAACCAGTCGCAGGATGCCGACCGCCGGGACGAATCGCCGCTGCTCGAATTGTGGTCTGCAGAACAACGGCAACAGAAGCAGGCATGGCAGGACGAACTCGCGCAGCTCGAAACCACGTTGAAAACACCGACACTCGAATTGCTCGCCGCGCAGCAGAAATGGGAAGCGTCCTTGCCGAAATCGCTGGCCTGGAATGCACTCGTTCCCGCTGCGGTAACGCGGCAAAGTGAAAAGCCCGCGACGGTCTCCGACACCGGCATCGTCATGGTGACAGACGTGACGCCGAAGGATCAGTACACGGTTTCGATCCCGATCAAGGAGACGACGGCGCTCACCGCGTTGCGTCTAGAAACATTGCCCAGCGCGGGGCTCGCCGGGGGTAACTTCGTGTTGAACCGCGTGCAGGCCACGATTGATCCTCCCGCGGGGCAAGCGCTCAAGGGGCGGTTTGTTCGCATTGAGATTCCCGGCCCGCAAAAGATCCTGTCGCTGGCCGAAGTGCAGGTGTTTCAAGGGACGGAGAACATCGCACACGGCGGCAAGGCCACGCAGATTTCCACCGACTACGCCGGGCCGCCGGAACTCGCGATCGATGGCAACACCGATGGCCGCTATAAGGAAGCGAAGTCTACCACGCACACCGCGATGTCCGACAACCCGTGGTGGGAAGTCGAACTGAAGTCCGCGACGCCAATCGATCGCCTCGTCATTTGGAACCGAACCGACGCCGGTGTAGGGGCGCGGCTCGCCCAATTCCGTGTGGCGATTCTGGATGACAACCGGCAAACCCTGTGGGAGCAGACTGTCGCCGAGCCGCCGAACCCGAGCCAGGAATTATCGCTGTCAGGATCGCGTGCCATCACCTTTGCCGCGGCGTTTGCCGATTACTCGCAGCCCGGTTTTGACCCCGCGGACGTGCTGCTCGACAAAGCCCCGGCGGGCAAGAAGCTCACCGGTTGGGCCATCGGCGGACAGATTCCGCAAGCCCATCAACTCACGTTACTGCCGAGCGCCGCGGTCGAACTTCCCGCGGGGAGCGTGCTGAAAGTGACGCTCGGGCAGGAATCGGAACACGCGAATCATCTGCTCGGTCAGTTTCGTCTCGTCATGACCACCGAACCGCAAGCCGCAACGCTGGCCCGCATTCCGGCGACCATTCTCAATCTCTTGCCCAAAGCCGCGACCGAACGGAACGCCGCCGAGCAACAAACGCTCGCCGATTACTACCGCGGGATCGCCCCGGAACTGCAAGCCGCGCGCGATCGCAAAATCGCCGTGCAGAAATCGCTGACCGATCAGAAGCCGTATACCACGGTGCCTGTCATGCGCGATCTCGCCGTGGCTCAACGCCGGAAGACGCAGTTGCAGCATCGCGGGAATTTCATGGATCTCGGCCAGGAAGTGAGCGAGGGCATCCCCGCGGTGTTTCCTGCGCTGCCGAGCGATCTGCCGCCGACTCGGATGGCACTCGCCCGGTGGTTGATTGATCGCGAGAACCCGCTAACGGCACGCGTGACCGTGAACCGGTTGTGGGAGCAACTCTTCGGCATCGGCATCGTCGCCAGCAGCGAGGACTTCGGTTCGCAAGGGGAACTGCCGTCGCATCCGGAGTTGCTCGATTGGCTTGCCGTCGAGTTCATGGACAGCGGCTGGAACATGCAGCACATGCTCAAGCTGCTCGTGATGTCGGCCGCGTACCGGCAATCGTCCGCGGTCACCGACGAGGCTTACCAGCACGATCCCGACAACCGTCTGCTCGCCCGGGGGCCACGCTTCCGCATGTCCGCCGAGATGATCCGCGATCAAGCCCTTGCCGTGAGTGGCTTGCTCAGCAAGAAGCAATTCGGCCCCCCGGTGAATCCCCCGCAACCCAAGTTGGGCGTCAATGCGGCCTTCGGCAGCGCGGTCGATTGGCAAACGAGCATGGGTGAAGACAAATACCGTCGGGCGCTCTACACCTCCTGGCGGCGTTCCAACCCGTATCCGTCGATGTCGACGTTCGATGCCCCGAATCGTGAAGTCTGCACGCTGCGACGTTCTCGCACCAATACCCCGTTGCAAGCGCTCGTCACCCTCAACGACCCGGTTTACATCGAAGCCGCCCAAGCCCTTGCGCGAAAGGCTTTGAAAGACGGCGGCGCGACCGTGGAAGACCAGGCAAAATGGGTCTGGGAAACGTGTCTGTCGCGGCCGCCGACAGCAGCGGAGCAGCAATCGGTTCTCGCGCTGTTCCAACGGACTAAAGAACGGTTGTCCGCACAGCCCGAGAATGCCCAAAAACTCGCCACGAATCCGCTCGGCCCCGCACCGGAAGGGACCGACATCGTGGCGCTCGCCGCGTGGTCGGTCACCACCAACGCGATTTTGAACCTCGACGAAATGTTCATGCGGCGGTGATGTATTTCGCACTTGATCCCGAAGGGATCGCAGACGGTAGCCGGGGGTCGCAGTGCAACGAAGACCCCCGGAAAACGAGCCAACGGAAACGCACCCCGGAGGGGTGCCAGAGAGCGATGATCAGTAACCCAAACGCTAATACAACATTGCAACATGGGATCCACGTTCTACAGTCTGCACTATCATCTGGTCTTCGCGACCAAAGAGCGGCGGCCGTGGATCACACCCTCGTGGCGAGCGGCATTACACAAGTATCTCGGAGGAACCGTTCGTGGGCTCGAAGGCATCCCATTGGAAATTGGAGGAATCGAAGACCACGTGCATCTGCTGATCGGTCTGAAACCCACGCATACGATTTCCGATTTCGTCCGCGAGTTGAAGAAGGCGTCGTCGGTCTGGGCGGTGAAAGAACATGTGTTGTTGTTCGAGTGGCAGGTCGGCTATGCCATCTTTACGGTGAGCCAATCGCAGATAGAAAATGTCCGCGAGTATGTACGGAAGCAGGAAGAGCACCATCGGCAACGGGATTTTCGTGAAGAACTGATGATGCTCCTGGAGAAACACGGGATTCGATTTGAACCGCAGTATTTGGAATGAAGGACGTCTGCGACCCCTCCGGGGTCGATTCTGGACATGATTGCATTCCGGGGGTCTTCGCTTCGCTGCGACCCCCGGCTACCGTCTGGCATCCCGTTGGGATGCGATACAATTCGGAGCTTCCCTGATGTCAATAAAACTGAATCATCTCGTCCATCAAACACGTCGCCATTTTCTGCACCAATCTGGCGTGGGACTGGGGGCGATGGCGCTCTCGGCGATGCCGGGTGGGAGCGCACTCGGGGCAACGACGGCGATTGCGAATCCGCTCGCGCCCCATCAGCCGCACTTTGCCCCCAAAGCGAAGCGGGTCATTTATCTGCACATGACGGGGTCGCCGCCGCATCTCGATCTGTTCGATTACAAGCCGGAACTCGTCGCGCGGACGGGGCAGGATTGTCCCGATTCGTATCTGAAAGGCCGACGGTTCGCCTTCACCTCTGGAGTGCCGAAGCTGCTGGGAACGCCGCGCACATTCAAGCAGCACGGCAACGGCGGCGTGTGGATGTCGGATGCGATTCCGAACCTGCACGGCGTCGCGGATGACATGTGCGTCATTCGGTCGATGTTCACCGAACAGTTCAATCACGCCCCGGCGGAATTGTTGCTTTACACCGGGTCCGCGCGTTCGGGCCGACCGTCGATGGGTGCCTGGGTGACGTACGGCCTCGGCACCGAGAACGAAAATCTGCCGGGGTTTGTGGTTCTGATTTCCAGCGGCGTGCAACCCAACGGCGGGAAGAATTCATTTGGCAGCGGGTTCCTGCCGTCGGTGTATCAGGGGGTGCAATGCCGGTCGCAAGGGGACCCCGTGCTGTATGCCTCCGATCCGGAAGGAATGGATCGCGATCTGCGGCGATTGAGCCTCGACACCTTGCGGGATCTCAATGCTCAGCAGGCAAACGAACTCGGCCATCCGGAAACGCTCACGCGCATCGCGCAGTACGAGTTGGCGTTCCGCATGCAGATGTCGGTTCCCGAGGTAATGGACATCACCAAGGAATCCAAGCACACGATTGAAGCCTATGGTGCGCAGCCCGGTGCAGCGAGTTTCGCGAATAACTGCCTGCTCGCGCGGCGGTTGCTCGAACAGGGCGTGCGGTATGTGCAACTGTTTGATTGGGGCTGGGACTTCCACGGCACCGGCCCGAACGAAGACATTCGCGATGGCCTCACACGAAAATGTGCGACGATGGACAAGCCGATTGCCGCGCTGATTCACGATCTCCGTCAGCGCGGGCTGCTCGAAGACACGCTGATCGTCTGGGGAGGCGAGTTCGGCCGCACGCCGTTCCGCGAAGGTCGGACTGCCGGGGGAAGCCTTCTCGGCCGCGATCATTATCCCGATTGTTACTGCATGTTCCTCGCGGGGGGCGGTGTGAAGGGGGGCATGATGCACGGCGAGACCGACGAACTCGGCTTTGGCGTTGCGAAAGACAAAGTGCATGTGCATGACCTGCAAGCCACGATCATGCACCTCCTCGGCTTCGATCACGAACGCCTGACGTATCGCTTCCAGGGACGCGACTATCGATTAACGGACGTGCATGGCCAGGTCGTGAAAGAGATTCTCGCGTAATCCCCTTTTGGACCGCCACCTTGCCAGGAATCGCCGCTCCGCTTTCACCGCAACTTTCAGTGACGAGACCGGCGACCCAAGTCTGCGGAGGGATGCCTTTGCCGAGTTCCGCCCGTGCGGATCAGGCCATCCCGAGGGAGAGAGCGCTGGTTGTGCATACATGGCATGACTTCGGCCAACAAAAAACCGACCAGCCTTCAGCATCAGAAGGCCGGTCGGTTGAGGGTCCGTTTTCGATCGCGCGATACACCGCATCTTCGGCACATTATCAGAGATTTTCGCTTCTGTATGCCGCTAAGTCACCTATCTATTTCGCCCATCACGATGTCGAGCGAACCGACGATGGCGGGGATGTCGGCGATTAACACGCCCTGGCAGAGCGGGCCGGTGACCGAGAGGTTGCAGAAGCACGAACTCTTGGCGCGGGCGCGGAACGGTTCGGCGTCGCCGTCACCCACGACATAGAAGCCCATCTGCCCGCGCGGGCATTCGGTTTCGAGGTACGTTTCGTCGTTGGGAAGTTTCGTCCCCATGCGGAACGGCACGCGATAATCGCCCTTCGCCGCAGGATATTTGGCCATCGCCTGACGGATCAGCTTAATCGCCTGCACAACTTCCATCATGCGAACATAGAAGCGGCACCAGTTGTCGCCGAGGATCGCTTCACTCGGGGCGTCTTTGAACGGGGCAACCGGAACTTCGTAGTCGTAGCCCTGATACATCCGCGTGTAGATTGGTTCGCCGTCACGACGCAGGTCGTGATCGACGCCGCTGCCGCGAAGAACCGGACCGGTGCAACCGTAGTTGATCGCCATATCGCGCGGCATCACACCGATGCCCGCCGTCCGCTTGATGAAGATGGCATTGCGGGTGAGGAGCGTGTGGTACTCCTTGATCCGCGGCGTCATCCAGTCGAGGAACATGGTGCAGGCTTCCATCCACGACAGCGTCATGTCGGCTTTGCGGCCGGTGAGCTGCGCGAGACCGGGTGGAATTGTGATCTTCTCGGGAAGATCGTGCGTCGCGCCGCCGGGGGTGAAATAGCTATAGGTAAGCCGGGCACCGCAGACTTCCTCGAACAGATCGAGAATGATTTCGCGTTCGCGGAAGGCATACAGGAACGGGCTGAAGCTGCCGAGGTCGAGACCGTAAGCGCCCATGCCGACGAGGTGGCTGGCGACGCGGCCGAGTTCGGCGATGATCACCCGCAGAACCATCGCCTTTTCGGGGACTTCAATCCCCATCAGCTTTTCGATGGTGAGCGCGAAGCCGAGATTCATGTTCATCCCGGCCAGATAATCCATCCGGTCGGTGTAGGGAATCCACTGCGGCGGCGAGAGGTTTTCGCCGATCTTTTCCGCGCAGCGATGCAGGTACCCGATGTACGGTGTGACTTCGTGAATCACTTCGCCGTCGGTTCGCAGCAAAAGCCGCAACACACCGTGCGTGCTGGGGTGCTGCGGTCCCATGTTGACGAGCATCTCGTCCGTGCGGACGTCGAATTCAATGATGCGCGGGTCTTCGAGTTGCATGGACGGGGTCCGTGGAGCAGTTGTCAGTTGTCGGTGGATAGTTGTCAGTGGCGACACAATCGGAGGCGGACCGACTGAGGTTACTTTCCGCGGATGCCGTGGTATTCGAGGGGGAACGCGTAATCTTTCCGCAGCGGATGCCCTTCCCAGTCTTCGGGACAGAGGATGCGGCGGAGATTCGGATGGCCGGTGAAGGTGATGCCGACGAGATCGAAGGCTTCTCGCTCGTGCCAGTCGGCGATGGCCCACACATGGGAGACCGAAGGAACTTCGGGCAGTTCGCCGGTCATGTCGCCCTGCCAGCGCGGCACTTTCACCTTGAGCTTGGCCCAGTGCTTGTGCGTGTAACTGTAGAGGTGATACACGACCTCCACATGCGGCGCACACGGATTCTTTTTCTTCGCATCCGTTTCGAGATAATCGGCCCCGCAAAGATCGTTCAACGCATCGAATTCGGTGCGGGGATCGTCGTGCAGGAATTGGCAGACATCGGCGATGTTGCTTGCGGCGACTTCGATCCACGGATCTTTGGTGGCTTCCTGCAACGCCACGATGGCGGACGCACCGAAGCGTTCGAGCAGCAAGGCGTGGACTTCAGAAACCTTCATGACACTCTCGATTTGTATTGTGTGCCACTGGCTCTGCCAGTGTGATCTTGGAAAACGTTGGAGGACACTGGCAGAGCCAGTGGCACACGCCATCGATTAACTGGCAGTAACGGTGACCGGGGGCGGGGCTGCGCGACCCGAGGGAGCCAGCGGGGCTCGCGGACGAGCAATCTTCGCTTGTTGGGTCACGGCCCGGACCCAATCCAAGTCGCCGCGTTTCCAGACGTAGGCAAAGCCCACCAGCAGAATCGCGAAGAAGAACAGCACATCGGTCAACGCGACCCAACCCAGCGTCAGCGCGGCATCCGGCGAGATGGCATTCGCGGCGGTCATCGTTCCTTCGGGAGCCGACAACAATCGCTCGGAAAGAACAATGCGATCGGTTTCCGCCAAACGGGTGTCGGCCAGTTGCATCGCCCCCCCGAAAATCACGGTCCACGGGAAGAAGAAGACGAGCTCCACATCGAAAACAATGAACAGCAAGGCGACGACATAGAACCGCAGATCGAACTGGATGTAGCTGGAACCGATTGTCGGCTCACCACATTCGTAGGCGGCATCTTTCTCCACACTGGGAGCACCGGTGGGACGCACCAGCCAACCGAGGAGCAGCGGTGCCAGCAGAAAGCCGACACTCACCGCGGTGAAGATGAAAATGTGACCAACCAAATCTGTCATGACGGCTCCGGGCAACAATCATCCGGCTTCGATCAGCCGGTCATAATTTCAACGACTTTAGACAGCGTGATCTGTGGGACGCCCACTTCCTGGCGGCAACGGCTGACGGTTGGTCACCGCGGCGTCGGGCCGATGCCAGAACGCGACCTCCGGTTCGCCGAGCTTCCAGCAGAGGAATGCGGGGGCACCATCCATGACCGTGGGGAAATCGACGAGGCCATCCGACGGATCTTTCAGGGCGATCCCCAACTCGGAAAGTTCATCGACGAAGCTTTGCAGACGCTCGACGTCTTTTTCGAGTCCCTGGCGAATCTGATCGACTTCTTCGCGATACGGGTCATCGCTCCGCTTGGCCGGCTTGGAGCGCCGCTTCCGCAGCGATTCGAGCCGTTCCTTGCGCTCGCTGACATCGCGATAGAGGGCGACGATATCGGTGACGATCACTTTCACCAGCGGCAGCGTCCGATTCGCTCCCGCGACGGTGAATTCCTGCGGACGCGCGACCTGAGTTTTCATGACCGACTTTCCGCGAACGCGAAAACGACTTCCGACCTCAGACAGCGACCGATCCCGTGGAGTCCATCCACTTCGGGAATCAGTGTTCTTCGCTGCCCGCAAACTGGAACGGGCTCGGTTCGCCCTTCACCCACACTGGCTCGTACAACACTTTCGATTCTGCGACCACGGTCGGGTTCAACGTCGCCTGGCCCCACGCCACTTCCAGCGGCAACTTCGAGTAGTCCACAATGCACCCGTCGCGGCTGTAGCAGCTCAGGTCATGGTTGGAACCCATGAAGATGCAATCCACCGGACACGGCTCCACACACAACGCGCAGAACATGCACTTCGTGTAATCGATCGTGAATCCGTTCACGCGGAAGCCCTTGCCGACGGGGCTCTTTTCTTTTTCGATATAAATACAGTCGACCGGACAGGCGACGGCACACTTTTCACAGCCGATGCACGTCGTCAGATCGAATCGATGGAACCCGCGATACCGGGCTTTTACCGGGACCGGGACTTCCGGGTATTCGTAGACTTCCGTAAACGTCTTGCGGCGATACGTCCACAACATCGTCCGCATCGTGATCCACATTCCGTAGATCAACGTGGACACCGCCAGCCACACATTCCGAATCCAGGCGATCATCAGAACTCTCGGTGAGAACGGACAGCACGACTATCGCACACAGGAAGAGACCGGACGGCGACGCGCCCATTTTCTCCCCTGTGGCGATTATAGGACCCGCCTCCCGCGACGCAAGCGAGCCGAGCGTGCGGACTCATGGCATTCTCGAAAGTGAGTCTGTCTTCGCGGCGAATCGCTCGAGCAAGGCCGCGACGTCACCGGAGTCGATCACCTGCGCGGCCAGCGCCACCCCGTCACGCGGTGTGGCCACTTTCTCGGCGGCGATCAACGCGGCCGCGGCGTTGGCCAGCACGATGTCACGCGCGGGACCAGTTGAACCCGCAAAGACACGGCGAATAACCGCCGCACTTTCCTGCGGCCCGTCCACACGCAGTGCGGCAACATCCACGACCGGCAAACCGAGCAGCGTGGGCGTCCACGTTTGCCGGGTGACAGAACCATTGCGGATGTCAAAGATCGCCGTTTCACCCCACAGGGAAACCTCGTCGAGTTCGTTGTTGCCACAGACGACCAGGGCGTGCTGGACTCTGAGTTCCGCGAGTGCCCCGGCGAGCAATTCCGCCATCGCCGTGCGACTCGCCCCCACCACCTGAAAGGCAGCCCCCGCGGGATTGGTCAACGGGCCCAACAGGTTGAAAATCGTCCGAAACCCGAGCTTTTGCCGAATCGGCGCGGCGTGCTTCATGGCACCGTGCAGCCGCTGGGCAAAGCAGAAGCCGATGTCCAGTTCGTCGATACACGCGCCGACCTGCTGCGGAGTGATAGCGAGTGACACACCGAGGGCTTCGAGCACATCTGCCGATCCGCTTTTGCTCGATGCGGACCGATTGCCATGTTTCGCCACCGGCACCCCCGCCGCGGCGGCCACAAACGCGGTCGCCGTACTGATGTTGAAGGTGTGCAGCGCATCACCGCCAGTGCCGCAGGTGTCGAGCAGTCCCGTCCGGCCGCACGAAATTGGTTCGGCCTTCGCCCGCATGGCCCGCGCCGCACCGACCAGCATCGGCACCGTTTCGGGACGACAGCGTAACGCCGTGAGAAAACTCGCGATCTCCGCCGGATCGCAGCGGCCATCCATGATCGCCGTGACTGCCCGCTCCATCCCCGCGGCCGTCACGGTCTGGCCATCGAGCACCGGCAACACGATTTCGCGCAGTTCATCGATCACGGTCACAGATCCTCAGGAACATCCCGCACACGATGGACATCATCCAACATTCGCTTGCGCTTTGCACGATCACCAAGTCCGCAACATCGTAAAAACTCCCCCCGCCAAAAGCGAAACGCCACGGCGTGAGCCGTGGCGTTTCAACGTGTGGAGATGTTGCGAAGAGGAGCCACCGGTCGGATTCGAACCGACGACCTACGCTTTACGAAAGCGTCGCTCTACCAACTGAGCTACGGCGGCAAGTTGCGGAAATGATAACGAAAACGCCGGTTGCAACAAGGTCATCCCTCGCCGCCACCCGACCGTTCGATCCATTCCGCCCGTCAGGCAATCCGTCCCGCTTCGCTCGGCGCAAGGACGGCCCGAAGATTGACAAGCCTGCCGAACGGTGAAATCCGCTCGCCAGACAGAGGCACTAATTGTTCTCGACAGCCGCCACTTCGACGATTTCGACCGGGGTGACGTTGATGCGTCGGCCTTCCTGATCGAAGTAGACGTGCCCTTCGACGAGGGAGAAGAGCGTGTAGTCGCGGCCCATGCCGACGTTGCGACCAGGGCGCCACTTCGTGCCACGCTGGCGGATCAGGATGTTGCCGCCGATGACGTGCTCGCCACCGAACTTCTTGACACCTAACCGCTTACCGATGGAATCCCGACCGTTACGGCTGGAACCCTGTCCCTTCTTATGAGCCATCTTCCGCCCCAGGCAATCTCAAGTGTACGTGGTCCGCCCGGCATCAAGCCACTCGGGCGGGCCCCACATCATGGTCGAAAACCGGGCCCGGTTCAAGGGTAAGCTACCGATAGATCCACTGCGGCTGGTTCGCGGCGTCGCTTTCGAGCCGAATTTCCGGTTCCCGCTGGTTGAGATTGTCGCCGGGACGCCAGTATTTCATCCGGATCGTCTTCCATTGAACGACTTCCTCCCCGTCGGGCCCCGGCACCTTGCGGAAACCGTTCGAAAAGCCGGTGAGGTAGACCGTATAGCGGTCCGCTTCCGCGTCGACTCCAGTCCAGGTCGCGACACCCTGGATTACCTGCTCGTCCGGCGATCCCTTGTCGGCGGCGGGAGGCAGATCGGTCACCACACTGACGGAGCTCTTGAACGATTTCTTTTCCCGCTGATTGATCGCGGCGAGGGCTTCGGGAAGAATCTGGTCCTGATACAGCTTCGGAATATCGGTATCCGTCGTCTGTAATGTGAAAACCGGAATGAACTGCGGGGGAATCACCGGCGTGTCGAGTTCATTGACCGGAGTTTCGGCCACCGCGCGATTGGCCAGCTTGCGGTTGATCGCCCGATACGCGATGTACCACACATATTGCGGCTTTTTCTGGCCGGTTTGCGGATCGGTTAACTCCACCACAATTTGCCGCATCGGCTTGAAGTTGACTTCCATCACCCAGAGTTCGGGCTGACCGGAGAGTTCTTCGCCGGAGGCCACCGCCGCGACCGCGACTTCACCATATCGAGTGGATTGCGCGGACGACTCGCCTGGAAATGCCAGCGCGATGGCGGCCACGAACGGGAGAACGGACAAGCATCGCAATGGATTCATGGACGCACTTTTCAGAGAAAATCGCGGACGACCGTTAAATCGCCGATCGGAAACAATTCCACCGTAGGCCCTGCGACCGTCCGGCGTCAAGAAAAATCTGCGTAACTCACCGCACATGAACATGTTACGGGACGAACTTACCGTCCGTCCCGATTCTGCCCGAGATTCGCTATTCGCGCCTAATCTGTTTCACAACAATCGTTTACAGCATTCAGTTCAGATCGAGTTGCGTCAGCAATAACTCCACAGCATCGGCGCGCTGAGCGACTTCCAACACACTCCGACGAATTTCTTCGGCATCCACGGTCGCTCGGGGATAGCTGTCAACCATCACAAATACTGCTTCTCCATTGATTTCCTGGATGGAGAGCGCCCCATGCAAGATTTCCGCGTTGAGCCGCAGAGCCGTTTCATAGTACGCCGCTTCCGCTTTCGCGCAAACACTCCGAATCCATAGCAATCGTTCCGCGACGGCGTGATCGCTGTTTTCGACAAACACCGTTTGTTTGCGGCCGTTCGAAAACGCGAGATTGATCCGGAAGCCCTTGCTGGACCGCTGCCAGGTCACCCCCGAGTGCCGGGCAAACGCCGACTGGAGCAGCGTTTCGAGATCTTCCGATTGTCCGAGCACCGCTTGCAGCAGATGGGCGGCATCCATCGCCGTCGCGGGGCGGTTGCCGGGGGCCTTGTCCAAAAGCGTGTAGAGGCACTCGGACATTTCGAGCGGGAGTTTCTGACACCATTGCCGCGGGCTGGGAACACGGTCGTGTGTTGCCGCGCGAATGACGTCACTCACGACGGCTTGCGGAAACGGCAAATGGCCGGTGAGCATCTGGTAATAGCTCACCCCGAGAGAATAGACATCGCTCACCGGCGCGGCGGGAATCCCCTGAAACAGTTCCGGAGCCATGAACGCCGGCGTCCCCACTAAATCGGAGACGGCCTCCGCTCCGTGCAGATGAACCCGATTGGCTAAACCAAAGTCGGCGACTTTGGGAATTCCCTGATGCGTCATCAACACGTTGTCTGGCTTCAAATCGCGGTGCAGAATTCCGCACGCATGCGCCGCGGCAAGCCCCTCGGCAATCCGAATCGCAATCGACGTGGCCCGCTCCGGGGACAACGGCCCGGAATCACGCAACAGTTGTCCGAGCGATTGCCCCGCAATGAATTCCGTTTCGAGAAAATGAAACCCCTGCGCTTCGCCAATCCGGTGAACCGTGATGATATTGGGATGGTTCAGCGCCGCCGCGGCACGGCCTTCGTTCGTGAACCGAATGACAAAATCGGGATCGCTGACGGCGAGCCTTGGCGGAAGAATCTTCAGCGCGATCGATCGATGCAATCCCCGATGTCGGGCCAGGTAAACCCGGCCCATCGCCCCCGCGCCGAGCAGTTTCTCAATATGATATTCGTCGAAATCGGTGCCGATGAGGTCGTCGACTTCTTGCGCATCGGCCGCCGAGAGCGGCGGGGCTTTCGAGACCGCAGGCTCGTGGCCAAATTCCGTCGTCATGCCACATTCGGGACATTCGGTCAAATTGGACTGCGGCGCGAGGGAAACACCGCAGCTCGGGCAGAATACCGCCGCTAATAATTGCGTTCTTTGACCGGGCCCGTGATCGGTGGACATGAATCCGTCTCGAATGGGGAATTCGCAAATTGACCAGCGTTCCCGCGCTGTCTACAGTGGAACGTGACCATGCCGACACCGTCAATCCCGATGGGTCGACTTGTCGCGGAAAATCTTGCGGGTGGCGTCTCGGTGCGGGAGACGTGGCCCTCTCTGTGAGGCGATCCATGCACGACGACGCCCCTGTTTCGGTGTCCTTGCCGGTAACCGAAGCCACTCCGTTGGAAATCACGGAGTTTCTCGATGATTCTCCCGCGGCCGCGAAATTGCCGCCGGGACCGGGTCTTCCCGAAGCGTTCTGCTGGATGGCCGGTGTGTTCACGGCTCACCTGGCGGCCGGTGTGGTTTGCCTGATTGCCATTCTCGTTCTGATGGCACTCGCCGGTGAAAACATCCAGCAGATGGCGAACCTGGACCAACTCGCCCCCAATTATCTGCTGTTGATGATGGGCGGCGATCAATGGCTCGTGTTGCTCGCGACCTTCATCGCGATTCGCTTACGGTGGGGGCAACGCATCGGACAGAACCTGAATCTCACGCCGCTGCGGCCGTTGCATGCCGCGGTGGTGATCGGCTTAGTCCTGCCCCTCAGCATCCTCTCCGGCGAAACGTATCGGTTGCTCAGTCTGGTTTGGAAGCCGCTGGTGGAACAGCTTCCCATCCTGCACTTGCTCGACGAATCGAATGCGGTGGAATTGCTGAGCACACTCTCGAAAACCGGTTCTTTGCCGATGATGCTGATGATCATCGCGGTGGCCCCGGCGATTGGTGAAGAGTTGGTTTTTCGCGGGATGATCGGTCGCGGATTGGTGGCCCGCTGGGGGTTCGTGGGGGGCGTGGCGATCAGTTCGCTGATGTTCGCCGCGGTCCATTTTCACCCGGTACATGCCGCCGCGGTGTTACCGATCGGTATCGCGTTGCACTGCATCTATCTTGCCACCCGCAGTTTCTGGGCACCGGTGCTGCTGCATTTTCTGAACAACGCGTGGGCGACCGTCGCTTCCCGCATGGCGACAGAAGAGTCGCTGCCGGTGGTCGAAGAAGCCGCCAGCCCGGTGCTGATTTGGGCGTCTGTGACGGCGATGGTTGTGCTCGGCGCGGTCCTGTATCGCACGCGGACCCGGTATATCTTGCCCGATGGGAACGAATGGACGCCGGGGTATCTCACCGCCGAGCGGCCGCCTGCGGAACTCGGGGCCCGCATCGCCGGGGGAACCGATACCGGACGCAATCTCCTGATGGCCGGGACCGCGTGGGCATCGTTCACCGTGGCGTTTGTCGCGGAAATTGTGGCGCACGCGAGATAGTGGATTGTTGTCAGTGGGTGAAGAGGGACGGAAACGGTCGCCGACTCCGCTTGCGGTTTCGCGCCCCGCGCTGATTCCACTCCGTACTCTCCCCCCGGCAAACTTTCACCAACCGCGCTGATGTTGCCCGTTATCCCGAAATCGTGCGACTTCGTGTCGATCCCAACGGCGCGCGATCCCGCCGCGCAGTAGAGTTCCCCATGAACCTGCGCGAGGGATCTGGTATGGACGCGAAACGGCAACTCACGGTCATCGTCTGGGCGGCATGCACGGTCGTCACAGTTTCCCATGTTGCGGTTGCTGCGTCGCCGACGAAGATGCTCGAGGTGGAATTCGATGGCCGCAAACACGTCGGCGCCGTGATCGCACATAACCCGGCCCGGGCGTGGTTTCTGGAGCGTGATGGACGCTTGGCCGCGCTCGATGTCGCCAAGGTCCGGCAGTTTCGGGAAGCCGGACGGTTCCGAGCGCTGACGACGATGGAACTGCGTGAGCAGCTATCGAAGGAATTGGGACGCGAGTTTCAAATCTCGATCGCCGGTCAATACGTGGTGGCCGGGCCGCCGCAATCGGTCGATCGGCTGGCCCCGTTGTTCGATAATCTGTACCGCGATTTCTTCGTCACTTTTACGGCGCGCGGGTTCAAAATCCGGCCGCCGGAAACACCGTTGATCGCCGTGATTTATCCTGACCGCGCGGGTTTCGAACAGTATTGCCAATCGGAAGGAATCCATCCTCAAGTCGGACTGCGCGGGTTCTACCTGCCGATCTCCAATCGCGTGGTGATGTACGACACGACCAAAACCGGAAAGGAAACGACGGCCGCGCTGGATGCCACCGTCTTGCACGAAGCGACGCATCAAGTCGCGTTCAACGTGGGCATTCACTCCCGCATCGGCGCGACCCCGAAGTGGGTGGTCGAAGGCCTGGCGACCGCGTTTGAACGAGAAGCCATGCGAACCAACGATCATCGCGGCACGCCAATGACGCGGATCAATCCCGAGCGGTATGCGTGGTTCCAAAAGTTCCGGCAAGAACGTCGCACGCCCCGGTCGCTCGCCGAATTCGTGCAAAGCGACGCCAGTTTCGAGGGAGCCATCCTTGATGCCTACAGCCAGTCCTGGGCGCTCACGTTCTTCCTGCTGGAAACGCGGCCGTCGGAGTATGCGAAGTATCTGCACACGCTGGCCCAGCGCGATCCGATGAAAGAGTATTCGAACGAAGAGCGAGTAAACGATTTTCAGGCCGCGTTCGGTCGCGATCTCGTGATGCTCGAAGCCCACTTGCTGAGCTTCTATCAGGACCTGGCCAAGAGCAGTGCTTCGGTTCGTTGATGCGTCAGATTGAATTCATAAAGAGTCGGGGCAGGGGCCCCGACCTATGAACGTGAGAACAACTTGAAACCATAGGTCGGGGCCCCCGCCCCGACTCGACTCTTCCAACGGACACGCGACCAATGCGATTGTGTCAAGAGCGATTTGTCGGCGTTGCGATTCGATGCGGGGAATTGCTCTCCAATCGGTGTGGTTCGGTGTGATAACGTACGGCACTTCTGTATGAGGCGGCACCGCGACAGACTCAAACCTGAAGGAGTGCGGTCATGAGCAGCGTCGGTTTTGGAGCCGGCGGAATCAATCCGCTGGTGAGTTCCACCGCGGGGGCCGCCGGTCAGCAGCGCATTGCCAACGCGGGACAGCAGTCGGCGGATGCGGCCCAACGGAAGTTTTCCGTCGATCAGCAAGCGTTGACCGCCAAAGCGGTCGGCGATGTGTCGGACCTCAGCGAGACCGACGATCGCGATGCCGATGGTCGCCAACCGTGGTCGTTTCAGCGGCATCCGCAGGGCCAAGGCGGGAACGGACATCCCCCCGTGCCGCGCGTTCCCGATCCCGACGGCGAACGCGGTGGGACGTTGGATTTCGATGTGTAGCGCAGCGTCACACAAGCCCGAAGCGCGAGCGCCGGGTGTATTGAATCGCAGAAGCCACCCGGCGCTCGCGCTTCGGGCTCGTAGAGAGTCGCGCTACGCGGTCGTTTTGCGTTCCGCGATGACCTGATCCAGCTCCGCTTTGAGTTTGGACAGAATCGTGTCGTACGGATACGCACCGAGTTCGCGCGGGCCTTTCTTCAGGTTCACGAAGTTCGGCCCGCACCACAGCCCCAGGTCGGCGTCATCGGTTTCACCGGGGCCATTCACACGGCAACCCATCACGGCAATAGTGATCGCGTGGTCCCTGGCGTACGCCGTCATCTCTTTGACCTGCTGCGCCAACTCGATGAACGCCTGATTCTCGACGCGCGAACAGCTCGGGCAACTGATGATGTTGAGCGTGTTCAGCCCGAAATCGACGACCGAACGCACGCGGCCGGCGGCAATGTCCGCGAGAATTTTCTTCCCCGCGACGATCTCTTCCGACTTCTTTGAATTGGGGACCGTCAGCGACACACGAATGGTATCCCCCACGCCGCGGCCGATAAGTTGCTCGAACGCAATCCGCGTTTTGATGATGCCGTCGGGTGGCAGCCCCGCTTCGGTCACGCCGAGGTGCAACGGGACATCGGGGCGTTTGTCCGCAAAGAGCTTGTTGACTTCAATCACCTTCGCCGGATCGGAATCTTTCAGCGAGACGCAGTACCGCGTGTAACCGAGGGAATCGAGCAGATCGCAGTGTTCCCACGCGCTTTCCAGCATGGGGGTGATCGAATCGCTGGCGTCGTATTTGTCTTTCTTCGCAGGGTCCACTGAACCGCAATTCACGCCGACGCGCATGGCGAGATCATGATCCATCGCCACCTTGGCAAGATACTTGACCTTTTCCTGCCACGGCTTTTCGGGTTCGTGGTGATAGAGATGGCCGGGGTTGTACCGCAGCTTGTCGACATACGGCGCGACGAGTTCCGACAGGCGATAATTTTCCTGCAGGTCGACGACGAGATTGGCTTTCGTCTGCTTGCGAATCTCGGCGAGGGCTTCGACGTCTTTCTTGCTGTCAACGGCAACGCGGACGACATCGGCCCCGGCGGCGTAGAGATCGTTGACCTGCTCGACGGTGCCGTCGATGTCCTGGGTGTGCGTCGCCGTCATACTCTGCACGGCAATGGGGGCACCGTTGCCGATGGTGACGCTGCCAATCCGGACCGACCGTGTGGGATTCCGCCGCAATTCCACGAAACCATCCTTGTCGAAAGTGTGGTCGTAAGCCAGTTTGAATCCAAAGGCATCGGGGCGGGGGCCCCGACCTATGATTTTCGGTGGATTCTGTCATCCATAGGTCGAGGCCCCTGCCCCGACTCTTCAAACTGGCCGTTGACCGAAAGTGCCCATCTGCCGTTGCCGGCGCCCAAAAACGTCCTCGCCGAAGTATAGTCGCGGAACCCCGTTTGCACCAACCGCATCCTTCACGGGGGAATGCAGAGTGAAACGGAGATTGTGAAATGCGTCACACCCTTGCCACGGTTATTGCGGCGGCGACCTTCCTTTTCGGTACCAACCCTACTGTGCAATCCGCAGAAAACGAGCCGGCTTCACCGACTTTTTATCAGCACGGAGTCGTTGCGGCGGATCATGCGGAGGCGAGTGCCGCCGGTGTTGAGATGTTGAAGCGGGGCGGCAACGTCATCGACGCCGCGGTCGCCACGGCGTTTGCCCTCTCGGTGGTGCGACCGGCGAGTTCGGGGCTGGGCGGCGGTGGCTTTCTGTTGTACTGGGATGCCGAACGGAAAGAGGCGACGGCGTTCGATTACCGCGAACGCGCTCCGCTGGCGGCGACCGCGGACATGTTCAGCAAGTTGTCCGCCGCGGAACGGGGTCGCGCCAGTGAGGACGGAATTCTCGCCGCCGGAGTGCCGGGAGAAATCGCGGGGTTATGCACGATTCTCGCCAAGCACGGCCGCTTGCCGCTCGCGACAGTCCTCGCCCCGGCATTGCGACTGGCCAAAGAAGGCGTCGCGATTGATGAAACCGATCTTTCCACGCAGCGCAGTGAACTCGCCGAGTGGAAACTGCACCCCGAACGAGCGAAACAATTCCCGCTGCTGTGGGAACGCTATCTCAACAACGGCAAACCGTGGAAACTCGGGGACCGATTTTTCTCGCCGCAACTTCCCGCGTTGGAATCACTGGCGAAGCACGGCATGGCATCGGCGAAAAGCGGCGAAATCGCGCAGGCGATTCTCGAAGAAAGCCGTCGCCGCGGCGGCATTATGACCGGCGACGATTTGCAGCACATGGCCCCGGTCGCGCGAACACCGTTGCGATCGACTTACCGCGGCTACGAAATCCTGACGATGCCGCCGCCGTCGAGTGGCGGGATCGCGCTGCTGCAAACATTGCACACGCTGGAAGCCTGGGAACAGCGACCCGATCACAAACAGTGGAAAGACCTGTCTGATGCCGATCGGTTGCAGGTTCTCAGCGAAGCCCAGAAGCATGCGTTCGCCGACCGGGCGGAATCCCTCGGCGACGCGGACTTCGTGACGGTACCCACGGAGCAATTGCTCAGCCGTTCTTACGCTGCACGGTTGGCGGCGAAGATCGACCTCGGCCGCACGTTGGACGCCGACGCTTACGGCCGGTCATTCACACCCGATGATGCCGGGACAACACACTTTTGTGTCATGGATGAACACGGCAATGCGGTCGCCTGCACGGAAACGATCAATACGACCTACGGCAGCCTTGTCGTCGAGCCGAAGTTTGGGATTGTGCTCAATAATGAGATGGACGATTTCACCGCGATACCGGGGCAAGCGAATGCGTTCGGCTTGCGGCAGAGTGCAGCGAACTTGATCGCGCCGGGAAAGAAGCCGCTGTCGAGCATGACGCCGACAATCGTGCTGAAAGACGGCCGCCCGCATTTCATCGTCGGGGCCTCCGGCGGGCCGAAGATCATTACCGCGACCACGCAGGTGCTGTTGCAGATGCTGGAATTCGACCGCCCCGCTGCCACCGCGGTCGCCCTGCCGCGGAGCCATCACCAATGGCAGCCACACGAATTGTTGCTGGAACCGAAGTTGTACAGCGAGCTGCAAACCGCGATGGAACAGCGCGGCCATGCCGTGAAGAAAGCGAACTCGCTCGCGGCAACGCAAGCGATTCGCTGGACCCCCGCGGGAATGGACGGTGGCAGCGATCCGCGGAAGCATGGTGAACCGCGCGGCTGGTGATGACGATTACCATTCCCCGCTTGCGCTTCGCAGGATGCCAGCGCTCGCATTCTCGAAGGGATGGAATCGAACGGCGCGGGCGCTGGTGTCTGCGAAGCGCCAGCGAAATTTGCATTCGCCCCATTCACCCCAAACCAACAGTCGTCGCGGCCCTACAACCCGCAATCTCGCGTAAATCGTCGTAATCGGACGAAAACGCTTTTTGCGCACAGGTCGTACAGCCGATACGACATGCGAAGTCCTCCGTCGTCGCGCATTCGTGTCGACGTTGTGAGGAAGGGTTGCAGACCAGAGCACACGTCGACAAATCCGCTCGGAGAGCGGCCTGGACAATCCAGGAAGGAGTTGAATATGCGTCGCGGGACATGGATTCTTGCCCTGTCAAGTGCGATGGCGCTGCAAACCGCGGGTGCCTTCGCTGCGGACCCATCCCCTTCGGCGACCCGCCGGCCGGGAGTGACCACTCGCACCGAACGGTTCCCGGCCACCCCGGCGTCGGCGGCTCCAACAACGGGCCCGTCCGGCAGCAAAAATTACTACGAAGAACTCTTCGGCGAAACCCCGCCGCTGACCCCGTCCACCAAGCCAAGCCGTGGCCCCGCCATCGGCCCGATGTCCGAAACGAAGCGGCCCGCGTCCGCTCCCCCGACGAAAGCGATTCCGCTCGACGACAAAGCCAAAGACTTCCCCGCGGAAGGAGCAACCGGCCGCGTCCAGCAGGCGGGCTATGAAAAGGGCAGCGCCGCCGACAAGACCTACATTCAACAGGTCAGCGTGAATAAAGACGGCTCTCCGAATAAACCTGCCCCTGCGGTCTCGATGATCGGTTCGCCCTCCGCGGGTGCTCCGATGGTGACCGTCGAATGGGCCAAGAAGACCGATATCAACGTCGGTCAGGAATGCCAGATCGAACTCGTGGTGAAGAACACGGGCACGGTCCCCGCCACCAACGTGAATGTGGACGCCACGTTCCCGAATTCGGTCCGGCTCACGAGTGTCGAACCGAAACCGGCGCAAGCCGCAGAAAAACTGTCGTGGACCTTCGACGTTCTGGCCCCGAACGCCGAACGCCGCCTGGCCATCAAGCTGATCCCCAGCCGTCGCGGCGATCTCGGCACCAGCGCCGAAGTCCGCTTCACGGGTCAATCGGCCAATCTCTTCAAAGTCGAAGAACCGCTGCTGAAAGTGGCGATCAAGGGTCCGAGCGAAGTCCTCCTTGGTGATCCCGCATCACAACTCATCACCATCACCAACCCCGGCACCGGGATCGCCCACGATGTGAAACTGGAAGCCCGGTTGAGTGACGGTCTCGAACATCCGAAGGGCGAACGAATCGAAATCGAAGTCGGTTCGATCAACCCCGGCGATTCGCAGCACGTCCGGTTGGGTCTGTCGGCCATCAAGGGTGGCACGCACACCTTGACCGTCGCAGCGACTTCGCTGTCCGATGCCAGTGCCACCGCGGTCTGGAAAGTCAACGTCATCGCCCCGAGCCTGAAGATCGCCGCGGATGGCCCGGGCCTGCGGTACAAAGGCCGCAATGCCAAGTACACTCTCACCGTCACCAATGACGGCAGCGTGCCGAATAACAACGTCCGCGTGACGCAAGCGGTGCCGGAAGGCTTCCAGTTCGTGTCAGCCGACCGCGGCGGCAAGTACGATGCCTCGCAACGGACAGTGCAGTGGTTCCTCGGCCGGATTGACGCCGGCCAAGTGCAGAACATGTCGTGCGAACTGACGGCGGTGGCACTGGGCGACTTCAAGCATCAGATCATCGTCGGCTCCGATGCCGGTGTGCGTGCGGAAACGATGGCCGAAACCCGCGTTGATGGGACCGCCTCGCTGTCGACGGAAATCGTTGACCTCGCCGATCCGATCGAAGTCGGTTCGGAAACGGCATGGGAAGTCCGCGTGCGGAACGATGGTTCCAAGGCTGCGACCAACATTGCCATCGCCTGCGAATTGCCGATGGGTGTCGACCTGATGCACGCCAAGGGAGCCACGACCGCGATTGCGGATAACCGCTCGGTGATCTTCAAGCCACTCGCTCAACTGGCTCCGGGACAACAAGCGGTCTTCCGCATCCATGTCCGCGGCACCACGGAAGGGTCACACCGTCTGCGAGCCCGCATCACCAGCGATTCGCTCGAAGAATCGATCACGCTGGAAGAAGCGACGAAGTTCTACTCGGACGCAAAGAAGTAGACCGCTCGCTGACAATTTCATTCTCAACGAGCCCGGCGTCTAACCAAGACGCCGGGCTTTTTTGTGCGATTGCTTCACACCTTCAACCGGTTTTTAGCGATGTATTGGGCGACGCGTGCATGAGCCGACGAATCGGGTGTCGATTCCCGCTCCCATCGCGACGGGTCATCAACATGGGCCACGCTCAGCCAAAAAATGGTGGGACATAAATCCTCAATGGCGTGAAACAATGACTCGACAGGAAGAGCGGTTCCCAGGTTCTGAACGTGAAACCGCGCGGATCTCAACACCGCCTCGGACAGCCAAATCCTCTCGCGGCAGCACCGTTTTTTCGCTAGGATTGGGGTGCCTTTCGTTTTCAGCGAAATCACTCCTCGCGCTCCTGGGGAATCGAGATGACGCCGTCCGCGGCCTGTCGTTGGTGCCTGCTCTTTTGGCTCGTGGTGGGCAGCAACCTGACGGCTGCTGAACCCGAACCGGCGGGAGATGCCGCCGCGCGCGAGTTCTTTGAATCAAAGATCCGTCCGGTGCTGGTCGAACAGTGCTACCGGTGCCATTCGGCAGCGACGGGCAAAGCCGAAGGGGGCTTACAACTCGATTCGCGCCCGCTGACACGCAAGGGGGGCGATCGCGGTCCGGCGGTGGTCCCCGGCGATCCCGCTGCCAGCCTCCTGCTAACGGCCATGGCTCACACCGACTCCGATTTGAAAATGCCGCCGAAGAAGGATCGCCTCCCGGACGCGGTCATTAACGATTTTCGATCCTGGATCGCGAAAGGGGCGATCGATCCGCGCGACAAGGCCGCCAGCACCGCACTCGCGCCGGTGAGCATCGAAACGGGACGACAGTTCTGGTCGTTTCAGAAACCCGTGGCTCACACGCCGCTCAAGACATCCCATGCGGCGTGGGCCCAGCGCGATCTTGATCACTTCATCCTCGCCAAATTGGATGCCGCCGGATTGAAGCCGTCTGCCGATGCAGAGCCCGCCACGCTGTTACGCCGGCTGCACTTCGATCTGGTGGGACTGCCTCCGAAACCGGAGGGTCGGGAACAATTCCTGAGGGCCGTCCAGCAAGGCAGTCTGGATGTCGCGCTCGCGACGGAAGTCGACCAATTGCTGGCGTCACCGCAATTCGGTGAGCGTTGGGGGCGACATTGGCTCGATGTCGCGCGGTATGCGGAATCGAGCGGCAAGGAAGCCAACGTCTCCTTCCCCTATGCTTTCCGCTATCGGGATTATGTCGTTGATGCGGTCAATGCGGACATCCCCTTTGATCGGTTTCTCGTCGAACAGATCGCGGGGGATTTACTGCCGTACGACAACGACAAAGAGCGGGCGCGGTTGCTGATCGCCACCGGGTTTCTCGCCGTGGGGCCAAAAAATCTCGACGAAGGCAATGCCAAACAGTTTGCCGCCGATGTGATCGATGAGCAGATCGACGCCGTGACCCGCGCGGTGCTCGGCAATTCGGTGGCTTGTGCCCGCTGTCACAATCACAAGTTCGATCCGTTCTTCATGGACGATTACTACGCCTTGGCGGGGGTCTTCGCGAGCACCAGGACGTTCTTCGGCACGTTTGTGTCACCAACCAACCGCATCGGCGGCGATCCGCTCGTCCTGCCGCGCGGGGCAGGCGAACAGATTCTGCATGCCTCGGTGACACGAGCGCATGTGGAGATGCTCAAGCAGCAACTGGTCGACTTGAAGGCCGAGAAGATCGTCACCCTCACCGATGCTCTTCGAGTCTTTTGGCGGTCCGGCGGAATTGAGGGAGAATTGGAGCGTGTCGATGAAGACGGCCGCGCACTGCCGCTGGCGATGGGTGTCCTCGAAGCCGAAAAGCTGACGGACGCGCCGCTGCTGGAGCGGGGCGAAGTGGATCGGGTGGGAAAGACGATCCCGCGCGGGTTTCCGCGCGTCATTGAGTTGCCCGATTTGACCACCATCCCCGCAGATCACAGTGGCCGTCTGGAGTTCGCGCAATGGCTCACGCATCCCGATCAGCCACTGACGGCGCGGGTGATCACCAACCGCGTGTGGCGGCATCTGTTCGGTGCGGGACTCGTCCGCACGATGGATAATTTCGGTTTCAGCGGTGAACGACCGAGTCACCCCGAATTGATGGACGACCTCGCAGTGAAGTTTGTGGCGAACGGCTGGTCGTTGAAGAAGTCCATCCGCGACATCGTCCTCTCACGCACTTACCGTCAAGCGTCCACTTACCGGGAGGATGCGTTCCGGACCGATCCGGATAACCGCCTGCTGTGGCGCGCATCGAAGCGACGGCTCGAAGCGGAAGCCATTCGGGACGCCATGCTGAGCGCTTCCGGCGAACTCGATTTCACGCGCCCGGTTGGCTCGTTGATTGCCAGTACCATCGGCGACCGGCCGATCTCTTTGATTGGTCTGGATACCCGGCTGCCAACCGACTTGGATGGTTCACGACAGCGCTCGATTTATTTGCCGGTCATTCGGGATCGCCTGCCCGATGTGCTGGACCTCTTCGATTTTGCCGAACCGAGTCTGGTGACCGGCGACCGCGAAACGACCAATGTCCCCGTGCAGGCGTTGTACCTGATGAACAGCGGCTTCGTGCAAGCGCGAGCGGCGGCACTCGCGGACCGGTTGATGCGCGAAACGGACGACGACGAACACCGCATCCGTCGCGGATATCAGTTGTGCTTGAGTCGCGATCCGGATGAAGACGAACGGCGCGCTGTTGCCGAGTTCTTCCGGCAGAAAATGTTGCTTCCCGGAAACGAGGAACAACGGCGTCGCCAGTTGTTGCAGACCTATTGCCAGGTGCTGTTTCTGACCGCCGAGTTCCGCAACATCGATTGAGATGATCGCCTTCGTTCAGGAAACATCGCATGTTTCAGCTTCCCCTTTCGCGGCGCCGTGCCCTCCAGTCGCTGTCGTCCGGGTTCGGATATCTGGCGTTCGCCGGTCTGGCACAGGAAGCTGCCGCGAAAGAGGCCGCGGCGAGTGCGGCACTGGATACCAGGGCACCGCAATTTCCGGCGCGAGCCAAGCGGGTAATCTTCCTGTGCATGAACGGCGGACCGTCGCATGTCGATCTGCTCGATTACAAGCCGGCGCTCAACCGCAACTCGGGGAAGTCGTCTCCGGTGGGGCGCGACCGCGGCGGCGCTCACTTGCTGGGATCGCCGTTTCAGTTCGCGCAGCATGGCGAGTCGGGCCTGTGGTTTTCGGAAGTGCTGCCCGAACTCGCCAAACACGCCGACGACCTCTGCGTGATTCGCAGCATGCACACCGATCTGCCGAATCACTCGCAGGCCTTCATGCAGTTGCACACCGGCAGCTTTCAGTTCACGCGGCCGTCAGTCGGAGCGTGGACGCTCTATGGGCTCGGCAGCGAAAACGCCCGGCTGCCGGGATTCATCACGCTCAATCCCCCTTCCGATAACGGCGGCGCGAGAAACTACGGCAGCGGCTTCCTGCCGGCGATGTGCCAGGGAACCAAGATCGGCGGCAACCAGATCCCCGGTTTCTATGCCGCCTTGCTCGGCAAGAACGAAGAACCGGGGCCGCCGTTGAAAAACCTCGACCGCGGCGATTTGCCGCTCGCCATGCAGCGGGCGCAACTCGATCTCGTGCGGAATCTCAACCGCCACAAACTGCAAACCGACGTCTATCATCCGGAAATCGAAGGCGCGATTGAATCGTTCGAGCTGGCCTTTCGGATGCAGGAAGAAGTCCCCGACGTGCTCGACATGCGCACCGAGCCCGAATCGATTCTCAAGATGTACGGCGTCGGCCCGGGACTCCCCACCGACCGTTTCGGCCGACAGTGCATTCTCGCCCGCCGCCTCGCGGAAGCCGGGGTGCGGTTCATCGAAGTGACGGCTCCCGTGGGCTGGGACCACCACTTCCGATTGCAGGAAGAACTGACCAAAAGCGGCATGGCAACCGATCGTCCGATGGCGGCGTTGCTCACCGATTTGGCACAACGCGGACTGCTGCACGACACGCTCGTCGTCTGGGGCGGTGAGTTCGGACGCACTCCCTACGGTCAAAGTATTACCGGCCGCGATCACAACAACAAAGGCTTCACGTTCTGGATGGCCGGCGGCGGCGTAAAAGGGGGTATGGCCTACGGCGAAACCGACGAGTTCGGCTACGAAGCCGTCAACAAACCCGTCCACATCCACGACTGGCATGCCACCGTGCTGCACCTCCTCGGTCTCGATCACGAGCGGCTCACCTTCAACTACGGCGGCCGCAACTTCCGCCTGACCGACATCTACGGCGATGTCGTCCACGAGATCATGATTTGAGTCCGATCGGGGGTGTTCGCCGGTATGACGCCGTAATCTTTCCATCGACGTCCTTCTTCATCGCAGCTTTGGTAACAGCACCCACCGGAGGGAACACGGTCCCGTCCAGTCCCACCGCACGAGATCAGCAGACTTCGAGACGGTGTCCGCCCGACAGTTCCGCCCCGATGACTCGTCCGCCACTTCAAGCGATTGAAGGTCACGCCTGCCTCCGCCGCAACGACGGGTTTTGAAGACATACGGAGCAGACACCGCTCGCAACCATGTCCTGCGCGACCGGTCGAGCGCTCGCAACGGCCGTTAGCCGGGCCGAGACGGAGACTTCGAGACTCAACCTGGTGCTCGAAGTGGTTGCCCGAACTGGCGATAGAACGCGAAAAGGCCGCCATCCAAAGATGGCGGCCTTTCGTGTAACCCGACGATAGGCGAGTTTCGCTATCGTCCCAAATTCGTTCGTTCGCCAACGGCGAACAAGTTGCGGGGGCAGGATTTGAACCTACGACCTCGAGGTTATGAGCCTCGCGAGCTACCGGGCTGCTCCACCCCGCGACACGTTACCAGCCACACGCAGAGTTTAAATCCTGCGGGTGTCGGTAAGAGAAGTATATCGGTCTAGCCCCCGAAAGATAGTGAGGGGCTTTCTGTTTTCCGTGCGAAGTGTGAATTCGGATGGGTCAATTCATCGTAAATGTCGCTGCATCCTGCGATTGCGCTTCGCAGGCACCAAAGTACGCGATCCTTGGTACCTGCGAAACGCAAGTGTAGGAATGCCGAAGGTGGGACTCGAACCCACACGATATTGCTATCACTGGATTTTGAGTCCAGCGCGTCTGCCAGTTCCGCCACTTCGGCTTGAGGGGGGAACTCCACATGATGAGGAGGATTGGGCTTCTTCGTCAAGCGCAGGGCTGCGATTTCATTCGGCTTGATCCACCAAACAAGAGACCGATCGGATTCGCGTGACTAATGACGGTTTCGAGAGGTCGGGACTGTGCGGGTTGTGTTGAACTTCATGGGGCAGGTGTCTAGAATCCCAGCGCTCGCCGGATGTTACGGAACGGATTTCGTCGTTTTCATGCGGGTAGCCTGCATGGGGCGGGCTTGTCGTACAAACCCAAGATGGTGCATTGGTTATGGCGTCCTATGACGCAATTCTGCTGTATGCCGCGGTCTTGGTGGGTTTCGCGGCGACGAATCTCATCCTGACGCACCTGCTCGGCCCGAAAAAGAAAACGGCCGTCAAGCAGATGCCTTACGAATCGGGCATGGACCCGGTCGGTGATGCACGGCAGCCGTTCGATGTCAAATTCTATCTCGTCGCGATTCTGTTCCTCGTGTTCGACGTGGAACTCCTCTTTCTCTACCCCTGGTCGGTGAGCGCTTATCTCGGAACGGGGGGGGTGCCCCTTGCGTTGCGGAGCACCGTCTTCGGCGTGATGCTCGTTTTCATGGGGACGCTGGCGATTGCCTACGTCTACGCCTGGCGCAAAGGAGTCTTCCGATGGCGGTAAAAGACATTCCCGACAATATCTTCATGACGACGCTCGACGCCGCGGCGAACTGGTCGCGGGCCAATAGTCTGTGGCCGATGCCGTTTGCGACGGCGTGCTGTGGGATCGAATTGATGGCGACGGCGTCGTCGCGGTTCGATTTGTCACGCTTCGGTGCGGAAGTGATGCGATTTTCGCCGCGGCAATGCGATTTAATGATCGTCGCGGGCCGCGTGGCCATGAAAATGCTGCCGGTGTTGCAGCGGATTTGGTTGCAAATGCCCGAGCCGAAGTGGTGCATCTCGATGGGAGCGTGTGCCTGCACCGGTGGTGTGTTCGACACGTACGCCGTCGTGCAAGGGGTGGACCGCTTCATCCCGGTCGATATGTACGTCCCGGGGTGTCCGCCGCGGCCGGAACAATTGATCGCCGGGATCATCGCGTTACAAGATAAAGTCATCAAGACGGGGACGATCAACGGTCGCGAGTTCGCCAAGCGGACTCTGCCAACCGGTCCGGCTCCGTTTGACGCCGACGAATTGATCCGCATCCGCGAAGGCAATGAACTGCTACCGGTGCTCAACTAAGTTGGTTGCCCGCGGGTAAAATTTCGCGATTCGACTTTGAGGCCAATATGTCCCACCAAGAACTTCTCCAAACGCGGTTTCCGGCGGCGGGGCTGGTCTTCAGTGATTTTCGGGACAATCATCGCGTCCATGTGCCGAAAGAACGGCTCGTCGAAGTGCTCACCTGCCTGAAGACCGAAGGCGGGTTCGACATGCTGGTCGACATCACCGCGGTCGATTACCTCGAATACGAAAATGCCGATGATCGTTTCGGTGTGGTTTATGTGCTGCTTAACACGTCAACCGGCGAACGGACCATCGTCAAAACGTTCGTGAACGATCCCGATCCGACGCTGCCTTCGATGTACCCGCTCTGGAAGTCCGCCGACTGGACGGAACGCGAAGTCTACGATATGTACGGCATCAAGTTTGAAGGCCATCCCGACTTGCGCCGCATCCTGATGCCCGACGAATTTACCGCTTTCCCGCTGCGAAAAGACTACCCGCTCAAAGGCCGCGGCGAACGCCACAATTTCCCTGTTATCACGCGATCGGAGAGCTAACGGCCCATGTCTCCCGTCACGGCTCCCGCCGCACCGATTACCCCCGAGCAGTTCCTCGAACTGCCCGACCAGGAGCGGTACGAATTGGTGGGCGGCGAGCTAGTGGAGTTGCCCGCCATGAGTATGGAAGGATCGGCAATCGCGGCTTTGCTTGCGTGGATGTTGAACAACTTTGCCTTGCCATCGAAACTGGGAGTGGTTTACGACAGCGAAGCCTCGTATTGCTGCTTTCCAAACGATGCCGATCAGGTACGCCGTCCCGATGTCAGTTTTATCGCCCGGGGACGACTGTCGCAGGATCAGTTCAAGCGTGGTCATTGCGTCATCGCGCCTGATTTGGCAGTAGAAATTGTCTCGCCGAACGATTCTCTCGCCGAAATGGGCGTGAAAATAGAACAGTATCTGGAAGCAGGCGTGCGTCTTGTCTGGTTGATTAATCCTCTGTCTCGGACGGCCGAAGAGTATCGTCCGGATGGTCCCACCGCGCATGTCCGACGTGGGGGCACATTGTCAGCCGAGCCAGTATTGCCTGGGCTGTCAATTCCATTGAGCTCATTGTTTCAAGACCCGGATCACGTGCTGTAACTTTGCGACCAACCGAGACCGCTTCACGCTGCGGAAAGATTCATGCCTTTTCAAGTTTCTGATCTCGCCGAACTCGATGCCCCGGAGAAGGAATATCTCTGGACGCTCAACTTCGGTCCGCAGCATCCTGCCACGCACACGACGTTGCGGCTGGTGCTCACGCTGGACGGCGAACGGGTTGTCAAAGCGGTGCCGTACATTGGGTACCTGCACAGCGGCTTTGAAAAGCTGGGTGAAGACCTCGACTTCAACCAGTACGTGACCATCGTCGACCGGATGAACTACATCTCGCCGCTGGCGAATGAGATCGCCTGGCATCATGCGGTCGAGAAGTTGCTCGACATTGAACTGACGCCGCGGTGCAAATACATTCGCACGATTCTCGCGGAAATCATGCGAATTCAGGACCACCTGCTCAACGTCGGCACGTGTGCTCTCGACCTCGGCGGCTTCACGGCGTTCCTCTACTTCTTCACGCTGCGGGAACAGATTTACGACATCGTCGAATCGGCATCCGGCCAGCGGTTTCACACGAGCTACACCCGTGTCGGCGGCGTGATGTTCGATGTGGACAATGCCTGGGTCGACAAGATCCGCACGTTCTGCAAGGGTTTCCGGCCAGTCCACGAAGAAGTCCACAAACTGTTGACCCGCAACCGCATCTTTATCGAGCGCGTGCAGGGCGTCGGCTACCTCAGCAAAGAAGACGCGATCAACAAAGGCGTTACCGGGCCGTTGGCACGGGCGTCGGGCGTGCTCCGCGATATTCGCAAAGATGAGCCATATCTGGCGTATCCCGACTTCGACTTCAAAGTGGTCGCCGCGAAGAGTGGCGACTGTTATGGCCGGTATCTCGTCCGCATGGCCGAGATGATGGAAAGCCTGAAGATCATCGAACAGGCGATGGAGAATATCCCCGCGGGGCCGATCAATGTCGACCCGGAAACCAAAGCGGTGATCCCCGCCAAGCCCGCGGTCTATCGCAGCATCGAAGGCTTGATCCAGCACTTTGAAGTGATCATGCCCAACCGGCAGGCAGGCAGCCCGCGCGAAGAAATTTATGCGGCGACGGAATCGCCCAATGGTGAACTCGGGTTTTACATCGCCGGCGATGGTAGCTGGAAAGCGTATCGCGCCCGCTGTCGGCCGCCGTCGTACATTCACTTTGCCACATTCCCGGACATGATCAAAGATCACATGCTCAGTGATGTGGTCGCCGTGCTTGGCAGCATTAATATCATCGCCGCGGAATTGGATCGGTAATCGCATCGCCCGTTGAGAACAGCAGGAAGTTTCGATGGCCGTTTTGACTGACTCGATGCGGGAACGCATCCGAGACCTGTGTACCAAATACCCGCAAAAGCAGGCGGTGACGCTCCCCGCACTGCACATGGTGCAGGACGAGTTCCGGCACGTCTCGCTCGAAGCGATCAAGGAAATTGCGGCGCTGCTGGAACTTCACCCGGCGGAAGTCCACGACACCATGTCGTTCTACGGCTTCTACCGCGACGAAGATCACAAACTCGGCAAGCACCGCGTATGGGTCTGCCGCAGCATCAGTTGCATGCTCCACGGTGGCGAAGAACTGCTGGCGAGCTTGTGCGAAAAGTATCACGTCAAGCCGGGTGAAACGACCGCCGACGGCAAGATCACGCTCGAGTTCGCCGAGTGCCTGGGTGCCTGCGAAGGAGCCCCGTGCATTCTGGTGGACGACAATTGTGAAATGAACATGACAACGGAAAAGGTGTCGACTTTAGTCTCGAAGATGTGAGACACAGGAATGGAATCGCGGCCGAGTGTGATCGTTCTCGGCGGGCCAAACGGTTCGGGAAAGAGCACGGCCGCCGTTCGATTGCTCCACGAGACGTTGAGAATTATGGAGTTCGTCAATGCGGACGAGATCGCGAAAGGCTTGTCGCCTTTTAATCCCGACGGTGTCGCCGTGCAAGCCGGCCGAATTATGCTGACACGATTGGATGAGCTGGCGGCTCGGGGAGAGAGCTTCGCATTTGAATCCACCTTGGCATCGCGATCGTTCGCGCGATGGATCGAGAACCTGCAACGTGAGAAGAGCTACTTTTTTCGATTAGTTTATGTTTGGTTGAGAGACCCGCTGCTCAATATGGATCGCGTCAAATTGCGAGTGGAATCGGGTGGTCACAATGTTCCCGCAAGCACGATTCTTCGCCGTTACTATCGAAGTGTTCGTAATCTAATGGACTTGTATCTTCCGCTAGCAGACGCCTGGGAAATCTACGACAATTCGGTTTCTCGCGATTTTCAGATGGTGGCGAGCGGAAATGCCGGAAGTTCTCCGATTGTGGTTGATCCTGAAGCCTGGTCTTTATTGAGGTCACAATATGACTCCGCAGGAGACGAATGACCTGGTCGATCGCGCTTTTCGTGATCCCATGGTCATCAAAGCGGCGATTGAGCGGGGAATTGACGACGCCATAAAGCAGCATGCACAAGCCGGTCGCCTCCTCCCTTCCTGGAGAGACAACCGGGTTGTATTTCTGGACCCCGTAACGCTTCAGGAAGTCCCCGCCCCCACTTTGGCAACCACGACCACTCCGCAGTAGACTGTCGATTCTCTCCCCGGTCACAATGGTCGCGGGAGCTCAATGGAAAATGATCGCATGGCGAAGTTTGAACCGGTTTTGTTGGCTCGCGTCGGTAAGCCCGACTCCGCCAAGCTGGAAACCTATCAGCGTGACGGCGGTTACTCCGCGCTCAAAAAAGCCCTGGCGATGGCTCCCGAAGATGTCATCAACACGGTGAAAGATTCCGGGCTGCGCGGCCGCGGCGGCGCGGGCTTTCCCACCGGTCTCAAGTGGACGTTTCTGCCGAAGGGGCATCCGGGACCGATTTACCTTGCGATCAACGCCGACGAATCCGAACCCGGCACGTTCAACAACCGCATTCTCATGGAAGACGATCCCCATCAAATTATCGAAGGGATCATCATCTCGTGCTTTGCGATCAAGTCGAACAAGTCGTTCCTCTATCTTCGCTACGAATACGGCAAAAGTTTCCGGGCACTCGAGAACGCCGTCAACGAATGTTATGCCGCGGGGATTCTCGGCGATAACGTAATGGGCTCGGGGTTCAAGTGCGATATCGTGCTCCATCGCGGCGCGGCGGCGTACATCTGCGGCGAAGAAACCGGGCTGATCGAAAGCCTCGAAGGGAAACGCGCCTGGCCCCGAATCAAGCCGCCGTTTCCCGCGATTGAAGGGGCATTCCGCAAGCCGACGATCGTCAATAACATCGAGACGATGGCCTGCGTCGTCCACATCGTGAACAAGGGCGTCGAGTGGTTCAAATCGATGGGCGTCCCCGCCGATCCGAATAACCCACGCGATGCCGGCAGCTATGGGCCGAAGCTGTATTGCCTCAGTGGGCATGTGAATAAACCGGGTTGCTATGAAGTCCCGCTGGGGATCACCGCCCGGCAACTCATCGAAGAATACGGCGGCGGCGTGCCGAATGGACATGGGATCAAAGCCGTTGTCCCCGGCGGCATCAGCATGGGTTTTCTGTCGCCGAGCGAACTCGATACCCCGCTCGATTTCAACGGCCCGGGCAAAGTCGGTTGCCTCGGTCTCGGCACCGCCGCGGTGGTGGTGATCGACGATCAGACGAGCATGGTCGATGTCCTCTACAACTGCTGCCGGTTCTTCTCGCATGAGTCGTGCGGCCAATGCACGCCCTGCCGGGAAGGAACCGCGTGGATGACCAAGATCATGCACCGCATCCGCAGTGGCGAAGGGGAAATGCGGGACCTCGACCTCCTCGCGGAAGTCGCCGGGTCCATCGGCATCATCCCCGGCACCACTATCTGCGGCCTGTCCGATGGGGCCGCGTGGCCGGTGAAGAACGCGATCAAGAAGTTCCGACCTGAGTTCGAGGAATACATCCAAAGCAAACGGTCAACAATCAAACCCGCGGAGTTGCTGGCGGCACACTGACCGATTTCGGAAGGCCCAGTTCTATCCAGGAAGGATGATTCTCGATGACGACAACATGGTTGAATTGCCAAGTCCACAAGGGAATGTTTAGTGATGAGCGTGCAGTCGCGTTTGTCTTGAGCAGCGGAAAGGCATACTCCGCCTTCGTTCCTCAACAATTGGTCCGTGGAGAAATCAATCACGCAGGACAAGTTCTAGTTAGCGCCTTTCAGGATGGGGACGCATGGTGGGCGGTTGTCCCGAATGAGTATCGCGATGTTGTTGCGGTGAAGTCGACAGAGTTGGTGAGCGCATGATTCTTTCCAATGTGGAAATCCAATTGGCTTTGGATTCAGGACGGTTAGTCATTGAGCCGCGACCGAAACCCTTTCATCCGGCAGCAGGTAGCGATGAATTTTGCCCGTACCAAACCACATCGGTTGACTTGCGGCTCGGAAATGAGATCGCCTTTTTTCGCGAAGGGCTGGCGGTCAACATCGATTTGAGGCGCGGTAAGTTTTCTGATCTTTTTGGCCCCTATTCAGAATCAAGACAAATTACGGACGATCAGCCGTTTTCGCTTGCTCCCGGAAAGTTTGTGCTTGGTAAAACACTAGAACGAGTGACGTTACCGTTGGTTGGCGTTGACGGAAATGTTCTTGCAGCTCGCGTTGAAGGGAAGAGTTCCTACGCTCGGTGCGGACTACTGGTCCATTTTACAGCACCCACAATCCATGCCGGATTTGATGGGACGATTACTTTGGAACTCATCAATCTCGGGTCGATTCCAGTCATGTTGTATCCCGGCGCGCCAATTTGCCAATTGATCTTTGAAGAAGTAAAGGGTGTGCCGTTTCGTAACGATAGTCAGTTTCAAAACCAGATTCGTGCTGGGGGTCGATCGACTTAGGTGCCACGAAGGTGTGCCTCGGCGAACGATCTCACTTCGGACAACGCGAGCAATTATGCCCACCGTTTACATTGACGACAAATCGATCGAACTCGCTCCCGGCGAGAAGCTCAACTGCATTCAGGCGGCGGAGCGGGCGGGGATTGAGATTCCGTCGTATTGCTATCACCCCGCGCTGTCGGTTGTCGCCAGTTGCCGGATGTGCCTGGTGGAAGTCGGCGAAAAGAAGCCCGACGGCACCGTGAGCATCCCGCCGAAGGTCTTCCCCGGCTGTCAGACGCCGGTGAAAGACGGCACGGTCATCGTCACCAACAGCAAGCGCGTGCTCGATGCCCAGAAGGCGACGCTCGAGTATCTGCTGCTGAATCATCCGCTCGATTGCCCCGTGTGCGATCAGGCGGGTGAATGTGGCTTGCAGGACTTCAGCTACAAGTACGGCCGTGGTTACAGCCGGTTGAACGAACCGAAGAACATCAAGCCCGATAAAGATTACATCGGCGAGCAGATCACGCTCTTCACCGACCGCTGCATCATGTGTACGCGGTGTGTGCGGTTCACACGGGAATACAGCGGCACCGGTGAATTGCAGGTCATCAACCGCGGGTCGCACGAAGAAATCGACATCTTCCCCGGCCAGCCGTGCGATAACAAACTCGCGGGGAACGTGGTGGATCTCTGCCCGGTCGGGGCGCTGTGCAGCAAAGATTTTCTGTACGAACAGCGCGTCTGGTGGCTCAAAGGGAAAGACAGCGTCTGCCCCGGTTGCAGCACGGGTTGCAGCATTCGGGTCGACCAGAACAATGACGTGCTCTATCGCCTGAAGCCGCGGTACAACCCGCAGGCGCAGGGCCACTTCATGTGCGACGAAGGCCGCTTCGGCTGGAAGTACATCTCGTCGGAAAAGCGTCTGCGGCAACCGTATCAGAAACAAGGGGCCGGCCTCGCTCCGTCGAACTGGAATACGGTAATGCCCGCCGTGAAGACGGCCATCGCTACGCAGGTTAAAGCTGCACCGAGCAAGTTCGCGGCGATCATTTCCCCGTGGTCGACCGTCGAAGAAGCTTATCTGCTGGCAAAGTTGCTGAAAGGGATGTCTTCCGACATCACGCTGGCACTCGGACCGGTGCGCCATGTCGGTGACGACGATCACTATCCGAAGACAGTGACCGGCGCGCCGCCGAAGGACGTGAAGTTCACGATCCGCGCCGAAAAGTGTCCGAACCGCCGCGGTGTCGAAGGAGTGCTGCAACACTTCCAGGGAAGTGTCATCTCCTTTGAAACCATCGAATCGCAACTGAAATCCGGTGCGCTGGAAGGGCTGTTTGTCCTCAATGCCGATCCCGAAGCCACGTTCACGGCGGACTTCGTGCAGGCGGCGAAGGGACTGAAACTGCTTGTCGTGCAGGATTTGCTCGAATCCCCATTGGCGAACGAAGCCCACTTCGTGCTTGCCGGCGCCGCCTGGGCGGAAAAGGAAGGCACGTTCGTGAATCACAACGGTCTTGCCCAAGGCATTTTCCGCGGTGTGCGCGGACCGGGTGAAGCCCGACCCGATGGCCGGATTCTGTGGGAACTCAACGACCGCAAGGGACTTTTCCGAGCGTCGACAGTGCGGCAGGAAATCGCCAACGAAATCAACGCTTTCGCCCCGCTCATCCTGGGCGATCTCGGAGAACACGGCGTGATGCTCAACAGCAGCACCATTCCCGCCACAAAAGAATTGCAACCGGTGTGAACGCCAGAGAAGAGTTTTGGCCACGAAAAAGCACAGAAGACACAAAAAGGAAGGAAGAGAAAGTCGGCGAAAAGACTTATTCAAAGATCACCTGAGGGTAACCGTATTGGAGCATTTTTTTCTCCCTCCCTTTTGCGTCTTTTGTGCCTTTTCGCGGCTAAATCTCCTCGCCTTTGAATTTCGATAGAGGACAGTTTCGTGATGGAGTGGTTACAAAATCCGTTGATCATGGCCGGCGTGGCGATTGGGATCGCGCTCGGCGGCATCCTCACGACGTGTGCCTACCTCATCCTGCTGGAACGAAAACTCTCCGCGTGGATGCAGGACCGGTTGGGGCCGAATCGCGTCGGTCCGATGGGGTTGCTGCAACCTCTCGCTGACGGCGCCAAGTTGATGCTCAAGGAAGACGTGATCCCCGGTCACGTCAACAAATTTCTGTTCGTGCTCGGTCCGGCGATCTCCGTCTTCACGACGATGCTCGCATTCGCCGTCGTGCCGTTCGGGCCGGTCTCCCATGAGAAGGGACAATTCCCGTTCGTCATCGCTCCCGGTGTCGATCTGGGCATCGTCTTCATCTTTGCCGTCACCAGTCTCGCGGTCTACTCGATCATCCTCGGTGGCTGGGCGTCGAACAACAAATACAGTGCCCTTGGTTCACTGCGGGCTTCCGCTCAAGTCGTGAGCTATGAAATCCCGCTCGGGATGTCGGTCGTGGGCTTGGCACTGCTGCATTCCTCGATGAGCCTTGAGAAGATCCTGATCAATCAGGCCGAAATGGGTTTCCTCGGCTGGAATATCTGGTATCAACCGGTCGCGTGTCTGATCTTCTTCACGGCGGCACTGGCGGAATCGAACCGCTTGCCGTTCGACCTGACGGAATGCGAGCAGGAACTCGTCGGCGGTTTCCATACCGAATACTCGGCGATGAAGTGGGCGATGTTCTTCCTCGGCGAATACACGCACGTCATCACCATCAGCTTCCTCACCAGTGTGCTGTTCTTCGGTGGCTGGCACTTCCCATTCATTGCCGAAGCCGCGAGTGCGTACCCCGGCGCGTGGGTGGTGAAGGTGGGCGTGCTGTTGTTCAAAGTGTCGTGCATGATCGTGTTGATCCAGATGCTGCGGTGGACGATTCCACGGTTCCGGTTCGATCAATTGATGAGCCTGGCGTGGAAGGGCTTGATCCCGATGGCCACGGTGAATGTGCTGATCGTGATGTGCGTGCTGGAGTTTAATCTGCCGCGGTTGTGGTTGTTGCCGTTGTCGTTGTTGCTGTTCGTCGGTGTCGGGTTGATCGGCACGCAGGCGTCCCTGCCCGCGAGTGGAGCCGTGCGGCGGAAGAAACCTGTGGGGCCGATCGTCGCGGCGGCGCATCATTAGAAGAAAATTCCAAGCTCCAAAATCCAAGTTCCAAACAATTTTCAAGGAAGACAGAAATTCCAAACGAAGAGAAGATGGCCTGCACCCTGTGTCTTCGTTTGGAATTTGGAATTTGAAGCTTGTTCGGAATTTGGCCCTTGGAATTTGGTATTTCGTAACTGTCGAAGTCCTCGGTTGTTTGGTTCGATTGAGAGAGTGTCATGCCGATTTGTGCGGATGATGTGGAGTGGGTGGAAGAGCCCACGATGAACTTCTGGGAATCGACGTTTCTGCCCGCGATTTTCGGCGGCTTGCAGATCACGGGTTCTCATGTCGTCGACGGAAAGACCGTCACCCACCAGTATCCGGAAGAGAAACCGGTGCTGCCGGCGCATTACCGCGGCGTGCATCGGCTCAACAAGGACGAAGCCGGTCGCGTGAAGTGCGTCGCCTGCATGATGTGTGCGACCGCGTGTCCCGCCCACTGCATCAGCATCGTCGCCACCGAAGCCCCGAAAGACGATCCGCTGTGGAATGGCCGCGATAAGTTCCCGCTCAGTTTTGAACTCGACGAACTCAAGTGCATCTACTGCGGCATGTGCGAAGAAGCCTGCCCGTGCGATGCCATCGAGCTCACCCACATTTACGATTTGGTGGGGACGACACGGCAGGAGTTGCTGTTCGACAAGAACAAACTTCTCAGCGTGTACGACCAGACCAAAGATTGTGGCCTCGATCCGGTCCGGACGAAGCGCGGTGCGCTCAGCGGTTGTTCGGAGTTCGCCAACTTGCCTACGCTGGGCCCCGCAACCAGTGTGAAGGCCGATGACCGGGCCGCTAAAGCCGCATCACCGGGGGTGATTCACGACTAGCGTCCCCTTTTTTTCGTAGCCGGTTGAGATTGAGCTGCCCCGACGTCATGGTGAGAACTTTCCGATTTACAGAATCAGCATGGAAGCGGTCCCTTCTCCCGCGTCTGCGGGGGAGAAGGTGGCCGATAGGCCGGATGAGGGGGTGTGCGTTTCAAGAAGCCCCCTCACCCTAACCCTCTCCCCCGAGTACGGGGGCGAGGGGACCGGAACCCTTCCCTCCACAGAAGGATTCATCTGACTTGTTTTCCTAAATGTGAGCATTGCCCGCGATCAACGCTGCCACCTTTGACGACCGGCGGCGCAACAAGGTACAACCTCGTCACTTCGGATCGTGAATTTCGTCTCGAAGGCCTGCTGGTTTCATGAACAGTTTGCTCGAACAAATCCACCTGCTGGCTCCTCTCGCGCTGGGCATCATCGCGGTGTGGATGCTGCTGCCGCGCGAAGGCGCGCGGCCGTGGATCCTGGCCAGCCTGTGCGGTTTGTCAGCCGTGCTATGGCTGACGAAGAACTTCCTGCCGCCGGCGGAAGACTGGGTGCAGACCGGGATGTTCTACGCCTTCGCCGCCGGGGCGGTTCTCAGCGGCGTGATGATGATCACCGAAAGTAACCCGGTTTACGCGGCCCTGTGGTTTGCGATGGTGACGCTGAGCGTGTGCGGATTGTTCCTCATCAATGCGGCTCCCTTCCTCGCGGCGGCCACCGTGGTGGTCTACGCCGGGGCAATTGTCGTGACTTTCCTGTTCGTGATCATGCTGGCTCAACAGGGGGGCGCGACGGGCTACGATCGCAAGGCGTTCCAGCCGACACTCGCCAGCATTGCCGGGTTCATGCTGCTGGCCTGTTTGCTCTTCACATTGCAGGAATGGGGCGGGAAAGCGGTTGTGGTTGAGGGCGAAGAACCGAAAACTCCGCGACCGCAGTTCGTGTTGCCGCCGGCCCATATGGTGACCAATCCGCTCAGTCATCCGATGCCGCGATCCGACCGTCCCGATCAGAACGATCTGGGGACGCTGCAAGGGGTCGGCCGGTCGTTGTTTGGTGATTATTTGTTCGCGGTGGAACTCGCCGGGACTGTGCTGTTGATCGCGACCATTGGCGCAATTGCCCTATCGCCGCGCCGGTCGCAGGGGACGTTATGACCGCCCAACTTGAGAGCCAACTGGTTGTCGGAGCGATTCTGTTCGTGCTGGGCGCGATCGGCTTCCTCACGCGCCGCAATCTGATTCTGATGATGCTGTCCGCCGAATTGATGCTGCACGGAGTCGCGGTGAATCTGACGGCGTTCGGTCGCTATCACGGGAATGCGTCGGGGCAAGTCTTCACCATCTTCGTGCTGACGATTGCCGCGTGTGAAGCCGGCTTATCGTTGGCATTGATTCTCGGACTGTATCAACGACGAAAGTCGCTGGATGTGCATTTGTGGGGCAACTTGGGCGAACCCAATTTGCCGCAGATGTCGGTCGATGACGGCATGCGGATGGAACCGCAGCATCCGCAAGGGATGCCGGTCCTCACGCCCGCAGGCGCGATGCCGACTTCCGCTTCGGCGGCAGCGAGCAACAAGATTTAGTCGATCGAGAGAATCGCAGTTGGGCGTTTGGCTTGACGGTGTGAAACGTGAGTCGCGGAGAGCGATGTGGTGTCCTGGTTGAATGAGAATGTCCTGTGGTTGATTCCCGCCGCGCCGCTGCTGGCGTGTCTGTGGATCGTCGTCGCCGGACAATTCATCCGTCGCGAAAAAGCCCATCAGCCGGTCGTCCTCGGTTTGATTATCGCGTGGCTGTGCGCGTTGTATCTACTCTTCTCGGTGGTTCCGTCCACGTTCGAACACGCGGGTGAGCACGCTGCGGAAGCGCATGACGATCATGCTGCCGACAGCCATGCCGCCGTAGGTGGGGCGGTGAAGTATTTCATTTACGACTGGTTCCACGTCGGTGATGGTGGTGTGCAGCCCACATCGATGTCGGATGACCTGGCGCGGGCCGATGCGGGGGGCATCAGCGCCCGCGTCGAACTTCGCGCCGATGCCATGTCGGCCCTGATGCTGGTGATGGTCACCACGGTCAGCCTGCTGGTCGCCATCTTCGCGTCCGGTTACATGCAGGGCGATCCCGGATACCCGCGGTTCTTCGGGGCACTCAGCCTGTTCGTCTTCTCGATGTGCATGCTGGTGCTGGCGTCCAACTTCCTGTTGCTGTTCGTCTTCTGGGAAGCGGTCGGCCTGTGCAGTTACCTGCTCATCGGCTTCTGGTTCCACAAACCATCCGCCGCCGCCGCTGCGAAGAAAGCCTTCGTCGTCAACCGCATCGGCGACTTCGGCCTGATCCTCGGTATCTTCCTGCTGTGGACAACCTTTGGGACGCTGGAATTTGATCGCATCCTGGCCGATCCCTCGTTGATCCGGCAGGTCGTGCTCACTCAGCCGGAAATCTTCACGACGATCTGTCTGCTACTCTTCATTGGCGCGGTCGGGAAATCGGCGCAGTTCCCCTTGCACGTCTGGTTGCCGGACGCGATGGAAGGCCCGACGCCCGTGTCGGCACTGATTCACGCGGCGACAATGGTGACGGCGGGCGTGTACCTCGTCGCCCGGTGTGCGCCGCTGTTTATGCACTCGCCGTTTGCGTTGCAGATTGTCGCGGGAGTGGGTGCCGCAACGGCCCTCATTGCCGCGATCACGGCCCTCACGCAGAACGACCTGAAGCGCGTGCTGGCGTACTCGACGGTGAGCCAGCTCGGCTACATGTTCATGTCGCTGGGAGCCGCCGGGGCCGATCCCGAGCACCTGATGCAACCGGCGGTCACCTACGCCATGTTCCACATGTTTACCCACGCCTTCTTCAAAGCGGTGCTGTTCCTTTCCGCCGGGAGTGTGATGCACGCGATGGGCGATGTGATCGACATGCGGCGGTTCAGCGGATTGCGGACGGCGCTGCCGATCACGTGGATTACGTTCCTCGCGGGGGCATTGGCGCTCGCCGGGGTGCCGCTCTTGTCGGGCTTCTGGAGCAAGGACGAAATCCTCGCGGTGCTGCACATGGCGGCCCAATCCGAGACACATGGGACCTACTACACCGTCATTCTGTGCATTGCGTTGCTCACCGCACTGATGACCGCGTTCTACACCTTCCGCGCGTACTTTCTCACGTTCCATGGTCCGGAAGTCTTCCCGCCGGAAGCCGGTCACCATCCGCATGACGCCCCGCCGGCAATGGCGATTCCGCTCTATATTCTCGGTGCAGCCGCATTGCTGATTGGCCTCGCGACCGGACCGACGCACCTCTATGGACACTATCTGCATCACACGCCGAATATGCCCGCGGCCCCGGCTCACGGCCCGGACTGGCTGATGATGATGATGAGCACCATTCTCGCGCTGGGCGGTATTGCCGGAGCGTATCTCGTTTATGGCTCGCATCGCGGTGCCGCCGGGGTGAAAGACAACGCCAGTCCGCTGGTCAAGTTCTCCCTGAACGGGCTGTATCTCGACGAGTTGTACTTGGCGCTGGTGGTGAAACCGCTGCGCAGCCTGGCGGAAGTCTCCGAGATTTTTGACCGGATGATCATCGACAAGATCGTGGATGGTGTTGCACTCATCCCTGGCGTGGTGGGGTCGATCTTGCGGCCGATTCAGAATGGACTGGTTCAGCACTATGCTTTCGTCATGCTGTTGGGTCTGGCGGCGGGCATGGTGTGGATGTTGCAATCCTTGACGGGATCCAATTGAACGCCGTCCGCGCGGCGTGACCTGCGAACGGGGCGGAACCCGGGAAGTGTAAGCATGAGTGTGTTGGTTGTGTTGATTCTGCTGCCGCTAGTTGCGGCGGTGTTGATGCTGCTGCTGGATGCCCAGGCAACGCCCGTCCGCGCCCGATGGTCGGCACTGCTGGCAACGTTGGCGACTGTCGGCGTCTCACTGGCTGTGGCCTCGCAATATACCGCTCTTCCGAAAATCAATGCGAAAGATCACGGCAAACCGATCTCGCCGCGGATGGAACTCCGGCACGATTGGTTGACGCTGGCCCCTTCGACGCCCGCAGGTGTCCCCACGAAGTTCGAGTTTTATCTCGGCGTCGATGGCATCAGCGTGGCAATGATTCTGCTGACGACGGTGTTGTGCGTCTCGGCGGTGCTGGTCTCGTGGACCGCCATCACCGATCGGGCGGCCGAGTTCTATGCGGCGCTCCTCATTCTGGAAACCGGCCTGCTCGGCGTATTCTGCTCTTTCGATCTGCTGCTGTTCTACGTCTTCTTCGAGTTCACGCTGATCCCGCTCTTCTTCCTCGTGGGCATCTGGGGGGGACCGCTGCGGAAATATGCGGCGGGCAAGTTCTTCATCTACACCCTGGGGGGCAGCCTGATCACGCTGCTGGGGTTGATTTCGTTGTCGCTGATGGTGCATCAGGAAACGGGGCTCGCGACGCCATTTTCGATTCCCGATCTGGCACAGACGCTGCTGCATCACCGGTTGCCGCTCGTCGTGCAAACCACGTTGTTTCTGATGATCGCGGCCGGGTTCATGGTGAAGGTGCCGTTGTTTCCGTTTCATACGTGGTTGCCGCTGGCGCACGTGGAAGCTCCGACCGCGGGCTCGGTCTTGCTGGCCGGTGTGCTGTTGAAACTCGGTTCCTACGGCTTCCTGCGACTACTGTTGCCGATGCTGCCGGATGCCTGCCGCACCATTGGGACGCCCCTGATCGCGACGCTCTCGGTGATCGGCATTATCTACGGCTCATTGTGTGCGCTCGCGCAGAACGATATCAAAAAGCTCGTGGCCTACAGTTCGGTGGCGCACCTCGGCTTCTGCATGCTGGGGTTGTTCGCCCTCAACGTCGAAGGGATCACCGGCGGCGTGTTGCAGATGATCAATCACGGCTTGTCGACCGGGGCGCTCTTCTGTCTCGTGGGGATGTTCTACGAACGTTATCACACCCGCCAGCTTTCCGAACTCGGCGGTTTGGCGACACGGTTGCCGCGGTTGGGCGTGCTGATGGTCTTCACCGTCTTCGCCAGCATCGGCCTGCCGGGACTCAACGGCTTTGTGGGGGAAGTCCTCGCACTCGCCGGGATGTTCAAGGTCGACATGTTGTACTCCGCGCTCGGTGCCCTCGGCGTGGTCCTCGGGGCGTGGTACCTTCTGGGCGTCTTGCAGAAGGCATTTTTTGGTCCGGTGCAGTTGCCGCATTCGCACGATGGACACGATGAAGACGTTCCCGACTTGAATGCCCGCGAAGTGCTCGCACTCGCTCCGCTCCTGGCGTTGTGCCTGTATCTCGGACTGTTTCCGCAGACGCTGATTGAATTGATTCGACCCGATGTCGAAGGGGTGGCTTACGTCTATCAAGTGACGTCCCATCATGACGTGAAGGTCGTAGTGGGTGAGATGCAACCGTGAATGATTTGGTGATCTCGGACGCCGTCCAACAACTCAATCGGGCCGTCGGCCTGATCGTGCCCGACGTCATCGTCCTGGCCACGGTCTGTCTGATGTTCTTCGCGGCACCGTTTCTCGTTTCCGAACGGGGTGAAGCCCCCGCGGGATTGCGCCACCGCTGGGGTTGGTTGTCGCTGCTGTCATTGCTCGTCGCGGGCTACGTCTGGTGGGGCACATCCCCGCAACCTGTGACGACCGGTCCGTTCCGACTCGACGAACTGACGTGGTTCATTCGCGGCGTCAGCTTAGCCTTTGGTGCCGTATTGGTCCTGCTGACGTGGAATCAGGCCGACGATGCCCGCTCCGCGGAAACTCAGGCGTGCCTGCTGTCGATCATCGCCGGAGTGAATCTCGTGGCCGCGGCGAACGATCTGGTCGGTATTTTTATCGCCCTCGAATTGATCAGCGTGCCGACCTATTTATTCCTGTTGCTGCCGCGGCGTGACGCCCCCGCACAGGAAGCCACGATGAAGTATTTTCTGCTGAGCATCTTCTCATCGGGCATGCTGCTGTTCGGCATGAGCTATCTGTATGGTTCGGTCGGTTCCACGAATCTCGAAGCGATTTATGCGGCGTTGACCGCGGGACGCGCACATCCGATGCCGATTCTGCTTGTCGTCGCCGTGATGATGATGGTGGCCGGGTTAGCCTTCCGGTTGACCGCGGTGCCGTTCCACTTCTACGCGCCGGATGTGTTCCAGGGGGCTCCGAACGCTGCGGCGGCGATGTTGTCGTTCGTCCCGAAAGTCGCGGGCTTTGTGGCACTTTACCGCGTGCTGGCTGTGCCGGTGGAAGCCCTGGATCATTGGTCGCTGGCTCAATTTTCCGAGCCGTTGCTGTGGTGGCTGGCGGTCCTGTCGATGTTCGTGGGCAATCTGCTGGCATTATTGCAGACCGACATCCGCCGGATGCTGGCGTTTTCCAGCGTGTCCCACGCGGGGTACATGCTCGTCGGCTTCGTCGTGGGAACGGCGACCACCGGCGGACCAACGGGCTTTGAGGCACTGTTGTTCTATCTGGTCGTGTATGGCGCGATGACGCTGGGGGCCTTCGCGGTGCTGGGCGTGCTGCAACGGCCGGATCGACGCATGGAATCGATCGAGGATCTGTCCGGTCTCAGCCGCAACCAACCCGCGATCGCGCTGCTGCTGACGCTGTTTCTGTTCAGCCTGACGGGCTTGCCTCCCACGGCGGGCTTTCTCGGCAAACTGAATCTGTTCCTCGCCGCGTGGGGAACGGGAAGCGAATCGGGCCATTGGCTCGCGATCTGGCTGGCCGTGAACGCAACCATCGGAGCGTGGTACTACCTGCGGGTCATCGGCACGATGTATCTGCAACCCGCACCAATGGCGGTCACGGCCACGGACAGTAACGCCACGCCGTCGTATCTCGCGATGGGACTCTGTGCGATTGCCACGCTCGGGCTGTTTGCGGTCCCCGGCTGGCTGTGGGCGCTCATTCAGCACGTGTGATCGTCCGCCGCTTGCGCTTTGCGGATCGCAGGACTCGCGCCGCGCAAAAAGAGACCCAAGGATCGGAATCCCTGGGCTTCTGTGGGCATCGATTTACCGCAGTGCGATCAGAAGTTCTGTGTCAGCGCCTGGTAATCATCCTGCAGTTGGTGCGTGATCGGGCCGACTTTGAACGTCCGGTCGTCGATCTTACCCACGGGCACCACTTCCACCGCCGTTCCGGTCAGGAAGATTTCCTCGGCCTGCGGCAATTCCTCGGGGAAGATCGCCCGCTCGATCACCTTGATCCCGCGCTTCTTCGCCAGATCCATCACCGTGCGGCGCGTGATTCCGTCGAGGAAACAATCCGGCGTCGGCGTGTGGAGTTCACCTTTGACGACCATGAAGAAATTCGCGCCGGTGGCCTCGGCAATCTGGCCGCGGTAATCGAGCATCAAGGCATCCTGATACCCCGCGGCTTCGGCGGCATCCCGGCTCATCGTGCAGATCATATACAGCCCCGACGCCTTGCTGGCGGTCGGCGCAGTTTGCGGCGATGGTCGCCGCCACGTGGATGTCATCAGCTTGATGCCAAAATTCCGGGCTTCATCGCCGTAGTAGGCGGGCCAGGGAAATGCGGCGATGGCGACATGCACTTTGGCCCCTTTCGCCGAAACCCCAATCACTTCCGGGCCGCGCCAGGCAATCGGCCGCACGTAACCCGAATCGAGTTTGTTCTTCAGCACCATCGCGTTGGTGGCTTCTTCCAGCGCAGCGACGGAGTACGGGAGTTCATAGCTCAGCAGTTTCGCCGAAACGTGCAACCGTTCGGTGTGTTCGCGGAGCTTGAAGACCTTTCCCTTATAAACGCGCATTCCTTCGAACACGGCGCTGCCGTAGTGCAGGCTGTGCGAAAGAACGTGGACGCGGGCATCGCGCCAGGCGATCTCTTCGCCGTCCAACCAGATCACGCCATCTCGATCGTGCATCGCCTGCGGGGCCACAATCCGCCTCCTCAATATCGTCTCAATCTGCTGTTCGGCAAGGTGAATCCGTTGCAACCGGAACTCTGTACCATACCAGCGCATGAGACACGCCTCAATGGGGCGGGTTCAGAGGTTGCCCGGTTCGCTGTGTCAGAACCGCGGATTTTTCCGCAGTCATGACACCGCTTTGTAAAGTTGTCCGGGCGTTCGTCACCGCAGGCCACCTCACGGCATCCAAGAAATCGGGAGAGGGGCATGTGATCGTTGCCAATGGGCGTCCGTGTAGAGTCCCGTTGCCAAAGACGGTAAGATATTATGCCGTGAGAACTTTGAACGCAGGCCGCGGTTCGGCCGGCTCTCCCAACATGGGGTGACTTTCGGCACAGATCACAATTCGCCCCCGCGTTGGGAATGAAAACTGCGTAAGGTGTTCGACAGCGCTGTCGTGCGGGCCTCACTTCCGATTCGGTAACGGGGCCGTCACCGGGCGCTGTCGCAGGAGGCGTCGGATGTCGGTTCGTTGGACATCATTTCTGGTCATCGTCGGGCTGCTGGGCGGCATCAGCGGCAACCTGCTCGCGCAGACCGATCTGGGCGACTTTCTGAAGCCGAAGAAGCCCAAGGTCGGCTCAGCCATTCCGAAGGCCGTCGTTGCCGTCACCGCCGACCCGGCCACGTTCAAACCGGCCGGAATGGTCAAACTCGCGGTGCAGGTGGACGTCCCGGCGGGATACCACATCTACGGAACCGATGGTGACTTCGGCGGGCGGACCATGATCCGCATCGAGACCCCCGGTCTGGACCCTCTGGGTGACGGATTCGTTCCCAATGAACCCGGCAAGACGGCTTTCGATCCGGACCTCGATGCCAAGGTCACCAAGCACGAGGGAACGGTCGTCTGGACTCGCGAATTCCGTACGCCCCCCGGCGTTGCCGGAGACGGCTCACTCACCATCAAAGGCCGCCTTGAAGGCCAATACTGCAGCGACCCGGAACACGGCGGGAAGTGCGTGCCATTAAAGTCTGCGTTCGAGTTGGTTCTTGCGGCTGCGGGACCAGCCGCCGCGTCTTCAGCCGTGCGGTATGAAGACACGTTGAAGCCGATGCGGAAGACGAGTCCCTCCCCCGATCCGGTCGAATATCTCGTGCGACTGAATCCGGCTCATGCGGCCAAAGGGGAGACCGTCACCGTCGAGATCACCGCGAAACTGCAACCCGGCTGGCACAGTTACTCACTCACGCAAAAAGATATTGGCGGCGAACCGACGGAGATCGAACTGGAAGCGCTGCGGAATCTGGAAGCGATCGACGCCCACTTCAAACCTTCCGTCCCGCCGAAAATTGAAACCAGCGATATGGGGAATTCGCTGGAAACCTACCACGACGACGTGACGTGGTCGCGCCAATACCGCATGACCGGCGAAACGGCGGGCGACTATGGAGTCTCCGGCACGATCACGTACCAACTTTGCGACAGCGTCCGCTGCCTGCTCGTACACACAGCCCCGTTCGCCCTCGGTCAAGTCGCTGCCGCAGAACTCCCGCCGATTGAAATGCCCGCCGATGATGAACCCGCTGCGTCCCCCTTCGCACCCGTCGCGGTTCCAGAAGCGCCAAGGATTGAGCCCCCGGTGATTGCCGTGAAGGAAGCCGTGAAGCCCGCGGCAGCGCCAAAAGACCAGACGTTGTTGCCTTTCAACGTGTTCATTCTCGTGTGTATTGCCGGTGGGTTCGGCGCACTGTTGACCCCCTGTTCTTACCCGATGGTTCCCATCACGGTGAGCTTCTTCCTGAAGCAATCGGAGAAGGAACACAAGCCGCCGCTGTTACTGGCGGTTGTGTATTGCGGGACGATCATTCTGGCATTCACCGTGATTGGTGTCGGGCTGTCCTATGCCTTCGGAAAGACCTTCGCCAATGATCTGGCGAACAACTCCATCTTGAACTGGATCATCGGTTCAGTCTTCGTCGCTTTCGCCCTCAACATGCTGGGGGCGTTCGAGATTCGCGTCCCGAGTTTCCTGTTGAACTGGACGGCATCGCGCGGCGGCAGTGGCGGTTATGTCGGTGCCATCTTTATGGCTCTCACCTTTACGCTGACCTCTTTTACCTGCACGTTTGCGATCGTGGGAGGCTTAATCACGCAAGCCGCCGATGGACAATTCTTCCGGCCGATCATGGGCATGCTGGCGTTTGGAACCGCCTTCGCTTCACCATTTTTTGTGCTGGCGATGCTACCGCAGTTGCTGAAGAAAATGCCGAAAAGCGGCGGCTGGATGAATGCGGTGAAAGTGGTAATGGGGCTGATCGAATTGGGAGCCGCCGTCAAGTTCTACAGCGTGGCGGACAATCCCAACCCGATCCTGTTCGACTATGTGACGGTCATGATCATCTGGGCCGTCCTCTGCTTGGCCATCGGGCTGTATCTGCTGGGGTTCTATCGGTTCGAACATGATTCGCCCGTGGGTCCGATTCCACTCGAAAGCGGCCTGCTGGCGATCGGTTTCCTCGGCCTCGCAGGCATGCTGGGCTTTCTGACCGTGTTCCCGGATCGCGCGACCGGTGTCGTCATGGAAAACATCGTCAGCTTCGCCCCGCCGAATTTTGATGTCCCTCAAGTGGCTAGCCCCACACGCTCGGGTCCGGATCCATCAACAAAGGATGAGCCGGCCGTCGTGCATCACGGCTTACGGTTTGTGATGGATTTCCGGCACGCCTTCGCTCTCGCGCAGAAAGAAAAACGCCCGGTGATGATCGATTTCACCGGCGTTAATTGTGCGAATTGTCGCAAGATGGAGAGGGTGATGGCCCGGCCCGAGAATCACGAGCGTTTGCAGAAATTCGTGACGGCCGCGCTCTATGTCGACCAGATCCCCATCATTCAGGACACTTCCATCGCCAGACGGATGCTGGAAGAAAACCGCAGTCTCGAAGTGAAGTATTTGAATGACACGTCGATGCCAAACTACGCGATCGTGGCTCCCGATGGTGAGACCGTACTCGCGAAGCATAACGGGTACAACGAAGGCAGCGAGTTCACCGAATTTCTCGACGAAGGCTGGAAGAACTGGCAAGCCCGCGAACGGCTGGCAGCACTGAAGAGCGATCTCGAATTAACGATGGAGAGCTTTGGCCGAAAGTATCTGCTTGATTTCGATAAGGCGCGTGAGGCTGCCCGTTCCCGAGGGGGACCGATGCTCATCGGATTTGTTGGGGTAAACGATGTTAATAGCCGGGCGATACAAAGCTTGATGTCCAAACCCGAGCTTCAACAACGAGTTGATCACTTTGTCGGCGTTCAGCTCTATGTTGATCAAATGCCGAAGATTAATGATCGTGAGCTTGCCGAGAAAATTTTATCGGACAACCGCGAGTTGATGAATAAAATGATCAGCGAAATTGTGATCCCGTCCTATGTGATCATGACTCCCGACGGTAAGCAGATTCTGGGCAAACAACTCGGATATGCGACCACCGATCAATTTGCCAAGTTCCTCGACGAAGGCTGGAAGAACTGGCAAGCGCGCGAACGCCTGGCGGCGCGGTGAGGGTGGGGCATTCTACGTCGATGTCAAAACCGGCGATGATCTTCGCTTCGCGGTTTCGCGCCTCGCGCGGAGCTCGCCCCGTGTTAACTGACATCGCGGCGTCCATCCTCGCGGGGCGCGAAACCGCACAGCGGAAAATGATGCCGTTCACAATTTCCACGGAATCGACGGGCTACTGTCCCTTGCGCTGGAACGGGTAGAACCATACCCCATATGGCAGAAAGCGAACCGGCACCGGCTTCTCGAAGCGTCGCGGATTGGCCAGTATCCACGCATGGTGGTTCAACAGCAACTCGGCGGGAACGCAACTGGCGTGGACATCCGCCGGTTGACACGGTCGCGAATCGACGAGATCGATCGTTCCCACCAGCAACCCTGTCGGCAACGAAGCGATATCAATCTCATGCTCGGTCGCGGCAACCTGGGCGGCTTCCAAATTGGAGGTCCGCTTGGACGTGTAGAGATAAATCGTGCCGCGGACCTGTGTCGGCTGGGAACGGACCTCGATGGTTTTGATACCGCGCAGAATGAATTCCGCCCACGGTTGCTGAATGCCGAGGGCAATCCTCTCGCGATCAATCGGCGGATCGGACGACGTCATCGGTCGCTTTCAGAAGACCACGGGCAAGCAGCCCCTGCCCGTGGTGTCCGAACGTCTCCCCGTCAGTTTACTTGGCTGGTTTCGCCGCGTCATCCTTCGCGGCAGGCTTGGCATCCTTGCGGAAGTCGCCACCGATGGCAATGAACAGCTTCTCAGCGGACACGTGCCTGGCGAACGTCTTCGCGACGTCTTCCACGGTCAGGGCTTTGATGGCGGTTTCCATGTTCGCATAGTACGCCATCGTCCGATTGGTGTAGGACGTCTCATCCAGCAGCCGGGCGAGCGCGTTGTCTTTGGTTCGTCCCACGGCCTCACCCTGCAGATAACCCTCGCGTGCGGCATCCAGTTCCGCCTGCGTGATTCCTTCCTTGATCAGCTTCACCAGTTCTTCGCGAATCGCCGTCTGAACCTTGTCGATGTTCTCGGGATTCGTGATCGCATACACCGACAACGACGCCCGTTCATCGAGCGGCAAGGCCCGAAAAATGGAAGCCACGCCGTACGACAAGCCTTCTTTTTGCCGAACGCGGTCGCCCAATCGCGACGAGAGCGCCCCGGCACCAAAGATTTCGTTCGCAATCACCAGCGCCGGATAATCCGGATGTTTGTCGCTCATCGCGAAGACTTCGCCTGCAAAGTAGAAGGCGTTGGCCTTGTCGGGCGTTTCGATCTTCACCGTCTGCGGTTTGGCGTCGAGGAACGCCGTCCGGGAAATCCGTTCGTAAGGCTGTTTCGATTTCCAGCCCTTCAACGTTTTCTCGAAGATGCCCATCGCCTCATCGGGATCGAAATCGCCCACAATCGTCAATTGCCCGGCCTGGGCGCTCAGGAAGTCACCGTGCAGCTTGCGCAGTGCGGCAATGTCCAGATCCTGCACCAGCTTGATCTCTTCCTGCATGCTTGGCGTGTAGCGGACATCGTTCGCCGGGTACGGGCTCAGCGTCTTCTGCACCAACCGCACGGCCAGGGCTTGAGGGTCGGTCAGGCTCTGTTCCAAATCCGAGCGGACGGACTGGCGAATCACGTCGAGTTCCGCCGTCGGCAACGTGGGTTCGCGCAACACCTGCCGCAACAGATCGAGCACGGCGGCCAGTTTGTCGCGTTTGGTCTGGATGGCAAATGTCGCCTCACCCGCTCCCCCGGACGCACTTAGCGTGGCGAGATTCTGATCGAGTGTGTCCTGCAACTGTTGCCGCGTCAGTTGCTTCGTCCCGCGGGTCATCATCACGGGCAGGAACTCGCAGGCTTTGGTCATGCCGACGAGCGATTCCTTCGTCCCGTAGCGGAGCGACAACCGGACCACAACCGTACTGCCGCGAGTCTTCTTGGGAAGGAGCGCAACTTTGAGACCTTCCAGTGTGGTGCGTGTCGTCCGGGCTTCGATGTTCGCCGGAGCCACATCGAAGGCTTCGCCGAGAGCACCGGTTTCGCGGCCTTGATAATCGCCGATCATGGCCGTCAGCTCAGGCGTCGCCGGGACGGTGGTCCGCTGGGCTTGTTCCGCCGGGATGTAAAGCCCCACGGTCCGGTTGGTCGGCGCGAGATACGCCCGGGCCACACGATTGACGTCCTCCACCGAGACCTGTTCGAGCCGATCGCGGTACAGGAAGTACAACCGCCAATCGCCTTGCGCCGCCCATTCGCTGAGCTCGACGGCGATCTCGGCACTGTTCGATGCGGAAAGCTCCCGCTGTTTCAGCAACCGCAACTTGGCCCGGTCGACTTCTTCCTTCGTAACGCCGCGATCGACCACGAGTTCAATTGTGTCGAGCATCGCTTCCAACACCGCTTCCGGCGGGTTGCCGGTGGCCACTTCGGCCATCAGTCGCAATGCACCGGGGTCATGCCAGGCGAACGCGGCCCCGGAAATGTCGGCGGCTTTCTTCTGTTCGACCAAGGCCTTGTACAACCGCCCGGCGGGCTGTTGCGTGAGGATCGCTTCCAGCACGTCAATGGGCGGAAAATCGGGGCTGGCACCAGCCGGAATGTGATACACCGCGCCGACCACAGCGACATCACCGACACGGCGCAACGTCACCATCCGCTCGCCGTCCTGCGCCGGCTCTTCGGTGTAAGTCGGTTCGAGAACGCGCTCCGGTTTGGGCAGCTTGCCGAACGATTCGCCGATGTATTCCAGCACTTTGGCTTCATCGTACTGCCCGGCGATCACGAGAATCGCGTTGTCCGGCTGGTAATACTTCTTGTAGAAGCGGCGCAGACTGTCGACGGGGACCCGTTCGATGTCCGCGCGGTTCCCGATCGTCGACTTGCCGTAGTTGTGCCATTCAAAGGCCGCGGCCATCATCCGTTGACCGAGAATGTGCGACGGCGAGTTTTCGCCGCGCTCGAATTCGTTGCGGACGACCGTCATTTCCGACGTGAGGTCTTCACCTTTCACGTAGCTGTTGATCATCCGGTCGGCTTCCAGCGCGATGGCGAACTCCAGGTTCTCATCGGTCGCCGGCAGCGTTTCGTAATAGTTGGTGCGATCGACCCAGGTCGTCCCGTTGAAGTCGGCACCGCGGGCCTGCAACGCTTTGGGGACCGACGGATTGGTCGGCGTTCCCTTGAAGAGCATGTGTTCGAGCAGATGCGCCATGCCTGCTTCGCCGTAACCTTCGTGCCGCGACCCGACGAAGACCGTCATGTTGACGGTGACCGTGGGCTTGGAAGGATCGGGGAAGAGGAGCACCTTCAAGCCGTTTTCGAGCCGGTACTCGCTGATGCCTTCGATTGTCGTAATTTTCATCGGCTTGGTCGATTCCGCTGCATCCATAGCTGACCACATGACCGCGAACAAAGCCGCCGCGATCCCAAAATTCCGCCGCCATCCCATCGTCACTCACTCCTTCGAGTCGCCGTTCGGGCTGTGTGAGAGTTGCCGTTGCATGGTAGCAACCGGGGGGGTGAAAGAAAACCGCCACAAGCTGTTGGAGACGTGTTGTGCGCGCGGGTGGCGCCCGCTCTGAACCGCCAGTGTGTTTGGCACGCAGCCGTCCATCCTAAGTCACTTGCGAACGAGTTCAATCGCAAGTGGTGCCCAGCACCGCCTGAGCAACGCAGCTCTTCAGCCAGAGTTCATGGCTTTTCATCGAGTCGCTTCAAGACGCTATCTAGTGCAGCTTCGATTCTTCGCAAGCGGGTTTCCACATCCTTCAGTCGTTCGTCAACATTCTTGCCATTTTCCGCACTGCGCGCGGCGAGTTCCGCGGCGGCCTGACGCTTGGTTTCCTGTTCTTCACGCAGACGCGCCATCTCGGCTCGTTGTTGTTCGAGGAGCGTTTCGAATTCTTTTCGCGGGCCGCGAACAAACACGGTAAAATGGGCAGCGTCTTCCTGTCCGTCGGTTTCTCGAAGCAATACGGATAATGGCAACTCGGTGACAAATTGATCCGCGGGCAACTCCCGCCCCGTCAGGATGCGATAAATGACGGCGTTTTCCGATACCGAGAAATCGGGCGGGTTTCTCCGGGCGTCTAGGTTATTTCCGCCTTTGTAGAACGTGAGGAAATCCTTCCACATCCACGGCGTATCGATCGTCAGTACCCCAGTGGTAGCATCAAGGGTCACACCTTGAATCTCACTGAGCAGATGATAACGAACGCCTTCGTGGGTGCCTCCGGTCTGAAGCGTCAGCGTGTGGGGTTTGTCGATGCTCATTTCGGTGGGTGGCTGCCAGCCGAAATGGGCCGGGGTCGGTACTGCCTTGATCACCGACTCCGGAATCGTGGCGATGCGAAGTTGTTTGTCTTGCAGTGCCAGTATTTTGTCGTCAACGGTCAGGTACACGTTCCTGTGATCGTAAATGGTGGGTCCCCTGTTTGGGTTGAGGGTTGACGATTCGTTAATGACCAGAGATTGTCGGACCGAACCATCAACGAGGTCGCACAGATCGATCATCATTTGCGCGCGTGCGCGACCGGGATTCACAATGCGCAGGTTCAATGCCAGCGGGTAGTCCGCGGAAAGCCGCCCGGCTGCGGCGTCTTTCCATTGTGTCACTACGGAGCCGCGATGATCCGTGAGTCGCTGGCCATCCAGTTTGCGTCCCCAAAACCGGGACGTGAAACTGCGATCTCCCGGGTGAGCTTTGCTTCCGGTAATCGAAGGCAGTAACCCCGCCGCGTTCACGCTGAGTGTCGCCCCAGTCTTGCGATCAATGATTCGACCACCCATCGCCAGGACAAGGGGACTCATGAGACCCGCCGTAGTGTTGGGGTGAACATTCCCCCCCATGCGCTGGAAAACCGGATCGAACTGCATCGACTTCGTGTCATACACCTGCAGTTGGCGTCCTTCGGACGTTACCGCGAGTGACTTTTCTGGAAACGTGAACAGGCCCCCTGGTGCCCGCGGGAGAAAAAATCGCTCTTTCTGCTCCAGCTTATGGTCCATCCGGTAAACCAGATCCCCGGTGGTCGGGGAAACGAACACGAACTCGTTGCTCAGCGTGGCCGCACGAATCCCTTGCGGCATGGGAGCCCGGGCGAGAATGGTTCGCTGATCCATGTCGATCAAGACGCATTCGTCGGCTCCAACGGCACCCGAGGCCCGCGCCTCGTCACCGGGGCTCACGCCCCAAACAAGCAATCGCTTTTGATCCGGTGACAGTTCCATCGCGCGGGCATAGAAACCGAGCTCGATCACCGGCAACGTGACCGACACATTCATGAGTACCTGGTCGAGCACTTTGCTGCCATCAGCCGATTTCAACTCCAGTTGAATGGAAGCGGTTCCGACATCCTCTGCCGTCGGGGTCCAATGGAGATGTCCCTCGCGAATTTGGGCGGCCTTGGGACCGCGGGCGATGGTGACAGTCGCCTCTGTTGATTCGTCCGTGAGTTTTACGGGAATCCGGAGCGGTTTGCCCACGAGTGTCGTGACCTCGGAAGGGATCTGCATCTGGCTCCGTCGCTCGAGTTTGTCCGAGAATTCCCGCAGATCAACGATGAAGACGCGTTCTCCCCGGCCAATCACAACAAGGTTTTTCTTCAAATCGAACTGAACGGTGTCATCGAAAGACGCCATCCGTTGTAGCTCGGTCGGCGTTTTCCTGGCTACGGGAGAGGTCTTCACCGGGGTGAGCGGAATCTTGCCAATCGCCTGGAAATCGGTGAATCTTTCCAGCACGACGGCGTCTGCCGTCAACGACACTGCCAGGTTCCAATAGGGGTGAATGGCGACCGTGGTCCCGGCAAAGGTGCCCACCCGTTTCGATAAATCCAAGCTGATCAGGATGTTGCCTAACGTCCAATAGCGATTCAGAGGATCCGCCACGATCGGACCGAAGCTTTCGTGGAGATTCTGAAGTTGCGTGAAGGTGCATTGATCTTCATCGACCTTCATCAGATCGGCCCCGCTGGGGCTGGACTGCCCCCGTGCATCGGGAATCAGCCAGGTACCATCGCGACTCATCGCCACATGCACCGGGTGCGATTGTCTCCACGGCTGCACGCGGGTCTTTTTGCGGATTTTCATCGTGGCGAGGTCAATCTGACTCACTTCGCCATCCCACCAGGCGCTGCCCGGATTACAGATGCCGTAGACGTACTCATTTTCCGCCTGAGAACAGAACAACGCATACGGTCCGCGACCGTTGACGCTAACGGAACCCAGGTCGCGGTTGTCCTTCAGGTCGATCACCTGCAACGCAGGAGACTTGGTGCAGGCGACGATCAACCGGTTGCCTTTGATGATCATCTCGGTGGGTATCGGCCCGACCGGGAAGCGGCGGACTTCTTTGGCTTGTGCGTCGTATTCGACCACGACGTTCTCGTCCGGAAGGGACACGAAGATGCGGCCCGTCGCTTCCTGAACGACCCAGTCGCCCGCTGGACCTTTAATATCGATGACCAACGGTTCGGCCGCCATCACGCCGGACACCTGAGCCATCAGACACAGAACCAGCGCGGTGAGCAGGCCCGCTTCCCGACAGCCACGGCGATTGGACGGTTTGCACATGGTGCGGACTCCACAATCAGGATCAGACGTTTTGAACACGCGACCGACGGGAACTCGAGAGGCGAAATCAGTTTCCCGAGTGACCGACCGCAATGCAAGGACGACGTGTGTCGTCCCAGACCAGAGCGCGAGCAACAGGAGTGCGGAAGTGATGAATGGTGAGGGATAAGTGATGAGAATCTCTTTCCACCCATCTCTCATCCATCCTCACTCATCACTTTATTTCTCCCGTCGCTCGCGCTCCGGTCTGGGGTGGATCGTTTTCACCAACCGGCTACACTGGCCGGTTATGGCGGCGGAGAAAGGCGAGGGATTGATCCTGCGGGTCACGGATTACAGCGAGACGAGTCGCATTGTCGTGCTGCTAACTCGTGAGCATGGACGCATTTCCGCGCTGGCGAAGGGCGGGCGGCGGCTCAAGGGACCGTTCGAGTCTGCTCTTGACCTCCTCGCGCACTGTCAGATAGTGTTCCTCCGCAAATCAAGTTCCGGTCTCGACCTTCTCACCGAAGCCAAACTCGTCGGTCGGTTCAAACCGCCCGAGAAGGATTTGGTGGGATTGTACGCGGGGTATTACCTCGCGGAATTGCTGCTGGGACTGACCGAGGATTATGACCCGCATCCGGAATTGTTCGACGCCGCCGTGGAAGCCCTGCATGATTTTCAGCAGAGCGACCTGGTCCGCCGGGCAATTTTGCGATTCGAGCTGGTGATCCTGCGAGAAATTGGACAATTACCGGACTTCGAGAGTTGTGCGGCGTGCGGCTGCGAACTGGTCGAAGGTCGGACGTTTGGATTTTGGGTCTCACAGGGGGGGCTGATCTGCCCGGACTGCCAACGGGAAGAATACAGCCAAATCGCGATTCATGCGGGAACGGCCGCAGCGTTGCGAAAGCTGGCGAGTGAGGGGGACGGATGGCGACGGCTGGTGCTGTCGCCGCAACAGTACAAGGAGATGAAGCAGGTCACGACGGCGTCGATTTCCCATGCGTTGGGACGCCGGCCGAAAATGCTCAGTTATCTCTCGTAACCGGTGGATGGATTCGACCGGTTTCCCCCAGAGGCCCGCGCTGCATAAGCGGCGATGAAAGTCACGGATGACGCCCCCTCCTAAATCGACGTGGTCCTGCACTGCCCGCCGCGTTTTCGTCGGCGGATGGCTGGCGTTGCTGCTCTCCGGCTGCGTCACGCCGTGGGAACGCTCGGCGTTGCTGAAGAATCGTCAGGACAACATCGACAACATCCACGGCCCCACCGAACGGCGGCTGCTCGGTTCGTTGTGGGAAAAGAAGAAAGACGAGATCGAAGCCAGCAACGGTTCGCTGAAACCAATCCCCGGGACGGAAGAATACACGGCGGCGGAAGATCTCTACAAAGACGAGAAATACGCGGTTGCCCAGGCGTCGTTCAAAAAGGTTGCCAAGAAGTACAAGAAGAGCGAGATCCGCGAGGACGCCCTCTTCATGGAAGGCGAGTCGGCATACCAGCTCGGCAACTTCTACGAAGCCGAGAACTCTTACGCCAAGCTGCTGCGCGATTATCCCTCGACACGGCATCTCGACGACGTCTCGAAGCGGCTCTTCGAAATCGCGCGCCAATGGCTCGATTTCCCGAAGGTCGCGGAAGTCGGTGAAATTCAACAGGCGAATTACGACGATTTCGGAAACCGCTTGCCCGCGGAAAAGCCGCCGGAAAAATCGCGTTCGCCGGTTTGGGTGCCCAACTTCACCGATAAATCGAAGCCGTGGTTTGATACCGAAGGCAACGGCGTCGGCTGCCTGCGGTTGATCTGGCTCAACGATCCCACCGGTCCGCTCGCCGATGACGCGCTCATGCTCGCCGCGAGCCATTACGCTCGCCGCAACAACTTCGTCGAAGCGGACCGCCACTTCACTCTGCTACGGGAAGAGTACCCGAACAGCCCGCACGTGCAGAATGCGTTCGTGCTTGGTTCGCATGTGAAGCTGATGTCGTATCAGGGCTCGCATTACGATGGCAAAACTCTCGAAGATGCCGAAAACCTGAAGAAAAGCATCTTGCGACTGTATCCCGATTCGTCGGACAGCAAGCGGGTTCAGGACGAACTGGCCCGCATGGAAGAGGCCAAGGCCGATCGCGAATGGGAACTGGTGGTCTTCTACGAACGGAAGAACAACAAGCGCGCTCAGGCGGTGTATTGCCATCTGGTGATCGACCGATTCCCGCAAACGCAAGCGGCACTCCGAGCCAAACAGCGATTGCAGGAACTCGGCCCGGCGTATGCGTCCGGCCAGCGATTGCTGACCTCGCAGCCCGATCCGAAACGCGAATGGTGGGACATGCGGAATGCCCGCGATGTCAACCCGCTGCCGAAGCCCGCTGCACCGCCGGCAAAAGCCACTGCCGAAATACCAACGGAAGAGAAGGCATCGGCTCCGCCGCGCCGCTTGTTTGGCGTGTTCGGACGCGGATCGAATGGGGAAGCACCGATCGACGACAGCGACGCCAAGCCCATCGAAGAAGCGGAAGACCCGCCACGACGGGGCTGGTTCGGACGCCCGCAGCCGATGCCCCCGGAATCGCCCGGTGATGCCGAATCCCGCGAGACGTTGATCAATGGGGAAGAAAACGCGAACCGTGGCGGCTTCTTCAACCGCTTCTCACGTCCGAAACAATTGAAGTCGGAAGACATCGAGACAGAAGACGCCCCGATTGAACCTGGCATGTCGGGCCAATCGCGGCTGTAACGGAGTTCTTTGAGAGCAACGGTGGTTCAGACCGTGACAGATCGAAGCCGGCAACGTTTCCTCTCATCGGGAAGCGGGCGCTCGCGGTCTGTCATCATGTTGCTCGCCGTGCTTCTGAGCGGCTGCGGCTATCGCGCGGGGAATGTCTACGGCCCCGAAGTCCGCACGGTTGATGTCCCCATCTTTCAGAACGATACGTTCCGCCGGGGGATTGAATATCAGGTGACCGAAGCGGTTCATCGCGAGATTCAAACGCACACGCCGTTCCGTCTCGCCAAGGGGCGTGAAGCCGACACTCGACTCACCGGCCGGATTGTCGAAGTCCGCAAGAACGTCCTCGGCGAAAACAAGTACGACGACCCGCGCGAGTTGCAGCTTTCGCTGATGGTGCGCGTGACGTGGGAAGACTTGCGATCGGGGCAAGTGCTCTCTTCGCAGGAAGTCCCGTTGCAGCCGCAATCGCTCCCGACGGTTGGTCAGGCCGAGTTCGCTCCGGAAATCGGGCAGTCGCTCGCCACGGCGACGCAGGAGGCCACCGAACGCCTCGCCCGGCAGATCGTCCACATGATGGAAACGCCGTGGTGAGAGAGGCGGAAAGCTGAGAGCTAAAAGCGGAAAGCCTGAGAAAAAAAGCTCTTCCTCAGGCTTTCCGCTTTTAGCTCTCAGCTTTCCGCCCTTCCTGCAACCGACTCAACACGATCTGCGTCATCAGCGGATGCAATCCCAAGGGCGGGCAGAGACGGAACTGCACATGGGGAAACTCGGCCGCGAGCGCTTGCCGCGCCGCTTCCAGGTCCTGCACGACATGCACGCCTGCGGAGAGAAAGTACGGCAGCATCAACACGCGCGTGGCCCCCTGCCGCACGCACTCGCGGCCCCCTTCATCAATCGTGGGCGTTGTCAGTTCGAGGTATGACACTTCCACAATCGCATACCCGCCAGTCGTCCTGACTTGCTCGGCGAGTTGCTGCAAATCGGCGTTGGCTTCGGGGCGACGGCTGCCGTGCGCAATGAGCAGCACGGCGGCGTGGTAATCATGAGTGCGGTTCATCGTTCTTGTCTTTGCGCTGAGTCGAAGAGACCCAGCCATCGGAATGGCTGGGCTTCCAAAGGCGTGCAATTTGTGGGCGATGACATCGACGGCGTGGAGTCGGAGCTTTATTGTGGCACGAGCGTCGTAATTGGCGAGGGCGGGCCGCTCTTTTTCTTCCGGATTGTATCGACATGGACCGCCAGACACTCGGGCCGTACGCCTTGCTGGAAGAGATCGGTGCCGGCGGAATGGGGAACGTTTACCTCGGTCGTCATCGCGATACGGGGGAACTCGCCGCGGTGAAAGTCCTGCCCCCCACGCTAGCCCGCGAGGAAGGCTTCGTGATGCGATTTACTCGCGAAGCCGAAGCTCTGAAAGCGCTCACGAATCCGCACGTCGTCCGTTTGCTCGACAGCGGTGTCGATGACGGAACGTACTTCTTCGCGATGGAATATGTCGCCGGAGAAACGCTGGCCGACTTGTTGAAGCGAGAACATCGACTGCCATGGCAGCAGGCGTTCGAGATCGCCACGCAATTATCGGCGGCGTTGAAATCCGCGCACGATGCGGGGATTATCCACCGCGATCTCAAGCCGTCGAATGTGCTCTTGTCGAAAGAAGGACAGGTCAAATTAACCGATTTCGGTGTCGCGCAACTCTTCGCCGCCGAACGGCTCACCATCACCGGCGGCGTGATCGGCACCGCGGAATATATGTCCCCCGAGCAAGCCCAGGGACAGCGTGCCACGAAACGGAGCGACCTGTATTCATTGGGAGCACTCCTGTATGCCATGCTCACCGGACGCCCGCCGTTTACCGGTCCGACGGCGATGGACGTGATGCACAAACAGCGTTACGGCCAGTTCGATAAACCCAGCCGTTATGTCCCGGAACTCCCGCCGGCCGTCGATCTGATCATTGACGATCTCTTGAAAAAATCGCCGGACGATCGCCCTCCGGATGCCTTTGTGGTGTCGCGACGGCTGCAAGAAGTGGTGCGAAAATTCTCGGCCGTCCGCGATGACGACGCCACTCCCCCGGACGGAGCGTTCGATTCGGCAGCGCATGCGGGAGGCCCCGGTGCGGCGACCTTCATGCGGGACCTCGTGCGTGCGGAAGTCATCCGCAGTAACGAGCCGAGCTGGTTTCAGCGCATCATGAACAACACGTTCGTACTGCTGGGCTTGCTGGTAGGATTGATCGCGTTCGTCTTTTGGATGGCCTTCGCACCGGGGACACCCGAACGGAACATTGCCGAGGCAAAACGCATTCTCAGCGAACCCGCGGGACCGGAATGGATACGTGCCCGTGATGAATTGCTGGAGCCGCTGGTGTTTAATGACCGCTTCGACAAATTGCCGCAGGAACAACGCTCGGCATTGTATGCGAAGGTCGAACCGCTGCTGCTGGAGATTGGTGTCTACGAACTCGAACAGTCGCTGATCTCACCCCGACGGCGGGAACGACGGGGACCGAGTCCGCGGGAACCGGTGCGTCAACTGACAGAAATCCGTCGGTTATGGGTGGAAGGCGACCTGACTCGGGCGGAGACTCGGCTGTCCGCCTTTATCACGATGACACAGGCCGGCGGTGCATCCGCAGTAGAATTGGCCTTGGCTCAGCGCTGGCAGGAACAGATTAACGAAGAGCGCACAGTGGGCGAATCACAACGCCAGAAGTATGTCCGCGAACTTATTGAAGTTGCGCAGGCCAATCCCTCGAAGACATGGCCGACGATCCGGGCCATCATCGTGCTCTACGGGCAAGACCCGGCGCTGACGGACGAACTCGCCGAAGCGCAGCGGTGGCTCGATGGCATGAAACCGCCGACTGAGGCACCATAGAGCACTCACGCCTGGCAACGTTGCAGCAGCGCGGCCACTACCGCGGCATTCGCTTCCGGGAATGGCAGCGTCGGCAACTCGGCGGCATCGGCCCAGCGGAAGTTCCCAAGGAGTACCGTCCCGATGGGTTCATCCACCGGGCGGCACATCCAGAAATGAATCTCCACGACGCCGTGCGGATAACGATGTGTCCGCGTTTCCAGACATTCCACGGCACTCACCGCGAGACCGGTTTCTTCCAGGCATTCGCGCTCGGCACACGCCGCCGGGAATTCACCGGGACTGCATTTTCCGCCCGGAAATTCGGCCGCACCGGCGAGCGGGACACCTTCAGGACGCACGCCCACAAGGAAGCGCCCCGCCCGTTCAACGATAGCGATCCCGACGCGCGTGACGGATTCGGCACTCATGGATGACAACGCGCCTCAACCAAACTTGGCATCGGCCGGCGGCGCACCCATCACATGGTAACCGGAGTCGACATGCAGCGTCTCGCCCGTTACGCCGGTCGACATATCGCTGAGCAGGTAAAGCGCCGACTTGCCGACTTCGGCCTGATCGACATTCCGCCGCATGGGTGCCATCGCGTCATACATGTTCAGCATGACGTCGAAGTCTTTGACCGCGGACGAACTCAACGTCCGAATGGGTCCGGCACTCAGCGCATTGACGCGGATCTTGCTAGTCCCCAGTTCGTGCGCGAGATATGTGGTGGCCGATTCGAGCGCCGCCTTGCACAAGCCCATCACGTTGTAACCGGGGATGACGCGTTCGCCGCCGAGATAGGTCAGCGTGATGATGCTGCCGCCATCGGGCATCAGATCTTTGGCCCGCTTGCAGACCGCCATCAGGCTGTACACGCTGATGTCCATCGACGTTTTGAAGCCTTCACGGCTGACGCCATAGACCGGCCCCTTCAAGTCTTCAATCGGGGCATAAGCGACCGAATGGACGACGAAATCGATGGTGCCGAAGGTTTCTTTCACCTTCTCAAAAGTGCGATCCAGGTCGGCGTCATCCTGCACATTACACGGGACAACCAGCTTCGCGCCGATTGGGTCGACGAGTTTGCGGACGCGGCGTTCCATCTTGGGATTTGCGGGGTCCTTATCCGGCAGATGCGTGAACCCCAGTTGAGCACCCTGGCGATGCAATTCCTCCGTGATGCCCCAGGCGATCGAATAGTCGTTCGCAATCCCGAACACCAGCCCCTTTTTTCCGTCCATCAAGCCCATGACCACATCCTTCATCGCCGCTTCGGGTGAATGTCCTGCCGCGTGGCAGACGGCTCCACAATACATGGGAAGTCTCCGAGCGGCAACCGGGATGTCCTCCGGTGGATGCAACGGGGGAGAGGAAACCGGCATTGGAGGGGCATGTGGGGTGCCAACGAAAAAAGAGCCGGGAGTATTTCTCCCGGCCCCTCTTTAGGTGTGTTTCAAGCGGACGACTGTTGGCTAGAATTCACCGACCGGTTGACCGTCGTTGCGCACGCACAACTTAGCTAGCGTGGTGGTGGTGAAGCCCTGCGGATACGGGGCCTGCGTGACGGTTAGCTTGACGTAGTCGATGTTCTCGCTGATGAATCGCACGGCCCCATCGCACATGAGGAAGTGGACGCCGCCGACGTGGTTGCTGCTGAAGCTGCGACGTTGATGGACGCGATTGATGGCCGTGACATTGAGGCCATCGTAAACAATCCCGTGAGCGGCAAGGGCAGCCGTGCGGACGTTGCTGCCCGCAAGGTTCACTTCGGCGCTAAACCCGAAGACATTGGCAGCACCGATCGTCAGACCCTTGAAACGCCAGGCGCGTTCGCCGATCATCAACTGATTACTGGAGCCGTCGGTAATGTCCTTGAAATTGATCTTCGAGTTGATGAAGCCGACGCCCTGAGCGGGGCCGTATTGGGCCGCATAGACCGGTGGCGTGGTGCTGTCCGACGTTCCGGCGACTATCACGTAGTTGGACAGCGACGTGGCGATCCGGTCAGTCCCGTTCGACGTCAGGTAGGCGTTGTACTGATTGGCGTTCTGCACGGGGTCGTCGGAAGACGCATCATCGAAGTTGTTCAATTGCGGACCGGTATCGGACGGGCAACGGAACGCCGGGAGTCCGGTTTGCAGCGCACTCACATTGCCGTTGATCAGATTCGTTTCCAACAACACGTTGCCGACATTCAGCCGATTGAACAACGGAGCCTGGTCGATCTGCGGCAGAATGAACGAGCCCCAACTGTACATGCTCCGTTCGACCGAGTTCGCGTTGGCCGAAGGCGGGTTCCGCATGATGAAGCTGGGCGGGAACGTGCCGTAAATGTCGTGGTAGTTGTGCGTGGCCAGACCGAATTGCTTCAAGTTGTTCTTGCACTGTGTCCGCCGAGCCGCTTCCCGCGCCTGTTGCACGGCGGGGAGGAGCAAGGCAATCAGAATCGCGATGATCGCGATGACCACCAGCAATTCAATCAAGGTAAATCCGCGACGATTCCGCTGTTCCATCACCATCTGGCATTCCTCGTGTCAAAGGACCGAGCGTACCGAACGCGGCACAACAATTGTCCTCGCAAGAATGATTTCGTATTGACCGATGCGTTGGACTGTGAATCCCGGATCCCGGGACGAGTACTCCAGCCGACGGTCTTAGAGCGTCATCAGTCGACTGGTTTGAGATTTTTTTTCGGGTCGCCTTCCAAATTGAAATCGAACGTGTTGGAACCAGCTTTCACGTCCACTTTCAGTTCCGATTTCAGCGTGTATTTGGGATCGAGCGGTTTGGCGTCTTTCGCTCCCAACGGCCACTCGAACATCACGGTGGTTGGTCCCACTTTTGTGCCAGGCACCCGGTAGACGTACTCAAGGGTGTACCGCCCCTCCGCATCGGTCGTGCCAGTCGCTGCGCGGCCTTCCTGCGGTTTGAACATCACAATGACACCCACCAGCGGTTCGCCGCCGAGGGTGACTTTGCCCGTGACGCGACCCAACGGGGGGGTGTCACTCCCTCCGCCGCAGCCGGAAATGACCACGCCCAGGAGGGCGACCAGACAGAATCTCAGCACGCGCGGACGAGCGATCATAGTTGCGAGTTTTTCAAAGTGGGTTGGAAGCTGAGGGATCATCCGCCCAAGCGACGATCTATCGCCAAGTCAGATTCACAGCAATTGAGATACCAGCCGGGGAAGAGAACACACAATACCAAGTTTTTTCGTGGGGCTCGAGCCCTGCGAACGATCGGACCGGGGACGAACAACGGCGTTTTCGTTCGACAGAACGCAAAGGAATGGGGAACTGAATGATGTCGGAAGACGTCCGAGGCTACGCGGGTAGAATCCAACGCAACACTCACGAGTATAGGCCGATGGTTGGGGGAAATCCACGAAGAATCGCACAAAGAATGGGCAGGGTGGTTTCCACACAACGCGCTCTTCATTGTGAGGATCGGTATGAGAATCATGAAAGAAAGAATCCGCACATTGAAAAATCAATGCGCGGATTCTGATTTTTGCGTGTGCCGTTGAACCGGCGTTACTTCGCGAGATCGAAGTTGGCGTCGGGCGTGTCTTTGGCGGCAACATCGAGCTTCAACGTCGTTTTCGCATTGTACTTGGCGGGAATGAATTGCTCGCGGACGGGAACTTTCTCACCCGGGTTATACTCCTGAAACTTGCCCGGAACATCGCGCATCGCCGTGACTTCGACCGTCTTGGGCCCCGTGGTCGCCTTCAGTTCATAGTGCCCGTTGGTGATGAGCGAAGCGGCGGCGTGCTTGCCGTCCTGACTGCGAACAATGATCTCTCCGCCGTCCACGGGAGTCGAATTGAACGTGACAGTCCCGGCGACTTTGTAGATCACCGGACCCGTGGGCTGACCGCCGCATCCGAGGAAAAGGACGACCGGCGAAATCAGTAACACGGAGACGGAGCGAGTACCAGCAGACATCGTAATCGACCTCACAGAAAAACAGTGACCAAGTCACCTGGAATGAATCGTGAATGCGACAGGCCTCCACCGACGCCCGATGACAACGGGCATCGGGAAGGCCACCACCGTGCGAATCGAGCCGCCTTTAGAACTCGCCGAGGGTTTCGTTCCCCATGCGGGAGCCGAGATTCTGGAACGTCACGCGGTCTACGTTGCTGGAAATGAATCGCACGGCACCGTCCGCCATCACGGCATGTACGCCGCCCGTGTGGTAGCTGCGGGCGAAGATGCGCTGCGTGGCGTAGCTCGTCATCGACGTACACGGCGCGTTGGGCCAGATCGTGCTCTTGCAGGCATACACCTGGTCGGTAATCGGCGTATTGGGGGGTTCGAGTGTCGTGAAGCCATAGCCGCCCCCTTCGCCGCCGCCCCAGTAGCCGCCGCCTTCGCCCCACCCGCCGGTGTTGGTTTTACCGCGGATCATGACTTCGCTGCCGAGAATCGTATTGCTGGTTCCGTCGATCACATCGCGCAGCCGCGCCGACGAAAGCTGCCAGAACAACCCGCCGTTGTCGACGTTGTAGTTCTGCGTCTTGCCGATGCACATGACGTAGTTGCCCTGAAAACCATCTCCGCCCGAGCGTGTTGGTCCCGACCCGCCGCGAGCCGGCCCCGAGGGATCGGAAGGACACATCAACGGAGGGAGGATGGCATCGCGAACCGCGGTCGGAACGTCCATCACATATTGCGTGACCACCGCTTGATACTGGTTGTACAGCGGGGCCTGATCGAGATTGGGAAGAATCTGCTGCATCCAGGTATCGCGTTGATGGAAGGTGCCGACACCCATCACGCCATAAGGCAGCACATTAAACTGGTCGTGGTAGTTGTGCATCGCCAGACCAAGTTGCTTCATGTGATTGCGGCACTGCGTCCGCCGGGCGGCTTCGCGGGCTTGCTGCACCGCGGGCAAGAGCAAGGCAATGAGAATGGCGATGATCGCAATCACTACCAGCAATTCAATGAGCGTGAATCCGCTCCGTGTCTTCGACATCGACCCCATCAGAAACTTTCCTTCGAATGAGAAATATAAACGTGCGGCGACTCTGCCGGGCACCGCGTGAGCATTCAACGCGAAAACAATGCCGAACCCGGACAAATCCTCATTCCCCATTAAAAGTGGCTCGATTCCCCGGTGATTTCGTGCGAATCAAGAAATACAATTCGGCCCGCGAACGATGAAGATCAATTCATCGTCCATGAATTTGCGGGCGACATTGCCACGCGATCCAGCAGCACTGCACATTCTTAAGTGAGTGCAAACGTCCATCGCGGGGATACCGATTTCGCGGTCAGGCCAAAGTTGATAGCCTGCTCCCTGCGACGGTGTTCACCAAAAGATCAAGAGGGGCAAACGATGCTGGCGCGCTGTCGTCGATTTCTGGATCGTGTCCGCGGCACACAACGCGCGATTTTTTTCTTGATTATGGGATACGACCTGTACCTCTACTATCAGATGATCCAGCGCGGCCTGCTGGATTTCGTCGTCATCGTTCTGGGGGTGGGGATCGGCGGCGGCGCCGTCATCGCGTGGGCGTTAACGAAATCGCCGCACGCGCTCCATCGCGTGGCACGCGGATCTTACTACCCCGTGATGGCGGTCTTTCTGCTCTCGCAAGGGGCGAAAGTTCAGTTCCCGATGTGGGTCTACCTGCTCAGCCACATCCTGCTCTGGGTCGGCTTCATGACCTACTTCTGGTACGCCAGCCGGCCATATGCGTTTGAATTTGATGCCACCGGCTACGACGACGAAGAGGAATAAAAGGAAAGCGCCGTCGTTCAGAGGAGCCCCGGAATGGGCGTGCCGTGGTAGATAGGGTGCGGGCGACCAAGGTCGTCGTGCCACGCGGCGGTGTCGGGAATCCCCAGGGCATGGTAGATCGTGGCAGCCATGTTTTCCGGAGATTGCGGAAGGCTGGCGGGGTAACCGCCAAGGGCATCCGAGGAACCAACCACGGTCCCGCCGTTGATGCCGCCCCCTGCGAAGAAGACCGACTGCACGGCTCCCCAGTGGTCGCGACCGGGGCCGGGATACGAAGCCGTCAACGTGGATAACTTGGGCGTCCGGCCGAACTCGCCGGCCATCACGATCATGGTGCTGTCGAGACGGCCACTCGTGCGCAAATCATCGAGCAGAGCACATAACGCACGGTCCGTCGGCGGGAAGAGTTTTTCTTTGAGCCGATAAAAAATGTCGCCGTGGTTGTCCCACGTTTCGTTGTTGCCGAGGTTCACCTGCACGAGATTGACGCCCGATTCGATGAGGCGAAACGCCATTAGCAGCGACCAGCCAAAACTGTTGCGGCCATACCGTTGCTGCGTGGCGTCATCGGTCTGGGTAACATCGAAAGCGCGGCGGACTCCCGGTGACGCGAGCAACGAGACGGCCGATTCTCGATAGCCGTCGTATTGCTGCACCGTCGCCGAGCGTTCCAACTGGCGGCGTTGCTCATCCAGCGATTCGAGCAATGCCAGGCGTCCGTTCAACCGGCCGGTACTCATCCCCGGCGACAGCGAAATGTTCGGAGCCTGAAACACGCGATCATCCGGCGATGGCGGGGCTTTCTTCGTTTCGTTGGGGAACGTGTATTCGGGGTACGCTCCGCGCCAGAACGGATTGCCGTACGGAGAAGCCTCGATAAAAAACGGATCGCGCCGGCTCCCCATCTGCCCGCCATACGCGCCGGGAATCACCCCGCCGGACCAATGCACCAATCGTTCGGGCAGCACGATCGCGGGGGGAAGATTGTTCGACCGTGCCGGAACAGCATCTCCTACCACGGACGCAATCGATGGCCAATCGCTCGGTCGTGGCTGACGATCCCCTTTGAATCCCAGCGGCACCGTGCTCCGGCCGGTGAGCATGTAGTAATGACCGAGCGTATGGTCATTCGTAGGATGCGTCAGCGACCGCACCACGGACCAGTCACCACTGCGCTGTGCCAAGCCGGGCAGATGCTCGCTGATCTGGATGCCCGGCGTGCGGGTGTCGATGGGCGAGAACTCGCCACGGATTTCCGCCGGCGCTTCGGGCTTCAGGTCGAAACTCTCGTGTTGCGATAGTCCGCCCGACAGAAAGATGTAGATGCAGGACTTCGCCGTCCCGTTAATGGGGGCCGCGGTCGCTGCTTGCAGCCCTTGCAAATGATTCGAGCCGAGCCCGAGCAACCCAATCGCTCCGGCTTGCACCATCGTCCGTCGCGATAATGCGGGATGTTGCCATGTCTGCATTGGTCACTCCGGCTGATTGATGAGAAGAGGTTTTGCCACACAAGGCCCAGCGCGGGGAACCCGCAACCCATGCGGCCGGCATGAAAGTCCAAGCTCCAAATTCCAAGTTCCAAACAAATTCCAAGGGGGACAGAAATTCCAAACGAAGAGTGTCCATTCCCCGCTTGGAATTTGGAATTTGGCCGTTGTTTGGAACTTGGCTTTTGGAATTTGAAACTTCGCACCACGCAAAGACTATGATCGTTGGTAGTACAGAACTCACAAAAAGAACCCCCGGACGCCCAGCCTTCTTAAGGCTGGGCGTCTGAATTGAACCCGATCTTCTTTCTTTTTGTGTCTTCTGTACCTCTTGTGGCTAACCTTCTTCGTCTCTCTTATTCCAGCGGCATATCGCACGCCTTCAACAACGTTTCCTGCGTGATGCGGTCGTGGTCATAGCTGAAGCCGAATGCTTTTTCGCCGCGGATCACACGGGCCATATCCGTAGCGTCGTCAACGTAGCGAGTATACTTCGGGAACTGGAGGTCCTGGTAGCCTTTCTTGTACTCGCCGCGGGGTTTGGACAAGGTGACGCGGGCCGACGGATTGTCGAGCGGCTGGATGTGGAACGTCCCCTCGGTCCCGACAACAACGAGGTGCCGCCGGTCGCCGCCGTCGATTTCCTGGGCACTCGCTTTCACTGTCGCGATGGCCTTCGGGTAATACAGCACGGCGAGCATGTTGTCCGCGAGACCATCGTCGAGCTTCGAGGAATGCCGGATCACCGGCGTGACGTATTCGGGCTCGCCAAGAATCGCAATCACGAGATCCATCACATGGCAGCCCAGTTCGAACATGATCCCGCCGGAGAATTCCCCGAGTTGTTTGCGCGAGGCGGTGTCGACGACCTTGCTCATCGTCGTGTGGATTTCATACACATCGCCCAGCCAGCCGTCCGCGAGAAACTGCCGCAGCAGCACGACCGCCGGGTTGTAGCGGAACATGTACCCCATCTGCACGATGAGTTTCTGCTTCGCCGCGGCGTCGAGAATCCGTTGGAACTGCGGTAACGACGCCCCCGCCGGCTTGTCGAGATGAATGTGCTTCCCCGCATTGACGCAGGCTTCTGCGGCGTTGAGGGCATCTCTCACTCGGGTCTCGACGAGCACTGCCTGCAATCCCGGCGTCGCGAGCAGTTCGTCCTGCGTCAGGAATTTCAGGCCACGATACAGTTCGGACGCTTCCGCCTGCTTTCGCAAAGCCGCGTCGGGCTCGACGACACCGACGACTTCGTAATCCGCCGAGGCACGATACGCCGCGATTTTGTTCGCATGCGCGTGGCCAACGCCGATCTGGCCGATCTTGATCCGCGGTTTATCCGATGCGAGGGCGAATCGTGATGTCGCCGCCAGCGCTGCGGCCGTAGTCAGAAAATCGCGGCGGTCAAGCATGAAGTCATCTCCAGGGCGAGCGGGGGGACGTAAGTCCCCTCGGTGATTGATTTGGTTCGTTACAGTCCGAAAGAGAATCACCGGGGGGACTCACGTCCCCCCGCTCGCCTCACACGTTTTCAGGGGTAGATTCCGGTGACAGCAACTCGACCGAGTTCCCCGTCGGGTCGCTGATGTAGATCGACTCCGTGCCATCGCGATGCCGTTTCAATGTGCCGTAACTGCTAGCCGTCGGCGTCACGAAACCGATGTGCGGCGGATGCTGATTCGGCAGCACCAGCGCGAGACCGAGATTGCCGAACCGCAGCAGCGCCCACGTCGCGTCCTGATACGCAATCTCGCAGCGAAATGTCTTGCGGTACCAGTCGACCGATTCCGCGATGTCGTTCACCGAAATCGCAATGTGATGAATCCGGTCGAGTTCCGGATTGGGCGTCGTGTCGGGCATGATCGTTTCTCCTGTATCGTTGTCGATTTCATCGTAGCCGATGCCGCGGGGAATTCCGACCGTTTCGACGTAGGGTTTGCCAAGTCCGCGAGGCCAACCGCTTGCAACGTCCGTTGGTTCGCCTCGCAGACTCGGCAAACCCTACTGTCTGATGGGCGACTGCCTTCCCGTTTTCCCGGAGCTTGTTCGGATGGTACGATATGCTCTCTTCGAGACACATCGCGGGAGTTCTTTCATGTCGTGGTTGCGAGTCGGTCTGTTCGTCGTTTTGACACAATCGTCATTGTTGGCGGCGGACGCCATTCCGCATGCGCAGGACAAGCCGCCGAATGAGCCACGCGATCCGCAAACCGCGGCGAAGATGATGACGGTCCCCGAGGGCTTCACGGTGGAAGTCGTCGCCGCGGAACCGGACATCGTCAATCCGGTGGCAATGGCCATTGATGAACGCGGGCGGTTCTGGATCACCGAATCGCTGGAATATCCGCGTAAGGAACCGGGCATCGGCAAAGATCGTGTCAAGATTCTGGAAGACACCGACGGTGACGGCAAGGCGGACAAATTCACCGTCTTTCTCGACGGCCTCAATATCCCCAGCGGCGTGCAGGTGGGCCACGGCGGCGTGTGGATCGTCAACTCGCCGGACATTTTGTTTGTGCCCGACGCCGACCGCGATGGTGTCCCCGATGGTCCCGCGCAGGTCGTCGTCACTGGCTTTGGCCGGACCGATACGCATGAGTTGCCGAACTCGCTCACCTGGGGGCCGGATGGCTGGTTGTACGGTCTCAACGGCGTCTTCAACTTCAGTCATGTGAAGTATGCGAAAGAGAATCCGAACTACGACGAAAAGCATCCCGGCTGGCCGCTGACGTGTGCGATGTTCCGCATTCATCCCCGCACGCGCGAGTTCCAGGTCTTCTGCGAAGGAACCAGCAATCCGTGGGGCATCGCTTTCAACGATGAAGGGGACGCCTTCGTCTCGGCGTGCGTGATCGATCACCTGTGGCATCTCGTCGAGACCGGTTATTACCACCGGCAGGGCGGGCCGTATCCGCCGCACACGTGGAAGATCGACAGCATCGTCAAACACAAGCATCAGAAAGCCGCGTACTGCGGCATCACGTGGTTCGACAGTGACGCCTACCCCGAGAAGTACCGCAAGAAACTCTACATGGGGAACATCCACGGCGGCTGCATCAACGTGGACCGCATCGAACGCAACGGCAGCACCTACGCCGGGTTTGGCGAGCCCGATTTCCTCACCGCGAACGATGCGTGGTTCATGCCGGTCGTCCAGAAAACCGGCCCGGACGGCTGCCTCTACATCCTCGACTGGTACGACCGCTACCACTGCTATCAGGACGCCAACCGCGACCCGAAAGGCATCGACCGGCTGAAGGGGCGGTTGTATCGGGTGCGCTACAAAGAGACGCCGCAAGCGCCCAAGAATCTCGATCTTGCTAAAGAGAGCGACGACCAGTTGATCGAACACCTAGGCCATCCCAACGTGTGGATGCGCGAGACGGCACAGCGGATTCTTCAGGAACGCCCGCTAAGCGAAACATGGAATACAGTGGGGAGCATTGCGATCAGAGAGCCCCTTCCCATTCAGACATCTGATTTCGCCAAGAACCAGAGACGCCATGCCTTCTTTGCATGGATGGGAATGGAGCCTCCCACCTATGATTTTATGCGTCCTCATGTTGCTCCGAAGTGTTCCGATGTCGCGTTGCTGGCGTGGAGTATGAAATGCGATTACGAGTTTAAGGAGGCTGCGAAGGAGTTCGCTGAAGTCAGGTGGGATCGCGATTCGCTGAGCCAGCGAAAACCCAACCACCCTGCCGTCGAATTGCAGCAGGTGATTGCTCTCTCCAAGCTTCCCTACTCGAGCAATCTGTTCCGCTCATGGTTGTTCTCATTGGCGACTTTTGGAGAAGACCCGTTACTGCCGCGAGTTATCTGGCAGAACTTGCATCCTAGACTTGAGGATCATGTGGACGACTTCCTCGCTGCGCTGAAAGAGGGCGAGTACCTGAAAGACCGCCCTGTTGCAGACATGATGCCCCGCATAGTCGACCGCATCCTCGCGCGTCAGAAATTCGATGCCAAACCCGTTGCCGATCTCTTCACCCTCGTGCACGATGACCATCCGCATGTCGCTCGCAAGGTGTTGAGCACCCTCGCTACCAAAGTCCAATCCGGAGAACTCAAAGACGACAAGCTCGAACAACTCAAGAACGCGATGGTGGACTCGTTGCAACCGATGCTCGGTGTCGAATCGACGCATTCTTTGCGATTGGAAGCATCGCTGCTGGCGATCAGTTGGCGCGATCCGCGTGCTGTCGGCACGGCTCGTTCTCTAGCGCTCAACACGACCGAACCCGCAACTGGACGAATCGCAGCATACAATGCACTGGTCGCATGTCAGGACGGCTGCGTTGAACAGGTGGCGAGAGAGATTTTTGCCCGCGTCGAGCAGGAACCGCCAGCGTTTGTCGGCGACATTCTCGCATCGCTGGGGCGGTCGGAACGGGCCGAGATCGGGACCGCGGTCGTCAAATACCTGCCGAGTTTCTCACCCGAATTGCAGCCCCGCGCGATTGAATTGTTGACGCAACGGCCGGCATGGGCGAAGAAGTTGCTCACCGCGGTCGGCGACAAAAAAATCGCGGCGGCGGCGATCAATGTCAATCAGGCCAGGCGGTTGTATGACACGAAGGATGCCGAGGTGCGGGAGTTGCTCGCTAAACACTGGGGTGTGGTGCGCGAAGGCCGCAGCCCCGATCGCGACAAGATCATCGCCGAGATGCGCGGGCTGATTCGCAAGTCGCCCGGTGATGCGATGAAGGGCGAAGCCGCGTTCAAGAAGGTGTGTGCGCAATGTCACAAGCTGTACGGTGACGGCGCGGAAGTCGGCCCGGATATCACGCTCAACGGCCGCAATGATTACACGCAACTCTTGTCGAACGTGTTTGATCCGAGCCTCGTCATCGGTGCGGGCTATCGTTCCTTTACGGTCATCACTCAGGGCGGCCGCGTCATCAACGGTCTGCTGGTCGAAGAAAGCCCGCAGCGGATCGTTCTGAAAGTACAGGGGGGCAAGCAGGAAATCATCCCGCGCGACGACATCGACGAATTCAAGGTGAGCGAAATCTCGCTCATGCCAGAGCAATTAGAGAAGCAGCTTTCCCAGCAGGAAATCATCGACCTGTTCGCGTACATCACCCTCGACAAGCCGCCGCGCGATCCGTCCGCGAAACGGTTGCCCGGCGTGTATGACGTCGTGCCGCGAGCCAGTGAGAATGCCACCGACTTCGCGGCGATCTTTCAGGAGGTCGCCCCCGGCTTCACCAACGTGACCTCCGGCGAAGGGGGCGTCGCGCTGCTCAAAGAGCACATGGGCCGCCCCGGTGTGGTCCGGACGCACCCCATCAGCCGCGATAAACCCGCCGACATGTCCGGCAAATTCACCATCCCCGCCGACAAAAAAACCAAACTCTTGATTGACGTTTCCCACGATCCGCGCGGCGACTGGCGGCTGGTGGTCGCCGGTCCGAATGGGCGGTTACTCGATGAAATGGTCAACAAAGCTGCGTGCAAAGACGGCTGGGCGACGTTCACGGTCGATCTCACCCGTTACGCCGGGCAGGAAGTGCAACTTCGCATGTGGAATCAGGCAAACGACTGGTCCTACGAATTCGCGTACTGGGCCAGCGTGCGGATTCAATCGGAATAGCGTCAACAATGCCTCGACTTCTCAGCCGCGACGACATTGAGACCAGTTTCCGTCGTTTGGGTGAACTCGCCCAAGCCGACGGCGAGAATCTTCAATTCGTTGTGCTGGGCGGGACCGCTATGGTGCTGGGATTTGATGCGCGACCGTCGACGAAAGATGTCGATTTCGCGCCGCTGATGGCCACCAACATCACGATTCTACGGCGGTTGGCGGAACAAGTCGGCGGTGAACTGGGATGGGACGAGAGTTGGATGAACGATGCCGCCAAAGGATACTTGCACGGCCCTCTGAGTCTGATTCCCGTGTACAATGCTTTTGGCATTGAAGTTTTTCGACCGGTGACTGAACAACTTTTGGCCATGAAACTCGCAGCATGGCGCGATGACGTGGATATCGCGGATGCTGAATTGTTAATGGGGCAACTTGCTGCAACCACGATGGATGAGGTCTGGGCTCGAATTCACGAGTTTGTGATTCCCGATTCCGAACTGAAAGTGAAATATGCACTCGAAGATCTCTGGAACAGTCGCTCCTGATCATATCGCGACCTTGGCCAGAGCGGCGGTTTCTGGCGATGCGCTGATGGTCCGTTCGATTGCCCTCGAATTGATGGAAATCCAGTTGGTTGACATTGGTCGTCCTGAGCATGTGAACGAGATCGAGTTGGGTGTCGCGGCGGGTTTGCTGGAACTGTTGGCTGAACGAAGTGGACAATCACCGCCGCCTTGGACGAGTTCTATCCCCGCTAACGTGGAGCCACTCTTTCTGGTGTGTCATGCAGCCAAAATGCCGCGGCTTCGACAGATGTGTGAGACCGAGAGCCCACCCGTGCTGCATCGTCGCAATTTATTTGCTCCACCTAACTTTCTCACGTTTGTGTGACAAGATCACAGAGCCACATGGAACGAGTGATTCAAATCATCGATGGCCCACCGCGTCTCGATCAGCGGGACATACATTGGTGGAAGTTGCAAACTCCCCAAGCGCGACTGGCAGCGCTTGAGGAAATCCGTCGCGAATATCACCTCTGGAGGTACGGTGCTGAACCCCGATTTCAAAGAGTTTATCGTATCGTGCAACGCTAAAGATGCGCGTGATCCGACAGTGCTCTTTGCTGGCGTCGTGAACTGTGAAATCCCGGTACGATCCGCTCAATCCGCAGGAACGGTAACCCCAAGCTGACCAGCAAGGTCAACCAAGGCTTTCCAGTTTCCGTCATCGAGGGGGATGCCAGAAGCGAGCCGAGCAGACATGGTCTTGCGTTCCGGGTCGCCCGGCAGAAAGACTTCATTGCAGCCATCGATGCGCGGGACGCCGCGGACGTAGGCTTCCAGATTTTTCACTTCGTTGAGCAGGTGGTCTTTGCCGCCGAAGAAATCGGGATTCAAGACCATGAACATCGCACAATTACCCAGTGGCGGCGGCGGGTTCGGATAGGCACACTGTCCGCCGGAAAGGCCGCCGCACATCATTTCGATCATGAATGCCAGGCCGAAACCTTTGTACGCCTGGTCGCCACCGAGCGGGAGAATCGTCCCCGGCGGGTCACCGTAGAGTTGGTTCGGATCGGTCGTCGGCTTACCTTCGGGATCGAGCACCCAGCCGAGCGGAACCGGTTGCCCGGCGATCTTCTTCACGCGGACTTTGCCTTCGGCCGTCGCGCTCGTGCCAATGTCGAAGACAAACGGCCCCGCCGCACCGCCGGGCATGCCCATGCAGATCGGGTTCGTTCCTAACCGTGGGCGTTTCCCGCCGACGGGCGCGACGCGCTGAGCCGCTCCGTGGGTGTTGGCCACGATCATCGAGAAAAAGCCGTGTTCCGCGGCCATTTCGGCGTATTCACCCAAGCGGCCGATGTGTGTCGAGCGCTTCAACGTTCCGCAGGCAATCGCGGTCACCGCACACTTGGCGATGAGGCGTTCGGTGAGATCGCGAGCCAGCACCTGGCCGAGTCCCCAACCACCATCACCCACCAGCGACGCCGGCGTTTCCTTCTCGATGGTCAACCGCGCGGCCGGGTGCATCGAGCCATCTTTGAGTTTGCCGATGTAAAACGGAATCCGCATCACGCCGTGCGAATCGTGGCCGCGCAGGTTCGCCTGCACGAGACTTTCCGAGACGATCGTCGCCCCGGTGTCATCACACCCGGCTTTCAAAAAGAGGGCTTTGGCGAAGGACGTCAGCGTTTCCGCGGTTACGACAGGCACCGTGTGGTCTCCCCAAAACAAAATCCGAAGTCCCGGCCGACAGCGCCGGTTTTGCCGCCATGATAGCGTCCGTTCAAGCAACTTTCTCCGATGCGACCATCGCGGCAAGAACCCCGTCGCTTGAACGGTCGCCGTGACTTTCCGGTTAGAGCAGATAAAAGGGATTCGCCTGTCCTGCGGAATGGTCGCTGTTCCTGTGTCGAACGAAATCCCATCGTGGCGGATGGTCGATGTCCTCCCTTGCTGACCAAAGATGCTGCTGACGGTGATGGGCCTCTGTGATGGTGTGCGGAGTGTGATTTTCCATGGCGAAAGCCGCGGTTCGTCTCCCCTCGTTGAATGAATTGCGGCAATACGTCCACGAGACGTTGTGTCGGCACGAAAATCTCGTTCCCGACCAATTCCAGTTGCAGGAAACGCCGCTCACCCGTCTGGGAAACCGCTGCGGTTTGCAATTTCTGCTGCGGGGTCCGCGCAGCGTCCGTCTGGGAGCGGTATGGGCGTGCGAACACAGCCTGCTGTACTTCTATGACGCGACCGGCGAACGGTTCCGCAAAGAAGCGCTTTCGGTGCAGCCGTCACTCGAACCCGCCGCGTGAATTCCGCGTTGGTGTCAGAATAATCTCTGTGACTACCTGGCGTCGAAATCCCAAATTCCAAGGTCCAAATTCCAAACAAGTTCCAAGGGATAAATTCCAAACGAAGAGGACGATGAAGGCCAGCGAGGTTGATCACCTTGATTGAAGTCTGAGTTTGGAATTTGGAACTTGTGTTTTGTTTGGAATTTGGCCGTTGGAACTTGGAATTTGCCACATCCACTTGCAGACTGGTGCCAATTGTTGAAAAGCTTGCCCCCTTTGCGCCGGGGGCGTGAGTCGGGTACAACGATGGGAGACCAATCGTTCCTCACTCGTTAAATTCAGACCGTCATGGTCGACATCCCGACTTCATTGATTCTGTCGCAAATTGTCGAGCCATACGGCCCGCCGATCTTTGCGTGCCTGTTGTTCGGTATTGCGGGTTTTGTTCTGGCCCGTTCCATCGCCAACACGCTGGCAAATGAAGAACTGGTGCAGGGCGAGCAATGGCGGTATGACGTCAGCCGCATTAACGAATTGCGAAAAGTCAGTCCGTTTTACCGTCTCTTTCAAACGGTGATTCAGCCGTTGGCGAAGTTCAATCGCGGGGCGTTCGTGAAAGATCTCCCGAGGATCGCCCGCGAGTTGCAGGCCGGCGGATTTCCGCGCGTGTGGACCGCTGAGGAATATCTCGCGAAGCTCGAACTTCAGGCGTTGTTTCTGCTGCCCTTGTACGTGTACGGCTGCGTGCAAATCATCGGACCGCCGGGCATCGTCATTGCGGTGTTGCTGACGGTGTTGTCCGGATATTTGCTGCGACGACGGCTCGCCGGACAAGCGGCCTATCGGCTCGTGCTCATCAAGCGCCGGTTGCCGTATCTGCTCGACTTGATCACGTTGCTGATGGAAGCCGGGGCGACGTTTATTCAAGCGTTGAAACAAGGGGTGGAAGAGTTCCGCGAACATCCGGTCGGCGTTGAGTTCGGCCGCGTCCTGGGCGAGATGAACATGGGCAAGGGCCGCACCGGTTCGCTGGAAGCCCTGCGCGATCGTCTGCAGGATGACGAACTGACGGCAATCATCGGCTCAATTCTGCAAGGTGAAAACCTGGGGACACCGTTGTCGCGCATCTTTCGCACTCAAGCCGACGTGTTACGCCTGAAGCGCAGCCAGCGGGCCGAGCAGATGGCGGGGGAAGCCGCCGTGCAAATGCTGCTGCCGGGGATCATGGTGATGGCGTCGACCGTGATCGTGATTCTCGGGCCGTTTTTGATCAATTTCCTGTATACCGATTTGTTTTGATCTGACCAGACTGAAGCGAAGAGTCGGGGCAGGGGCCCCGACCTGTGAGTGAACGTTCTTTCCACACACCCTAGATCGGGGCTCCCACCCCGTATTTGATGATGTCCACTGCGACTGAAACCGCCGGCGCGAAACTGATTGTGGCCGAAGGGGCCAATCGCGGGGGAACGTACGCCTTGACCGGAGAATTAACGAGCATCGGCCAGGCGGCGGAAAACCAGATTGTGCTCGCCGATCCCGATCTCGGTGCGCACCATGCGACGATCGCCCGCCGCAACAATCGGTATGCGTTGTATGTTCCCGAAGGCCGCACCGTGTCCATCGACGGTCAACCGGCCCCCCACGAACAATGGGTCTGGTTGCCCTCCGCCGCGTCGCTGCAACTTTCGGCGACCACCACGCTGCAATTCGTCAGCGGCACGGAAGCCGAAAACGATCCGAAACCCGCTGCCACCACCAAACCCGGGCGTCGTTCTGTCGTCACAAAGAAGGAAAAAGGGGAACGCTCGACGAATCGGAAGGTCGCCAAATTTGTGACCGATCGCGCTGGCGGAACGCTCGTTCGCCTCGGCGAAGATGGTCACCTGCCGGAACTGCAACTCAGCGAATTACTCGGCTCGCAGAAAGCGCGTGTGCAAAAACGGCGGGAATCCAATCCGGCGATCCTGTACGGCGTGCTCGCCTTCAGCATTCTGGCTTCGGTCGCCATGCTCTTCCTCGATTTCGAAGGGGGCGCGACGGCCGGAGGGAAAGCCTATTCCCGACGCGTCGTCGTGGAAGAATTTCTCGGCGACGAAGGCCAGCCGGTGCAACCGTATCAACGCTTGCTGCGGGAAGCCAACCTCGCCTACTCACGCGGCGATGGTGCTGGTGAACGGGACCTCTATCGCCGCGTTCTGCGGTTGCTGAATTCCGAAGACCGCAACCCGTTCACCGGCGTGACGGGTTCACCCGACGACGACGAACGCCTGCGGCATCACCTCGGCGTTCTGCTCGGCCGATAGCATTTTTGCCGCGGCTCCACTTGCGTGTGCCACTGGCTCTGCCAGTGTTTCTTCCGATCCGATGCGACATTGGCATCGCACTGGCGGAGCCAGTGGCACCCAACTCGATCTTGGCCACGATCTCGCGCGAGCCGATTTGCGGGCTTTCCTCACGGGCGATACGATCAGGTTGAATCAAACGTCATTTTTACGTTTCCGATCGTAGAGCGCATCTGCATATCCCCGTTCCTCACGCAACCGGATTTCCCAAGGACCGTCTCTGTGAAACCCGATGAGCGGTATCAGTTGCTGGAGAAAATCGGCAGCGGCAGTTTCGCCACGGTCTATCGGGCCCGCGACCTCGAACTCGGCCGCGAGGTCGCCGTCAAGCAATTGCACGACCAGTATCTTGCCGATCCGGAAAAGCTGATTCGCTACTGGCATGAAGCGCAGCTTCTTGCGGCGTTGCAGCACCCGAACATCGTCACCATCTTCGATCTCGTCCGCGATCGCGGCTGGCTCGTGATGGAACTGATGCAGGGCAATCTCGGCGACCGTCTGCAAGGTCGGCAAATCGATCTCCGCGCCTTGCGGGCCACGCTGGCGCATGCGCTCAGGGCACTGAAATATCTCCACAGTCAGGGAATCATTCACGGCGACATTAAGCCGGGCAACCTGATGATCGACGCCCGGCGGCGCGTGAAACTCGGGGACTTCGGGCTCGCCCGCCGCGTCGCCGATGACAAAGGGAGCCTGCTCAAAGGGACTACCCGCTACATGGCCCCGGAGAGCGTTTCCGAAGACTTCGGCGATGTCGGGCCGGCGAGCGATTTGTACTCGCTCGGCTTCTCCGCTTACGAATTGATGTGCGGTCCGCATTTCGAAGACTTGTTTCCCGGCCTGAATGCCACCGGCCGGAACAAGCAGGTTGCGTGGATGATGTGGCATGCCGCGGCCGATCGCCGTTTGCCCGAAATCACGCGTGTCCTCGAAGGTGTCCCGCCCGATTTGGCACTCGTCATCCAGCGCCTCACCGAGAAAGATCAGGCCCTCCGGTACAAGTCCGCCGATGAAGCGTTGTCCGATCTCAAAGTCGATCTGAAACTCGTCGGAGGCGGTTCGTCCGACGTTGCCGATGATGTCCCGGCGACCGATTCGAAGCGGGTCTGGATCGCTGGCGGGGCGCTGGCGGTGTCACTGCTCATGAGTGCCGCGATGCTCTTCTGGCCGAATGGTAATGCGTCTTCCAAAACCATGCCGACCTCGCATGCCGCGGTCCATTCGATTGAACCCGACGCTCGGCGACTGACCGTGCAAGACCCCGATACCGGCGCGCTCGAAGAGTTTGTCCTCGATCGCAAACAGCGGATTTATCTCACCAACGAAGAACGAAATCTTCTCATCCGCGACCTGCGACCCGGTGACCGTTTGGAACTCGAACACGATCCTAAAGACGAGACGCACATCGTCGGCATCACCGTGGATCGTCCCGTCTTGAGTGAGGGATTCGTGCGGGCGATTGATCCCACGCAGCCGATTGTGTCGGTCACGCTCGCCGACAAAACATTGCACGACGAACTCCTCGTGCGGATCCCCAAAAGCGCGAAAATTCTGCTGAACGGGCAACCGGCGTCACTGGCCCAACTGCAACCGCAAGATCGGCTGGAGCTGGCGCATATTGCCGACCGGTCGAACCGCAAAGGCCGCGTTGCCGATTCCGTGCATGCCAAGCGGTTGATCCACTGGGTGGGGTTTTTGAAGCAGGCCGACGTCGAAGACCGCCGGCTGACCATGGAAGCCACACGCGGCGAAGGAGGCGGGGTGATCACGCTACCGGTGATCGCCGATTGTCCCCTCACTCTCAACGGGAACCCGACGCTTTCCGGCTTGAAGTTGACACTCGCGGACTTGCGTCTCGGTGATCGGCTGAGCGTTCAACACGACACCGCAATTCGAGAAATCGCTGCCACGCGGACTGAAAAAGTGAGCGGTCTGCTCGCCGAACTGAATCAGGAAAAAATGGACCTCGTGCTGACCGAAAACTCGGGCGGTCGACATGGCATGCTCATTCGCCCGGACTGCGAAATCACGCTGGGTTTGGAACGGATCACGCTGGCCGAACTCCGCCGTTTTGATGATGCGCAGGTGTCCTACATCATTCGTTCCGATGGCAACTGGGAGGCCACCCAGATCGATGCGCGGCGTCCGCCGCAAACCGATCGGTGGACGCTGACCATCGGCGTGCAGAACTACAGCGACGCGGCCATCCCCCGTGTGATCACCGCCATTCCGGATGCCCAGCGCTTTCACGCTGCCTTGCGTTTGCGGTACGCCGTGCCCGATGCCCGCGGGTTTCTCGTGCTCGATCCGACGCGCGACGGATTGCGTCAACGATTGGAAGGACTGCTCCGCGATGCGACCCGGCAAACGCAGGTGATTGTCACCATCTTCGCCCATGCGATGACGGGCGTCGATGACCGGGTGTATCTGCTTTCGCAGGAAGCCCGCTCGGGGGATCCGGCCGCAACGGGAATCGCGCTGGATGACATCGCCGCGGCCTTCAATGCGTGCGCGTCAGCGGACAAGCTGCTGCTGATCGAATGCCCCCCCGCCGGTGCGGTCCTGGATCCCAAGCGAATGGTCGTCGGCCCGGCGCTGCTCGATAGATTGCAGACGAAGTTCACTTCCACGACGGTCGTCGTCAGTTGCGATCGGCATCAACAGAACCGCGTGGTGCCCGAAACGCAAGCGGGATACTTCGGCACTTTGCTCGATCAAGCGTTCAAAGGGGCCGCCGACGCGAATCGCGACATCCACATCACGCCCCAGGAACTCGGCGATTTCCTCAAAGCCGCGAGCACCCCATCGGCCTCAAAACTCGGCGGCGCACAAACGCCCGTCGTGGTGACGCCGTAAGGGCACCACGGGCATTCGCCAGGTTCACGGGACGGTACCGCGGCGGCCCAGTCTTCGACCGCTTTCACCGACCGAGGAAAAACGAGAAATTGCGGGTCTGCACGCCGAACCCCACCGGTGCCGGCGCGTACACGGGGGCGTAGCCGTAAACCGGATAGCCATAAGCCGGAACCGGGTAGGGAGCCACCGGAGGCGGGGCGAAGACCGGGACCGCAGCCACGACCGGCGGCGGGGCAATCACCACGCCGAACCGCGGCCCATAATAACCGTGTTGGTGATAAGCATGCCCGTGTCCATGATGACCGGGATTGGCCTGCGCGAACCCGTTCGTTGCCACAATCACACCCAGCGCCACCGCCCACATTAATCCGCGAACCATTGCACACATCCCTGCCAGCATGTCGGTTTCCCACGAGACTTCATCGTCCGCACAGTGCAGAACCGCAGTTGCCGTGCCGTGTCCGCGAATTGGAAAAAAGGAGCGGCGATCCTCCCCTTTTATGCACAGGTGTGCGGAGACTCTGGTCGTCGGTACCCTTCCATTTGATGGCTGCTCGCGATGTGTGGATCGTCGAACTTCGCCTCGCCAGAGGAGTTGCACCCGTTTGAAGGCGTTTGCAAGAATTGCACGGCTTCAGGCTGGCAGAGGTGATGTGATTCCGGGAGGCCGATTTTCGGTAGTGTCCTCAATCGAAGCCAGCACCCCGGCTGCTCCGAAGCAGCCGGGGTGCGTTTCGCGATGTCGGCTGTCAAATTAGGGCACGACCCGATTTTTGAAAAGACAAAGCATGATCTTTTGGCCACTTAGAATTCTCACTTACGAGAAGCAGGCGCTCTGTGAGTTTATTCCCGGGTTGATCCGAACTCCGTTGGCAAGCGTCAGAATTCAACGCAAGGCGAATTTTTCAAGCCACTTACGAGCATGGATCGGCTGGCCCCTGCGTTTCATGCCAGGCCGCCGTCTCCCTGAGTGTGGTCCGTCCGGCGCTCCCGGTTTCAGGAATTAAAACAAGGCCAGTTGCTAAAATCATCTCTCTGCCCCTATGGTTGTAGGAGCGTCACCCCATCGCAGACATCGTTGTCGCGCACGCGGAGGACGCCATTTCGGAGAAAGGCTGCGCCGACAATGTCCACGGCCACCCGTTCGCGATCTCCTGCCGCGATTCCGAGTCTAAATCGGAAAGCCGTGCGGCAACGGCTATCACCCGAGCTGATTGCGCGGCTCGACCAACTGCTGGCGGAGCCGATTACCGTCATCGAATCGCCAGAATTCTTTGATCCGCGGCAGCATGCGGCAATCGTGGCTCTGCTCACCGCGCACGGTAACTCGCGGACGATGGCGGCACCGGCGGGAACGCCCCCTTATTTGGCCGCGTTGTACGACACCCCGTTGTTGAATCGGGAAGAAGAATTCCACCTCTTCCGCCAGATGAATTTTTACAAGTTTCTGGCCCGGAACACCCAGGAACGACTCCGGTCGCGAAACCCCAAAGCCGCCGACCTGGAACGGCTCGAACACGAACTGCGCATGGCGGCGCGGTTGCGGAACCAGATTGTTCAAGCCAATTTGCGGCTCGTGGTCTCGATTGCCAAAACGATGGTCGACACGAGCAACACGCTCGATGAACTTATCAGCGAAGGGAATGTGCCGCTGCTGCGAGCCGTGGAGATTTTTGATTACACCCGCGGACTGCGATTCAGCACGTACGCCACCTGGGCGGTCAGACACTGCCTGTTCCGTTTGACGCCGCGCAATCGTCTGCGACGAAAACGGTTTATGACCGGTATCGATGCGGGCGCGATGGACAGCCGTGTGGCGTCGGTCGAACCCACGGTCAGCGATCGTCAACTCGCGGGAACCAAGGCCACCATTCAGACGCTGCTGGGCGATCTCGACAACCGCGAACGGGTGATCGTCGAGCGCCGGTTCGGCCTAGGGCTAACCGACCGACCATACAAGTTCCGCGAAATCGCCGGCGAATTGCACATCAGCACGGAACGGGTCCGCCAACTGTTGGCGCGAGCGCTCGACCGACTCCGCGTCGTTGCCGACCGTGACGGATTGGATTGGGACTCAGCGGCGGTGTAGTTTTCCACAACCAGCCGGAAGCGCAAGCGCCCGGTGCTTGAATGCACCGGGCGCTTGCGCTTCCGGCTGGTCCAGTTTTATAACGTCGCATTTGGCGTCTGGCGGAGCACCATCTCCCGATAGACCGACGGCCGTGCCAACAACTCCGTATGCGTGCCGGTTTCGATGATCCGGCCGTCCTGCATCACGGCGATGAGGTCCGCCTGATGGATCGTACTCAACCGGTGCGCGATCACAAACGATGTCCGGCCGCGCATCACATCGGTGAGTCCCGCCTGAATTTTCTGCTCGCTCTCGGTGTCCAGATTGCTCGTCGCTTCATCGAGAATGAGCAGCAGCGGATCGGCGAGGACGGCGCGGGCCAAGGCTAACCGTTGCCGCTGACCGCCGCTGAGTTTTACGCCCCGCTCGCCGATGATCGTGTCATAACCGTGTGCCAAGCGGGAAATGAACTCATCGGCCTGCGCCGTTTGTGCGGCGGCGACCACTTCCGCATCCGTGGCGGAGGGGCGACCGAAGGCAATGTTTTCAGCGACGGTCCCATCGAACAGAAACACGTCCTGTTCCACGATGCCGAGCATCGTCCGGAAGCTCTCGACATTGAACTCGCGCAGATCGCGGCCATCGAGCATGATGCGGCCAGCGGTCGGATCATAAAATCGCGCGATCAGATTGCAGAGCGTGGTTTTCCCGGCACCGCTGGCCCCCACGAATGCCACCATGCTGCCCGCGGGAACATCGAGATCCACATGATCGATGATGGGCCGCGTTCCCCCAGGATAAGTGAACGTGACCCCTTGCAGCGTTAGCTGTCCGTGCATCTGCACACGATCGATAATCAAACCCCCTGCGGCCCCGGCGAGTTCCCGCGGTTCTTCGACAATGTCGAGAATGCGATCCAGCGCAGCGAGACTGTTCTGCAACGTCGCCGCACTTTCCGCCAGCACGGCGAGCGGTTCGAGCAACATCAGCAGATACGCCAGAAACATCATCAAATCGCCGAGCGACAACTGCTCAGCCAGCACCTGTCGCCCGCCGTACCACAACAACACCGCCGTGGCGATGGGGATCATCAAACTCCATACGAACTCAACAATGCGGTACGCCCACCAGACGCGGACCTCCTGCCGCGTGAGGAGATTGTTGCCGCGAATAAATCGTCCGGCTTCGCTCCGCTGGCGGCCGAACGCCCGGACCACGCGCATGCCGCCGAAAGTCTCCGTGGTCTGGGCATCGACATGCTGCCGGGTCTTGCGGACCTGCCGATACAACGGACGAATGCGGCCGATCCACGTGCGATGGGTCACAAAGACCAGCGGCAAGAGCACGACGCCACCGACGAGCAAGCGCCAGTCGACCGTGGCAAGAATGGCGAGGCTGCCGAGCAACTGCACAATCGCCCGCCACGGATTGTACAGCAGCGTGAAGATCAACTCGCCGACGGCACTGGCATCTTCCCGCAACAAACTTGCCGCACCGCCGCTTTTCAGGGCATGCACGCGATGCAGCGGCAATCGCACGGCATGATCGAACGTCAGCCGCCGAACGGTGAGTTGCAAGCGTTTGGTCGCCCGCGTCGCCGCCCAGCGTCCCCACAACTGTACGCCCCCTTTCACCACCGCGACGACAATCATGACGATCAGAATGCTCATCAGCAGCCGCATGCGGTCGCCGTGCGAGCCGATCAAGCCGTCCATCCATGAAGACACCGGCTTGTCGCCGAGCACGTGGTCGACGATCAGCTTCGTCGCCGCGGGAGGGACCAATCCGAGAATCGTCCCCACGGTCGCCGTCGCCAGCGCCAGCAGCACGCGGCCGCGCTGTTCGCGGAGCATTTCCCAAAACGCACCGAGCAGTTTGAACGCCGACCGTTGCCGCGGGGCTTTGCGGCCTTCATCCAGCGAGGCATTCGGATCACTGCGCAATTCAGCCGCGCTCTCGACATCAAGCTGGCGGCTGGGAGCAGGGCGGCGGCGCATCACGCACTCCCGACAGCGGGAGCAACAACGCTGGTTTCCACCACGCGGCCGTCACGGATGCGCACGAGGTTATCGCCCGGTCGGACGAACTCCTGTTCGTGGGTGACCACGACCACCGTGGCGCCCTGTTCCTGACACGCGGCCCGCAGGTCTTGCAGAATCAGCAACGAATTCTCGGTATCGAGTTCGCCCGTCGGTTCATCGGCGAGAATCAGTTTCGGGCGCTTCAGCAACGCGCGGGCAATCGCCACCCGCTGCTGCTCGCCGCCGGAAAGTTGCCCCGGTCGATGATCGAGGCGATCACCCAATCCGAGGCGTTCCAGCAGCGCTTTCGCCCCGCGGCGATGTTCGACCGTGGCCCCTTTCGGAAAGTACGGGACCAGCACATTCTCGACCGCGGTGAGATTCGACAGCAGGTTGAAACTTTGAAAGATGAAGCCGACATCTTCACGGCGAAAGCGATCCCGCTCCGGTGACGACATCCCGGTGACCGGTTTGCCATCGATACGGATCACGCCGGACGTCGGTTCGTCCAATCCCCCCAGCAGGTACAGCAGTGTGCTTTTGCCGCTGCCGGACGGTCCGAGAATGAACGTGAAAGTGTGAGCGGGAATCTGGCAGTGAATCTCGCGCAAGGCGGTGACGGTGAGCTGACCCCGCTTGTGAACCTTGGACACGTGTTCGACATCAATCATGCGTCATCTCTGCCGGGGCAACGAACCGCGAATACTCAATCTTAGCGTGCCGGGCAAGGACTTCCGATGGTGAGGGGGAGATTCAGCGGGTTTGTCGGGTGATGCCCAGTCTTCGTTGTGAACCTCTTCCGTAATTGAAGTTCCAAGTTCCAAACAAATTTCAATGTCAAAATTCCAAACGAAGACCAGTACGTTCTTTCCTGTTTAGAATTTGGAACTTTACCTTTGTTTGGAGCTTGGAATTTGGAGCTTGGCATTTCTTATCAAGTGAGGTTCGCCTCGCAGACTCGGCAAACCCTACTTTGAAAAGGACGTTCCCCCGTAACTCCTCTTGCCGCTGTGCGACATCTGCCGGTAGCATCGCTGTGAGTTGAGACGAGGCTTTCTGAGAGCGATCATGAACCGTTCTATTGGTCTGTCGATCTTCACGATCGCGCTGACATCAGCCGTCATCACCACGGCGCAGGATGGCCCCGTCGGCAAGGTCCGTTCGACGACGGTCGATGTCGAACTGCTGACCGATCCCAATGGCGGTGCGTTACAAGCGCAGCAGTGGCGGACGCAATTCGAGCAGTTGGGCATCGCGCTGAAGGTGCGGCGGCCGGTGCTCAACGACAAACCCGACGTGTCGGATCGGGTCGTCGGCACGCTGCGGTATGTCACCGCGGTGGGACAACTCGAGCGGTCCGGAAAAATCGTCTTCCCGGGGAAGGCGTTCACGTTCAGTGATGCCCCGAAACTCAAAGAATGGCTCGACGAACTGAAAACGTACGGTGCCCAGGGGTCGCCGAACGGCAAGCCGCTGTGGGGTTTGACGGAGAAGCAGTTCAAGGTCACTTACGATGTGTTGACCGCGGTGCTTAAGACATCGGTCGCGGGGAAAGATTTGCCCGATGCCGTGACCGCGATGGAACTGCCCGCGAATCTTCCCGTTCGTTGGAGCATCGCCGCCAGGGATTATCTCGAACGCCGTGTGGCGGACGGAAAGATTACGGCCGTGCATGATACGGCGGGGTTCAGCAAGGCGACGGTGCTCGCGATTGCGCTCAACGATCAGGGGCTGGGATTTCGGCCGAACCGGACACCGGAGGGGACCATCGAACTCCTCATTGAACCGCAGGTGGCCGACCGACAAGAGTTATGGCCGGTCGGGTGGCCGGTGCAGCAACAGGTGACTAACGTGCTGCCCGGCATGTTCGTCATGGTGAATGTGGCCTTGGAAAAACTCCCCGCCGATGAAGTCTTAAAGGACGTGGCGAAAGCGACCGAAACGCCGATCTTTGTGGACCGCGCCGAGTTCGAACGCCGCGACATCGATCTCACGAAACTGCTCGTGAGTCATCCGCTCAAGAAGACGACATGGAGTTTGGCGCTCCGGGCGATGCTCGTGCCGAAGCGGATCAACCGCGAATACTGGCAGGACGAAGCCGGCCGCGGATTCGTGTGGATCACCGCCACCGGCAAACCCCGCGCCGCAGCGGTGAAGGACGTCGGCACCAGCAAGGCGGAATAACGAGCATTCCGCGAAAGCCCACGCGACTGCGATCCTTGGGCCGCTTACTTAAAGAACTCCGCCGAGTCCTGATAGAACTCCGGTGACAGTGTCTTCAGCTTGCCGACGGCATCGGCCAATGCAACGTCAACGACATCAGTACCCTGCAGGGCCACCATCCGGCCGAACTTCTTCTGCAAGACCAGCCGCCCGGCTCCCACACCCAACCGCGTCCCAAGAACGCGGTCGTAAGCACTCGGCGAACCGCCGCGCTGCAGATGCCCGAGGACCACATACCGCGTTTCGATCCCGGTGTTCTTTTCGATAATCTCGGCGACAAGCTGGCCGAGGCCGCCGAGCGACACGTGGCCGAAGTCGTCGATCCGCGCGTTCTGCGTCACGAAACCTTCCTGCTCGGCGATGACGGCCCCTTCGCTGACAACGACGATGCCGTAGGTCTTGCCGGCCGCGCGTCGCTGCTTCAGCACGTCGCACATGGCCTTGAGATCGGCGGGGACTTCCGGGACCAGAATGTAATCCGCGCCGCCCGCCATCCCGGATTCACAGGCAATCCAGCCCGCGTGGCGACCCATCGTTTCCACCACGATGATGCGCTGGTGCGATTTCGCCGTCGTGCGCAGCCGGTCGATGGCTTCCGTCACGATGTTCAGCGAGGTGTCGAAACCAAACGTGACGTCGGTGCAACTGAGATCGTTATCGATCGTCTTCGGACAACCGATGGTGTTGAGTTTGTGATCGTGATACAGACGGTTCGCCACGCCGAGGGTGTCGTCACCACCGATGGCCACGAGAGCGTCGAGCCCCAACTTCTCGAACGTGGCCAGCAGTTGCTGCACGTCTTCCGGCTTCTTGTAGGGATTCGTGCGGGAGCTGCCGAGAATCGTGCCCCCTTCCCACAGGATTTCTTCGGTGTTCTGGATCGTCAGCGGCGTGGTGTTTCCTTCGATGGCCCCGCGCCAACCGCGCAACAGTCCCACGACTTCGCCGCCTCCATTGCTGACCGTACGGACGACACCGCGAATCACGGCGTTCAAGCCGGGGCAGTCTCCGCCCCCCGTGAGAATGCCCACTTTCATGACCGTTCCTTGCTCACCAGATGCTGCTCGACAAACGTTGTGTGCATGCGTCCTTCCACAAATGCCGAGTGATTCAGAATCTGCTTCAGCAACGGGATCGTGGTCTTCACGCCTTCGAGGACCATTTCGTCGAGACACCGCCGCATGCAGGCGATCGCTTCCGCCCGCGTGGGCTTATGGACAATCAGCTTGCCGATCATCGAATCGTAGTACGGCGGAATGACGTAGCCCTCGTAGACATGCGAATCGAACCGCACGCCGTGGCCCCCGGGAATTCGCAGTTTCGTGATCTTGCCGGGGCACCCGCGGAAATCGTTATCCGGGTCTTCGGCATTGATGCGGACTTCGATTGCCGAACCGTTGCAGGGAATGTTCCGTTGCTTCCACGGCAACGGTTCCCCGGCGGCGACACGAATCTGTTGCTGAATCAGGTCGGTCCCCGTCACGAGTTCCGTCACCGGGTGTTCGACCTGAATGCGGGCGTTGACTTCGATGAAATAGAACTGGTTGTTCTGGTCGACGATAAACTCGACGGTTCCGGCGTTCGTATAGTTCGCCGCCTTGATCAACCGAACCGCGGCCTTGCAGATGTCTTCGCGAACGGAGAGCGGCAAATTGGGTGCCGGGGATTCTTCGATCAGTTTCTGATGCCGGCGCTGTGTGGAGCAATCGCGTTCCCACAGGTGGAGCACTTCGCCGTGCTGATCGGCGATGATCTGCACTTCGACGTGTCGCGGATTTTCGACGTACTTTTCGAGATAGACGCCGGCATTGTTGAAAGCCTTTTCGGCTTCCATCGCCGCGGATTTGAGACCCGCCTTCATCGAAATGTCGTTACGGGCGACCCGCATCCCCTTGCCGCCGCCGCCGGCCGTGGCTTTGATCAAAATCGGATAACCGATCTTCTGCGCAATCGCGAGGGCTTCTTCTTCGCTGGTGATGAGGCCGTCGCTACCGGGGACCAGATTCACCTGCGCCGCCTGGGCAATCGACTTCGCCGTGATCTTGTCGCCGAGGCTCGCCATCGCCTCGGGACTGGGACCGATAAACGCGATGTTGCAACTGCGGCAGACTTCCGCAAAGTGCTCGTTTTCCGAGAGGAAACCGTAGCCCGGATGAATCGCCTGCACGTTGCCGATTTCCGCCGTGCTGATGATGTTCTTGATCAGCAGATAGCTTTGGCTGGCCTGGGCCGGACCGATACAGTAGGCCGCATTGGCCATCCGCAAATAATCGGCGTTGCGGTCCGCTTCGCTAAAGACGGCGACGGACTCGATGCCCATCTCGCGACAGGCACGAATAATTCGCAGGGCGATTTCGCCGCGGTTGGCGATCAGGATGCGTTGGAACATCGCGACTTGATTTCCCGTTCACTCACCCGCTGGCCATCGCCGGGGACATCGTTACAAGAACGATTCACCACTCGATGGAAAGACGGGGAACACTTTCCAAATCACTGTAACGGAAGCTGACGATCAGGGCCGGACCTTGAACAACGCTTGACCGTATTCGACCGCATCGCCGCTCTTCACAAGGATGGCTTCGATGGTCCCCGCGACATCGGCAGTGATCGGATTGAAGACCTTCATGGCTTCGATCAGACAGACGGTCGACTGCGGCCCCACCTTCGCCCCCACCGTGACGAACGGCGGGTCTTCCGGCGATTGAGACGAATAGAAGGTGCCGACGGTCGGCGACTTGATCACCAGTAAACCATCGTCCCGCGCGGCCGCAGGAGCGGCCGGGGCAGAGGGGGCTGCCGGAGCAGGAGCCGAAACTGGGGCCGGAGCATACTGCATGGGCGCAGCGACCATTGTGGCCGGGGTTCCGCGACGCAGCCGCCATTGCTCGCCGCCACGTCGCAACGAGACATCGGTCACCCCGTGCTTCTCCATCATCTCGATCAACTGCTGCAGTTTGTCGAGATCGAACGGCGTAGCCGAAGCGGACGACGGCTCGGTCATAACGGGTTCCTTTTCCGGCTCCGGACGACGGGGTGTGCGAGCGGGCGGTTGAGGAGGATTCGGGCGAGGCGGCATAGGTCACACCATTAAAAAGCAGACACGCTGAGCACGTCGTGATTTCACACGCAGCGACGGCAGCATCGCGGTCAAGAATGGGGAATTGTCATAACTCCAACGGCACCGACGACAGAACTTCGTAACCATCCCGAGTAATCAGCACGTCGTCCTCCAGACGGACGCCACCGAACCCCGGCAAGTAAATCCCCGGTTCGACGGTGAGGACCATCCCCGGTTGCAGAGTCTCTTTGGAGAGCGGGCTGAACCGCGTGGACTCGTGGATTTCAAGTCCAATTCCGTGGCCCAAACCGTGTCCGAAGGACTTCCCGAAACCGGCGTCGTCAATCACCTTTCGAGCCGCGGCATCCACTAGTTGACAAGCCGCCCCGGGCCGGATGGCATCCAGAGCCGCCTGTCGAGCATTCATCACAACTCTATGCAGCTTATCAAGTTTGGGCGGAATCTTACTGGTGGAAACGACGCGCGTCAAGTCACTGTGATAGCCGCCGGGCTCCACAGCGCCCCAATCGATCAGGACAAACGGGGCCTCCTTAAGCAGATGTAATCCCGCCCGATAATGCGGGAGTGCCGCCTGCGGCCCGACACCAATAATGGGCTCAAACGCCGCCCGCAACGCACCGAAGCGGCGCATGGCGTGCTCAAGTTCATGGGCGGCTTCACGTTCCGTCATGTCGGGCAGCATCAGCGCCCGCAAGACGGAGTAACCGCGCTCGGCCAGATAGATGGCGTCACGAATCGCCGCAATCTCTTCACTGTCTTTGATTTGCCGCAATTCTTCCACGAGCCCGGTCGAGGGCGTGAAGACGACATCGGTCACCTTTTCCGCGAGCCCGGTTTGGGAAGCCACCGTCGTGTAGGCGGATTCAAAGCCAATCCGCTTCATTCCCAGTTTACCCAGAATCTCGGCGAGAAAATCTGCCGACTGGGTCTTCGCCGTCCGAATTTCCGTCGCGACGCCCGGGCATTCGTCCGCCAATTGGGTCTCGAAGCGGCTGTCGCTGACCATCAACGTCCGCTTGGGACCGATCAGCAGGCAACTGGCATCCCCGGTGAAGCCCGTGAGGTAAGTCACGTTGGGCGGATGCGATACGATCAATAAGTCAAGCTGTGCTTTCTTCACCGCCGCAATCAGTCGCGCGCGTCGTGTGTGATGGCGATCCGAAGGCATATTGGGGCAATTCCCGGAAGAGGCTGAAGTGCAGGGCGGCGCACTATCCCAAACTGTTCATCGGCTCGGGTACATCGGTCGTGGAAGGGTCTGCGATGAGTGGCAGATTGACCTCGGCGGGCACGGCAACCGGCAAAGCCCCCAGCCACCGACCCATGCGACCGAAGCGCCCGCTGTGCAGCAGAACCAGATAGGCGGGGACCAGCACCGGGCGGACAACGAACGTATCGAGCAGCACCCCAAAGGCAAGTGCGAAGCCGAGCTGCGACATCCCCTTCAGCGACCCTGCCGCGAGCGACGCGAACGTTCCCGCCATGATAATCCCGCAACTGGAAATGATGCGGCCGGTCCGCGACAGCGCGTGAATCACTCCCTTGACGCCGCCAAACCGCTTTTGCTCTTCATCAATCCGGGTCATCAGGAAGATGTTGTAGTCTTCCCCGACGGCAATCAGGATCGTGAAGAGGAACATGGGAACCTTCCAATCGAGCCCGGCAAAGTTGTCCCCGTCATAAAGCCAAAATGAGAGATAGGTGAAACCCAGCGTCGCCAGATAGCTGAACAAGACCGTCACGATGAGATACAGACAGATGCCGGGCTGACGAAGCAGCACGACGAGAATGGAGAAGACGCCAAAGATCACCAGGAGATCGATACGAATCTGATCGCGATCGGTCACGTGTTTCAAATCGCGAATACTGGCCGTGGGACCAAGGACGCGGACGGCAGCGGAAGCGCGGGCTTCTTCGGGAAGCCGCTGGCGAATCTCCGCTTCCAACCGTCCGAGGTGCTCCATACTGTCGCGGGCAAAGGGGTCCACTTCGCTCGTCAATTCGAGGCGGGTGACGTGCCCTGCGGTGCGCTCGTCGGCGCTGACATAGTGCTCGATGGCGCGCTTGGTCATCACGCGAATTTTGGCCGCACTTCCCGCGGACTCCAGATCCTGATCGCCACCGAGCGGATGCGACACGCTGCGGATGTCGGCGAGCTGCAGTTTTCCCCGCAATCCATTCAATTGCGTTGTCAGTTCCTGAATCACCGGGATGCCGGCGTCGTCACCTTGCGTCTGCGTGAAATCGAGTTTGGGCGATTCAATCAGGACCGTGATCGGCCCGGTGGTTCCGGCCGGAAAATGCTCGCGGACGATTCCCGTCCCCACAACACTGGTCGACGACACGGGCAAATCGGTCAGCAGGCCGTAACTCAAATCGGTGTAGAACCACACGCCGACGATCGCGAAGGGCATCATGAGCGCGATGCTCGCGAGCCAGATCTGCATTGGTCGCCGAACGATGATCGCCCCGACGTGATCCCACAGGTTTTGCAACCAGCCCCCTTCCGGGTTGTCCGCTTCCACGAAGGTTTTCGCGACCTTCGAAACGGCCGTCATTCGCGGCCAGAAGACCCAGCGGCCGAAGAAACTTAAAAGGGCGGGCGTGAATGTCAGGCAGGCGAACAGAACGATGACCAGTCCGAACGTGATCGCGATCCCGGCATCGTGGAATTTGCCGAACTCGGCGAAAATCATCATGCCGATACCGCAGATGACGGTTCCGGCACTGGCGGCAATGGCGGCGCCGACATACCCCTGTGCATCGATCAGAGCCTGCCGCGCGGGAATGCCCTGGTCCGCTTCCTCTTTGTATCGGGCAATGAGAAACAGGCAATAATCGACACCGGCCCCATACAACAGCACGGTCACATACGATTCAAACCCGGAAAACAGGACTACGTACTGGTACTTCGCCAGAATGCACAACAGATTGATGGACAGCTTCACCGCGACGGCCACGGTAATCAACGGGACCATGGCCAGGAACGGGGCCCGGTAGATCAGAACCAGCAGCGCGATCACGAGGACAATCGTGTAATGCTCCGTCGCCTTGGCACTGTCCTTCGCGGCCTTGAGCATGTCGCGACCGACGACCGACGTGCCGCTGACATACATCTCGACGCCGGGAGGACAACTCTTGCGGAACTCCGGGTCATCGAAAATCAGCCCTTCGACTTTGCGTACCAGCGGCGTGTTGGCGGCGTCGAGGAATTCGCGGTTCAGGTCGAGCACCACCAGCGTCGCCCGGCGGTCGGAGCTCATCAGAAACTGACCGATCGTTTTATCGCGATAGGTCCGTACGACGGATTCCCCCTCGGCGATTTGCTCGGCGGAAATCAGGCCCGCTTCTTCCGCGATCCGCACCAGCCGTCCACGCAATTCGCTCACACTTTGGGGATCGTCAACATCGTTCCCGTCGTCGACGAATTCGAGATCCGCATCGCTCAATTCCTGCCCGGCTTTCGACCGGCGGATGATGACGGCGATGGTGCTCGCTTTGGATTCCTGGGGAAACGCCTGCGCGTAAAGCCGTTCGGCCACACGGCTGGGACTGTCTTCGGGGAGGAATGCAAACTCACCCGTTTTGATGACCGAATCGCGATCGGGCGCAAAAACCGCCGAGACGACGACGGCGAGAATCCACCCCAGGAACCACAATGGCCAAGTGCGAACAACGAATTGGCCAAAGCGGTAAAACATCAGCGGCACAGCCTTCCTGGCCCAACGCCCCGCAGACAAAACGATCGCTATGCCTGACGGCATCTCCATGAGACGATTGGGAATCGACACAGTACCGTACCGGCGCTCGTCCCCTCCGTCAAACCTCAGCCGGGGTCCTCACTCCCCGATCAAACCCGCATGAATATAACATTTCCGTAATGTTTCGTCGGCGAGATTTGCTGGTTCGCCCTCGGCAGCGCGACGGAATTGAGAATTCACCGCACGCAATTGATTGGCGGAAAATCCCCGTCACGGGGCGAGAAGATCGCACAGCCTGCCGTGAGAGATGTGTTTCGCGAATTTCCCACCAACTGGCGGAAATGGAGAAGCCGCGACTCCTGATCTTTGCGCAATGCAGATTGTCTGCTATAGCGACGATAGTGATCTCAGGCCGGATCAATGGGACTGGAAAAGGAATTCCACTATGCAGTGTCCGCGCTGCAAGACGAACGATGTGTATCGGAGCCAAAGCGCGACGTCACATCTGCTCTCGTTCATGATGATGACCGTGCGTTGCCACCGGTGTTGCCTGCAGTTTTCCGTCCCGCGGTGGTCGACTGTGCCGGAAAAGGTCGCCACGAAAACCGGGGCGGCACAGACCGAACTGAAGTCCCAATCGCGTCGCGCTGCCTGAAGCACCGTCGGAGCTGCGAACGAGTTCACCGCTGAGCCTCAGGCGGCGAACTCGGCCGTTTCCGAGAGTTCGTGCGGGTAACCGTAGCATTCGAAGGCGAATTGCCAGCGTTCATAGACGCGGCGCATCGTTTCCGCATCGAGTGAGAAGCGATTCTTGCGATAGGCGTTATGCTCGGGCATATTCGCCTGCAGCCGCGGGATCATCCCTTCCCAGCCCGGAAGGTGGAGTGTCTGGTAGACCCGCTGCAATTCGCCCAGCGGATCGGATTCCAGATCTTCGAAGCGCAATTCGTGCAATTGACCGGCGGGAATCATCCCTTTCGTCGCTTCATAACGACGAACGCAGTGGTCATACGTCGCAAACGTGTCCTCTTCCAAGCCCTCATAGCAGGGCTCGCTCAAAGCATTTTCGGCGAATAACATGCGGCGCAGATGCAATGTGGAACTGTAGACCGCATACGGATTACGCGTGAGGTAGATGAACCGTGCCCCCGGATACAGCTCGAGCAGTAACGGTATCCGATAGGTATGCGTCGGGCTTTTCAGCACAATCGGCTTCCGGGCACGGTATGTCAGCTTTTTCATGAACCACTGAAACTCGCGCACCCACAGAGCTCGCTCTTCCGCCGAAAGATCGTTCAGCTCGAAGAACCGCTCGTACTTCGCCCGATCCCCCTGGTACAGGAGCATGTTGTACGGCGACAACCCCGTCCGCAGCAGCAGCGCCAGCTCATCTTCCTGCGAATGCTTCCAACCCGTGGGAACGTTGTCCATAGGCCGCGTCCGCGGCAAAATCCAGCCGGTGAGTGCCGAGCCGATGGTTTCCGTCAGCAAAAAATGCCCGGAAAACATGACTTGATACAGATTCGGCGACGTCAGTTGCGGATCGAGTGTCAGAAGATTGTGCAGCAGAGTCGTTCCGCTGCGCCAATGGCCGAGAACGAAAATCGGCGGCTGCGTGACCTCGGTTTGCTCGACTCGGCGACGATACAGCGCGGACTCACACGCTTCGTACAAAGAATTCATCGCGCTCAAGGCGGCGATGGAAAGGCGACGCACGCGATACCGCGGATCGGGCGGCAACGCTTTTGCGACCTCCCGCCAGCGCGTGCGATTCAGCCCCTGCCAGACGCATGCCAGATTTTGATTGGACCGATGCACGCCCGAAGAGGAACGACTACTTTTGGTTCGTGTCGCCAGCGACGTTCCTGCATCAGTCACGGGAGAGGCTCCTGCCGAGCGAGAACTTCCTGTCTCGTTTCCTGGCAACATCATGTCGAAATCTACGGCCGAACCCATGTCCGCTGCCCCGCCCTACCGCGCGGATTCACAATCGGATTAGCGTTTCTCATTTTTGTGGACCTCCGTCAGTACGACTTTCCTGCCGGTGAGTCAACCTCGATGAAGCGGATCGCCTCGATTTTCACCTCGTGGTGGCGATCCTGCCGCGTTTCAGTTGGTGCTCGGCGGCACGGTGAGCCGCTGTCGGATGTAATCGGCCCGCGCGGCATTCCGTTCGGCGGTTTCCATCCGTTCGTGCCGCAACTTCTGTAAATGCGCTGGTTGTGTGTGGATGAACAACTCGTTGAGTGTGGGAATCTCAAGGTCATGAATCAGGCCGAGATTGATCCCCATGCGGACGCTCGACAGCAGGTGCATCGTTTCTTCGGAACTGATCTGCCGCGCATGCTTGAGGTTCCCGAGCGCCCGGCTGACCTGATCGTGCAAATTCTGGCGGTTTTCCTGCACCAGCGTGGTGCGGACTTTCCGTTCGTACGCCAGGATGTTGGGGATCACATCCTTGATCGTTTTGATGATCTGCTCTTCACCTTTGCCGAGCGTGGCCTGATTGGAAATCTGGTAGAAATCGCCCATGGCCTGACTGCCTTCACCGTACAGTCCGCGAACGGCGAGACCGATTTTCTGCAAGGCCTGGAAGACCTTCTGGATTTCCTTGGTCATCACCAAACCGGGCAGATGCAGCAGGACGCTGACCCGGATCCCCGTCCCGACATTCGTGGGACAGGCGGTGAGATAGCCGAACTGTTCGCTGAAGGCGTAAGTGACTGAACTTTCGATGGCGTCATCGATCGCATCGATATCGCGCCAGCATTCTTCGAGCGCGAAACCACTGCGGAGGACCTGCATCCGCAAATGATCTTCCTCGTTCACCATCAGGCTGACATTTTCCTCGGGCGAAATGCCGACGCCGCGCTGGCCGTGGTTCTCCGAGAGCTCGCGGCTGATGAGTTGCCGCTCGACGAGAAACTGCCTGTCGAGTGTTTCCAGGGCGTCAATCTGCACGTATTGCAATTTTTTCCCCGCGGGCGACTTGGCAATTTCCCCGCGGAGAAGTTGTTCGATATCGGCGCGGACGGCATCGCTGGCCCGATTTGGAAACGGATAGTCCGCCAGATTTCGCGCCAAGCGAATGCGGCTCGACATCACGATGTCGGAATCGGGACCGGTCGCACGTAACCATTCACCACTGGTGTGAGTGAGGGCGTCCAAGTCCACTGCCGACTCCTTCCATCCCTGCGACATCCCGCGGGGTTAACCCGGTCGTTACGGCGAATTGCCGGAACCTGCCTCAGCTTCGAGGCCCTGAATTTCATCCCGCAGCCGAGCGGCTTCTTCGTACATTTCTTCGTCGACCGCGGCCTTCAACTGGTTTCGCAACCGAATCAGCCGGAACTGGTGCTGACTGGCTTTCGGAGCCCGCTTCGGCACCTTCCCGACATGTTGCGTTTCGCCGTGGATATTTTCCAGCAGCGGCAACAACTCGTCCTGAAACGCCGTGTAATCGTGCGGGCAACCCAGGCGTCCCTGTTTGCGGAACTCTTTGAAGGTGATTCCACATTGCGGACAAGCGGGCACAACGCTGTCGTCGCTGTCACCGGCTTCGGACGATTCCCCGATTTCACCCGTGCCCAGATCCGCGTCGTCATCCGGAGGTGGTCCCCCCGCCTCCGATTCGTTGAGGTATTCCTTCGCACAACTCTCGCAGAGATGGAGTGCCTGAACTTCCCCGTGGCGAATCTCGGTAATGTGCAACACCGCCGGCTTGGCGCAGCGACCACACTTTTTCATTGCGGAGTCGATCTCGATAACGGATACGATCCGTGCAAAAACTCGGAAAACACAACGAACTCTCTGAAGAGCGCGTCGGTTCGAATTCTAGCTTCCGGCCCCCCTGAGTCAAGCGAGACCATCTGCGGTGGAGCGCTCGTAAATCCTGATCTTGGTTATGGATGTGACGCCGCGAGTGGACTTTGCCGACGCCGCATGGTAGATGCCCCGAAAAAACATCCCCGAACCGCTGCGGGAAGGGTGCTGTCCGAACATCGCAGCGGTAGAGTACCATGCGGAAATTCGCCTTCCTTTTGGATCGGTTACGGACCGCCCATGACACACTGTCCGGATTGGAACACGTTTTCACAGCTCGCCGGGGGACATGATCTCGTTCCGGTCTATCGCCAGTTGGTCAGTGATACGCTGACGGCGGTGAGTGCGTACGCCCGGCTGCCGCACCTCGGGGATTCGTTCCTGTTTGAAAGCGTCGTCGGCGGCGAACGAATCGGCCGCTACAGTTTTCTGGGAGCCGAACCGTACCTCTGGCTCGAAGCGTACGGCAATCGAGTCCGCAAACGCCGCCGCGATCACGTGGAAGAATTCACGGCGACGGATCCGCTCGCGGAGTTGGAAACCCTCGTCGCGGCTCATCGGGCCCCCCACATTCCCGGCTTGCCCCGTTTTTGCGGCGGGGCCGTCGGTTACGCGGGATACGACACCGTGCGGTATGTCGAGAATTTACCGAATGCACCGACGGATGATCGGCACCTGCCCGATTTGTCGTTCGCCCTGTATGACCGCATGGTGATTTTCGATCATCTGCAAAAGACGATTCTGGTGGTTGCCCATGCCGATGTTCGCGGACAATCGCCGGATGTCGCTTACACGGCGGCGTGTGCCCGGGTTGACGAACTGTGTCGGGCTCTTGCACAACCCACCGACGGGCTGCAACTCACCGATCTGGCGATCAACACGCCGCCCACCCGCGCGTTCAAGTCGAATCTGACGCAGGCCGAGTACGAAGGGGCCGTCACGAAGTCGATGGAATACATCCGCGCCGGCGACATCTTTCAGGTGGTCCTCAGCCAGCGATTGGAACTGGAAACCGTCGCGACACCGCTCGATATCTACCGGGCTTTGCGGGTGGTGAACCCGAGCCCGTTCATGTTCCTGCTCAACACGCCGTCGGTCTCGCTGGTGGGAAGTTCGCCGGAGATTATGGTCCGCGTCGAAGACGGCGAGGTCACCATTCGCCCGTTGGCGGGGACACGCAAACGCGGTCTGACGGAGGCCGAAGACCACGCACTCGAACAGGAACTGCTCGCCGATGAAAAAGAACGGGCCGAGCATGTGATGCTGGTGGACCTCGCGCGGAATGACGTCGGCCGGGTGGCAGAATACGGTTCGGTGCAACTCTCGGATGTGATGAAAGTCGAACGCTACAGCCACGTGATGCACATCACATCGAACGTCACCGGGCAGATGGCCGCCGGCAAATCGGCACTCGATGCGCTCCGATCCGGCTTGCCTGCGGGGACAGTCTCCGGCGCTCCGAAAGTCCGGGCGATGCAGATCATCGACGAACTGGAACCGCACCGCCGTGGACCCTACGGCGGCGCGGTCGGTTACCTCGATTTCACCGGCAATATGGATACCTGCATCGCCCTGCGGACGCTGGTCATGCAAGGGAACCGCGTCTACATGCAGGCGGGGGCGGGGATCGTCGCCGACAGCATTCCCGCGAATGAATATGAGGAAACCCTCAACAAAGCCCGCGGGTTGCTGAAGGCGATTGAAGTCGCCGAACAGCAACTACATGTGCCGTAAAGCACGGGGCAGCGAGTCCTAAGGTTCGTCGTCCGTCGGTTCGCTCCATTCGGTTAACCCCTTGGCTTCGAGATGTTCAAAGTCCGGGGCAGTCAGAATGGGGGCCTGGATGCCGGTGTCGGGATCAGTGCCGAGCTGGTCTTTCATTTGACCGGCCAGCGCAGCGACGAGTCCGTTCCATGACGCGAGTTGCTTCCGCAGTTGCGCTTCGTCGCGGTGTTCCCAGTAGCCGCTGTCATCGCTGACTTGCAACGTCACCGGCAACTTCGCAATTCGATCGAGCAGCGTCACCAGCGACTGATGCGCCTGGAGGAAATTGTCGACGCCGCCGTGCTGCTGCAGCCCGGCGTATTGCGTCTTGCAGGCTTGTGCCCACGTGTATTGCCCGGCCAGTCCCGTTTCGATGAGGTGCGTTGCCCCACGGTAGGTGAACTCGACCACGGGCGGGTGAGCCGCGAGGCCGAAGACCGCGGTTTCGCTGCCCTCGGCCGGAGTGATACTGAAGGCAAGGACGTGCCTGGGAGGGATGTCGATCCAACGGTCTTCACCGTCGGCCATCCGCTTCTGACCGTATTGCGAGCCGAGCATTTTCAGCAGATGGACGGCAGAGCGATCTTCGTCCAGCACCACGTCATCGGTCCGCCATTCCTGAATGTCATCGACTTCGTTAAACGGGAGATCGAGCGCCGCGGCGTGCATCTGCTGCACCAACTGGCGAGCCTGTTCGGTGGACACCGTCGCCCGAATTTCATAACTCAGGCTCAATCCCATCGGTGCAGTCTCCCCCATGATCAATCGGCATGATTCGCGACCCGTCTCCATTGTGCTGCGCGGAGACACGGATCGCCAGCGCTGGATCATGTGTGAGCTTGAAGAGTCGGGGCAGGGGCCCCAGGGCAATCGCATGTCGGCGGCGTGAATTGGTCCAATGATTGCATGGGGAGGGCCTTCGTCAAGGGTTGCGGAATTTTCCGGTGTGGTTGACGAAGGAGCGCAGCGATGGGGACGGGACCGGCT
>JAKFUG010000008.1 GCA_021732785.1 Planctomycetaceae bacterium
CGCGCACATCGGGCGGCAAAGCAGCCAACTCTTCAGGACTGATCGGTCGCGACGACATCCCACAGATGTCGCCCATTTCTCAATCCGCGAGAAGCCCAAATTCCGTCCCCGCCCTGTGAACGGTTACCTGGTGGCTCAAAGCCGCCGTCAGTGATACCCGGTTGGGTGTGATGGTCTGTGCAAGGCATTACCTTGATCGTAACATCAATGTGAACTTATTCACTGGGGTGGCGCGATGGCTGATTTCTCAGACAAAAAACTTGCACTACACATGTTGGCTGCGCGCGATGCCGACGGCTACCCTTTAGCCGCATTCCTGCGCAGAAGCATCGGGCGATACGCAATTCTTGTAACGTTCGCCGGCATCTTGGCCATTCTGTCGGTTAACCCTAGCGCGAGGCTCTTGTGTGTGGCGGGCATCGGCATTTTTGCGGGCAGCGTGCTTCGCGATTTCGGCTGGGTGCGCACGGCCAATCGCCAATGGCCATTTACCAAGAAGGCTGTCGATTGGGATAAAGTGCAGAAGATGGCAGATGGTGAACTCGTCGATGACTGACACCCAGCGTATGGGGCTCTTCCATGTCATCGGAATACCACAAGCGAGGTGGCCCGGCTTGAATTAGTTTAGCAACCGTGGATGTGCCACTGCTTCGTACTCGAAGCAGTGCTTTCGGACGTTTCGGGAAGCGCCCCAAGACACTGCTTCGAGTACAAAGCAGTGGCACTTTCATTTTGAGCTTGGCGGGCGGCAGGTGGCTGGGGCGAAGTCTTCGCCGCCCTGGAGGTTGTTTCGAGACGTTTGCTGAACTCAACGATTGTTGCCGAGGAACTGGGTCGTCGAGGACTCCGACGCCAGCCACCCGGCCGCGCCGCCTTGATCAGGCTCGTCTCAGACCGGAGCGCGAGCGACGGTCGTCATTGGAGGGAAGTGCCCAGATTCAAACGCCTAAAGCGATGAGTGGCGAAGTGAATTCAAACTCTGTGTTTGTCGCGTCGCTTTGGAGATTCCATTTCTTGACTCCCGTCGCTTGCGCTCCGGTCTGGGACGGAGTTAACGCCATCGCTGCTGCGCGTCCGGGGCGTATTGCCGGCGATACGCCCGTGGTGTCAGTCCCGTGTGTCGTGAGAACTGTTTGGTGAAACTGCTTTGATCGTAGAAGCCGGTCTCTTCGGAGATCGATGCGATGGTGCGGTCGCTGTGGAGCAGGGCCTGGCTGGCGGCGTTGATGCGGACGCGGAGGACGTATTGCTGCGGCGTCATCTGGAACAGGTTTTTGAACTTGCGGTCGAACTGGCTCACCGACAAATGCACGAGCCGCGCGAGGTCTTCGATGCGAAGCCGCTCGGCGTAGTGTTCGACGACATACGTCAGGACGCGTTCCATTTCCTGATACGGTTTCAGCAGCGTTTCGGTCTGCTCGAAGTCGCGCATCACACCGGCGACGCCGATGACTTTGCCGCCGTCGCCGAAGAGGGGCGTCTTCGTCGAGATGAACCACCGCAGTTGACCGGCCGCGTCGCCCACCAGCCAGATTTGATTCGGCAGCGCTACGCCCGCTTCCATCACCCGCCGGTCTTCGCGAACGTATTGCTCGGCGAGGTGCCGGGGGTGAAAATCGAAATCGGTGAGGCCGACGATCTGCTCGACATGCTGGCAGCCGTGCAGCCGAAGGTTGGCGGCATTCATCAGCATGAACCGCCCGGCGGCGTCCTTCGCGAAGAAATAGACTTCGGGAAGAAAGTCGAGCAGTCGTAACAGATGGGCCGGATTCTCCAGTCGCTGAAAGAATTCCGACTGAGCGGCGCGAGCGTCTTCAGTCCTCATGCGCAAAAAATACCAAAACTTGCGGAGACGTTACAAGACGACAGCGGTCGCCGGTCGGTATACAATGCACAGACGCTGCGCGGTTGCGACCGCACCCCGGCTGCTTCTTCGCAGCCGGGGTGCTTGCAGACAGCGCTGACCTTGAGCATCCCGGCTTCTCGGAAGCAGCCGGGATGCGACTGTCTATCGACCAAGTTTGATGAACGTGTTCGAGGAGCTTCGCCGATGTTGCAACTCACCGGTTCCGGGACGGCTCACACCTGCGATGGGATGACCCGCCGCGATTTTCTGCAGGTCGGCTCGCTGGGGGCGATCGGCCTAACGCTGGCCGATCTGGCGGCGATGGAAGCCCGCGCGGCGTCCACCGGCGGGAAGCCGGGGCGAGATGATCGCAGCGTGATCATGATCTTCAACCTCGGGGCACCGAGTCAGCTCGACACGTTTGATCCGAAGCCCGAAGCGCCGTCGGAAATCCGCGGGCCGTTTCAGGCGATCAGAACGGCGTCCCCCGAGATCGAGTTGAGCGAGATTCTGCCGAAGCACGCGGCGGTCGCGGACAAGTTCTCGCTGATTCGCAGTTGCAATCACAGCAACCCGGCGGTGCATGATGTCGGCTGGCAGATGATGCAGACCGGCCGGTTCTTCACTGGTGGCGTCAACACGCCGCATGCGGGAAGCGTGGCGTCGTATCTGATGGGTCGCCGCACCGATCTGCCGCCGTTCGTGGTGCTGCCCGAACTGATGGGGTCCGGCGGCGGCGGGTTGCCGAACGGTCAGGCGGGGGGCTTTCTCGGAAAGGGACACGACCCGTTCGTGTTGAATGCCGATCCGTCGAAGCCCGATTTCCAGGTGCCGGACCTGTTGCCGCCGAAGCAGATTGGCGACGTGCGGATTGAACGGCGTCGTAAGCTGCGCGATGTGGTCGATTCCACAATTGATGCGTTCGAGAAGAGTGAAAACGCCTCGCTGGTGGACAGTAATTTCCAGGCAGCGTTCCGGATGATTTCGAGCACGCAGGCCCGAGCCGCGTTCGATCTCACGCAGGAACCGCAATCGGTCCGCGAACGCTACGGCATGACACGGTTCGGTCAATGCTGCCTGCTCGCCCGGCGGCTGGTGGAAGCCGGGGTGCGGTTCGTGACCATCAATACGTTCCTGACTGTGTTTAACGAAGTGACATGGGACATTCATGGGACGCTGCCCTTCACTTCGATTGAAGGGATGAAGAACATCGTCGCGCCGATGTACGATCAGGCTTACAGCGCGTTGATTGAAGACTTGGTGCAGCGCGGGATGCTCGATAACACGCTGGTCTGCAACATGCAGGAATTCGGTCGCACCCCGCGCGTCAACCCGGCGGGCGGGCGCGACCATTGGCCGCAAGTGTGGACGAGCTACTTTGCCGGCGGTGGCGTGAAGGGGGGCCGGGTGATTGGCCGCAGCGACCCCATCGGCGGCTATCCCGCGGAACGTCCGGTCGGTCCTGGCGAACTCGTCGGCACCATCTTCCACAGCCTCGGCTTCGACTGCGAATCCCACCTCCCCGGCCCCGCGGGAAGACCATTCACACTGGTGGATTCGGGCATGAAGCCGGTGATGGAGTTGTTTTCGTAAAGTCCACGGTCAACGCTTGCGCTTTGCTGACGCTCTGGGATGACCTCACACTACTCTGGCAACACCCCAAACGCATACTGTCCGCCGAGTTCACAATGCGCCGTTTCAAATGGATTGAATGGAATCTGCAGAAGATCGACGGACACGCTTTGATGCCTGAAGCGGTCGAAGCTGCTTTCGATCGCGTTTACCACCTGAAAGAACGAAACGACGGCTCTTTTGAAATGTACGCCGAAACTCCCTCGGGCCGACGAATCTGGGTGATCTGGCGGTATGATCGAGAAGGGGATGCGATTCCGGACATTTTTGGTGATCTGGATGACGCTCCGATTTTCGTCATCACCGCCTATTAGGGAAAACCAACATGTTGATTCCGATCATTGATGATCGCCCGGCGGAACGACGGGCGCAGGACGAGGAAATTGCCGCAGAACCCCCGCTTCCACCACCGGAGTTGCCTGCCGATGCGCAGGCATTCCCAGTGGAAAAGCATCTCCCACAGAGGCGTCCCGTGGCGGTGGCAGGCATTGTCGAAAACGGACTCGTGCGTCCACTCGATGCGTCCGTCAAACTGCGCGAAAGCGGGCGCGTCATTATTGTCACATCAGAGTAATGGAGATTGGAACGATTCCGTAACGCTTGCGCTTTGCGGGTCACAAAGGAAGCCGACGTTATGTCCTTAACGATTTCCGACGAACTCCTCACGGCCGTCAAAGCCGCCTCGGGTAAACCGGTGCTTCTCACCGACCCGCAGACCCATCAAGATTATGTGGTGATCCCCGCCACGTTATATGACGAATTGACCGCCGGGAGTCCGCAAAAAGTCTTCTCGAAGGAGGAGCAAGTTCAACTACTGGTCGCGGTCGGGCTTCGTGTCGGATGGGATGATCCGGCTTTGGATGTCTATAACGACGTGGAGCCGGAGTCGTGAAAAGCGTGCGGCGTGGCGACGTTGTGGTCGCCAATTTCCCCTACAGCGATCAGAGTGGCAGCAAGAAACGTCCCGCGCTGGTGGTGCAGGATGATCGATGGAATCAAAGCCTTGATGACACCATTCTGGCCTTCATCACAAGCGGCGTTCATCAGTATGTCGGTGCTCCTACACAGAAGCTCATTCAGATGGGAACGCCGGAAAGTAGCGGGTCGGGACTTCGGACAGATTCGGTGATCGAGTGCAATACACTCTTGACCTATGACATCAGCTTAATTGTGAACAGTGTCGGTCGTTTGAATCCCGCAGTGATGGCAGACATTGACAACTGTCTTCGTGCAAGTCTCGGACTGTAATTCCATCAATGAGGTGCTTCCGTGCATTGGTTTCCAGTCTTATTGGTGTTCTCGACTGTTGCAGTCTCCGCCGCGGACATCGCTGTCCTGCCCGCGGACATCACGCTCACCGGCCCGGAAGCCCGGCAGCGTTTGCTCGTGCAGCGTGTGGACGACGGCAGCATCGGGGCGGAACTGCGCAATGGCGTGCAGTACACGTCATCGAATGAAGCGGTTGTCCGCGTAATCGATGGCATTCTCACCCCCATCGGCAACGGGCAGGCGAAGGTCACCGTGGCCGCCGAGGGGAAGACCGTCACCGCGAATGTGGTCGTCGAGAAATTCGAGGTGCCGCATGTGTGGAACTATCGCAATCAGGTGCAGTCGGTGTTGTCGAAGACCGGGTGCAACACGGGGGCGTGTCACGGAGCGTCCGCGGGGAAGAACGGGTTCAAACTGTCGTTGCGCGGATACGATCCCGAAGGCGATTTTCTCACGCTCACTCGGCAAGCACGGGGACGGCGCATCGTGCCGCATGATCCCGGCCGGAGTCTGTTGCTGACGAAACCGACGGGGGCGATTCCGCACAAGGGGGGCTTGCGGTTCCGCGAAGATTCCCTCGAATACCGCGTGATCGCCGAGTGGATCGCCCAGGGACAACCCGGCCCGTCGGCGGACGATCCGAAAGTCTCCCGGCTGGAGATTCTTCCCGCCGGGGTGCGACTTTCCGCAGGCGACAAGCAGTCGCTGGTGGTGCGGGCCCACTTCTCGGACGGCCATGTCGAAGATGTGACCCGCTGGGCGAAGTACACAACGACCAATCTCACCGCGTGCAATGTCGATGATCAAGGATTGGTGTCGGTGACGGGCAGCGGAGAAGCCGCGGTCGTGGCGTGGTACCTCGCCCACAATGTCGCGGCGACAGTGACGGTGCCCTATGCCCAGGCGGTCGCTCCCGAGGCGTACACGCTCGCCCCGCAAGCGAACATCATCGACAAACTCGTGCTCGACAAATTGCAGGCGCTGAACATGCCCCCGTCGGCGCTCTGCACCGATGGCGAATTCCTCCGCCGCGCCCATCTCGACACCATCGGCGTTCTTCCGACTGCCGAGGAAGCCACGCGGTTTCTTGCCGATCCCGATCCGCTGAAGCGACAAAAACTCGTCGATGATCTGCTCACACGGGCCGAGTTCGTCGACTATTGGACGTATTATTGGTCGGACGTGTTACTGCTGACGGGCAATCGCCTGCGGCCAGATGCGCTGAAATCGTTCTCGAACTGGATTCGGGACAAGGTCGCGGCGAACGCGCCGTGGGATCAGTTCGTCCGCGAGATGGTGACAGCGAAGGGAAGCACGATCGAGAACGGTGCGGCGAACTTCTACGCGCTCCATCAAGACCCGCTCGACATGGCCGAAACGACCTCGATGGCGTTTCTGGGGATGTCGATCAACTGTGCCCGCTGCCATGATCACCCCCTCGAAAAATGGACCAACGACGATTACTACGGCATGGCGAGTCTGTTTGCCCGCGTCCGAGGCAAAGGCTGGGGCGGCGATTTTCGCAGCGGCGACGGCAACCGCACGATCTTCCTGGCGGACCGTGGCGAACTCATCCAACCGCGAATTGCCAGAGCCCAATTGCCGCGGCCATTGGATGGGACCGCATTAACGTTTGAAGACCCCGCCGATCGTCGCGAGCATCTCGCCAAGTGGTTGACCTCGCCGGAGAACCCGTACTTCAGCCGGGCGGTGGCGAACCGCATCTGGGCGAATTTTCTGGGTGTGGGACTGGTCGAAAAAGTCGATGACCTGCGGCTCACCAACCCCGCGAGCAACGAGCATCTGCTGACGGCGCTCGCGGACCACGTCGTGCAGAACCAGTACGACCTGAAGTCGCTCATGCGGTTGATCCTCAACTCACAGACGTATCAACGCTCCAGTCACGTCTTGCCGGAAAATGTGGCGGATCAACGGTTCTATGCCCGGTGTTATCCACGGCGGTTGAAAGCCGAAGTGCTGCTCGATGCGGTGAGTGATGTCACCGGCGTGATGAATGCCTTCAAGGATCACCCTGCGGGGACACGGACGCTGCAACTGAAGGATGCCTCCGTGGCGTCGTACTTCCTCGACACCTTCGGCCGTCCAGAGCGCATCCTCACCTGCACTTGTGAACGAAGCGACGAACCGAGCATGACGCAGATTCTGCACCTCGCGAACGGCAAGACGCTGCTCGAAAAACTGGAAGCGAAAGAGGGCCGCATCGCAAAATGGGTCGACGACAAAACGCCGCCGGAGCAATTGGTCGATCAGTTGTTTCTCACTGCACTCAGTCGGTTGCCGTCGGAGAACGAAAAATCGCGGCTCATCGCCGCGTTGACGGAAGTCCCCGAGAACGAACGCCGGGCGGTGATGGAAGACATCATGTGGAGCGTGCTGACCAGCCGCGAGTTTTTGTTTCAGCATTGAAGACGAGCGGCGCGGCGTCAGCCCTCCGTGCGTGTGTATGGAAATGCGAGTCCCGTGATGTCAACCATTCTTGAACCACTGACGTCTGTCGAAGAGTCGGTCGCGCGTTTGCCCGCGGAAGTGCCGACCGTACCGATCTACCGGCTATCAGTTGAGCAATACCACCGGATGGCGGAAGTCGGAATCCTGCTCGACGGCGATCCTCTCGAACTCCTCGAAGGTTGGCTGGTACCGAAGATGACCAAGAACCCGCCGCATGAATCGACGATTCGTCTCTTGTATCGTCACCTGCATCCGCTCATGCCGGACGATTGGACCATTGATCTTCAGAGTCCGATCGAACTGGCCGATAGCGAGCCCGAGCCCGATCTCAGTATCGTTCGTTTTACCGAAGATGCCTATGCCAACCGGCATCCCACCGCGGAAGCCATTGGCCTGGTGATCGAAGTGGCGCACACCACGTTGGCCATCGACCGCGGGATCAAGCGTCGCGTCTACGCCGCCGCGGGAATCGGCGAGTATTGGATCGCCAACTTGATGGAGGAAATCATTGAAGTCTACACCCAGCCAAATCCCTCCGCTGGCGGTGCCACCTATTCACAGCGGCACGACTACACACCGGGGCAATCCGTGCCCCTGGTGCTGGGTGGGAAAACGCTGGGTGAGATCGCGGTGGCTGATGTGTTGCCCTGATCCGTGAACATGGTCTGTGAAATCTGACATCGAAGAGAGTCATCCGATGCTACGCACGATGTTCGTAATTGCCTTGCTCGCCGGAACGACCATTGCCGCGGAACCGCCTGATTTTGCGGCGTTGCAACCCGTCTTCCGTACGTACTGCAACGGTTGCCACAACGCGAAAGAAGCCGAGGGCGGCCTTGTTCTCGAAGACTTCGCCCGTGCCATGAAGGGGGGCGAGTCCGGCCCCGCGATTGTCGCTGGTGATCATGCCAGGAGCGCTCTCTGGAAACGACTCAACGCCACCGATGACACGATGATGCCGCCGAAGGATCAGCCGCGACTCAAACCGGCGGAACTTGCGTTGGTAAAAGCGTGGATCGACGCCGGGGCGAAACCCCCCGTTGGCGGGCTGGCGGCGCAGGGTTTGGTCACGCCGAAAATCGTGCTGAAGTCGAAAGCCCGCTCGCCGATCACCGCGCTCGCGGTTGATCCACAGGGGCGATTCCTGGCCATCGCGAAGCCGCATGTCGTGGAAATTGTGACGGCCGCGGATCGCCAGCCGGTGACGCAACTCGTCGGTCATGCGGGCGCGATTGCCGATGTGCAGTTCTCGAAGACCGGGGACCGCCTGGTGGTCGCCGCCGGGGAAACGGGATTGAGCGGGGAAGCCACCGTGTGGAACACCGCGGACTGGTCCCGCGGTCTCGTGATCAACGGACATCGCGACACCTTGTACGCCGCGGCGATCAGCCCCAACGGCACCGTGATCGCGACGGCGAGTTACGACCGCGACATTCGCACGTGGGATGCAAAGACGGGTGCTGCGCTGAAGACGCTCGCCGGGCATAACGATGCGGTCTACAGCATCGCGTTTCATCCGGGTGGAAAAATTCTCGCCTCCGCCAGCGGCGACCGTACGATCAAGTTGTGGGATGTCGCGCAGGGTCACCGGCTCGACACGTTCTCGCAACCGGCGAAGGAACAATATCACGTGCAGTTCGCCCCCAACGGCAAACAACTCGTTGCCGGCGGCGTCGATATGCGGGTCCGGCTCTGGCAGATTTCCGAAACGGCTCAGGAAGGGACCAACCCCATCGAATACGCCCGCTTCGCCCACGAAGCGCCGATTCTCCGCACGGTCTTTTCCCTCGACGGCCGGTTGCTTGCCTCCGCGTCCGAAGACCGCCGGATCAAACTGTGGGAAACCCGCACATTCACCCAGGTGGCGATGTTGGAACGCCAAGCCGACTGGCCCTCCGCCGTGACATTTTCACACGACTCAAAAGCCCTCTTTGTTGGTCGCATGAGCGGTGATTTCGCGGCGTATCCGATCGATCCAACATGGGCCGATAAGACCAACGATCTCGAAGCGTTGCCCGAATCACCGACGATCACGGCGACCAATCCCGCACCCATGCCTGCGGAAGTCGCCGAAGTCGAACCGAACAACGTCCTCGCCGAAGCCCAGCCGCTCACCATTCCCGCCAGTGTGAAAGGTTCTTTCCAGGCAGCGACCGGCAGCGATCCCGATCTGTATCGGTTTGACGCGAAGGCCGGGCAGACGTGGATGATCGAAACCAACGCGGCTCGCAGTGGCTCGAAGGCCGACACGAAAGTCGAAGTTCTCGACGCCCACGGCCGTCCGGTCCCACGCGCGTTGTTGCAGGCCGTGCGCGATTCCTACATCAACTTCCGGCCGATCGATTCGTCGCAACTGGAAGTCCGACTCGATTACTGGGAAGAGATGGACCTCAACCAGTTGCTCTACATGAACGGCGAAATCTGCAAGCTCTACCGGGCCCCGCGCGGACCCGACTCGGGGTTCGAACTGTACCAGAACGCGGGGAAACGGCGGAACTACTTCGACACGTCGGCGACCGGGCAGGCGAAGGAACAGCCGGTCTACATCGTGGAAGCGTTTCCGCCGGGCGCGCCGATCGTGGACAACGGTCTGCCGATCATTCCGCTGTTCTACATCAACGATGACGACGCCGAGCGCGAACTGGGGACCGATTCCCGGCTCACGTTCACCGCCCCCGCCGATGGCACGTATCTTCTGCGCGTCACCGATTCGCGCGGCTCGGTGAGCGACAAGCACACGTATCAACTCACAGTCCGCGCCCCGCAGCCGGACTTCCGCGTCAGTGTCGAAACGATGAATGTGAAGCTTCCGGCCGGCAGTGGACAACGGCTGAAGTTCAACGTCGACCGGATCGACAACTTCGATGGGCCGGTCCGCATCGAAGTCGCGAATCTTCCGGCGGGATACCACGTCGCCCAGCCGACGGTGATCGCCGCGGGGCAACTCAACACGTTCAGTGTCATCACTGCCGCCGCGGATGCCCAAGCGGTCGACAAAGAGATGTGGGAGAAAGTCGTCGTCACCGGCACCGCCGACATCGGCGGGCAAGCCGTCACCAAACGGTTCGGCCACCTCGGCACGATCGCGCTCGAAAAACCGCCGATGATTCGCGTGATTCTCGTCCCCGATGACCTCGCCACCACGGCGACCGATGGCGGGCTGGTCATCGTTCCTGGCACCACCATCACCGCGAAAATTCGTATCGAACGCAACGGCTTCGACGGCGATGTGAAGCTCGATGTCGACAACCTGCCCCACGGCATGATTGTCGACAACATCGGCCTGTCGGGGGTGCTCGTCCGGGCCAATGAAACCGAACGGCAAATCTTCCTCACCGCCCGGCCGTGGGTGAAAGAGACCACGCGATGGATCGATGCGGTGGCTCAAGGCCAGGGCAACCAGGCGTCCGGGGCGATCCCGTTGCATGTCCGTCCCAACGCCGCCGTCGTGCAGACATCGGGGAAATGAACAAGGCGATGATGCCACGGCTTCGGAGTCTGCGGAGAAGCCGTGTCTTCGCATGCTGAAGGAAGCACGCAGCACTGCTTCGCGGACGAAGCCGTGGCACAATTGAGCGATGTGTACCGCGTAACGTCGTCGCGCGGTGCAATGTTGGGGTGAGGTGTCTAGAATGCAGGACGGTGACACCGGTCTCGAAATGGAATGGCGATGCGAATTCTACTGGCGAACCCGCGCGGCTTTTGCGCGGGGGTGAACATGGCAATTGAGTGCCTCGACGAAGTCATTCGGATGTGCGGTCCGAAAGTGTTCGTGTACCACGAAATCGTGCACAATAAATACGTCGTCGACCGCTTCACGGAACAGGGCGTGACGTTTGTCGATGCGATCGACGAAGTCCCTCACGGCGCGATTCTGCTCTACAGCGCGCACGGGGTCTCGCCGGAAATTCGGCAGCAGGCCCGCGAACGCCATCTGCGGACGATCGACGCCACCTGCCCGCTGGTGACCAAGGTCCATCTCGAAGCGATCCGTTACGCCGAGGGAGGGTATCACATCGTGCTGATCGGTCACGAAGGGCACGATGAAGTGATCGGCACGATGGGCGAAGCGCCGGAAAGCATCACGCTGGTGGAAACGCCGGAAGAGGTCGCGAATCTGTCATTTCCCGCCGGGGCGAAGATCGCGTACCTCACGCAGACGACGCTCAGCGTTGATGAAGCGGGCCGGGTGATTGCGGCGCTCAAGCAGTATTTCCCCACGATCGAAAGTCCGCCGAAGGAAGACATCTGTTATGCCACCACCAACCGGCAGGAAGCGGTGACGATCCTGGCGTCGCGTTCGGATGTGCTGCTGGTGCTCGGCAGTCAGAACAGTTCCAACAGCCGCCGGTTGATGGAAATTGGTCAGTCGCTCGGCAAGCCATCGTATCTGATTGATGGCGTCCACGAATTACAACGGGAGTGGTTCCTTCCCGAACAGACGGTGCTGATTACGGCGGGAGCAAGTGCGCCGGAAGTGGTCGTGCAGGATGTAATCCGTTACCTGCAGACCGAGTTCGCCGCTGAAATGGAAGAAGTCACCACGCGCGAGGAGCACGTTTCGTTCCCGTTGCCAAAAGAGCTGCGGCAGATGCAGAAACTGGCCGTGGTGCAATAACCGGGGGCTATCAGTCCGTGGCACACAGAACCGAATATTTCCACGGGCCGCTAAGACCGGAAGCGCAGGCGGGTGAAGGCTTCGGTTTGAGCGGTAATGGCGGGTTCGACGGGCAGGCGTTCCATCGAGCTGGCACCGTAAAAGCCGACGATGCCTTCGGTGTGATCGAGGATGAATTGCGCGTCCGCGGGGTCCGCAATCGGGCCGCCGTGACAGAGGACGAGGATGTCGCGATTGACCCGCCTGGCGGCGTCGTGCATGGCCTGACACCGCTGTGCCGATTCCTCCAGCGTGAGCGCGGTCTGTGCGCCGATCGAACCCTTGGTCGTCAATCCCATGTGCGGGATCAGAATGTCCGCCCCGGCTTGGGCCATCGCCGCGGCCTCATCGGTGTTGAAACAGTACGGCGTCGTCAGCAAGTCCATTTCTCGGGCGAGGCGAACGAGATCGACCTCCAGCCCGTACCCCATGCCGGTTTCTTCGAGTCCCTGCCGGAACGTCCCGTCGATCAACCCGACCGTCGGGAAATTTTGAATCCCGGCAAACCCCGCGGCCTGCACTTCCCGCAGAAAGACCGGCATCAGCCGAAACGGGTCGGTTCCGCACACGCCTGCCAGCACCGGCGTGTGCTTCACCACCGGCAGCACCTCGCGGGCCATGTCCATCACGATGGCATTCGCGTCGCCGTAAGGCATCATCCCCGCCAGCGAACCGCGGCCCCCCATGCGGAATCGGCCGGAATTATAGATCACAATCAGATCGATCCCGCCGGCCTCTTCCAGTTTCGCCGACAGCCCGGTGCCTGCCCCGCCGCCGATAATCGGCTGTCCCGCGGCGACTTTCGCCCGGAGCCGTTCCAGAATTGCCGTGCGTGTCATGGTCGCCATGGGTGCTTCCTCTTGAGATTACGGTAACGGCATACACCAATGTGCGGTGAAAAGAAACCGACGAAGAAGCGGCCGCAGAAATTCCAAACGAAGAGCATTCCCATCCCGAGATTCCCGGGAACGCCGCGCTCCTCTTCCCCGTTTGGAATTTGGAACTTTCCCCCCTTGCTTGGAGCTTGGATTTTGAAACTTGGAATTTCATCCGCTATCCAGCATGTCGCATGATTGACTTGCTGGAAAACGGCGATTCTGGCAAACCGCCCGCGGGTGTGCTAGCATTCCCACGTCGATCGATATTGTTTCCCCTTGCCCCCGGTTGCCGCGATGTTGACGAAGAAGCCGCAGGCCATTTCCGGCGTCAGCCCGAAGTCCGAAAGCGTGATCGAAGAACTCTATCCGTCGATCGCCACGACGGGTCTCGGACAGCTTTTGAATTCGCTCTACGAATCGATTCCGATCGGCATCGGCGAATTCAAGATCTCGTATCTGATCTTCATTCCCCCCACGATTCCGCTGGCTCTGCTGCTGTATTTTGGGCTGAAAGTCTTTGGCAGCAAGTACATTGTGACGAATCGGGCGGTGAAAATCGGCAACGCTCTGGGGTTGCGGGTCACCGATGAAGTCGCGATTGAAAAAGTCAGCGTCGTGTCGATCGATCCCGATTCGCGGTTGTCGTTTTACCGCACGGGCGATGTCCGCCTGACGGGTTCCGCCGGCGAAACGCTGATGCTCCTTCGCGGCGTTCCGTTCCCCGAGCGGTTCCGGCAGGTGATCGCCGAAACGGCCGATTCCCACCGCATGGTGGCCGCGTCGCTCGTCACCATCCGCAACCGCAAATAGTTCCCGTTCTGCAGGATAGCCGCGTCATGGCTTACGACAAGTTTGATGCCCGGATCGATTCCCTCGTGATGGAAACGCGGACCTTCTGGGATCCCGCGGTCGGGACGCTCGCCGACGAAGACAAAAGCTGGCTGGCGGACGCCGTACATCAGCAGCCGCAACAGGCGAAGAAGATCGCTTACGAACGGTCGCACACCGGATTCACGCGGCAGATTACCGTGACACCGGATGACATCGCGCGGATTTATCGGGAACGGGTTGCTGCGGGTTGACCGGTTCTCAAGAGACCCAGCCTTAAAAACGGGCGGGGCTTCAGGCGGGTTCGACGTCGGTGTCGCTCAGGCACGCCATCTGGTAGTAGAGCTGCTGGGTTTCGCACCTGGCGACGTACTCGGGGGGCATTTTCCCGAGTGTGGCGACGTCCCACTCGATGATCACTTTCACGGCCGGGGGCTTGCCGGACGATTCGATCACCGTCCCCGTCCATCCTTCCAGCGAGACTTCCGGGAACTCCGGAGACGTCACACCGGGGCGGACGCGGATACGACTCCCCTCCAATCCGCCGTTCGCTTTTTTCTTCGCCATTCCGTTACCAGCTCACCCCTGCGAGAAAGTCTGGGCGAATCGGGGAATCCTTGCCGCCCGAACGATCCTACTATCCTTTGACCACCCCGTAAAATCAAGCGCGTAGCGAAGTTGGAAAAGTTCTTCGCAATTCCGCTGAAATGAGGGAACCACGGAAGACACGGAACACACGGAAAGGGAAGGCAGGGACGTGGTGAGCGCCGCTTTTTGCGTGTTCTTCGTACGACTCATCGTCAGAAGCTTTGCACGGCGCGAAGAATTTTGAAGTTTCAAATTCCAAACGCCAAATTCCAAACGAAGGCCAAGTTCCAAGTTCCAAACGGGGAGCGGTCACTCTTCGTTTGGAATTTCTCCCTGCCTGGAATTTGTTTGGAGCTTGGAATTTCGTTCTGTCGGCAGGGGTTGCGGGTGGCCCGCGCTGGGTCTTCCGTGGTTCTCTCCGGTTTCGCTTGCATCGTTCCGCGGCTTCTGGTCTTCTGTTCGCTTACCCTCGCAAGGATGCGCCGTCGTGAGTCAGCCGAGTTCTACACCGTCCGCGCAGCCGTGGACGATTCGCCGCGTCCTGGAATGGACCACCGGGCATCTGCAAAAAAACGGGAGCGAGACCCCGCGGCTCGAAGCCGAGATTTTGCTGGCCCATGCGCGGAAATGTAAGCGGATCGAACTCTACACCAACTACGACCTCGAACTCACCGACGCGGTGCGGGCGACGATGCGCGATCTCGTCAATCGCCGGGCCAAACGGGAACCGGTGGCGTATCTCGTCGGTTATCGCGAGTTCTTCAGTCTCGAATTCCACGTCACGGCGGACGTGCTCATTCCCCGTCCCGAAACCGAGACGCTGGTGATGGAAGCGATTGCCGTCGCGAAGCCGCTGCCAACACCGGCGGTGCTCGATCTCTGCACGGGCTCCGGCTGCGTGGCGGTAGCAATCACGAAGCATTGCCCAACGGCGACCATCACCGCGACCGACATCAGCCCGGCTGCATTGACCATTGCGAACGAGAATGCCGCCAGGCACAAAGTCATCGAGCGTGTGTCATTTCACGAAGGTGATCTGTTCGCTCCACTGGCTTCGGATCAATTGTTCGACGTGATTGTCAGCAACCCGCCGTACATTCCGTCCGCGGAGATCGCCACACTGGATGCCGATGTGCAGCAGTACGAACCGCGGCTCGCTCTCGATGGCGGCGGCGATGGGTTAGACATCATCCGCCGCATTCTCGTCGATGCAAAAGCGTACCTGGAACCGGGCGGCTGGCTGATGTTCGAGTTCACCCCCGAGCAAGTCGCGACGATTCTGAACCTCACGACGGAGCACGGCTATAGTGACGCGACGATCGTGAAAGACACGGCGCAACAACCGCGGTTCCTCCGCGCCCGCTATTCAAAGTAGGCATCACACTCCGCTCGTGATGAGCGGCACGCTGTGTGACACCGGCGGCTAACGCGTTCCGGATGATGTCGCCTGATCTGTCTTTGAGGGCCAGAAGAACCGCATGATCACCGCGGCTCCCACACTTGAAGCCGCCGCTTCGCCGAGCAGGCAGAGTATCATTCGCAGCCGCTCGCCGTTCCCATAGCGATGGTGCAAGTACGCTTCGATCGCGCTCGACGTCGGTTCTATGGAGACGGGGTCCTGCTTCTCAATATGCTGGATGAGACGCTCCGCCAGCGGATTCGTGGGTGTTTGCTGGCGTTTCGCCGAGACGAAACAGGACGCGAGCACAAGCCCCCCCGCACCGATGATGACGGCGACCACGGCGGACCGTCGGCGGGGAAGATCGCAATACCTCGCGAACAGGACGGCTGCCCCGCCGAGTGCTGCTCCTAAAAGCAGCGGGAAAATCACGAGCGGTTTGGCTCGATCGGCGGACCACGCGACAAGGACGGCGGCCATTACCGCCAGGCAAACGGCCCACAAACTCCACGACGGCGTTGCTGCGGGGGCGATGATCTCTGGTGATGGCCCATCCGGCGCTTCGTTCACGATGACTCTCGAAGGAAAATAATCGGAATCGAAGCATCGTGGCATGAAGCCGCCCGGCATTCAATCCGCGACGCAAGACAAATCGGAAGTTGATCGTCGCCAAAAAAGTCGGGGCGGAGGCCCCGACCTATGGATGTGAAAATCAACCGAAAATTATAGGTCGGGGCCCCCGCCCCGACGCCTTTGAATTTGAATTGGCCCATTCTCCGAAGTCTTACCCGACCTTCTTGCCGGTGAGTCGGTAGACATAAGCCAGGATTTCAACGAAGACTTCGTACATGTCCGGCGGAATGGGCTGGCCGACTTTGACGAGATTGTACATCGACCGAGCCAAGGCGGTCCGTTCGATGATCGGGATCTTGTGCTGGGCCGCGATTTCACGAATCCGCTCGGCGACATCGCCCTTGCCTTTCGCCACCACGATGGGCGCGGGCATCTTCTCGGCGTCGTACTTGATTGCGATGGCAATATGCACCGGGTTCACAATCACCGCGTCGGCCGTGGGGACCTGGCTGACGTCACGCGCTTCGGCGAGTTTCCGATGGGCTTCTTTCCGCCGCGCCCGCATTTGCGGATTGCCGTCCATTTCTTTCGATTCTTCGCGGATTTCCTGCTTCGACATCCGCAGGTCGCGCTCGTGCTGCCACCATTGATAGCCGTAGTCGAGAATCGCCAGCGAGACCAACGTGATCGCCAGCGAGAATCCCAACTCGCAATACGAACGCCCGGCGGTCATCAGCAAGATTGGCAAGTCCTGCTGCGCCAGCGACTGAAACTCATCCTGATGGCTGGCCAGATACGAATAGGCGACGGCTGCCACCGCCGCGATTTTGATGAAACTGCCCACGAGTCGCATGGCTGACTGCAATGAAAACAAGCGCTGAAAACCGCTGAGCGGGTTAAGGCGTTCCCACTTCGGTTGGAGCGCTTCCGGTGAGAACAAGAAGCCAACCTGTGCGACCGATGCGAGAAAGCTGCCGAGCATCACCAGCAGCATGAGTGGCACAACCGATCCGGCCACGGTGATGCCGATCGACCAGATCAGCGCGACCGCCGACTGCCGATCAAGTTGCAGCAACGGATCGGACTGCAACGTCCTTCGCAGCAGTTGCACGAAGGCCTCACCGCAACGGGGACCGATGAAATACAATCCCCCAGCCGCCGCCAGCAACACCGTCGCCGCGGTGACATCGACACTGCGCGCAATGTTCCCCTGCTGCCGCGCCTGGGTGCGCCGGCGGTCGGTGGGTTGCTCTGTCTTATCGCCGGAGTCGGACATGTCAGTTGATAGTTGTCAGTTGGTAGTTGTCAGTTGCCGTTTGTATTTCAACTGACAACTGACAACTACCAACTATCCACTACCATCGCTCCATCGGGTTTACCAAGGCATCGCGTAGCGACTCTAATGCCGCCGGAACTGCCGAGAGTGTGGCTTCGGGTACGCCCGAAAGCATGATCGCCAGGAAGAACATGCACAGGGCCGCGCGGGCGGCGTAACCGACCCCTTGCAGATTCACTTGCGGGACCGAATGTCCCAGGAATCCCAGCGTGAGATCGACGAGCGACATCGTGATGATCAACGGGGCCGAGACGCGCAGTCCCAGCAGCAACGATTGCTGAACCAGCGTGCCGACGAGTTCCACGGCGGACCGGGAAATGAACGCTTCCCCAATCGGCAGCGTTTCGAACGTTTGAATCATGGTCCGCAACATCGTGAGATGTCCGCCCATCGGTTCGAATACGAGGAACATCGTCATCCCCAGCGAAAACAGCGATTGCCCGGAGACGGAAGCCGTGCTGTCGAAGTCCGGATTGATGATTTCGCCCAGACTGAAGCCCGCCTGCTGATCGACAATCTGCCCCGCGAGTTGCAGTCCTGAAAGAATGGTCAGCACACCCAACCCGAGCAAAAATCCCAGCGATAATTCGCCGAGCAAGGCCCCCGCATATTCGATGAGATTGATCGGCGACGGGACCGTGGTGGCCAGGTAATCGTCCGCCCGGATGCCGGCGTCGGGACTCAAGTGCCGGGCTTGCAGAATCGCGTCCCGGCGATGTTCCAAACCGGGCGGGATTTCGTCCTCCACGAGTTGTCCATCGCCGTTTTCATCCAGTCGATCAAAGCCGCGTTGCAACTGTGAGGGCAACGCCGGCGTGATGATTAACGCCAATGAAATCACGAGCAAGGCCCGCACATTCATCGGCACCGCGGTTTGCCCGAAGAACGGACCGATGATCATCAGCCCGCTGAGCCGCACCAGCACGAGAACAAACCGGGCGACCTCCAACAGCGCACTGTCGACGAGCGCCCGCGATAACCACGGTGCCAGCCGTTCGGGATCAAGCAGTGTGGTGAAGGAGTCCATGACATGATCGCGAAACGAAATGAAGGCGGTTTACAGATGCGTCGGGATCGCATGGAAAACGTCCGTGGCGTATTCCATCAATAGATGCAACGTCCACGGCAGCGTGTAGAGCAGCACCAGCGTCATCGCGATCATCTTCGGCACGAAGCTCAACGTCTGATCCTGCAACTGCGTCACCGCCTGGCCAATGCTGATCAGCAAGCCCATGGCCAATGCCGCAGCCAGAACCGGCAGGCTGAGCATGAATGCCATCACGACGGCTTGCCGAACGAGCTCAATGGCGGCATCGGTGGTCATGGAGGAACTCGGAACGTGAAAACTGATGAGGGTGGAAGAGACCCAGGGATAAGAATCCCTGGGCTTCTATTACCCGGACATGGGGCGGACGCTTTCCAGCAGCATGCCCACGGTGAGGAACCAGCCGTCGATCAACACGAACAACAACAGCTTCAGTGGCAGCGAAATCAACACCGGCGGCAACATCATCATCCCCATGCTGATGAGGAGTGCGGAGATGACGAGATCGATGACCAGAAACGGCAGATAAATCTGAAAGCCGATGAGGAACGATGTCTTTAACTCGCTGAGCATGTACGCCGGAATGAGAACCGACAGCGGGACTTCCTCGTAGCTTTGTGGTTCGACATAATTCCGCGCGGCCGTGGTTCCGGCCACGGGGCGTTGGTAATCGAGAAACATCCAGATCGCGTCGCCGTTATCGGCCCGGTCGATCTGATCGGCCATGAAGCGCCGCACCGGACCGATCGCCCGTTGAAACGCCGTGTATTCGTCGATCGGCGCTTCTCCCGGCAACGGGTGCGAATACGGTCGAATCCCCGCGTCATACGATTCCTGCCAGACCGGCATCATCACCATGACCGTGAGGAACAGGCACAACGAAACAATCACCTGATTCGGCGGCAACTGCTGCGTTCCCAGCGCTTGCCGCAAGAGTCCGAGAACGATCACGAACCGGATAAAGCACGTCGTCATCATCAAAATGGACGGTGCCAGCGACAATACCGTCAGCAACAACATCACCTTCAGCGATGAAGTGAGACCCTGCGGCGAGGTGAGCTGGTTGGCATCGATTCCCAGCGGCAGCGCGGGAGCCACCGGTCCCGCGGCATTGCCGTTGGGTGGTGCCGGTCGGGTTTCCACCACGGGACGCACATCGTTGCGAAACGCGGGAGCCGAACCGCCGGGATTGGCACGCGGTGTCAGCGGTTGTTGCTGAGCCGATGCGGATGAACCCAGCAGAAGGATGATGACAAGAAGAAATCCGAAATCCGAAATCCGAAATCCGAAGGAAATTCGAAAATGAGAAAGAAGGAAACAAGAACAAATCGCGTGCATGCGATTCATCCTGTTTTCCAGTTTGAATTTCGTGCTTCTTTCGGATTTCGGATTTGGGATTTGGGATTTTGTGAAACTAACCATCCGCCGTCTCCGCTAAGGAAACGGGTTGACTGCGGCGGGGGCGAGTTTCAAACGAGCCATTGCGATTGGTCGCTGTTTCGCGAGTGAAAAGCTGTGAGAACGAATTCCCGCCGGCGGTTTCATCACGACGGCGACACGCACCGGCGAGCAGATCCACCTCCACAGGATCGGTGATTTCAGACAACGTACGGATCCCGTCGGGACCGACGCCGAGAACCAGCATGCGTGTTCCACAGCGCACGAGATGAACCGCAACGCCACGACTGAGAACGCGTTGGCCCAACGGTTCCAGCGCTTCGTTGGGCAGACCGCGCAGGCTCGATGGTCCATGCACGCGGAGCCAGCGACTGGCGACGAGCATGCCCACAACCACCACGGCGAGACCCGCCAGGCTTCCCCATACGGAGGTCGATGCCGGCATGGCGCGCGAAGTCGGTTCCTTCGCTGATGATGGTGCGTTTCGGACCGGTAATAGATGGGGACGTGTCTCGGCCGCTTCGCTCAGTCGACGTGGCTCCGCCGACAGCGGCGGCGCGAATGCCAGTGACCCGCCTGCGGCCAGCATCCACAACAGCGCCCACCGCAGCCATGTCACGATTTGCTCTGCCCACGAAAAGAAGACGTCGCACCCCGGCTGCTTCTTCGCAGCCGGGGTGCTCGAAGTTGGCAAGCGGGTTGGATTATCCAGCATCCCGGCTTCTCGGAAGCCGCCGGGATGCGAAGACGTTCACGTTTCACTCGACAATCCGCGATCATCGAGTGCGGGGTGAATACCGGAACCGACGATTTCCATCAATCCCGTTTCGGCAGAAATTGCTGGTTTGTGAGGTCCGGCGGCGGATCGGGCAGCTTGAGATTTGGTCCTCGATTCTGGAACGGCGCATCGGGCAACGCCAGCGGTTTCACGTCCGCCTTCCCATTGGCCGCTTGCACGGGGGCCTCCAGCCGCTGCAATTCCGCAACCAAAGCCGGGCGAATCAGCGCGGGATACACCTGCTCCAGAACTTCGGGGAGCACTTGCGCGAGCGGTTCATCCTTGCGACGCGAGAGTTCACGAAACGCCGGCCGTAAAACGTCATCGTATTGGGCTTTGGTCACCCAACTGGCAATCACGGACAAATCTTCCGCCGAGGCATCACGCAACGCGGTTGCCAGGGCGAGCACCACTTTCCCCGCGAGACTGCGATCGTTCGCCAGCACGCGCAAATCGGACCGCACCGCGGGGCTATCCAACCGCTCGGCTGCCGCGGTTGATAAGACGTACCGATGATACGGCGAGACGAACTGAAACATTTCCGCGGCCAGCAGAAAGCTGATCGGCCCCGCGTCGGCCTGATCCAGCACATCGACCACACGCGCCGGAGGCATGGCCCCCTTCTTGCCCGCGAGCAGCGACAGGGCTGCCTCGCGTCCTGCCACCCAACTTCCCGTTTCCCGCGGGAAGACGAGGGAGTAACCTTGGAAAGCAACGTGTAACAACGGCTTCAACCACGCCAGGGGATGCGGCGGTCCCGTCGGAGTTTCCGGGGCAATTCCAAACGTCGGCTTACGGTTCAATGCGTCCTCTTCAGTGAACGCCTCCGGTCGAAGCTCGTAGTCAATCCCTCGTAACACGCCGGCATCCAGCAGACGATGCACGGTGGCGACGGTTTCCGGGCGGCCCAATAAAGAGGCGATTTCCAGCCCCGCGATTTCATCGAGCAAAAAGCGGCAGGTCTGCGTCAGGCGGGCCTGGTCCTGCATCACTTCCTGACAAGCCGCATAGGATGACGCGACTTCCTTGATCCGGCGGCGATACAGGCCGGTCTCGGCAATCAGCGAAAAAGCCGGTGTGCCATCCTGCATCACGCGGAATTGTCGCAGTTGCCCGGAATCCGCGTCGAATTCCATGATTTTCCCGAGACTCTCCAACTTCAGCGAACCGTCGGCTAAGGTGACCTGCTGCTCGGGCTTAAGCATTTCCACCAACAATGCAGCAGGCACAACAATCGTCTTGATTTCCGGGATTCGTGGTCCCTTTTTGCCGTTGTTATTGAAGCCGAAGCCGAAGAACATCGCTGAACCGCGGCCTTCGGCATCGGGCTTCCGCACCAACCAGTTGGCATTCAGAATCAGTTTTGTCTCCGCCACCTCAAACGACAATTTCGCTTTGCGGGTGAGGTTCACCAACTGAAACTGCTGATGATCGACATGAGCCTGCGCCGACCAGAGCGAAGTCTGGTCCGCATGACGAAATTCCACTTCGAGAATCGCGGCACCTTCCGCTGTCGAGAGCGTCAACCGAATCGCCAGCGTCTCGGCACCGCGCCACGCCGGGACCAGATAGGGTTGATAGTCCGCCGGAATCTTCAGGGCCGCGGACAGTTGCCAGTCTTCCTTTTTTGGTGCCGTCATCCACGCGGCAGCGCGAACCGCGGCTTGCTGAGACGGCGTCAGTGGCTCGTCCAGCATCGGCAACCCTGGAATTTCGACGACATTCACATCGAGACGCGATGGACCCGTGCCGAAGGGGGGCGGAGTCACTTCGACCTTAGCCTCATAAAACCGGGCCGATTCCTGCAGTTTCCATTGCCAGCGCGACGCCGATTCGATGTCGAGCGCTTGTCCCGGTTGAATTTCGAGATAGGCCAGGATCTGTTCCGGCGAGTTGAGTTTACCCCCGTGAATTTCGACGTCGCCCAAAACCGCGCGCGGGCCTTCGTCTTCGATCGTCATGATCAACGTGGTCAACCCGTCGGCTTGCGGTTCAAACGTCGCCGAGATCAGCGGGTCCATATAACCGCAGCGCTGCAGAATCAATTTGGCCTTGGCCACAATGCCGGTTTCCCGCCCCGAACCAAAGGACGTGAACTGATCACGTTTCCAGATGGCCGCCTCCTGTTCGACCTTTTCGCCGTTGGCCTTGCACCATTCGCGCATGCCCCCCTGCCCGGGCGGCTGTGTCCAGCGCAGAAAAGCGTCCTGCGGGCCCGTCCCCTCGGTCAGGCCCGTGATCAATTCTCCTACAGGAATCGTTTTCGCACCGTCGACGCGGACCACACCATTGCGATAGCTCGGGCCTTCCTTCACGTTCAGGACGATCCGCTGACGGTCAACGACGACTTCCGACGTCACCACGGCCTCAGGAAAACCGCTGTGGCGATACCCCGCGGCTAACCGTTCGGCGAGCATTTCCGCCAACCTCTCCGAATCCAGTGGTGCGCGCGATGTCAGAAGCACATCGATATCTGCCGCGAGGGTATCGCGGAGTTTGATGACGTCGAATGTCAACGAGCCCAGAAATTCCCAGTGATCGGGATCGGCCCAGACGGCACGCGGTTCTTCAGCGGACGAGCGAACGCAGGTCGTGATGACGATCGATAAGGCAAGCAGAGCGCGCAACATCGGTGTTCATCCTTGAACGACCTGACAGACGGAGAGACCCCGCCGTCGAAATGACGGGGCTTCTGGTGGACATATTTACTGCCGAACGGCGGTGCGCGCCAAGAACGATTCGAGGGCCGCGTTCACGGCCGGGGCGTCTTCCATCGGCGACATGTGCCCGACGTTGGGGATCACGACGTACTGTGCACCGGGAATCGCCGCCGCGGTGGCCTGCATTTCGGCCGGGGGGGAAATCAGGTCGTGCTCGCCCACAATCACCAGCGTGGGGACCGTAATCGTCTCCAGCCAGGGCGTGCAATCGGGACGATCCGCCAGCGCGTGTTGTCCCGCGGCAATCGATCGCCCGGACGTCGCCAGAATCGTATTCCGGACTTTATCCACGATTTCCGGACGTTTTTCGTTGGTCTTCGGCCCAAAGAGGCGGGGCATCATCGCCTCCGCGGCAATGGTGGACCCTTCCGTCATCACCCGTTCCGCCATTTTGCGGCGCGTCGCCTGCCCCTCGGCACTGTCCCCGACGGACCGCATATCGCACAACACCAGGCCACTCATCCGAGCGGCATACTGTTTGACGAATGCCAGGGCGACGCAGCCCCCCATCGATAATCCGCACACCGTCACCGGATCGGCAGCCCCGACGGCATCGAGCAGCATCGCAAGCTCCTCGGCCAGTCCGGGAATCGTCAACGGGGCGGTTGCGGATGCGCTGCGACCAAACCCGCGCAGATCGGGAATGATCACTCGGTAGCGGTCGCGAAGAGCGCGGCGTTGTGCGTCCCACATCGTGTGATCGAGGGGAAAACCGTGGATCAGCAACACCACCGGTCCATCACCTTCATCGATCACATGCCAGCGTTGCCCGTTGAGATCCACATTCGCCACGGCGGAGTTCCCCTCATCGATCATTCCGGATGGACGCACTCTTCCGAATCATACCGCATGGCGATCTTCAAGGAACGTCTCCTGCGGTCGCCTGTTCGAAACGATCGTGAGTCAGTTTGATCCAAAGGCGTCGGGGCAGGGGCCCCGAGCTATGATTTTAGGTCAAATTACATCCATAGGTCGGGGCCCCTGCCCCGACTCTTCAAACTGCCCCGCTACCTTCGAAACGGCCAGGAACATGGATCATAAATCCAGACAGCGGGATGGCGTTCTCTGGCCAACACAGCACCGACTCGCCATCATAACGGCACTTCCGGATTTCATTCGCTGGAGAAGCAACATGACGAACTGGACACGACGCGAAGTCCTCGGCACGGCGGCGGCAACACTGGCCGCCATGGGTGGGACGTGGATGTGGCCGAGCACCATCGCGGCGCAGGAGAAAAAGGGGGGCAGCATCCGCTTCGGGCTCGTCACCTACCAGTGGGGCAAAGACTGGGATCTGCCGACGCTGATTGCCAACCTCGCGAAAACCAAAGTGCTGGGCGTGGAATTGCGGACCACGCATAAACACGGCGTCGAACCGTCGCTCAACGAAGCCCAGCGGCAGGATGTCCGCAAGCAATTTCTCGATAGCGGCGTCACCTGCCTCGGCATCGGCAGCGACGAACGCTTCGACAACCCCGACCCCGCGGTCGTCAAGAAGGCCATTGAGGCTTCGAAAGCGTTCGTCCAGCTCAGCCACGACATCGGCGGCACCGGCGTGAAAGTGAAACCCGACCGCTTCTGGCCGGAGATCCCCCGCGAAAAAACCATCGAACAAATCGGCAAGGCGCTCAACGAACTCGGTGAATACGCCGAGGGATTCGGTCAGCAGATTCGACTCGAAGTGCACGGTCAATGCCAGGAATTGCCGACAATCAAGGCGATTATGGACGTCGCCGATAACCCCAACGTGGCGGTTTGCTGGAATTCAAACCCGACCGATTTGCAGGGAGCCGGACTCGAAGCGAACTTCGCGATGGTCAACAAACGCTTCGGGGCCACGTCGCACGTCCATGTGCTCGACATGAAGGATTACCCGTTCGCAAAGCTGTTCGATCTCTATGTCGGCATGGATTACGAGGGTTGGTGGCTGCTCGAAGAAGGCAAAGTGCCCGCCGATCCGGTGACCGCCTTGGCCGAGCAAAAAGTGCTCTTCGACAAGATGCTCGCCGAGAGCCGCGCCCGCGTGGGATGACTTACGGCATCAACGATTCGAGCAACTGCTTCCAGAACAACGCATACCAGTTGCCGACTTCGATCGCCCCGGCGCCGACCGCTTGCGCGGTGACCCGTTCGTTGCCCCAGTCGACCATGCCGCCGACCCAGTGTGGGGCTACGTCGCTGGCGAACGCGGCCGTCTTACCGAGCTCACACTGGCCGAGCACGAGAGCCGGAATGGCCGCCATCGTCGTCATTTCGAGGTTGTTCTCGGCGTCAAACCGCGACAGCAGTGGCAACGCTTCTAACACCGTCCGCGTGTCCGGTTTGGCGTGGAAACGGTTCATGCCGCCGATGAGCGGTGACCGCTCGCGCCACGGCAGCCCCGCCGTTGGTACCGATGCGAGGGCTTCTCGCAAATAGGCTCCTTGATCGAAGTTGATGCGGTCGTCTTCCTTGGCGATTTCCACCGGCAGCGCGTCCCCAATCAACGTATCATTCCAGTTTCCACCCGAGCCGCGGAAGGATTCCCAACCGCCGATCATCAGCAAGCCAGCACCGTCCTCGACGTGATCGATGACGTGATCCTGCAGTTCCAGCGGAATCATCGCCGCCGGATAGTCGGACAGAATGATCAACGACCGCGGGACTTCCAGGAGCGCGGCATCCAAGGGGACGTTGCTGGGGACGTAATCGAACGTCATCCCCGCGTGGGTCATGACTCCCGCGAGATACGCCGCCGCGGACGTGAGGTCGGTGTCGCCGCAGTAGAGAATGGAACCGGGCATTCAATAAATCCTTCGTGGAGAATCTGGTGTGCCACTGGCTCTGCCAGTGTCTTCTCTTTGAATTGGTTAACCGACACGAAACGAATACAGACACTGGCAGAGCCAGTGGCACACAAAGATCAGCGATCATTGCCAGGCGGCGCCGTGAGGGAACGTGTATTCCGCGATCGACGATGGCTTCATCGTGATACTGTAGCCCGGCGCATGCGGCACGGTGTACCGGCCGTTCTGCATCACGACGGGATCGAAAAAATGCTCGTGCAGATGCCCGGCATATTCGCACAGCCGGTTTTCGAGTGACCCGCTGACGGCGATGTAATCGATCATCGCGAGATGTTGCACGTATTCGCACAGGCCAACGCCCCCCGCATGCGGACAGACCGGAACGCCGAACTTCGCCGCGAGCAACAGCACCGCGAGGACTTCGTTCACGCCGCCGAGACGGCAACTGTCGATCTGGCACACGCCAATCGCACCGGCTTGCAGAAACTGTTTGAACAGAATGCGGTTCGCACAATGTTCCCCCGTGGCGACCGCGATGGGGGCAACGGCTTTGGCAATCGCCGCGTGAGCCAGCACGTCGTCGGGATTCGTCGGCTCTTCAATAAACCACGGTTTGAACTCGGCGAGTGCCCGCATCCATTCAATGGCGGTGCCGACATCCCACACCTGGTTCGCATCCATCATCATCCGCCGGTCCCAACCGATCTCCTCACGAATGATCCGGCAGCGGCGAATGTCGTCCTGCAGATCGCGTCCGACTTTGATCTTGAAGACGTTCCAACCCTGCGCGAGGCAATCACGACACAACTGCCGCAGTTTGTCATCGTCGTATCCGAGCCAGCCCGCGGACGTGGTGTAGGCGGGGTAACCATCGCGTTTCAGTTCGGTGACGCGCGTGGCTTTGGTCGCGTGTTGCTTGCGGAGAATGGCGAGCGCGTCGTCCGGCGTGAGGGCATCGGTGAGGTAACGGAAATCGATGCAGCGGACGAACTCTTCCGGGGTGAAATCGCTCACCAGTTGCCACAGCGGTTTCCCGGCGACCTTCGCCCACAGATCCCACAGCGCATTGACAACGGCCGCGGTCGCGAGATGGATCACGCCCTTCTCAGGACCGACCCAGCGGAGTTGACTGTCGCCGGTGATGTGCCGCCAGAACTTGCCGGGATCGCTGGTGAATTCTTCGAGATCATGCCCGACGACCAGCGGGGCGAGCGCATTGATCGCCGCGACGCAGAGTTCGTTCCCGCGACCAATCGTGAACGTCATCCCATGCCCGGCGAACCGGTCGTCATCGGTTTGCAGCACGACATACGCCGCGGAGTAATCGGGATCGGGATTCATCGCGTCCGATCCGTCCAGCGAACGGGAGGTCGGGAAGCGAAGGTCGTATGCGGTGAGGCCGAGGATTTTCATGGGCGGTGGGTGATCGGTGGTGGGTGGCAGGAAATCAAAACTCGTTCCCATGCTCTGCGTGGGAACGCGCAGTGGCGACGCTCTGCGTCGCGGGACGATCAATCGAACATGGCAATACTCACTTGAAGGAAAGACGACGCGGAGCATCTCGGCCGGGCATTCCCACGCGGAGCATGGGAACGAGTTGAATTGGTCTTCCTGTCACCTACCCCCTGCCACCCATCACCTTTTTCTCCAACCGGCAGACCATCGCAAATGCGGGGTCGAAAATGTTGCCGAGGTCGTAGCGGACGCATTGGCCGAGGAGCATGCTGGCGCCGAGGGCGTCCAATCCATAATCGGTTTGCAGCCATTTGAGCATTTCCGTCGTCGCGTGCTGCACACACTGGTCGAGCGGGCGGGCACATCCCACGGTGAAGATGCAGTCTTTGTTTTCCCCACGCGGCCAGCCGATGGTTTTCCCTTTCAGCACGCGAACGGTGACGGTCACATCCATGCTGATTTCGATGCCGGTGCCGACGATCTCACCGCAACCTTGCGCAGCATGTCCGTCACCCACGAACAGCAACGCACCAGGTTCAAAGACGGGAAAATAAACCGTCGTCCCGGAGACGAAGCCGCGGTAATCCATGTTGCCGCCGTATTCCCCGGAGGTCGCCGTCGAAATCGCCTGCTTGCGTGGCGGTGCGACGCCGAAGCAACCCAGCATCGGTTCAATGGGAATCGTCAACTCGCCAAGTTTCGAGGCCGGCGCGACAATCTGCGCCGTCCTGGCATCGACATCAACATACCACTCGGTCAACGGCGCTTCCGGCAACTCTTTCACATAACCGGGATCGACCACATTCGGGGCGACCGACGAACCGCTCCAGCCGTAAGTGCGGTTCGGACGGATGTCGTCCAACTGCACGACCAGCGTATCCCCTGGCTCGGCACCGCGAACAAAGAACGGCCCCGTCTGTGGATTCCCGCGAGGCGTGATCTGTTCCCGCCGGTGATCAAAGCCGCGGGCATCCACCGTGGTGGTGGTGATTGTGTCGCCATCGTCCACCGTCAACACCGGTGCATACGGCCCAATGGCGGTGTGGTAATGCGTCGGCGTGAAGTGGTGAATCATGAGGCAACTCGATGGCAACGGCTGATGACACAACCCCGGAAGCCCTGCCATTCTGATGGCTGGGTCTCTTCTCTTCCCAATGTCACCGTTCAATCCACAAAAACACTCCGGCGGCGATCGCGAGTAATCCCGTCACTGACTGGATTACGCGACTGACGCCGGGGATTTCGTGCAGACTGAGCGCAATCGCCCCGCCGTAGGTCAGCAGGAACAGCGACAGAAACAACATGCTCTTACGCGGCGGCAAACTCATGGCGGACAATCTCGGCGAAAACGAATGTCGGCAAGTTGCCCGATTGTGTCACGTCCGCAGGCCGCGGTCGAGCGTGCCATCAACGACCATCGTCATTTCATGGTTGCAAGCGGTTGAGTTCGACGAAAGATATGGCACCTTGGACCCGATCACACCGCGGGATACGATCTTCGGTGCGACGTCCTGACCGAAAGGAGTTCTCTCGTGACCATTCTTTATCACGACCCGTTGTTTCAGAAGCATCTCACCGGGCGGCATCCGGAATCGCCGGCGCGGCTGGCGGCGATTGACCGGCGTCTTGAAGAGCGCGGGCTTGTTGCCCGCTGCACGCGGGGTGAAATTCGCCCGGCGACGCGTGAGGAAATTGTGCGACTGCACGACGGCGATTATTTCGAGAAAGTGCGGACCTTCGCTCAGAACGGCGGCGGACGGATCGAAGCGGATACCGTGGTTTGCCCGGATTCATTCGATGTCGCCCTGCACGCCGCAGGGACTGCCATCGCTGCTGTTGATGCCGTGCTGACGGGGCAGGACTTGACCGCGTTGTGTCTGGTGCGACCGCCGGGGCATCATGCGCTGCCCGATCACGCGATGGGGTTCTGTCTGCTGAATAACGTCGCATTGGCCGCCGAGCATGCGCTGCGCGTGCATGATCTGGAGCGAGTGCTGATCGTCGATTGGGATGTGCATCACGGTAACGGTACCCAGGATGTGTTCTATCGCCGGGATGATGTCACATTTTTCTCGGCCCACCGGTTTCCGTTCTATCCGGGCTCGGGGGACGACCACGAAACCGGCACCGGCCGCGGGTTGGGATACACGTTCAATCTGCCGCTGGCGTTTGGGTGTTCGCGGCGGGAATATCTCCTGCGCTTCGAGCAGATGCTGCGGGATGCGGCGGCGAAATGTCGTCCGCAACTGGTGCTCATCAGTGCTGGGTTCGATGCCCACCGGTTGGATCCCATCGGTTCGCTCGGTTTGGAAACGGAAGATTTTCAGACGTTAACCGAAATGCTGCAAGGGACCGCAACGGAGTATTGCGGCGGTCGATTGGTGAGCCTGCTGGAAGGGGGCTACGACGTGGAAGCCCTCGCCGACAGCGTGGCGATTCATCTGGAGACGTTGTTAACGTAGTGCTTCGGTAACTGGAAACTCGATCTCGTGTGCCACTGGCTCCGCCAGTGCTATCTTTTCTTTCATCGGAAAGACACTGGCAGAGCCAGTGGCACACGAAGAGGGGAGATTTACATCGAATCGAGCAGCGCGCGGGGAACACCAATGTCGACAACATCCACCGGCCCGGTCCATTGCTCCGCACCGGGTTGATCGAAGCCGATTTTGCGGGCGACGAACGTCACGGTGCGCGTCGCGCGGACACACGCTCCCAGCGGTTGACCGGTATCGGCATCCATCCCCGATGGCAAATCGACGGCGAGGACTTTGCAGCCCGACATGTTGATCGCGTTGATTGCCGTCACGTAAGGTTCGCGAACGGGTCCCGTCAGACCGGTACCGAGCAGCGCGTCGACAATCCACTCCGCGGATTGCAGTTCGTGTTGCCATTCGTCGAACGCGGATGTGGGGATTCTGCGAAGTGGCAAGCGGGCGGATTGGATCACTCGCAAAAAAATCGCGGCGTCACCGATGTCATCTTCCGGGTCACAGGCCAGCAGCACGCGGACATCGACGCCGGCGTTATCGAGATGCCGGGCGATCACGAAGCCGTCGCCGCCGTTGTTGCCCTTGCCGCAACAGATCACGACGCGTCCCGTCACCCCCGTGGACAGCAACACCGCGGCGGCATTGCGACCGGCGTTCTCCATCAGCACCACGCCGGGCAGGCCGAACTCGTCGATGGCGCGGCGATCAACGTGGCGAACTTCGGCGCGGGAGAGGGAACGCATGGGCGAACAGTTTGAATGATGTGCTGTCGTACGGATGAATGAAGATCCAAATTCCAATCGTCAAATTCCAAACAAAAGCCAAATTCCAAGTTTCAAACGAAGAGAATGATGAAGTCTCACCCCTTTGTTTGGAATTTATTCTTTGGAAATTGTTTGGAATTTAGAGCTTGGAATTTGGAACTTGATTTCATCCTCCGTATTGACCCAGGGATCGGAATCCCTGGGCTTCAGTTGGGTTCTTCGGCAGACGTGGGTTCGACTTTGGCTTCGGGGATGACCCACGACATGCCGATGCCGACGCCGAGCGCGATCGCAATCAACCCCAGCGATACCAGTGGCGAGACTTCCAGAAAATCGTGGATCAACATCTTGATGCCGACGAACGCGAGAATCACCACCAGGCTGTATTTCAGGAAGCGAAACTTGTCGAGCAGATCGGCGAGCGCGAAGTACAACGAGCGCAGCCCGAGAATCGCGAACACGTTCGACGTGAAGACGAGGAACGGATCGCGCGTGATCCCGAACACCGCGGGAATGGAATCGACGGCGAAAATCACGTCCGTGGTTTCGACGATAATCAGCGCCAGGAACAATGGCGTCGCACCGAGCACGCCATCCACCCGCGTCAGGAATTTGTCGCCGTCAAAGCCGGGATGGACACGGATGAACCGGCGAACCAGTTTCACGGTGAAGCTGTTTTCGGGATCGAGTTGATCATCATCGTGCCCCAGCATTTTCCATGCGGTGTACACCAGCAGGGCACCGAAAAAATAGATGATCCAACTGAACATGTGGATGAGCTGGGCACCGAGGCCGATCATCACGCCGCGAAGCACCAGCGCCGTGAGAATCCCCCACAAGAGCACGCGGTGCTGGTACGCCGCGGGCACTTTGAAAAAGGCGAGGATCAGCGCGATGACGAAAATGTTGTCCATGCTGAGGGACTGCTCCACCAGATAACCGGTGAAGTACATCGACGCCGCTTCGGCACCGTTGGCGGGCAACCCATCACCGGCGGCCGCTTTCAGTTCCGGCTCAAACGGAAACGCAATCCGTAGGGCTTTCCCGTGTGCTTTGGCAACTTGCTGACCGGCACCCCCTTTCGGGGGTACTCCGAGGTCAAACCAGTGGTGCTGGAAAGCGAAGTACACGAAGACTGTGAAGCAGACCGACAGACAGAAATAGATCGCGGTCCGCACCAGCGCTTGCCGGGCGGTGATCGAGCGGGAAGCGTGCTTCGAGAACGCTCCCAGGTCGAATGCGAGAATGAACATCACCAGGAGCACAAACGCTCCCCAGACGAGCACAGTGCTCACGCGGCGGATTCCCTGCAACAGTAATCAAGGGGAACGCTGTCGACAGGCGACACATCCCGGTCGGAGAGCCCACGATTCTACACAATGGGCGCTCGCCGCCAACGTCGGCGACACCATCTCCCTCTGAACGGGACAATTTGGTGGGCGGATTAGCGAAAACGGAGCCGATCGGCACGGATTTTCGGCAAACGGGTCCGGGAAATCGGCAGATCATCGTTGACGCAGGCCGTGAAACGTCCGGCAGCGCAGAAACTGGCGATCGTGGTGGGGCGTTATTCGTCGACCATGCGCAGCAGCACTTTCCCGGCTTTTCCGGGTTGCTCGGCGGCTTTCACCGCGTTGATGATCTCCGTCAGCGAGTAGGAAGACGCCACTTCCGCCGTTAAAACGCCTTGCTGAATGAGCCCGGTCAAAGTGCGCATCAACCCGAGTTTCGCGAGCAGTCCACACTGCGCCATGTAATGACTGAGCCAGAAACCTTCGACCCGTGCCCCGATCGTCATCAGGTGCCGTGATGAAAACGACAACGGTTCCGGCGAAAGCGTGCCGTAAACCAGCATTCGGCCGCCGTCGGTGAGACACGGAACAACCGCGGAACCGGTCGGTCCGCCCACGGGATCGATCGCGTATTTCACGCCGCCGCCGGTCTTTTCGCGGACTTCTTTTGCAAATTCGGTCGGCGCGGTTTTAGCCGGATCAAACACGACCACGGCGTCGCCACCGTCTTTGAGGAGTTCGGCAGCTTGCTCGGCCCGGCGAACGACGTTGAGCGTGCGGAAACCGAATCGTTGTCCGAGGCGGATGACCATTTTGCCGACAGCGGAACCGGCGGCGGTTTGCATCAGCCATGCGCCGCGAGGGACAGGCATCACCTTCTGCGTCATCAAATAAGCCGCGGCCGGATTCACGAAGAACATCGCGGCTTGTTCATCGGTCAACGACGACGGCAGCGGCACGACATTTTTGACGGGGACCACCGTCTGGTCCTGCCAGTTTCCCGTTCCCGGGTTGAGCACGGCGACGCGCTTGTTCACCATCAAGCGGCCATGAATGCCTGCATCGGCGGCGACGACAACGCCCACGCCTTCGTAACCAGGAACCGCGGGGAGATCGGGGACTTTGCCGTAAATGCCGCGCACGGTCATCAGGTCGGACGGATTAACGGGGCTGGCGATCATCGCCACCCGCACCATGCCGCGACTCAGCTTCGGTTCGCTGACGTCCTGAATCTGGAGCACTTCAGCCGGTTCGCCGAACCGGGAAAAGACCGCGGCACGCATGCGAATCCTTCTTCACCGAGCCGCCGGTGCCAGGGCCGCGATCGGCGAAAACTGGGCACTGAGCTGTCGGACCGCATCTTGCGGATTCATGTTGAACAACGCGCGGCCACCGGTTCCCCAGACGCCGTCACGGTAATGAAACACAGCGGCGGCATCCCGGATGGTACTCACCGCCGCGACGTCCTCCATCTCGCCCCCTTCGATCGCCTCGAAGCGGATGTTCACGGCGACGAACGCGGTCAACAAACCCGTTTGTTTGTCACGGGCGAACGTCACGCCGTTCTGCCAGTCGCATTCGACCCACCGCAAGCCACGGGGTTTGCCGAGTCCGCGGGCGACATCGAAAAAACGGGCTTCCAGCATTTCCCGACGCAGGCGGAAGAGTTGCAACGCGTGCTTCAACTCACGGCGGCGCCACGCATTCGCGAGGGGAATCGCCAAGCCGGCGACCGCCACGAGAACCACCGCACCGCTACCGATCAACCAGGGCCACATCGCACGCCTCCGACAAGACAGCACCCGCACATCACTATGGTAGTCACATCGGACCGAATCTGTTACCCCCGCCCTCACGAAATTGTCAGACAACGAGGAACTTCCTCGTCGGTCCACGCCCCACTTCCCGTCGTTTCGCAACAGTTAACGAATCTTGGCTGGCGGCTTTTGACCGGTTGGAATCAGGGTGGTGTACGGTTTGTCCTTCATGCGCGTGGCGAAATCGGCCTTCGCCGCCGCGACGATATCCGGCCGCTGCAGCAGTTCCACCGCGGCGGCGGACAGCAGTTGCGCCGCATACACCGTCCCTTTTTCCCCGACGGTGGACCCGATGGAAGCGACATTCTGCCAGCAGTGACCGGGGCTTCCAAACGGAAAACACGCCGTCCGTAATCCCATGGTCGGAAGGTGCCAACTGATGTCGCCGACATCGGTGGAGCCTTTCGACTTTTCCCCGACGGCGAGCAACGGATAAATCTTTTCGTCAATCGCCACCGTAAACGGCTTACCGTTTTGTTCGATCAACGGTTCCTGCAACCGCCGGGCGAAGGCGTGTTCCTCTTCCGTAAATTTCGGTGCCGGAATGCGGGCATACTGCCGGGATACGAGCTCGGCGAGCGGGGTGTTGCCGACTAGCTCGTGGCAATCGGTATCGATGTCCATTTTGAGTTTCGTGCGGGACATCATGGCCGCTCCCTTGGCGATGTCCTGCACCCAGGCAAAGTACCGCTCGACGTCCTTGTGATCATCCGCCCGGACGTAATACCAGACGGTCGCCGTCGCCGGGACCACGTTCGGTGCCCCGCCGCCGTCGGTGATTACGTAGTGCAGTCGGGCATCTTCTTTCACGTGCTCCCGCATGAAGTTCACGCCGATGTTCATCAGTTCCACGGCATCGAGCGCGCTGCGACCATTTTCCGGACTTCCTGCCGCGTGCGCCGTGACGCCGTTGAAAGTGAACTTGGCCGAGACGATGGCCTTGCTGCTGCCGTTCCAGACTTCATTTTTTGTGGACGGATGCCAGTGGAGACAGACGTCGACATCGTGAAACACGCCGCCGAGGGTCATGTAGACTTTGCCGATCGTCGTCTCTTCGGCAGGTGTGCCATACAGCCGGATGGTGCCGGGCAGTTGGTGCTGCATCATGGCCGCTTTCACCGCGAGAGCCGCACCGAACGCGCCCGCTCCCAGGCCACTGTGGCCACAACCGTGTCCCGGTGCTCCTTCGGTGACGGGGTCCAAATCTGGCGAAATTTTCTGCGACAAATTCGGCAGCGCGTCATACTCGGCGAGAATCGCGATCACCGGTTTACCACTGCCGTAACTGGCCACAAACGCCGTCGGCATGTCCGCGACACCAGTCTGCACCGTGAACCCGGCCGCTTTGAGCCGTTCGACCAGCAACGCCGACGATTTCTTCTCCGCGAGCCCGACCTCGGCGAACTCCCAGATCGCATGATTGACAGCCCGGATATCGGAAGCCCGCTGTTGCACTTCCGCCAGCGCCGTCTGTTGCGGGGCGGTCAATGGGTCTTCGGCGCTGAACGCTTTGTCATCGACGAACAACATCGCTCCGATAACGGCACAGAGCGAAATCCGAAGCCCAGCGGTGAAAGCGTTCGACATGGACAACCTTTTTGTCGCGCATGAGTGAAGTGATGAGGATCGAGATCAACCAAACCCGCTGCGCAGGGTATGATCGCGTCCCTGAAATTGTGCGTTGTTCAATCGGGACATGCAATCCGCCAGGAGAATCGTCCATGATCGACATCACTCGAATGACCGACCGTTCCCGTAAAGTCGTTCGTATTGCAGAAACGGAAGCCCGTCTTCGCGGAACGACGACGGTCATGCCGGAGCATGTTCTGCTGGCGCTCGCCCTGGAAGGGTCCGGAGTCGCAGCGCATGTTCTCAAGAACCTCGACGCCACTGATCAAGCCATTTGCAGTCTGCTTCCTCCACCACATTCCAGCGCCGCAGATTTAACCGGCCTTATCAGTTGGAATGACAACGCTGTGCAGGCAGTTCAGCGAGCCATGATCGAAGCAACCCGGCTCAATCACCATTACATCGGCACCGAACATCTCGTCCTCGCGATCGTGCTTTCGGATGATGCTGCGGTCCTCGACATCTTGTCGAAGCTCAATATCAGTCCCGAAGCGGTCTGCAACGAAGTTTACAATCTCCTCGGCCACGGGGATTATTCGCGGCATAATCCTCATGCGGAATGAATGTTCATCGTGCGATTTTTGAGCGGCACGGCGCTAGCCGCCGGTGTGTTGGCCAAACCGGCGGCTAGCGCCGTGCCGCTCAAGGTGATGTTTTCATGCCGGGTGTTTATCATCCTTGATCGACATCCTTTTGCATTCTTCTTTCCAATGGAATCGTTGTGAGTCAAGACACGCGTGCAGAGAACCCGCTGTTGGTCGACACCGGGTTGCCGGAATTTGGACGGATTCAAGCCGAGCACGTCATCCCGGCGGTGCGGGAAACGGTGACGCGGGCGCTGGCCCGGATGGCAGAACTCGAACAGAGTTTCACGCCAACATGGGCCGGCACGATGGAACCGATGGAAGAACTGGAGCGGCCGTTCGAGCACGCCTGGAAACCGGTCGGCCACTTGTTCGGCGTGCGAAATTCACCCGAATTGCGGACCGCGTACGACGAAGCCCAACCGCTGATCATCGAGTTCAGTCTGCGTGTCCGGCAAAGCGAACCGTTGTATCGCGCGTTGCTCGGCATCAAGAATGATCCCGCGACCTGGGCCGCATTATCCGGCACACAACAACGGATCATTGCCGATCGATTGAAGGACGCGGAACTCGCGGGGATCGGCTTACCGGTCGAACAGCGGGAACGGTTCAACGCCATCGAACAGGAACTCTCGCAACTCAGCACCGACTTTTCCAACCACGTGCTCGATGCGACGAAGGCATACGCGCTCGAAATCACCGACGTCGCGAACACCGAAGGCTGGCCGTTGTCGCTGCGTCAATTGGCCGCGCAAACCTGGAGCCGTGCCCACACCGATGCGCCAGCCGCGACACCCGAAGCCGGGCCGTGGCGGATCACGCTGGAAACGCCGCTGTTTGTGCCGTTCATGGAACATTGCTGCGACAGTGCCCTGCGCGAACAGGTTTACCGGGCGTTCGTTACGCGTGCTTCACAGCCGCCGTTCGACAACGCGCCGCTGATGACACGCATTCTGCAATTGCGAAAAGAGAAAGCCGCCCTGCTCGGTTATCCGCACTTCGCCGCCGTCAGCCTGATGCGCAAAATGGCACCGGGTGTCGAAGCAATCCAGGCGATGTACGACCAACTCCACGATGCGGCCTGGAATGTCGCACAACAAGATCTGCAGGACCTGATCGATTTCAAAGCGAAGAAAGGGGACACCGCGCCGCTGAACCTGTGGGACGTGGCCTTCTGGTCGGAACGCTTGCGCGAAGAACGTTACGCCTACACCGACGAAGAAATCCGGCCCTATTTTTCTTTCGAGCGTGTGCTCGACGGCTTGTTTCGGCTGCTCACGCGATTGTTCGGTATCACGGTGGAACGTGTCACGGAAGGCATTTCCACATGGCATGCCGACGTGCGGTACTACGTGATTCGCAACGAGGCCGGTGAGCCGATCGCAAGCTTCTATCTCGACCCGTACTCTCGCCCGGAAAACAAACGCGGCGGTGCCTGGATGGACGACTGCCTCGGTCGCCGCCGAATCAACGGCGTGCTGCAACTTCCGGTCGCACACCTCGTCTGCAATCAAACTCCGCCGGTGGGTGATCGTCCCGCGCTCATGACGTTCCGCGAAGTCGAAACGTTGTTCCATGAAATGGGACACGGTCTGCAACACATGCTCACCACCATCGAGCATCCCGACGCCGCGGGAATTAGCGGTGTCGAATGGGACGCGGTCGAGTTGCCGAGCCAGTTCATGGAGAACTGGTGTTATCACCGCCCCACGCTGATGGGCATGACGGGGCATGTCGACACCGGAGCACCGTTACCAGAAGACCTGTTTCAGAAAATCTGCGCCGCCCGCAATTACCGCGCGGCCACACAACTGCTGCGACAGATGCTGTTCGGCATCACGGACATTGAACTCCACACGACGTTCGATCCCACGGGAACGGAAACGCCGTTCGAAGTGCAGCGACGCATTGCCCAGAAGACGGCGGTGCTGCCCTTGTTGCCGGAAGATCGATTTTTGTGCGGGTTTTCGCACATTTTCGCCGGGGGATATGCTGCGGGGTACTACAGCTACAAATGGGCGGAAATTCTCAGCGCCGATGCTTTCGGAGCGTTTGTGGACGCCGGTCTCGATAACGACGCCGCCGTCGCCGCCGCGGGTCGCCGCTTCCGCGACACCGTTCTGTCCCTCGGCGGCAGCCAGCACCCGCTGGAAATCTTCCGCGCCTTCCGGGGCCGTGACCCGCAAGTCGAACCACTGCTGAAGCAATGCGGCCTGCTGGCGTGATTTATCGGGATTCACGACCTGTCAATCGGGCGCTTGCACGGAGGCCGTCAGCGATTCAATAACTTCAATTGTTCCACGCGCTGCTGGGCGACGGTTTCCCAATTATCGTCGGCAGCAGTGAAGAAGCCGATGGCGGTTTGGAAGGTGCCATCGAAACCGGCGGGCATGGTTTGTTCCAGAAAACTCAGCAGCCGCACCTTGCGATAGACGCCGGGGGCATCGGTGGATTGCAGGCACGCCCCGGCGTTCATCGGCGACTGCGTGACGTATAACACCGCCCCCTTCTGTTCGCGCGGACTGTAGACCGCCACCCATTGCGACGTTTTTTCATTCCCCTCGCCCGGCTTTTCGCTGTCGCCCAGAAACGCGCCCCGCTTCTGAATGCCCTTGTCGTCACCATAAAGATATTTCGACATCGCCGGCGACCACGCATACATCATCGCCCCGCAGAGCCGTAGATCGACGGCTTCCTTTGTTCGCATCCGCACGGTTTCCGTCAGCACGCCGTCGCGCAGCGTCACGCTCGAAACCAGATCGACCGCCCGGATTTTCGATTCGCGCTGCATGCGAAACGATTGGCCGGCGACATTCATCGTCGGCGCGATGTCCGCAAGGGGCTGCTCATCGAGAAAGAATCGAACCAGCGATACCGGCTCCTTCTCGACCGCGCCGGGTTTGCCGGGGACATCCAGAAAATGAGCCGACCCCAACGCCCCCACCCCGCGGATGTTGAGCACCGACCCATACGCACTGTCTTCCACGGCGATGGGAAACTGCCGATAATCGATGCCGCTCAACGTCCACCGCTTCGGCCCGTCGATGCGGATCAGGACGTCCCCCACTGTCACCGTCAATTTGTCGGGGCGGGTTGCCGGATCCTTCGGTTGAGCCCACGCCTCCCGTGCAACGCCGGTCGCAAGCAGGATCAGTACCCATCGCAGACAGGCCACAGAGATTCTCCACGCCGGGTGCCACATTCCGCCGTTAACCCGGCATTCGCACGTTGCTGTTGTGCCGATGAGACACCGGGAACTGCCACATCGGAAAGCTGCAGAATGTCTGCGCGTGCCATGCGATGCAATTTATGCTCATGCGGCGGCGCTTGCAACCACGGGCGTGACCTCCGCCATCACGGCCAGCGTTTTCGCCGTCGCGCCTTGTTGGGTCTGGACGAACTCGCGGGCGGCGTGACCCATACGGTGGCGTTCTTCAACATCACGCAGCAGTTGGCCGACGGCGGTGGTGAGTTCGTCGCCGTTCTGTACCACTCGGGCGGCGTCACAAGCCAGCAGTTGTCCGACGATGTCCTTGAAGTTCCGCGTGTTCGGGCCGAACAGCACGGCGGCCCCGTAACCGGCCGGTTCGAGCATGTTCTGCCCGCCGCGGTTGGTGAGGCTGCCGCCGACGAAGGCGACATCGGCGAGCCCCCAGCCCGCGCCGAGTTCGCCGAGGGTGTCGAGGAGGCAGAGGGGTTGAGGGGCGAGGGTTGAAGGTTGAGAGTCAGAGGAAGATGGTGGCGGGTCATTTTTCTGACCCTCAACCTTCGACCCTCGACCCTCAACGTGACTGCGACGCAGCACGCTGTGACCCTGCAAAGCGGCAAGCCTTGCGACATCTTCGAATCGTTCTTTGTGTCGCGGGACGAGGATCAATCGCAGTTGCGGGAACTCGGCGCGCAGTGATTCCCACGTCGTGATCGCGGCGGCTTCTTCGGTTTCCTGAGTGCTGCCGGCAATGAAGACCAGTTCGTGGTCGCCGATGCCGAAGAAGCGACGCAGTTCCTCGGTCTTCGGATTGCGGCGGTTCATCTGCACGCGATCGAACTTGATGTTGCCGGTCACGATCACTCGCTCGGCGGGCACACCGAGGCCCATCAACCGCTCGGCATATTCTTCCGTCTGCACCGCACAGCGCGTGAGGGCCGGTAGCACTTGACGCCAGAGAAGGCGCAAGCGTTGATATCCGCGGAAACTGTTCGCGCTGATGCGGCCGTTGATCAGCACCACGGGAACGTCAAGCGACTTCGCGGCGAGCAAGAAATTCGGCCACAACTCCAGTTCGACGAGGACGACCATTTCCGGTCGGATTGTCTGCAAAGCACGAGTGACCGCCCAGGTGAAATCGAACGGCCAGTATCCAATCGTGTGCTGCGAGAATTTTTGCTGGGCGACATCGAACCCGGTGCCGGTCGTCGTTGTGATGAGAATTTCATGCTGCGGATGCGTTGCAACAAAATCGGCCACCAGAGTCGGCAACTGCAACACCTCCCCGACGCTGACGGCATGGAACCACACGCACGGCCGTTCGGGGTGCCGGCGCGTGAGCCGCCCGGTGAGTTTAGCGAACAATCCCGCGACCGGCTTCTTCTGCACGACGCGCCGGTACAGCAGCCACGGCGATGCGAGCAGCAGCACCGTCAGATAGATTCCGTTCAAGCACCACGAAAGCATGGGTATCCTTTCCCCGCCGTCTTCCGGCCATCTTGCGAGGCCGCATGATAACCGTTCGCAACGAACGCGCGAATTCGAGTTGCGGACAGGCCGTTGATCCCCGAAATCTGCGGGCGACGCAGTTTTTTTCGGGATCTGGTATGCTGTTGCCGCGTTGTTGTCTTGCGAAAATATGTATGGACTGTGCGTTTCATGACATGGCGGCGATTCGTCGCGCGCCGGGGAGTGGCTGGGAATGGTGTACCTGCGTCGGTGGATGTGTGTCGGGCTGGGATTCGCGTTCGTGTGTGGCTGCGGTTCGCCTGCCGCCCCTCCGGTTTCATCGGGCGAGTTGGCACCCGCCGGGATCGAAGCCACTCCCGCCGATGCCGCGGCGGCGGTGATGGCTGCCGCGAAAGCCATGCGCGACGGGAAAATTGAAGCGGCGTACGATCTCCTGCCGGCTTCGTATCAGAAAGACATCGACGGACTGGTGCATGATTTCGCCGGGCGCATGGATCGCGAAGTGTGGGAAACCGGCTTCAGCACGATCGGCAAAGCCGCGGGTCTGTTAAAAGCCAAAAAAGAGCTGCTCCTGTCCATGGTTCCAAAACAACCCGGAAATGAATCGCAAACTGAGCAATTGATCGCGAATTGGGATGGGCTGGCCAGCGGTTTGGAACAGTTCGCCGCCAGCGATCTCTCCCGCATCGAAAAGCTCGAGTCCGCTCCCGCACGAGATCTGCTGAAGAGCGGCATCGGTCCGATGGCAAAAGTCGTGGTCTCGATGGCAACGGTGCGCACGCAGGATGGTGCCGCAACGCTGGCGGATCTCGATAAAGTTAAAGCCGAGGTTGTTTCTACAACGGAAAGCACGGCCTCCGTGAAGATCACTTCGCCCAACAAGCCGGAACCGGAAACGGTTGAGTTTGCGAAGGTCGAAGGCAAATGGATTCCGAAGTCGCTGGCCGACGATTGGGCTTCCCATATGGAAAAAGCCCGCGAGCAATTGAAGGCCGTGGATGCGGACACCATCACGGCGAACAAGCCGCAGATTCTGCAAGTGCTGAAGACCGTCGATGGCGTGCTGGACGAAATGAAGAAAGCCGAAACCCCGGAACAGATTCAGCAGGCCGCGTTCCCGTTGATTCTGCAGGCGATGATGATGCAGGGCCAGATGGGCGGGGGGGCAAAGCCGAAGCCGGAACCGACCGCCGCCCAGGTCACCATCACCGTGGGGCATGTTCTCACGGATGAGGACCAGACGAAATTGACGGCGCTGCTGAAAACGCTGGTCGACGAATCGGCGGCATTATCGACGTCGTTCGCACTTGTGGACGACAAGACGATCATTACCGTCAGCCCGGTGGACGATGTGGCCGAGTTCGCCAAGAAGCTGTCGATTGCCAAAGAGGTGGAAGTCGATGAAGACGCCCGCACGATCAGCGTCGGCAAGATCGAATTCGAGTGAGCGCGTCAGCGACTCATGCCGTGTCAATCGCGCATGAGCCAGCGCAATAACGGCGGGCCAAGAATCAGCAATCCCGCGATCGCCGCGGTCAGAGCGGACAATAACACCGCTCCGGCCGCGGCGTCTTTGCTGGTGCGGGCCGCTTCGTGATACTCCGGCGACACCAGATCCACCAGCGCTTCAATCGCCGTGTTGTGCAATTCGCTCGCAAACACCAGTCCCATCGCGAGGGCCAGGATCGCCCCTTCTGTGGGAGAAATCCGCAACGCGCTCGCCAATGCGGCAACGGCGACCGCGACCACGACGTGAATCCGAAAATTCCGCTCCCGCCACCATGTGCGACCGACGCCATGCAGGGCGTATCCAAAGCTGCGCCACAGACTCGGTTGCTTCACGATCTCATGTCCGAGTGAATGAAGTGAGCCACAAAATGCAAAAGGAATTCAAGAATTCAAAGAGGTTTGCCACAAAAGGCACAGAAGACACAAAAAGGACAGAACGAGTTAGCTGGCTCATGCCTTTTTCCGTTTGTGTCCTTTGTGCTTCTTGTGGCAAATTTCTTTGTTTTTCTCTTTCTGCGATCCTTTGCGCCTTTTCGCGGCTAACTCGCTGATCCACAGCGCAGAATCACTTTCGTCAATTCCGGGCGGCAATTGTAGCGGATCGGTTCGCGTCCGGAGATGCCGCGCGTGACCGACATCAATGTGGGCGGACGATAAAATACGCCGGAGGCATACCGGCAACTGTATCGGCTCGGCGCGTACACCGGACCGAGAATCGGCAATCGAATCTGCCCGCCGTGGGTGTGACCGGCGAACATCAGGTCAACCCGGTTCGCCTCCGCCCAGTCGATTTGATCGGGGCCGTGACTCAGGACGATGCGAAAGACATCCGCCGGGACGCCGCTCAAATCGGGCGCGGTCCCCATCCACGGGCGTTCGGTCCCCGCGATGACGAGGCGGTCGTCCCCGCGGTTGAATTCGATCACTCGTCCCGAAGTGTCATGCCAGCCGTGTGACTGCAACCGTCGCCGCATTTCGTCCGTCACTGGCAGATACCAGTCGTGATTGCCCAGCACGAAGAAACATCCGAGCGGCGCGGACAGTCTGCCGAGGGTCGACGGAATCCATTCGAGACATTGCCGGTGATCCATCAGATCGCCGGTGAAGAAAATGAGATCGCCTTTCAGCGCCGCCGCTTCCGCCATCACCTCTTCAAAGTACCGCCGGCTGACCGGCCCGCGAAAATGGACGTCCGAAAAATGAACGATTGATAGCCCGTCCCACGCTTTCGGCAGGCGTGCAAACGGGTACGATTTTTCCACGATTTCCAGTTGAAACTGCTGGTTGTACGGGAGTTTGGCGAGCCATTGAGCACGCCCTTCGCCAACCAGTTCGTCGATCGGCACACGCTGTGTGACATCCAGAATTTGCGTGCGGAGAACCGTCTCGAACGCGGGCGGTCGGTATTGCCAGTGGCGAATGGTCGACAGGATTAACAACACGAATCCTATCGCACCGGGCAAGAGCCACAGCCCGGTCGCGACCGTGAATGGCGGGGTTGTTGCCGAAGTCGCCCACTTCGGCCCGGCATATCCGACTTGCCAGAGTAACAGTACGGGATACGAGAACAGCAGCAGATTATGAAACCCGCGCACGCGCTGCAGCGTCACGCGCGGCAATCCGCAACTGTGCAGCACGTTTTCGGCGATCGCCAACAACTTGGCCACGCCCGCGCACGCCAGAAACCACACGCACCAGAAGCCTGCATTCATCGCAGCAAAAATACCGCAGCGGACAAGGGGAAGGAAGGGGAGCGGGAATCGGCCATGAGAATCGCCTTCGTTGCAGGATCAGGACGAGCCCGATTTTCAGGGATGTTCGCGAAATCCATTCACGAACGATCATCGCGCGACAGGGCCGTTGTGAAGAGCGCGATGTCTCGTTGCAACCAGCGAAAAATCGAAATGGCAATCCCAAAGCCGAACAGACCGGCCGCCGCCAGAACAACGAGCGCGAACCGCCGATCTTGACCGCTGAGGACCAGACACACGACGGACAGCATCGGCACGGACGCCGCCAGCACGAGATAAATCCACGTCCGTCGGCCCAGCCGTTCCAGCGGAACGAGATCGGCACGGGTGACCGTTTCCCAGTGCAGCAATGTCGGATAGAAACTTCGCACCGCAATCAACGTCACCCCAAAGAACGGGTAGGCCATCGCGATCAAACCGCACAGAACCAGCGATGCGATGAAGGTCACATAGACTTCGATGGGCACACTCCCGCGAATCAGATGGAGCGAGATCGGATAAGCCGGCGCTGCGAGGACCCACAATGTCAGACTGACCATCGCCGCCAGGTGACCGAGCTCCAGGCACCGTTTGCGTTGCGCGATTTGAAACTCCGCCGTGTGGACCAGGGGCAGCATGTTACTCGTCGCCTTGGCCACCGACCCGGCCAACCACCACGCGCAACTCGCCCCGGTGGGAAAGGCAATCAGATTGATGATTGATTGAATCCGCATGAACGTCGGCAGCGCATCCGGAATTCGCTCGATGATTTCCCCGCGGTTGTAGAGGAAATTAAATACCGCCGCTACGGCGTTCGGCAGGATGGTGGCGGTGATGACCGCGAACAACGGCGCTTGCCGGGCATGCAGCTTCCAGCCTGCATTCGGCCCGGTTAACAAGCGGTACAATTCCGGCTGCAGACACGATTCCAGCGCAAACGCCAGGGCGCGTCCGGTGGCATAACGCTCCGTGGGATCGCAGGCGAGGCATTGGCGGAAGACGTCGTCCATCCCCGGCGCATCGATTTCAACCAGCGGCGTAATCGCATCGAACCGAGGGCCGCCGCGACGCAGGGTGGTCATCTGTTCGAGCCGCGTTCCCCAACGGGGGCCTTGCGTCGGATCGAGAAACGGACGGTCGCCCGTCAGCAATTCCCAGAGCACAATGCCGAGGGAATAGAGATCGCTGCGGCCATCGAGACTGCCCGCCTGGCGGTCGTGCCGCGGGTTGCAGGCTTCCAGTTGTTCGGGCGACATGTAGGCGATGCTGCCGCCGAAGTGATCCTCAGGCGCGGCCCCTTCCAACTGCGAGGCAAAGCTGATGTTAAAGTCCGCGAGTTTGGGCAACCCTTCGGCCGTCAACAGAACATTCGCCGGCTTCAAATCGCGATGCAACACGCCGCGACGATGAGCGTAATCGAGAGCACCGGCCAGTTGCGCACCGAGCCAACAGACCAGTTGCGACCAGGTCATCCCGGCGATTTTTCGCCGCAGCGACGAATCCGCCGGGGGTGATTCACCGCGCTCTTCGAGACCACGGTCGAGCGCCCGCAGAAATTCCCGCCCCGACCACTCCGTCCGCGGGACCGCTCGCAGGGCATGCAGAATCCCGGCGAGTGTCCCTCCCGCAGCGTACTGCATGTAGAGCAGTCGCAACTGCCGATCGGGAACCAGCCGTTGGTCATAAACCCGGATGATGTTGTCGTGGTCGAGTTGCGCCAGCGTTTGCGGTTCGCTTCCTTCATCCGCGGAAACTTTCAGGGCCACGATGCGCTGCATCGATCGCTGCCGGGCGAGAAACACGGTGGCAAATGCGCCTTGACCGACGCGCAATACCAAATCGAAATCATCGATCCGTTCGCCGGGCTGGAGATCGAGTTGTGCCACTTGCGCCGCGTCGACAATCAGCGTCGATCGCAATTGCGGATCGACACGGAAGAGTTCGGCCAGCGCGGACGATTGATCCGGAAAGCGGGTGAAGAACTCCGACGGCAAGACCGCATCCCCCGCGAGTTTTCGAGTGTGATATTCCTCAAACAGCAGCTCTGGCGGGACACAACCGGCAAGGTCCGGGATCTCCGGAAAATAATCTTCAATCAGTCGCCGCAGACCGCGCTGCCAGCGCTGTTCCAGATCCACCTTGATCATTTCGACCGCGGCGGGAAGCCGGCTGGCAGGAGAGAAATCGTCCAGATATTCGCTGATGACCGGCGGCGTCCCGTCTTCGTCCCACGCCCCAACGAACGCCCCCAGGGCCGCTTCGAGCAGCGGCCAATCGGTTTCGGCGAATTGGGATTCGGGTGTCGTCACAGTGCCGCACGGTCCGAAAACAACGGGGCGAAACAATCCGATGGTCGTTCTACCGGATCGTTGCCTGGCCTTGTAGTGACTCGAGATGAAAACGAAATCGACGTGGTTCGGTTGTCCGTGAGTGCTGACGGCGGTTCAATGATCGTCGAACGCCGATCTGTCCGCGATGCGATTCTGCTCCACGAAATTCATAACGCCAGCCGAGGTTCCGATGAGCAACGTGCGTGATTTTGGAGCGATGGGCGATGGCCAGCACGATGACACCGCCGCGATTCGGCATGCTCTCGAAATGCACGACGGCGTGCTCCATTTCCCCCGCGGCGAATATGTGGTTTCGCAAACGATCGTCATCGCCTTGAAGGACGTCGGTCGCACAACGATTCACGGCACCGGTGGAACGGCCAAGATTCTGATGACCGGCCCCGGACCGGCATTCGAGTTCCGCGGGACGCACACCACTTCGGCCGATCCCGGCAGCTTCCGCCCCGACGAATGGGAGCGCGAACGGATGCCCACACTGCGTGACATCGAAATTGAAGGCCGACATCCGGAGGCCGACGGCGTGCGGATCATCGGCGTCATGCAGCCGACGCTGACGGGTGTGCTGATTCGCAAAGTGCGTCATGGCGTGCACATCACCGAGCGCGCCCGCAATGTGCTGATCAGTCATTGCCATATCTTTCACAACACGGGCATTGGCGTTTATCTCGATCGTGTGAATCTTCATCAAACGATCATTACGGGAAGTCATATCAGTTATAACAGACTCGGCGGCATTCGCATTGAGAACAGCGAAATTCGCAATCTGCAGATCACGGGCAATGATATCGAGTACAATAACAATCGGGCAATCAAAGTCCCCGATGCGGACGATGTTCCCACCGCGGAAATTTACATCGACTGTGGCGAAACCGGCACCGTCCGTGAAGGAACGATCTGCAGCAATACCATTCAAGCGACCTACAGCCCAAACGGCGCGAATCTCCGCATCATCGGCCAATCTACCGCCGAACGGCAAAAGGCCGGCATGTGGACGATCAGCGGCAATCTGATTGGCAGCCAGGCCACCAATATCCATTTCACCAGCGCCCGCGGGATCACGCTCGAAGGCAATTACATCTACAGCGGACACCACCGCAACTTATTACTGGAACAGTGCAAAAGTATTCTCGTCGGCACCAACTGCTTCGGACATAACCCCGATTATAAAGAAAAAGAACTCTGCACTGGCATTCGCCTGGTCGACTGCACCGACTGTACGTTGACCGGGCTGCAAATCCAGGACGCGCAAGCGGGCGAGCACACCGTGGCGGGCGTCGTGCCGATTCAGCGCGATGGCTTGATCGAATGCGTCAACTGCCAGCGGTTGACCGTCACCGGCATCCAGGTGCTGGAAGGCTCGCCTTACGCCATGAAGCTCGAAAACTGCTCCGACACGCTCATCACCGGGTGTAGTTTCCTCGATACCCGCGCAACGCCGCTCACGAAAGCCGCAATTCATTGGACCGGTAGCGGGACCGGCAACGCCATCGCTCATTGCCGCAGTAACCGTCCGTTTGTGATCGAAGCCAAAGTGAAGCTCGGCGAAAACTTTCTCGACGCGTAAGGCTTGCGCTTTGCAGCACCTCAGCACTCACGATCACCTTCAAGACTGCCTATTCCAGCGTTAATACGCCCAAATCGAGCGGCTCATCAGTTCGCGGCTCAGCCATCGGCGGGATCGTGAAGCGGTAGCCGTGCAGTTTGCCTGGGGCATTTTGTTCGAATCGGATCGAGAGCATGTAAACTCCTGCGGGCATATCTTCAAAGCGGACTTTTCCCGTGCGATCAACACTCGCCCAATGGTAAGGATTGGAATCGCTTTGTCGTTGTTGCTCCTCGATTACGGCCCGGTAAGCCGTCCAAGCCCGCCCTTCCGGCGTTTGCTGCCATTGCAAGATCCACAACTGCCGTTTCGCCACATCCGCGCGAATCGCTTCAGGGATATTCGGCGGATTCGGCATCGGCAAGTCGGCCTGAGCAAGTCCCACGTTGACGATGGCAAACGCCCAGTCCACTTTCCCCTGATGTCCCGGCGGTGGTTCGAATTGAGCTACCACCGGACGTCCTTCGCCTCCCAGATCGAGATGGGTCGTCTTTCCGCCGGGCAATTCGACGGGAACCATACTGCTGGAAGCGATGTCTTTCGCTCCTTCGTTGACCATCAGCAGAATGCGCCGTCCAATCCGGGCGCGGCCGGGCACCACGCGGTCAAACACAAACCGTCCATTCTGATCTGTCGAACTCTCATAGTGCGTGGAGACATGAGGCACGCCCTCTCCGTAAGAATGAAAGCCTGCCGGATTCAGCGACAGTGGCACTCGGGGAACCGGGTCTTTGCCGATGCGGAATGTCCCTTCCACTTTGGCCCAGGGTTCCAGTGTGATGGTCGCGGGAAATGTTTCGGCCGTCGCATCGAGGTACATGTACCCCTGCGGATGAGTGATCACGATCTGAAAGGGCTTCTCTTCCGGCGGGAAGCGGAATTTCCCCTCGGCGGTGGTTTCCCGATGGGCACAATAAGTTTGACGCAGATCGATGTCTCCGTTTCGGACAATGATCTGTGATCCGGCCAAGCCGAGAGCCACCCGCGCGTTGCTGGCGGGCACCCCCTCCGATGTCAACACCGTGGCGGCGAGATCTTTGCCTGTTCGCAGTTCAAAATCGATGGTCACCTGACCTTCGTCGCTTTTGATGTTGCGGGAAACGGCCGGCTGATAGCCCTCCGCTTCAATCCGCACCAGCCGGGCTTCCTGATCGTGGACGTGTCGCAGTTGATATTGCCCGTCGACCGCCGCGAACTGCTCGCTGCGGGACCAGTGAATGCTGCCATCATCCCAGCGCAGCCCCGGCACTACCGTGAACGATTTTACTGGCTGTTTCGTCTCCGCATCGATCACCTTGCCGCGGATGACAAGGGCGGGCGGCGTCCGGAACAAAAACTCCTCTTCCCGGGCGAGGAGGGGTTGCTTGCCCAGTTGCATGCCGTTGGGCGGGCAGATATCCGCTTCAAACCCATCCAGCGGGGCTTCGTTCCAGACCCACACGCCGTTTTCGTCGGCGTACTGGCTGACATGATTGAACTCGAAGTAGCGGAACGGGCCGCGCCAGTGTTGAAAGAAGATGCGGGCTTTGGGCACAGGGCGGCCTTGCTCATCCTGCACCCGCACGCGCACCGTCCCGCCGGGGGACATCGTAAAATCGAGCGGGTCCAGACCCGCTTCCAGGCGGAGTTCGCGCATGTCGGTCGCTTTTCCCGGCGCAAAGACCACAATGCGGGCCATCGCCGGTTCCAGTCCGCTCAAGCGGTAGGTTCCCAGCTCATTCGTTTTGGTTTCCCGAATGTCGTTGATCAACTTGGTGCGAATGGTGGCCCCGGCGATCGGTTGGCCGTCGGTGTCAGTGACGGTGCCGACGACGGACAAGCCCCGATCAAGCGTGATGCGGGCCACCGGTGGCTGATCGAGTCCGATCCCGAACTCGGCCCGAGACAGCGACCGCCGATCGGGTTCGAAGTCCGTGTGATTGAGCTCCACATGGACGGCGTCCTTCGAGACGGGGACCGAGTCATACCGCCAATGGCCGGCGGCGTCCGTTTTGACCACGGTCCCGACACCCAGTTCACGAAGATCGCCCGGCCTCTTTTTGAAGCGGACACTGGGCCGAACACTCACGCCCACCACCGGTTGCCCGGCGTCATCGAGAATCACTCCGCCGACGGACCAGCCGGCGTCCAACTCCGCGGTGAACCGGCTCGGAATGGCTTCGGAATTCTCGCCGTTCGACCAGCCCGCCGAGTAGGGGGCGAATCCGGGCATCTCGGCGTTGATCTGGAAGTGGCTGGAATTCACCGGTCGGTTGACGACGAGCGTTCCGTCCTCATCCGTTGTGACGATCACGCCATAACTGTGCTTGCGGACGAACTTCCCGCGTGTGATCTGCTCGGCGGTCGGTAACGGGCTACCGCGCAATTCCACTTCGGTCCGCGGGATGGGCATCTTGTCGGGCCCGACGACCACGAATTCAAACGGCCGCAGCATTTCGACCGGCGGTTCGTCTCCTGCCGCCAGGTTGATGACCGCGAAACAGGTGATCGCACTGCATAACACCGCAGCCGTTCTGGTTACAATTCCGCCATGCCCGATCGTTGGACTCGTCATCACTTGCCCCTTCCGAGTGGTTCCGCGGAGATCCTGCGCAGACGGGATGTCTTCCGCTGCGATTAGAGTCCAGCAGGGGAAGATTGTCGAGACCGTGCGAGCAGCGACAGAAATTCGAACACGAGATTCGCGCCCAAAATGGATGTGATGGCGGTCGGATCAAATGGCGGGGAAACTTCCACTAAATCGAAGCCGACGCAGTTCAGGCCGACGAGACACCGCACGAGTTGCAGGACTTCGTAACTCGTGAAACCGCCGACTTCCGGGGTGCCGGTGCCAGGGGCAAACGCCGGGTCGACGCCATCGATATCGAACGTCACATACAAGGGCCGGGTGCCGATGCGCTGCCGGATTTCGGCGATCACGTCGGCCATAGCCCGCTGGCGAAACTCGTCCATCGTGATCATGCGGGCACCGAGATGGAGGGCGTCGACGTAATCCTGCGGGCCACTGGTCGGACCGCGAATGCCGAGCTGAATGTACGCCTCGCGATCGATGAGGCCTTCTTCCATCGCGCGAATAAATGGCGTGCCGTGGCTGTATTTCTGGCCGGGGTATTCACTGTCCCATGTGTCGGGGTGGGCATCGAAATGCAACACCGCGAGCGGGCCATACACCGCGGCATGCCGGCGCAAGAGCGGCAACGCGATCGAATGATCCCCGCCGAGCGTGATCAGCTTCGCACCGGCGTTTAGCCAACTTTCCGCAGTGGATTCAATAGCTCGGTGCGTCGCGAGAATGTCAACCGGCACCACGCTGACATCGCCGGCATCCACCACGGTCAAGGCTGTGAACGGCGAGATCTGCAGAGCATTGTTGTAGCCCCACAACAGCAGCGACTGCTCCCGCAATGCGCGGGGGCCCAGTCGCGTGCCGCTGCGGTAAGAAGTCGAACTGTCGTACGGGACGCCGAGGATGGCCACATCGACCGCCGAGGGGGTCGGCTGAAACGGCATCCGGGCGAAGGTGCAAATCCCCGCAAACGGCGGCAGCGGTGGCGTGTAAGTCATGAGCGACATTCGTGCATGGTCAGTGGGTGGAATCAATCGAAGTTCATTGAATCGTGCGGCGCGTCAAACTGCCATGATCGTGACGGAATCAGCTCCACGAATGGGTTGTCCGTCGGCACTTCAAGCGAGTAATTTCACTCGATGCAGTCTCTTCTATTTTGCCCTCGGAACCGCTATAAATGAGCAGTTTCGGTTTTGTGACGTTCATCCCCAGCGGAACACGCGGAGCATGGTTGCAGTGGAAGCCAAATTGGCTCTGGAAGACGGTTCGCTCTTTGCCGGGCGGGCCTTCGGCGCGAGTGGCGAAGTCTTCGGCGAGGTCGTGTTCAATACGAGCATGACCGGCTATCAGGAAATTCTGACCGACCCGTCGTACTGCGGGCAGATCGTCACCATGACGTATCCGCAGATCGGTAACTACGGCGTCAACTGGGAAGATGTCGAGAGCGGCAAACTGTCGATCCGCGGCTTCATTGTTCGCGAACTCTGCCATATTCCCAGCAATTTTCGCTCGCAACAAACGCTCGATAAGTATTTGAAAGCGGCCGGGGTGATTGGTCTCGAAGGGATCGACACCCGGGCGCTGGTGCGTCGCTTGCGGATTCGCGGGGCGATGACCGGCGTCATTTCGACCGTCGATCTGGACGACGCATCGTTGATTCACAAAGCCCGGAACAGTCCGTCGATTGTCGGACGCGATCTGGTGAAGGAAGTGATGCCGCCGACCGCGTTCGAATGGAAGCAAACGCTGTCGCCGTTGAATTCCTTTGGACCAACGGTGGCCACGGACGGCGATAAAGACGAACACATCGTCGCCATCGATTACGGGATGAAATGGAATATCCTGCGGCACCTGCGTCAAACGGGTGCCCGGGTGACGGTCGTTCCGGGCAATGCGACCGCGGATGAAGTTCTGGCGCTTAAGCCGAATGGCGTGTTCCTTTCCAATGGCCCCGGCGACCCGCGCCCGCTGACGTACGCCATCGACACCATTCGCGGTTTGCTGGGCAAGGTGCCGGTGTTCGGAATTTGTCTCGGCCATCAACTGATGGGGCTCGCCTGCGGTGCGGAAATCTTCAAGTTAAAGTTCGGCCATCGCGGGGCGAATCAACCGGTGTTGAATCAGGCCACGGGGCGTGTCGAGATCACCTCGCAAAACCACGGCTTTGCGATTTCGACGGAAAACTTGCCGTCGCATCTGGAAGTGACACACATCAACCTGAACGATCAAACGGTGGAGGGCCTGCGGCACAAGGGCGTCCCCGCGTTCTGCGTGCAGTACCATCCGGAAGCCGCCGCCGGTCCGCACGACAGTGCGTACTTGTTCGACGAATTCCGCAAAATGATGCGGGCATAAGGCACCGTTTCGAACCGAATCAAACGAATCCATCGGAATCCTTTTTCTTCAGTGAGTGATCTGGAATGGCTGTGGAACGTACGCTGGTGTTGTTGAAGCCGGATGCTGTGGCGCGGCGGTTGTCCGGCCCGATTCTCACGCGGTTTGAAGCCCGCGGTTTGAAGATCGTCGGCCTGAAGATGCTGCAGGTGACGCCCGAATTATCGAAAAAGCACTACGCGGAGCACGTGAGCAAGCCGTTTTATCCGCAGTTGGAAGAGTTCATTACGTCCGCACCGATCGTTGCCATCGCCTTGGAAGGTCCGGAAGCGATCGCCGTCGTGCGGGCGATGATGGGACCCACGAACGGTCGTCAAGCGGCACCGGGCACCATCCGCGGCGATTTCGGCCTCAGCCGGCAGATGAATCTGGTTCACGGCAGCGATGGCCCAGAAGCGGCTGCGAAAGAATTGTCGATTTATTTCGGTCCGAACGAATTGATCTCTTCCTGCGGTCCGTTGGATCATCTGACATTGGCCGACGACGAAAAGTAACCGGCCTCGATGGGCACAGGGAGGGAACATCATGCGGTTAGACGGCGGTCGGGAAAGTGGAAATGTGGAGGACCGCCGGGGACAACGGGGTGGTGCGCCGCTGATGCTGGGCGGCGGACTGGGCTCCATCGTTCTGATCATCATCGTGATCGCCCTGGGGGGAGACCCCCGGCCGCTGTTGCAGAATATGGCGAACAATGCTCAGCAGAACGCTGGGCCCGACGGCGGCGAAGACGTCGCGATTCCGCAGGACGATCATTCGCAAAAGCTGAAGAAGTTCGTCGCCGTGGTCCTGGCCGATACTGAAGATGTCTGGACCGATGTTTTCGCGGAACAGAACAAACAATACCCTCCGCCCAAGCTGGTGCTGTTTACGGGGCAGGTGCAATCGGCGTGCGGGTTTGCCAGCGCGGCGTCCGGGCCGTTCTATTGCCCGGAAGATCAGAAGGTCTATATCGATCTCGCGTTTTACGATGAGCTTCAGTCGCGGTTTGGTGCTCCCGGCGACTTCGCCCAGGCGTATGTCATCGCGCACGAGATTGGCCATCATGTGCAGAATCAACTCGGGATTCTCCAGAAAGTGCATGCGCTGAAGGGACGTGTCAGCGACGAGGAATACAATCAGGCCTCGGTGCGACTGGAACTGCAAGCCGATTTTCTCGCCGGCATGTGGGCGAACCACGCGCAAAAAATGCGGGACATTCTCGAACCCGGCGATCTCGAAGAAGCCTTGCGAGCGGCGACGGCCATCGGCGACGACACGCTGCAGCGACAGGCCACCGGGCACGTGGTCCCGGATTCATTCACCCACGGCACTTCCAGCCAGCGCGTTCGCTGGTTCCGCAAAGGAATCCAATCGGGCAAGCTCCGCGACGGCGATACGTTCAAGCCCGCTTATGATGAACTGTAGTCCGCGATAGTTCATCATAATTTCGCCTTGTGTGCCACTGGCTCTGCCAGTGTCTTTCTCGGAGAGGACACGCAACCTTACAATGCACTGGCGATTCTCATGTCAATAGGACTACCGATTCTCAAATCGCACGACTTTGGATTGCGAATCGTTGCGGCGGCGCTGAAGCTGAATCAACAATCGTGAGCCGTTGCCGGAACCGAAAGTCCACCATTCGTCGATGCCGCCGATGGTGGCGATCACCGTGCGCTTCGCAGGCTGACCAATCTGGCGCGTGAGTTCCTCCGCGGTCATGCCGACGGCAATCGGCGCGTCGAAACCCGGTGGGGCTTGTGGGGTCGCGGGCGTTGTTGAAGCCGCTTTTGCCCAGCGTCCTCCCTGCAGTTCGTAGCCCAGGTCCGTCAATCGCGTCTTGACGTCTTCGGACAGCGGCTCAATGCGATGGGCCGCCATCAACAACGAAACCGCTTTGGCATCGTCTTTCAGCCATTGTCGATAATCGTCCGCGAGAGCGACGAGCGTGGGCGCATCGACCTCCGCGGAGCGGTCTTTCTCGCGGGCTCCTAACCATTTTCGAAGGGTTTCCGCCGCGACTTCGGGCCGCTGCTTCTGTCGAAACTGTTCCGAGAGCGACAACGCTTCCTGTCGCGAAGCCGTCGCAATTTTGCCGAGGCGATAGGCGAGTTCCTTGTCGCGATAGCGTTCGGCCAGTTGCGGCTGTTCGGGAATGGCGCGGGCCAGTTTGTCGGCGATGTCGCTGCCGTTCCGCCCGTCGTCTAACACATCGCGGGTGATGCGGCGGAGTTGAACGTGGGTGCCGAACACGCGCTGGAGTTGCCGCTGCTCGAGCGGATCCGCCTCGCTGAAAGTGGTGATGGGGTCTTTGGTGTATTTTTCGGCGAGCTCACCCGGCCAGTTGGCGAGCGGTCGTAGCGCCTCGGGCCAGACTTCCGTCAGGCGTTTTTCCAGCGCGGCGAGTTCTTCGCTCTCTTTGGGATTGTTGAGCACCGCCAACTGCCACCAGAGACGAAACGCATCGTGGCGCAAGTTACTGCTGAGGGATGCGGGAAGTTTGAATTCCGCGGCTTTGTCGGCGAGTTTCAAACGGCCTTCACGATCGTCCGGCGTCAACGCGCGGGCTTCGTATCCCACTGCGCGGGTCAGGCACAACGAGTATGATTCTTTCAGTGCGGGGTCATCGTAGAAGTTACCGCGTTCACGGGCCCACTCGGCGAGGGCATACCATTCTTCCGGCCGATTCGCTTTGATCGCCCGTTCTTTCGTCTGGAACTGTTCGCTGTCGGGCGGCATCGATTTCAGACTCGCGACTTCAAACGTCAGCTTGTTATTTTCCTTTCGGATTCGTCCCGAGACTTCGATGTTCTTCGCGTTGGCCGCGAGGCGAGCCAATTCTTCCGTCATCGTGAAAGACAAGTCGCACTTTTGCAGACGGATCTGGTTTTTCAGTACCGAAGACAGTCGGCCCTCCACCTGCATCGGCGTATCAACGAGCTTGTCCCATTCGCCTTTGGCCCCCTGAAATTGGATCACCGACCACGCCTGCGCGGACGCGTTCTGGACCGATGCCACCGTCAGCAGCAGCGCAAGCAGGATCGTCCGATCGCGGCGTGGCAGCATCATTCGGGTTTCGCCTCGGAAAGATCGAGCGCGGCCCGCTGCGACTCCAGCAGCGCTTGCCATTGCTTTCGTTCTTCTTCATCCGCCGGTGGTGGGATCAAACCGGCGTACCCTTCCGTGGACGTCCACAGTACGGCTGTCGGTCCGCGCAACACGATGACGGCATCGGCACCGGGACTTCCGCCGACACGAATCGTTTCCAACTGCGCGGCGAAAATCACCCGTTGCGGCTGCGGGTCGGTCTGGGGGGCGGGCCAACCTTTGCCGGGGTGACGCGAGAATTCCATTCGGCAGGTGATCTTGCCGACGATCAATGCCGTGTCGACTTCGAGACGGCCATTGTCGGAGCGGCTATCCGGACTGCTGCTGGCCAGCAGCGAAGCATCGAGGAATAACCATTGACCCGCGAGCCGGCGTTCCACACGGGTGGCGAGCGGTTCGTCAGATTTCTCGTTGAGGATGTCTTCGAGGGTGTCTGCCAGCGGTGATGTTAACAGCCCGGCGGCGGCCCGAGCTTCCTTCGCGCGCTGACGAACCTGTCGCGAAGCCGCATCGGTCCGCCCGAGACGGTCGAGCGCCGTCACCGCGACCGTGAGTTCTTGCGACGCCGTGGAGAAATTGTGTTCGCTGTAGGCTTTCAGGCCCCGTTCGATGGCGGGTTCGACATCGCGGCGGGCACTTTCAAACCGGGCATTCCGCACGGCAATCGCCACGGTTCCCCCCACCGTGACGGCCAAACCGATCATCACGACGCGCAGGGGAGTGAAGGTGGAACGCACCCACTGCCCGAAGGGGATAGTAGGTTCCGCGGGCAACACCGATTTTCTGGTCGCCGTCTGCGGACCGGAATCCGTCAGTGCGCCGGTTGATTTAGCGCCTTTTTTGGTTTTGCCGCTTTTTTCGGAGGGAGCCGGATCGGATTTCTTCGACTTGGAGGGAGCCGGTTCCTGACTCTGCAAGCGGATTTCGACCGATGCGGGCAGAGGGTAGGGGCACCGGGGGAAGATGAACAAACCGCTTCCACACCGCGAGCAGGCGGTTTTTTGCGGCTTGGCGGCGCGGAGGCCGGAGTATGTCATGCCGCATTCACACCGGATAACGTACGGCTGAGGCGGCTCTTCCCGGCGTCCGAAGACGGCCGACTGCGCCTTTTGTAACCAGCCGGATGCCATCCGCTCGCTTCCCCGTTTCGTGGCAGACGCACGGTTTCGTCACGAATTACCGCTCATGCGATTATTGACGGCTATCGGGAGTGGGTCAATCAGGAGTCCGCGGGAAAGAAAGAGATTCACGATCAACCTTTCCGGTCAGGAAGACGCTGATGCTCCGGTTGACCTTCCGCCGATGGGTGAGATCACGCGGGATTCCCTGTGGCGTTCGTTCGGATGGTGTTTCGCAATTTCTCGAATTTTCCGGCACGACCGGAACAAGTCGACATCGTGCGAATGGGTTGAGGGATTTACCGCATTGTAACCGACCCTGCCTGAGTCGTCAGGCGGTACGGGGACCAGCACGACTCGGAGTATGAGCTACATTTCGGTAGGGCGATGCGGGTTGCTCCCTTGTCACGGCGACGGGGAAACAGGAGCGGAACGGATGACAGCGAGTGTGCGGACGAGGTCGCGAACGAGCACCCCGGTAATGCCGGCGGGGCCTGTGCTCGTACTGCAACCGCCGTCCCACGCCGCGATGGCACCGCTGTTGTTATCGCCTGGTCTCTATCATCTTGGCCGCGACGCCGAGTGCGAGTTTGTGGTGGATGCCGAAGGGATCGCGCCGCAACATGTGCAGTTGGTGGTGCAAGCGCACTCCCTCGTGTTGAAGGCGCTCGACTCGCGGACGTGGGTGAACGATTTCCTCGTCAAGGAAACGGCACTCCGCCGGGGCGATCGAATCTCGCTGGGGCCGCTGACGTTCACGCTCCGCGCGGCGACGCCGGATGATCTGCTGACGCAACTCCCGGAAGCATTTGAGCCCGAACCGGTCGCCATTTCCGCCGTGCGGCAGCCGGTTTCGGTCGCCACCGTGGATGCCACGCTCGCTCAGGTTCAGGCTGACCGCGCCGCGGTTGAATCGGTCGCCCTTGCTACGCCGCCTGTCGCTGCAGCGGAGCCGATTGAAGAACCAACGGTTGCTGAATCGGCTGATGTGGTTCCGACAGCCGTCATGGAACAAACGCCGTCGGCACCGCGGGAAGTCACGCCGACGGTCGATCGTCTTGCCGAACAGATGGCGAAATGGGAAGCGGATCGCGCCGAGCAGGAGCGTGAACTCGCCGACATTCGGACACAGCTCGCGACACTCGCGGCGGGGTTGGAAGAGCGCGAGTCCCGCCTGCACGCCTTTGAGATTCGGCTGACCCGCCGGGAAGATGCCCTCGATCAACGGCACGCCGAGTTCGACACGCAGCGGACGGCTCTGGATGCTCGCGAAACGGCATTAGCGGAAGAACGCTTGCGGCTGGAAACCGTCGCGGCCAACGCGCGGGCGGAGTTGACCGCCGAAACCGAAAAACAAACCGCGGCATGGGCGGAATGGGAAGAATCGCACCGGCACCTGACCGCTCAGTTGAACGAGCAGTTCGCGGAAATCGAGGCGGCGGAATCGCGCTGCGCCGCAGCAAAAACCGAACTGCAAGCCGAGCAGCAGACCTGGTCGTTAACTCATCAGAGCTGGATCGCAGAACGGGCCGAATGGGATACCCGTCGCGAGGAGCAGCAGCTCGAACTCGCCCAATGGGAAGCGGAATCCCATCAGCAGCGCGATGAGTTAGCGCGTCGGACCGCGCAGCTCGAAACGCAACGGGCGGAGCTGCATGCGGAAGCGTGCCAGCGGGCTGCCGCACACCGCGAGTTGTTCGCCGCCCGTCAGGAGACGCAGCGCGAACGCCGGTTGTTAGCCGAGCAGCAAGCCGCCTGGATGGCCGAGCGCGAGTCGCAAGGGAACGATTTGCGCGAACGTCGTCGTCGCTTCGATGCCGACGAGCGGGAAATCGCCGAGTTACGCCGCACTGCGCAGGAAACGCTTGAACAATTGGAGCGGGATCGCGCCGCGCTGGCGGCATTCCCCCCGGTGGTGATCGCGCCGGTGCCTTCCGATCCCGTGCCAGTCGCGATGGATGTGGGTGTTTCCGCGGACTCGGCTGTCACGGTGAACACGTCGTCCGAAGAAATCCCATCGGCACCCGAAGAGGAGTTGTTTGCGAAGGACGATCAACCAACAGAATTTCCAGCTCTGATTGAAACGGAGCCGCCTCTGCCCCCGATTTGGGAAACATTTCTCCCTGCGGAATCCCACACTGCACCCGATTGGTCGCCGGATCGCCCGGAAGTCTTCGCCGCGGAGACAACCGCTGGCCCGGTGGACGAACCGATGGTCGCAGAATCGATGTTCATTCCCACCGTCATGTCGGAAAGCCCGACTCCCGATTTTGCGTACGACCGCGAAGAAAGAACTGCGGCCGCAATTGATGACGATTCGGCTTACACTCCGAATGATTTCGGCGCTCACTCCGCGATGACGGATCATCAACCGTCGGGTTGGTCCGAGGCTTGGAATTCTCCGACTGAAAGCCCGGTCGTTTCCGGTCTGGGTGGCGTTGATCACGCTCCTGCGGAGTTCGGGTTCAACGGGATGGAAGAGTTCCCGGAATCATTCTCACGGGCGTCCGCGATGGAGCCCGCCGCTCACCGAGAAGAAATACAGCGGGATGCGACCGGCATCTCAGCGGAATCCTTATTCAATAGCCTCTCCACCGAGTTCGAACCGGAAGCCGACGCCTCCGACGAAGATCTTCACAGCAAGCTGGCGAAAATGTTTGGCCTGCCTGAAAACTTCGGCCATCAGGACGCGCCCGCCCCGGATGAGTGTTCGGCAACAACGGTCGAGATGCCCGCGAGTGATCCGGTGATTGAAGCGGAAGAGGTGATCGAAGCGGTTATTGAAGAGCCGATCGAGGAGAACGAATCCAGCGCTGCTGTTGATCTTGCCGGTAGTGATGAGGACTGGCGTGCCCGGCTCGCGCTGATGCTTGCCACGCCGAAGGTTGAGGTTCCAAGCGAACCGCCCCAACCGGAAATCATGGCCCCGCCGCCCATTCCCGTCCGTTCCGCGCCGAAGGCCCTCGAACCGGTTCCCTCACCCGCAGCGGCCATCGAAGAAGATTCGATCGCCGCCTACATGGAACGCTTGCTCGCTCGGAACAAGATGAGTTCCGATGCGAGTGATTTCGTGCCCGTCACGAAACCCGTCCCCAGCGAACCAGCACCGCCGCCGATGGCGTCCGCACCGATGAGTCCGTTGGAATCGATGGACGATCACGGCGATGATGCGGGAGCTTTGCCCGACCGTGGTTCCGCAGTTCCATTTGAATCACGAACGCGCGTCGACAAAGATGAAGTCCGGGCCGCGCTGCAATCGTTCCGGCAAGTCGCCAATTTCTCTGCCCGTTCGGCACTCGCCACGCACTCATCCAAAACGGTCCGCGGCGACCTGGCCGTCCAAGGGGTGCTCACAGGGCTCGCCACGCTGGCCGCTGCCGGTTACTGGTGCGGGCCCCTCTTCGGCGGGTCCATCCAGCCATTGCAGGGCACCGGGTGTCTGGTTGCCGCGGGAGTGATGGGCTGGCAGATTTCGCGGTCGCTCAATCGACTGAAAAACTGGAACCCCGACGACGTACTGCTGAACGAAGCCATCGACGAAACCGCGGCAGCCACGACGAATCTCGGTGACAAAACCGACACTCCCAGTGATGCCGCAACGGTGAACGAACTCGATGGCTCCCCTGCTTCCGATGATCAACCGAGGTCATTTCAAGAAACCACGCGTCCCGAGCCAGTGGGCGGCATGATCGGGCCAGGTGGAGATCTGGGATCCGGCGACGGGTCGCAAGCCATAACCGTGTCCCCCATTCCCGTAGACATGCAGTTCCGCGGGGATGCCCTGTTTCTTCAAGCCAGCGTAGAAGAGCACCGCACCCATTGATGACGAGCGGTCATCATCGGTATGCACGATGTACGTCGGCGGGCACGTCTTCGGCACGGCGACGCCCTCAATCAACGTGTCTTTGGCGGCGTCGTACATGTTCCACGGATAGATGAGGATCGCGAAATCGGGGCGATGCGCCACGGCATCCGCCTCGTCGATCCGGTCATACGTCTTCGTCCCGCCATCGCTGAGCAATCGCGCGCCGACTTGCCCCCCGGCCGAGAACGCGACGATCCCGATGCGATCCGGCTTGATGTTCAATTGGTCGGCTTGCGAACGAACGAGAGCCATCGCCCGTTGCGCATCCTGTAGCGGCTTCACCCAACCCGGCGTTTGATTCCCTTCGGTCGTGCGGTAACTGAGCACGAACGCCGTCACGCCGTGGCGATTGAGCCAATCCGCCGCTTCGGTTCCTTCGAGATCGGGCACCACTTTCGCAAAGCCGCCGCCAGGGAGAATGATCGCCGCGGTCCCGTTCGGCGTTGCGGCCCGATGCACGGTCATGGTGGGCCGGGTCACCTTCACCATGCGCGTGATGGGGAGTGTTTCATTCGGCGGGGATGGCTGTTTTTCGCCCACGCTCCGTGTCGTCTCACCGGGGGCCAATCCGGGCCAGACATCCAGCGGTTCTGCGGCCATCAACGATCCACACCACAAGCAATAAGCCACGAACAACCCGGCAACTCGCATGCTGTATTTCCTCAGTGGGTGATGAACTTCGCGGACATGGGATGGGTTGGATTGTAACGGAACCAGTCGGGAAGTGTGCCGCGAGAATGGTGCGAAACGGCTGGCGCGGGGCGCGAAACCCCACAGCGGGGTGGCGGGACTTCTTGAACCGTGCGGAGACGGCGAAGATCAGATCAGCGAGCCGCCCTTCAGGCGTTCTTCGCGGTCGAATTGCAGCAGCGACTGGATGAGTTCGTCGAGGTTGCCCTGCATCATCTGGTCGAGCTTGTGCAGCGTCAGGCCGATACGGTGGTCGGTCATCCGGTTCTGCGGAAAGTTGTAGGTGCGAATGCGTTCGCTCCGATCACCCGAGCCGATGAGCGTGCGACGTTGCTCGGCTCGTTCCTTATCGATGGCGGCGGTGCGGGATTCCATCAGCTTGGCCCGCAGCACGCGCATGGCTTTGGCCTTATTTTTGTGCTGACTCTTTTCATCCTGGATCCGCACGACAATGCCCGAAGGCTTGTGCAGAATGCGGACCGCGGATTCCGTCTTGTTGACCTTCTGACCGCCCGGACCGCCCGCGCGCATCGTGTCGATCTGCAGGTCGTCGTCCTTGATCTCGACATCGACTTCGCTGGCTTCAGGCATCACCGCGACGGTCGCCGCCGAGGTATGCACGCGGCCTTGCGTTTCGGTCTCGGGAACGCGCTGCACCCGGTGGCCGCCGCTCTCGAATTGCAGTTGATGGAATGACGCCGCACCAGTGATGGTGATCACGACTTCTTTCAGCCCGCCGAGTTCCGACGGGGAAAGGTCCATCACTTCGTATTTCCAGCCGACCTTTTCGCAGTAGCGGGTATACATGTCGAACAGGTCGCGGGCAAACAGGGCGGCTTCATCGCCCCCCGTCCCGGCCCGGATTTCCATGATGAGGCTGCCGCGCGTGAGCGAATCCCCCGCGGTCACCATGTCTTCGAGTTCGGCTCGCAGCGGTTCGTACGTCGCTTTCAGTTCGCGGAGTTCTTCCTCGGCGTAAGCTTTTTCTTCTGCGTCAGTCGAAGCATCCGCCATCTCCTGCGCGGAGGCGATGGCAGCCTCCAGTTGATTGAAGCCGCGGATCGTCAGCGCGACTTTCGAGAGCCCGCCGTGTTCCCGCTGGATCTCAACCATTTTGGACGTGTCGTTGAAGACATCCGGATCTTGCAACTGCCGGTCGAGTTCCTCGTACCGCGTGAGTTTGGCTTGCAGGGTGGGGAACATGGCAGTGTCTCGTGGGCTTAGGCAGCGTTAAACTGCGCCGATTGAACGAGGAAGTTCCAAATTCCAAACACCAAATTCCAAAAAATTTCAAATTTCAAGTTCCAAACGAAAGACCGAGAATCGGAAGCTCTTCGTTTGGAATTTGGAGCTTGTCTGTTGTTTGGAATTTGGCGCTTGGAACTTGGACTTTACTTCGTGGCGCTAGTCTCGTCCTAATCGGACTTGAAAACGAACGCGGGGAAACGGCAATCGGGTTCGCGAGGTCGCGCTGGAATCGAGCCTCTGGCTTCCGCCGGCACCCGATTTGTGCGTGACCCTGCGTCGCCCCATTCCCGTTTCCCCGCGTTTCCGCGCTGGACGAGTGGCGTTCGCTAAGCTTCCGCCTTCTTTTCGCCCCACTTGTACTTCTTCTGGAATTTTTCCACGCGACCGGCAGTGTCGATGAACTTCTGCTTGCCGGTGAAGAACGGGTGCGACGCCGAGCTGATATCGACCGTCGACATCGCCACTTTGCGGCCATCAATCTCGATGGTCTTGTCGGTCTTGAGCGTGGAACGCGTGAGGAACTGGACTCCCGTGGCGGAATCCACGAAGACCACTTCGTTGTATGCGGGATGAATGTCTGATTTCATTGCCGAATCTGCCTGGACAAGCGGTCCCGGAAAACACAATCCGCGCGGAAACACCGTCGCGCGGCGAGCCGGGCAGTTTACTGGACAATGCCATTTGCTGCAAGGATTGCCCGATGTGATGTGTTTGTATGTTCAGTTTTTGTTGGAAAGCCAGAGAAATGCAGTGCAAAATGAAGTATGTAAAGTGCAAAATGTTGAGTGGAAGAATTCTCGATCATCGCTTGCGCTTTGCAGATCGCACAGATCGCGTTGTTTTATCGTCTGCAAAGCGCAAGCGATATTGAACCCCTTTCGACATTCTGCCTTCCTCACTCGACATTTCCCGAGACCTCATGGAACTCCTCCTCAGCACTGTTTTGATCGGCACTGGCGTGGGTTACTTCGCCTGGTCGGCGGAGGATCTGATCCAGCGCGGGCTCGATGCCGCCGCGGCGGATTTCCGCGTCCAACTGCGCCGGTTGCGGATGGGTACGAAGTACGTCCGACAATTGCTCGCCGTCTGGTGGGCGGGGTTAGTCGGACTGGCACTCGTGCTGTGGCTCGTGTTCGACCTCACGATTCTCGGCATCGTGATCTGCCTGATTCTCGCCGCGGCTCCGTGGTATCTGGTGCGACGCTGGGCTTTTCAACGACGGCAACTCATCGAAGACCAGATGGCTGACGCGATGGTCGCCCTTGCCAGCGCCATCAAAGCGGGGCTGTCCCTTGCGCAATCGTTGGAAATTCTCGCCCAGCAAAGCCCGCGGCCGATTTCGCAGGAATTTCAGCAACTCGTCGGTGAGTATCAATTGGGCAAACCGCTGGAGCGTTGTCTTGACGAAGCCCGTGCCCGCCTCCGCAGCGAAAACTTCGCACTCTTCGCCGCCGCGATGCAGGCCAGTCGCGAAAGCGGCGGCAAGTTGAATGAAACGGTGGAACGGATCGCGATCTCCGTCCGCGAGATGCAACGCCTCGAACGCAAAATCCAGGCGGATACCTCGCAGGCTCGCACCTCCGCCGTTTATATGGCGCTGGTGCCGTTCGCGATTCTGGCGCTCTACTATTTCGTGCTCGATCCGATCAACACCGAACGGCTCTTCACCACGGTCTTCGGCCAGTCGCTGCTCTGCGTGGCGATGATTTTCAACATCCTCGCCTACTTATGGGCACGCCGGATTCTGCATCCGGATATTTGACATCAAAACTCACGGGGGAGTGCCATGCACACCGGTTTTGCCGCGCGACATCGTCGCGGTTTCACCCGTGTCGAACTGATCGTCGTCATTGGCGTCATCGCATTAATTGTTGTGCTCGGGTTGCCCGCCATCCAGCAGCAGCGTGAAGCCGCGCGGCGCACGCAGTGCCGGAACAATCTCAAGCAGATCGGGCTGGCGATGCACAATTATAACGATACGTTTAGCTGCTTTCCGCCGGGTTACGTGATCAATCCGAACGGCACATACCTGGGTGCGGGCTGGGGCTTTTTCCTGCTTCCGTATTATGACGCTTCCCCTCTTTATAGCCGGGTCGCTTCACAGCTTTGCGATGGTTTGCAATTGAATCCCCGTGATCAATGGTATGCCACCAAGCCGATGCCAGCGCGGTGTCCCAGTGATGCTGGAGCAATGCTTATCGCCCATGTAACGGTCTGCACTACCGACGTCGTGGATGGTGAGGTTACGCCGGGGTCGCTGAATGTGACGAACCAATTCGCGCGACAAAACTACTTCGCGAATGCGGGCTATCTGCAAGCCGACGTGGGAGGCATCGCTCCGGACGCCAATGGAGAACCGACATCTCGCGATCCCCACGTCAATGCGGGGAGTCTGGGCCACAGTGGCACGACGTTTTCAACCGGGCAGCATTACTGCGATCCGAAGAATTTCCGCGGCATGTTCGGACAGAACAGTTCCGTGAAACTCCAGGACATCAAAGACGGCACTTCCAATGTGCTCATCGTGGGCGAACGCTACACGCCGAAGAATGAAGCCGCGGGGGCGGTCGGACATGGCACTTGGGTCGGCGTGCCGGATTGTTCCTCTGCCGCCGGGTTGGCCATGGCGCTTGGTGACACCGCCACCAGGCCAAACGCCGGGGTTCGCACTCGGGCTCAAACAACGGGATTCGGCAGCCCGCACACTGGTGGCGTGCACTTTGTCATGGGGGATGGCACGGTCCGCTTCATCGCTGGGACGATTGACATGCAGACCTACCGCGATCTTTCAGCCATCGACGACGGGCGCGAAGTCCGTGAATCGATGGCTTGGTAATCCACTCACGTTTGTGTGCCACGGGCTCTGACAGTGCTGCCTTTTTCTTCCTCAAAAAACACTGGCAGAGCCAGTGGCACACAGCACGACGGATTTCACACCCGCATCATCTGAAGAGACGGTGTCAAATCACGGCGGGTGACTCGTTGCCCGTTTTAGCGGTCCGAATCAGCAACCCGGTGGCGAGGATGAGATACGTCGGGGTCGACACTAACAACGCGGCCAGAACGCTGAACAGGGAATTGGCAAATCCCCCCGCGAGATCGGCGGACGTCACCTGCATTTCCGGAGACGCCGCCATCACGGTGAGGGATGCGACCATGCCTTTCAATTCGCCGCAGAGGCTCACCAGCAACGGCAGTGGCAACAGCACCATGTATGCGGCAATCACCGCGGGTCGCCGTTTGGTGGCGATGAGATAACACGCACCGGCGAAGATCATCAGTCCGAGCAGCAATGCCAGCGCGGAAGAAAAACTCAGTGAGCTGATCATCCATCCGAGCAGAGATTGTCCGGGAGCGACGGCCTGCGCGACGACGAAATGCGACATGATGGGGCCTTCGTGAAGACGGTGTCAGACGATGCCGACACGCAGAGGAGAGGGGTGGTGTTGCAAGAAATATCGTCACCCGAGTTCATAACCAAGTCAATAGACGTCGCGACTACGATTCTCTTGATCGTGAGGGACGGAACTTGCCGCCGTATCGGGACCGCGGTATTGTCAGAGCAGGCGGTTTGTCGGACCATGACGACGAAACGCTTCTGCCCGACTGCAATGTGCCTGAGTCCCCTGCCCCTTTGCCTGCCACTGTGAGGTGCTTCCATGCTGGCTCGTTTCTGGATGTTCGGCCTGTTTGCGGCCGCGATGTTGAGTCTGGCAAGTGCCGACCGACCGGTGTCAGCGCAGGATCCCCTCGACTGGCCCTACTGGCGCGGTCCGGAAATGAACGGCATCTCACGCGAAAAAAATCTGCCGGCAAGCTGGTCTCCCGAAGGCGAAAATCTGCTGTGGAAGAGCGAGGCCCTCGGCACGCGCTCCACGCCGATCGTGATGCGGGAAAAGCTCTACACGCTGTGCCGTCACAATCCGGCAACACTGCAGGAAGCCGAAAAGGTGGTCTGTGCCGATGCCGAAACCGGCGAGATTTTGTGGGAACACGTTTTCAACGTCTACCTGACCGATGTGCCTGACACGCGCGTGGGCTGGTCGTCGGTGGTGGGTGATCCGGAGACGGGGAACGTCTTCGCGCAAGGTGTTTGCGGCTACTTTATCTGTTTAGACGGGAATGGAAAACTCCTCTGGTCCCGGTCGATGAGTGAAGAGTTCGGTCTGCTCACCACGTATGGCGGCCGCACCAATCTTCCCGTCGTGCATGAGAATCTGGTCATCATCAGCGGTGTGGTCATCGGTTGGGGTGAAATGGCCCGTCCGGCTTACCGGATCATCGCTTTCGATAAGCGCAACGGGGAATGCGTCTGGTTCACCAGTACGCGGCCCATGCCGGAAGACACCACATACAGCGGTCCTGTGCTGACGGTGATTAACGGGCAAGCCCAATACATCGTCGGTTCGGGCGACGGCAGCGTGTATGGCCTGCAGCCGCGCACCGGCAAGATCATCTGGAACTACGATGTCTCTCTCCGCGGATTGAACACCCCGCCGGTCGTCGTGAACAACATGGTCCTGTGCGGTCATAGCGAAGAAAATCTCGATTCCACGAAGATGGGAGCGCTCTTCGCCATTGACGGGTCCAAGCCGGGCAACATCACCAAGTCGGGCGAAATCTGGCGGACCACCGAAGAGTTTATCGGCCGGACGCAACCGGTCGTGGTGGAGAACCGCGTTTACTCGATTGATGACAGTGGCAATTTCTTTGTCAACGATTTGAAGACGGGGAAAATCGTCGGCAAGCAAAAGCTGGGCACGATGGGCCGCGGCAGCCCGCTCTATGCCGACGGCAAGTTCTACGTCGCCGATGCGACCGGCCGGTGTTACATCTTCGCTCCCGATGAAGCCAAGGGGTTGAAGAAGGTCCATCAGTTGCGGCTCGACTCGGAAGTGAACGGGTCGCCGATTGTTTCTCACGGCCGCATTTACCTTCCGGCAGAAGGGGCGATGTACTGCATCGGCATTAAGGATGCCAAGCCGACGGCCGATCCGCTGCCGCCCGTGTCGCCGGAAACACCGTTGTCGGCCGATCAGAAGGCCGCTCAGGCGTTGCTTGTGCCGGTGGAAGCGTTAATGAAGCCCGGCCAGAAGCAGCGCTATCAGGTGCTGCTCTACAATGCTAACGGCCAGTACGTCGGTGCGGCCGATCCGACGAAAGTGAAGTTCACCGTGGCTGGCAAAGGGACAGTGGAACCGAATGGCCGGTATGTCTCCGAAGCCGGGAATGAGCCCTCGGCGTCGATCATTTCGGCTGAAATCGACGGGCTGAAGACACAGGCGCGGATTCGGTTGGTCCCGGACCTGCCATGGTCGTTCACTTTCGATGACGGCATTGTGCCAATCACCGCGATCGGCATGCGGTATCGGCATATCGGCCTCGACTTCGATTTGTATCAATCGCTCAAGAAGGCCAACCTGCTGGCCGCACGATGTTACATCGCGCTGACGACGCAGTTCACGAACGTCCCCGCTCCGGTCGCCAAGTACGATGACACGACGCCGGCGCAAACCTGGACCGGTTTCAAGCGGTACCTCGGTCACCTGGAAGACTGGACGAATCAGGACGAAGCCAAAGCCGCGCTCGATCCGGCGCTGAAAGCATTGCAGGACGAAGGCGTCATCGCGAAATGGGAATGGACCGGCACCCCGCAAATCGGCACGCAATTGCAAGTGACCAAGGGGATGCGCAAGGTCACCGGCAATGGCGTGATGTGCAAGATTTCCACCATTCCCAAGGGCACCCGCAGTCAGGGTTGGCTCGGTCATCCCGGCACGTCGAACTACGAAATCCAGGCGGACATGTTCGCGGAAGGGGTAGTGGTGAGCGCAGCCGCCGACAAGAATGCCAAGCTCGCCGACATGGGCCTCATCTGTCAGCGCTATCGCTTCGACATGCAGGGGGCCAGCCAGAAACTGAAACTCTACTCGTGGATTCCGCACGATCAGAAGTATCACGACCAGCCGTTCAACTGGACCGCCGATACGTGGTACACGCTGAAGTTCCGCGTCACGACGTCGAAGAAAGACGACGAAGACGTGGCCCTCTTGCAAGGCAAAGTCTGGAACCGCGTTGACGCCGAGCCGAAGGAATGGTCCGTCGAATGGACCGATAGCCCGGCCAACCTGATTGGCAGCCCCGGTCTGTTCGGCAATGCCGGCAATGCCGAGGTGTTCATCGATAATGTGAAAGTCACGCCGTTGTCGGCAGGGAAGTAGTCACACGTTCGCTGGGAAAGGGGGAAATGATGAGTACCGACCTTGCGCCGCCGCGTCCGATCGGCCCGTGGGCTAACGGCATGATCATGACCCCCGAAGAGTTCGATACCGCCACCGAGTGGGACTCCGATTATCGCTACGAACTGGTCAACGGAGTGCTGATTGTGAGTCCCCCTGCTGACATCGGCGAACGCGGTCCGAGCAATTACCTTGGTGGTCTACTCGCAATTTACCAGGCGACGCATCCCCAGGGGCACAACCTTGATGACACCGTGTTTGAGGAAACGGTCGCCACGGCTGTCGGCCGTCGTCGGATGGATCGAGCCATCTGGGCGGGATTAGGACGTCCTCCGCTGACGATGGAGGATATTCCTGCCATCGCCATCGAGTTCGTGTCCGATTCCTCGCGTGACCGCAAGCGAGATTACGTCCATAAGCGTCAGGAATACGAGGAAATTGGCGTTCGCGAATACTGGGTCATCGACCGTTTTCGTCGCCAGATGACGGTGTTTCACGGCCCCGATACACAGATTCTTTCCGAGACCGAAACCTACCGAACCGAATTGTTGCCCGGCTTTGAGCTCAATCTCGCAAAGTTGTTCACCAAGGCCGACACCTGGACCCGTAAAAATCCGCCAACTCCCTGAAATACGTTCATGCACCACAAGGGTTTTGCCATGTTTCGATGGTTGATGCTCACCAGTTTCCTGCTGACGACGGCGACCGCCTTCGCGCAGGCCAAGTTCGACCCCACCGCGGAAGCGCTCAAGCACATCGCCGGTTGCAAAGTCGGCAAGCTCGATTGGCCGAGCTGGGGCGGCACGCCGTACCGCAACAACACGCCGGAAGCCAAAGACCTTCCCGATTCGTGGGATCTGACCACCGGCGAGAACATCCTCTGGGCCTCGCCGCTCGGCTCGCAAACTTATGGCAATCCGGTCATCGCCAACGGGAAAGTGTACGTCGGCACGAACAACAACTTCGGTTACCTCAAACGCTATCCCAAGAACGTCGATCTGGGCGTCCTGCTCTGTTTCGAGGAAAAGACCGGCAAGTTCCTGTGGCAGGCTTCCAGTCCCAAATTGGCCGCGGGTCGTGTGAATGACTGGCCGCAACAGGGAATCTGCTCGACAGTGTACTGCGAAGATTCCCGCGTGTGGTACGTCACCAGTCGCGGAGAAGTGATGTGCCTCGACGCGGAGGGTTTTCACGACGGCAAAAACAACGGCCCCTTCAAGGCGGAGTCGAACGAAAACAAGGACGAAGCGGACATCATCTGGCGATTCGACATGATGGGTCAGCTCGGCGTCTCGCAGCACAACATGTGCAGTTGCTCGGTCACCGCGTGGGGGGATTGGCTGTTCGTCGACACCGGTAATGGCGTGGATGAATCGCACATCAACATTCCCGCACCAAAGGCTCCCAGCCATCTGTGCATGAACAAGAACACGGGCGAAGTGATCTGGAAGGACGGCTCCCCCGGTACGAACGTACTCCACGGTCAATGGTCGTCGCCGTGCTGCTTTGAAGTCGACGGCCAGAAGCAGGTTGTCTTCGGTTCGGGAGACGGCTGGATCTACAGCTTCGATCCCGCCGGTGACGGCAAAGGCGGCACCAAGCTGCTGTGGAAGTTCGACGGGAATCCTAAGGAGTCGATCTACGTCCTCGGCGGCCGGGCGACCCGCAACCACATCATCGGCACCCCGGTCTTCTACGATGGGCATGTCTATAGTGCCGTGGGTGAAGACCCGGAACACGGTGAAGGGGTCGGTCACCTCTACTGCATCGACCCGAAGAAGCGCGGCGACATCAGCCTCGAACTCGCGATGGACAAGGACGGCAAAGAACTTGCCCCGCGACGTTTGCAAGCGATCGATACGAAGAAGGGTGAAAAAGCCATTCCGAATCCGAACGCCGGGGCGGTCTGGCACTACGACAGCTTCGACGCCAACGGCAACGGCAAAATCGAATTCGAAGAAACCATGCACCGCACCATCGGCAGCGTCGCCATCAAGGACGACATCCTCATCGTCGCCGATTTCAGCGGCCTGGTTCACTGCCTCGATGCCAAGAAGCTCAGTTCCAACGGCAAGCCAACCGTCTACTGGACGCACGACATGTTCGCCGCCTCGTGGGGTTCGCCCCTCATCGCCGACGGCAAGGTTTACATCGGTGACGAAGACGGCGATATCAGCATCTTCAAATTGTCGAAGGACAAGGAAGACCCGACGGAAGTCAGCATGGTAAACTCGGTTTACAGCACCCCGGTGGCAGCGAACAACACGTTGTACATTGCCAACAAGTCCACGATCATGGCGATCAAAAAGGGAGCAAAACTCGAAGGGGGCGTGAAATTCGGCTCCGCCGATTCAAGCGATTCCGAGTAGTTAAGAAAAGTATCCGACTCCGCTTGCGGTTTCGCGCCCCGCCCCGAACGCTTGCCAGTGCTCCCGCCCATGCTGTCGACTTCTTCCAACGGTGAAGTGCTCGACCCGTTCGACTACGATCCGCGCACGCGGGTCGTCTTCGGACCGGGAGTGGTGCATCGTTTGGGCGAGCTGGTTGCCGAGTATGGCGGGAAGCACGTGCTGCTGGTGACCGACCACGGTATTGAAGCCGCCGGGCATGTCGCTCCGTGCCTGGCGAGTCTGCACCAGCGCGGCATCGCCTGCACGGTTTTTCGTGACGTTCAACCCAACCCCACTACCGATGATGTCGCACGGGGGCTGGCCGTCGCGAAGCACGAGAGGATCGATTTCTTCGTTGCGGTCGGTGGCGGCAGCGCGATGGATTGCGCGAAGGGGGTCAACTTCCTGCTGACCAACGGCGGGGAGATGCGCGACTACTGGGGCGTCGGCAAGGCCCACGCGCCGATGCTCCCTTTGGTTGCCGTTCCGACCACCGCAGGGACGGGGAGCGAAGCCCAGTCATTCGCGCTGATCGCCGATGCCGCCACGCATCGCAAGATGGCCTGCGGCGACAAAAAGGCCGCGTGTCGGGCCGCGCTGCTCGATCCGGAACTGACCATCAGCATGCCCGCCGGGGTGACCGCCGCCACGGGGATCGACGCCATCAGCCACGCGGTCGAGTCGTTCGTCACGACCAAACGGAACCCGATTTCGCAGGTTTTCAGCCGTCGCGCGTGGAAGCTGTTGTCGACCGGTTTCCCCGCTGTGATTGCCGATCGCAGCAGCATTCAGGCTCGCGGAGCGATGTTGCTGGGAGCACACATGGCCGGGGCGGCGATCGAAAACTCGATGCTCGGCGCGACGCACGCCCTCGCCAATCCGCTGACGGCCCATTACGACATTACGCACGGCTTGGCGATTGGTCTGATGTTGCCCCATGTCGTACGGTATAATTCGGAAGTTGTCGCCGCGATGTATGGACGGCTGGCAGCCGATGCGGGCCTGTGCGAACACGAAGATCCCGTGGCCAGCGAACTGTTGGCGAACCAGATCGCCGGTTGGGTCCGCACCGCCGGGTGTCCGACAGCGCTGCGGGAATGCGGCGTCGATCGGTCGCGGTTGTCGCACCTCGCGGAAGAAGCGGCGCAGCAATGGACCGGAACGTTCAATCCTCGCCCCGTCGCTGCCCAGCAATTAGAGGAACTGTACCGATGCGCCTACGAGCCCGCTGCCTGAGTTTCACGCAACCAACGTCGGGAACTCTGTGTGCCACTGGCTCCGCCAGTGTTCTTTCCACGGGGCCGGAAAGCTGTCATCAATCAGAATTCAAGACACTGGCTGAGCCAGTGGCACACCGGAACTCGCGAATCGTCTCCACGTGGCGGAATGCGGTTTTGGTGGCGATGGTCACGCTCACTTTTGCCGGCTCGTTGCGTGCGGCCGAGCCGCTGAAATCTCCCGACGATGACAGTTGGGCATCGTTCCGCAAGAACATTTCTCAGACCGGGGTGGCGCATTCGCCGTTGCCGGACAAACTCGAACTCTTGTGGCACGTGGAACTCGGCGAACAGGTCGTCGCCACCGCGGCCATTGTGGGCGAGCGGGTCTACGTCCCCTGTTTGTCCGGCGAACTCGTCTGCCTGGATCGCAAAACCGGCCAGCGCGTGTGGACCTACAAATCGGTGGAGAAAGTCGAACCGAATTCCTTCGCACCGGGGTTCAAATCGTCGCCCACCGTCACGGCAACCTGCGTGTATCTCGGCGATGAAGACGGCCTCTTCCACGCCATCGATCGGGCCACCGGTCAGAAGAAGTGGACCTTCGAGACGCAAGGCGAAATCTACAGTTCCGCGGCCGTGGTCAACGGACGCATTCTGTTCGGATCGTACGACAACTATCTCTACTGCCTGAAGGAAGCCGACGGCACATTCGCGTGGAAGTTCCAGACGGAGGGTTACGTCCACTGTGCTCCGGCGATTTCGGACAAGTACACGTTCATTGCTGGATGCGACGAACATCTGCGGGTCATCGACATCGAGACCGGAGAATTGTTCGCCGACACGCCGTTGCAGACGTATCTCATCGCCTCTCCAGCGGTGATTGGAGACATGCTGTATGTCGGAACGTATGCCAGTGAAGTGGTCGCCGTCGACTGGCGGAAATCCGATGTGAAGTGGCGTTACAAAGCCGGCGCGGGAGATTTTCCGTTCCACTCCTCCGCCGCCGTGACGGACAAGATGGTGATCGTCGGCGGTCGTGACAAACTCGTCCACGGCATCGATCGCGTCACCGGCGAGAAGCGGTGGACGTTCGCCAGCCGCGCGAAGATCGACAGTTCTCCCGCCGTGATCGGCGACCGGGTCTTCATCGGTTCCAACGACGGCAATCTCTACGAACTCGGTCTCGCCGACGGAAAAGAACGCTGGAAATTCAACGCCGGCAAACCAATCTCCGCCGGTCCCGCCATCGGTGAAGGCGTGCTCGTCATCGGCAGCGAATCGCGCGACGGCAAAGTGTATTGCTTCGGGAAGAAGTAAGCCGCTGTGGTTTTTTGATCCCCAGCGACAGTGAGGTGCAGATTATGTCTCTCGAAATCACCGATACGACCGAAGTGGGCAGTTACTTCGTGTCGAATTACCCGCCGTTCTCGCAATGGGACCGGATGTCTGTTCCCGAGATTGACGCCGCGCTCGACGCCGAGCCCGATAGTTCGATCCCGCTCGGGCTGTACCTGCACATTCCGTTCTGCCGGAAGCGCTGCAAATTCTGCTATTTCCGCGTCTACACGAACCAGAACGCCTCGGCGATTGAACGCTATGTCAATGCGCTCGCTGCGGAAATCGATCTCGTCAGCCACAAGCGCGGCGTGCAGGGCCGCGAACTGAAGTTCGTTTATTTCGGCGGGGGAACGCCGTCGTATCTCAGCGCGAAGCAACTGCGGTTCCTGCGGGATTCACTGCATCGCTCCGTCTCGTGGGATCACGCCGACGAAGTCACGTTTGAATGCGAACCGGGGACGCTGAGTCTCGAAAAGGTGCAGACGTTGAAAGATATTGGCGTCACGCGCGTGTCGCTCGGCGTCGAAAATTTCAGCGACGCGATCCTCGAAGAAAACGGCCGGGCTCACCTTTCACCCGAAATCGAAAAAGCCTATGGCTGGCTGCAACAGGTCGGCTTTCCGCAGATCAATGTCGACCTCATCGCCGGGATGATCGGCGAGACCGACGACAACTGGCGGAACTGCGTCGAGCGCGTGAAGGCGATGGCCCCCGACAACATCACCATGTACCAGATGGAACTGCCGTTCAACACGCTGATCTCGAAAGACATGCGCGAGCACGGCGTCGAATCGCCGGTCGCAAACTGGGCCACGAAACGCCGGTGGGTGAGCGAAGCGATCGATACGCTTGCCGCGGCGGGGTATCACGTTTCCAGCGGGAACGAAATGGTGCGCGATCCGGTGCGCGACCGGTTCATCTACCGCGACAATCTCTTCCGCGGGAACGACATCATTTGCGCGGGCGTGTCGTCCTTCGGGCACTTCCAGGGCGTGCATTATCAGAATGTCGACGGCATCGACGAATACCTGTCGATCGTCGAAGGGGGCGCATTACCGATCAATCGGGCGCTGCGGCCCACCGAGCATCAACGCCTCATCCGCGAGTTCGTCCTGCAAATGAAAGAAGGGGGCGTGGCCACGGCTCCGCTTCACGAAAAGTTTGGGATCGATCCCAAAGTGGAATTCGCCGACGCGCTGGCCAACCAGCAGGCGAAGGGGTATCTCGAAGTGCAGGGGGACGACGTGGTTCTCACCCGCCGCGGGTTGTTGCAGGTGGACAGCCTGCTGACCGAATACTTCGAGCCGCAACACCGGGCCGTTCGATACACCTGATCCGCAAGATCGGTATTCCGCAGCGATCCTGTTGTCACGAATCCACTCGGGCCGATATGATTTTGAATTCGGCGGTGATGGTGCGCGGGGGGCCATTTGCCTGAAGTCCACGATGGGAAATGGGATGCACGCTCTGTTTGGTTCGCCGCGACGATTCTGCGATGGATTATCGCGTCGGTCCTTCGTGCAGGCCGGGGCCCTGGGCGTGGGCGGTTTGACCCTTCCGGGACTGTTGCGAGCCGAATCCGCGGCCAAATCGCGATCGCACAAAGCGATCATCATGGTCTATCTCTCCGGCGGGATTGCCCATCAGGACACGTTCGATCTGAAACCCGATGCTCCTGCCGAAATCCGCGGGGAGTTCAAACCGATTGATTCGTCGGTGCCGGGGATGCAGGTCTGCGAACATCTGCCGAAGCTGGCCCGGGTGATGGATCGCTGTACGGTGATCCGTTCGGTCGTCGGCCAGCGCGATGAACATTCGAGCTTTCAGAACCTCACCGGTTATACGATGGGGGAAACGCAGCGGCTTGAGCTGCCGCACTTCGGTTCGTTCGTGTCGAAAATTCAGGGGCCGACCAACCCGGTGGTGCCGCCGTTTGTCGATCTCTTTCCCACGATGCAGCATCGCCCCTACAACAGCACCGGGGCGGGGTTCCTTGGCCCAGCGTATCAACAAGTGCGGGCCGACGGTGAAGACGTCGCCAGCATGAAGCTGCGGTATATCGAAAGTCCACAGTTCCGCCACCGACGCAGTTTGCTGGAACAACTCGATGCGTTGCGAAATACCGCGAGCCAATCCGGACTCGGGGCGATGGACGAAAACTATCGTCGCGCGTTCGATGTGTTGACGTCCTCCCGCGTCGTGGAAGCGATGGACGTCGAGCGCGAAGATCCGAAAGTCCGCGATCGTTACGGCAAAGGATCGTCCAAACATCTCGGCGATGGAGCACCGCTGTGGAATGATCAACTGCTCATCGCGCGGCGATTGATCGAAGCGGGCGTCCGCGTGGTGACCGTCGGGTATGGCTTCTGGGATACGCACGGCAACAATTTTGCGCACATGAAACAACACTTGCCGACATTCGATACGGGATTATCAGCCCTCATCGAAGATCTGGTGAATCGCGGCTTGGATCGCGATGTGCAGGTGGTGGTGTGGGGTGAATTCGGTCGCACGCCGAAGATCAACACGAATGCCGGGCGCGATCATTGGGCTCCCGTGCAGGCTGCGTTGCTCGCCGGGGGTGACATTCCCCGCGGAATGGTGCTCGGCGCGACGGACAAAACGGGCGGATACGCTTCCGAACGCCCGGTTCATTACCGTGACGTGCTCGCCACGGTCTATCACCACCTGGGCATCGACCCACACAGTTTCGTGCGCGATCAGAACGACCGCCCGATCACTCCGCTGCCGGAAGATTGCCGGCCCATTCGCGAGTTGATCTGAACCTGTCGTTCGGCTCCGGTCATCGCTTTGCGGTTTCGCGCCTTGCGCAGAGACCAGACAGTGATCGGCGATCACGCGTTGGGTTCAGTGCGAGGCGCGAAACCGCAAAGCGGACAATTCACGCCGATTGTACCGCTGGACGCGGAGTGCGTGTGACGATCAACGCGGCAATGGAAAGCGGAATCAGCGTGAAAACCGGGATCCACCACGGCAAATGCACGAGGTTTTCCAACCCCGTTGCCCATGAGCCGAGATACGGGGTGAGCTTCGGTAATGCCAATACGGCGGTGTTGTGAATCGCGTGCATCAGCACGCCGGGCCACAGGCTGCCGCTGCGGTACGCCAACCAGCCGAGGACCAACCCCAGCATCGCCGTCGGGGGGAAGCGTTCCAGCAGCAGGGCATCGCGCACCAGCACGTGAAACAGTCCGAACAGCGCCGCAGTGAGGACGATTGCCGCACCCGGCCGCATGGCCGAACCAAACGCCTTCAACAGGAAACCGCGGAAAAAGAGTTCCTCGCAGACTGCCGGGCAGAGTGCCAGCGCGAAGAGCTTCAGGGCAAACGGCGTGCGGTCCAACTCTTCTTTCAGCGGTTTCATCAACTCGACCAGCGAATGGAACCGACTCGGTGCGATCAGCAGCACTTCGATTTCATAGGCAAGGGGCCACAAGGACAGCCCGGCCAACACGGCTGCGATCAACATCGTGAACGAGGGTGGATTCAACCCGAAGGCCGACACCCAGGGGACGCGACCGTATGCCGACAACCATAACGGCCAGACGGCGAACAGCGCGATCAACACCACGGCGTTGGCCATCAACCGGGCGCTGATCGACCACTCGGCAAAGCGCCCCGGCACGCTGCTGAGAATAATGAACGCGGGAAACAAGACGACCAGCGCCGTCAGACCCTGTTCCCAGCGCAATCGCGGCTGAACCTCTTCCGGACGACGAAGGGCATCGCGCCAACTGCCGTTGCTGCCGTACAGGACGGCATCGGTTCCGAAGATGCGAACGGCGATCGCGAGTGCCACGGCGGTCCACACGCCGTTGGCAATAAGGGCCACCGACAGGGCGGCCGAACTAACATGCCCATCCAGCAAATCGCGCGTCACCAGCACCATGTTGGCGAGTGGCACCAGCGCCCATCCCAGTGTGAGTTTGAGTCCCGGCAATAGGGCGAGAATTCCGGGGGTGATGGACAGCATCATCAACGGAATCAGGTACGCCTGGGCTTCTTTGAAACTGCGGGCGACACTCGTCAGCGCCAGAATCACGGCGGAAAAGAATGCGGCAAACGCGGCGAGCAAACCCAGCACTTGCAGCAAACGGAGCGGACTCAAGCCGCCAGCCCCGAACAGCAACTCTTCAAATCCGGTCGAGAACGCGGTGACGACCATCGCGCCCAGGTTGACGAACGCGGTCATCAAGGCGACAAACACGACGGCGGCATACTTCGCCAGCAGCACGCGGGTGCGGGAAATCGGCGCGGCCATCAAGGCTTCCAGCGTGCCCCGTTCGCGCTCACCGGCGGTCAGATCGATCGCGGGATAAACCGCCCCGGTCACCGTCATCAAAATGAGAATCAACGGGACCAGTGTCGCCAGGGAAAAGGCCGGCACTGCGACGCCGGGGACCGTTGCCACGGACCAACCGACGGGAAGTTGGACGATCGGTTGCTGCGCGGCGAAATAACGGGCTACGAAATCATCGTTCACCGCGCGGAATCGCTTCTCGATATGCTCGCGGACTTCGCGACCGAGCGGTGAATCCTTGCGAACGATGAACTCGACCGACAACGGCAATTTCCGACCCGCGGGAAATCGCACGGCAATATCGGCCATCTGCGTGCGCACCATTTCTTCCAGCGAATGTTCCTCCTTCATCTCGTTCGCTTGAATGAGTTGCAGTCGCGGTTCGATCGGTTCGCCAGGTTTTGCCGGCAAGGGATGCGCCCGGTCCAACTCGTGTCCGAGGAGTTGATTTCCGCTCGAATACGTGGCGGTGAAGAGTGCCAGATCCTTGGTATTCTCGACTGCGATCTGATATTCCGCGGGCGATTGCTGATCGAGTTGCGCAAACAGAAACTTCGAGAACGCCATCCCCAGCAGCGGGTAGACGAGAATCGGCATCAGGATCAACGTGGCAATCGTCCGCCGATCGCGCAGTGTTTCCCTTAGTTCCTTCAGTGTCAGCCGGCCCCATGCGGCGAGGTTGTGACCCGCGCTCATGACGCCCGTCCCAACGCCGGGGCGGCCGTGCCGAGAAGTTGCAGGAACATATCATGCAATCCGGAACAACCCATAGCGGCTTGCAGTTCGGATAGAGTTCCTTCCTGTTGCAAGCGGCCGCGGTTGAGCAGGCCCATCCGATCGCAGACACGCGACGCTTCTTCCAGACGGTGTGTGCAGAGGATGATGGCTTTGCCCAGCGTGCGCAGTTGGGCGACGTATTCAAAAATGACGTGGGTGCCGATGATGTCGAGCCCGCGCGTCGGTTCATCGAGCAGCATCACCGGCGGGTCGTGCATCAATGCGCGGGCTAACGTGACCCGTTGTTTTTGTCCGGTGCTGAGAGTGGCACAGCGTTGATCGAGAAACCGACTCAGATCGAGCAACCGGGTCAATTCCTCGATCCGGCGCGTTTTGACGGAGGCGGGCAGATCGTACAGATCGGCAAAATAATGCAGCGTTTCCCGGGGAGTCAGCCATTGGTACAACCCGGCACTCGCTGAGACGAGGCCGATGAGCCGTTTGACTTTGTCCGGATGGACAGAGACTCGTTCGCCGCCCACGGTGACATCACCCGCTGTCGGGGTAAGCAGCCCCAGAATCATCCGTAGCGTGGTGGTTTTGCCCGCGCCGTTCGGGCCGAGCAACCCATACACTTCGCCCGCGGGAACGGTCAATGACAGGCCGTCGACCGCGCGCAGCGTCTGCCCGCCGGTGGAGAATTCTTTGGTAAGCTCGGAAACGACGATCATGCGTGGGTCATTGGCGACGGGAGATCCGAACGGAGCACAGCCAAAGCACTTTACGCCGTTCGCCGCCAAAAACGCGAACGGAAACGGGTCAAATTTTGACAACTTTGTTTAGGCGCGACCCAACGGGGAGCGCTGCGCGGAATGCACAACGTGTTCTGACGGTTCAACGCCGCGCTCCCCCTGTCGGGTCGCGGCTAAACATCTCGACACAATTCCGAATGGTTGATTGAGCGGCGTTCGTTGATGCACTAGACTGAAGACCTGTGATTTTGCCAACGTCGTGCATTCAGTCATCTTTGAGGAATTCTGCCGTGAGCGACTTGTTGAAGGACGGCCTTTCGCGCCGTGATTTGTTGAAGACCACGGGACAGGTCGCTGCGGCCTCGGCACTCGTCGGGAATCTGGCTACGGGCTTGTACGCCGGGCAGAACAGCACGATTCAAATGGCCCTCGTCGGTTGCGGCGGCCGCGGCACAGGGGCGATTGCCAACGCGCTCTCGCGCAAGCAAGGTCCGACGAAACTCGTGGCGATGGCCGACGTCTTCAAGGATCGCCTCGAAGCCAGTTACTCGGGAACCAAAGGTCCGTTCGAAGCGCAGGTCGACGTGCCGGAAGATCGCAAGTTCCTCGGCTTCGATGCCTACAAGCATGCGATGGACGCCCTCAAGCCGGGTGACGTCGTGATCCTCACGACGCCGGTGGCGTTCCGTTGGCCGATGTTCGCCTATGCGATTCAGAAGGGTCTGAACGTTTTCATGGAAAAGCCGACGACGGTCGACGGCCCGAGCACCCGCAAGATGCTCGCGCTCGCCGAAGAAGCGTCGAAGAAGAACCTGAAGGTCGCTGTCGGTTTAATGTGCCGCCACTGTGCGGCCCGTCAGGAACTGCATGACCGGATCAAGGACGGTGCCATCGGCGACATCACGTTGCTGCGGGCTTACCGCGCGGCGGGCACGACCGGTAATGCCGACGTCAAACCGCGTCCGGCCGACAAGAACGAACTCGAATATCAAATTCGCAACTTCCACGGTTTCTTGTGGGCCTCCGGCGGCGGCTTCAGCGATTTCCTCATTCACAACATCGATGAATCGTGCTGGATGAAGGACGCCTGGCCGATCGAAGCGAAGGGCTTCGGCGGTCGGCATTATCGCGGCGATTTGATCGATCAGAACTTCGATAGCTACACGGTGGAGTACACCTTCGCCGATGGCACGAAGCTGATGCTCGAAGGCCGCACGATGCCCGGCTGTCACAACGAGTTCGCGAGCTATGCCCACGGCACCAAGGGTTCGGCGGTCATCTCGACCTCCGGTCACAGCCCGGCTCGCCCGCGGATTTACAGCTCGCAGAAGATTGGCAACAAGGCCGATCTCGTCTGGGAATACGGTCAGAAAGAACCGAATCCGTACGAGTTGGAATGGGATCACTTCCTCGAAGCGATTCGTTCCAATAAGCCGTACAACGAAGCCAAACGCGGGGCCGAAGCGAGCCTCGTGACCGCGATGGGTCGCATGGCGTGTCATACGGGCCAGGTCATCACCTGGGATGATATGCTCAACTGCGAACACGAGTTCGCCCCGAATGTCGACCAACTGAAGCTGGATGGGCCGGCACCAGTGCTGGCTGACGCCGACGGCAAATACCCGCTGCCGCAACCGGGGCTGAAGAAGACCCGCGAGTATTAACGGATCGTAAGAGTCGGACCGTTTTCCACGACGCCCAGGGATTTCCATCCCTGGGCGTCTTCATTTCTTGAGTCGGAAATGGCTCCCTGACGAAACTCGCCGCAGATCATCCCCACGACAACGTAGTAACCGATAAAGTTGTTGCCATTTGCGCTGTTGGAACATTCCGAATCATCCGATCATTTTTACAGCGTGTCACACAGAAACGACCATTTGTGCTGAAGTTGAGCTCGAACGGATGAGCGCGATCCTGTTTCACGCCTGGCGTTCCACGGACATGGCGTTACGACAGAAAATGCTTGGGATCGGGGATGGCCGATGATTTCTCCACGCCACTGGATGGCGATCGGGTTAACGACGATCGTGATTGCCGCGAAGGCAACATACGGTGTGGAACCCGTGCCTGAGTACCTGATCGACAGCGGACCGATGCCTCCCAGTCCGAGTGCAACGGCTTCGGATGAAGGACTCTCGCGACGTGTGGAATTGCTGGAATCGGAACTCAACGCGCTGCGCAGCCGTCTGGCGGCGGGGTCTCCGGTAGGGCCCGCCAATGGCGATGATGTTCAGCCGGCGAACGCGGAAATGCTACCCCCCTCTCCCATTTACGGCAGCGGCTTCAGCAATTTTGCTCCGCCGGCCGCTCCCGCGCCGGCTCCGCCGAAGTATCCGAACGTAACGATTAACGGCTTCTTTCAGGCCGATAGTTTGTGGTTCGGGCAGGACGCCGAGAACCGGGCGAACGTCGGCGATATTCAGGACGGTTCCGACTTCCGCCGAACGCGACTCTCAGCAAAAGGAGCGGTCGCGGACAACGTCAACTATTTCGTGCAGATGGACTTCGGTTTCTTCGGGCGTCCGACCTTCACCGACGTCTGGGGCGAAGTGACGAAAGTCCCCGTGCTCGGTAACGTCCGCGTTGGTCAATGGAAGCAACCGTTCGGCCTCGAAACGGCCACCAGCGTACGCTATCAGCCGTTCCTGGAACGGTCGCTGTTATTCCAGACGTTCATGCCATTCCGCCACATCGGGACCGGCTTCTACGATGTGAACGAAGAGCAAACGATGACCTGGGCCATGTCCGTCTTTCGCACTGGGAACGACCAATTCGGCGGCGACATCCAGGACAACGGCGGCTTCTCTTCCGCCGGTCGACTGACTTACCTGCCGTACTTTGAAGATCATCACGACAAGACGCTCGACTATATGCACCTGGGCATGGCGTACTGGTTCGGCACCCCCGATAACCAGAAGTTCCGCTATTCGACAATTCCGGAAGCGTATGTCGGCGCGTTTGGTGTTCCTGCCGGTTCGGTTCCCGGGACGAGCAAAGTCAATATCCCTTCGATTGCCAACGGCACTCCACCGTTCGCCGACACGGGGACCTTTGATGTGAACACGTTCTTCCACCTCGGCAGCGAATTCCTGTGGGTCCGTGGTCCGTTCTCCATTCAGACGGAATCGATCCTCGCGAACGTCGAACAAACCGGGCGTCGACCCCTCTTGTTTTGGGGTTCGTATCTGGAAGGGTCGTACTTTTTCACGGGGGAAAGCCGCACCTATGACCGGAAAGCGGGGGCACTCGACCGGATCACGCCCATCCGCCCCTTCACTCGCGAAGGCGACTGCGGGTACGGTCCCGGTGCCTGGGAAGCCTTGTTCCGCGTTTCGCACGTGGATCTCAGCGCCAGCAACATCCGCGGCGGCACCATGACGGACCTCACGGCCGGGCTGAACTGGTACCTCAACGGCTACACGAAGTTCCAGTTGAACTACATCCGGTCAATGCTCGACAAAGCTCCCGCCGGACCAAGCCGCGCCGACATCGCGGGCATCCGCATGCAGGTCGATTTCTGATCTCACCGGACGCCCGGGGATTCCGATCCCTGGGTCTCTTCATGATGGTTGCTTCGCGCTGCCGTATTGCACCAGCAGCACCATCAACAGCACGCCGCAGACCGCGAGCACTTGGCGCATCGAAATCTGCTCGGCATCGACAAAGCCCCAGCCAATCGCGAACAGTGGCACGAGATTCGTCACCATCGCGGCGAACAACGGACCTTCATCCTGAATCAGCCGATTAAATAGACAGGTCGCGACGCCGGTGCCAAAGACGCCGAGCACGGCGACGGCACCCCACGCGATGTTCCACGATGCGGTCACCGTGGCTGGTCCGGGGGTCATCATGGCCAGTGGCAGCAAGAGTATGCCGGCACCGAACAGGCACAGAAACGACAGCTCGATCGGTGGAATGTGCATCAACGAGCGACGAATCCAGTTGTTCGCCATCGCATACGTCAGTGGCACGGAACACGCCAGCAATAGATCGGACCATGGCACCGCGCGCTGCCAGCCGTCCCACATCAACACGCAGAGACACGCCAGTGCGCCAGTCACGCCGATCACCTGCCGCACGGTCGGAATGGTTCCGAGGACCACGATGGACAGTAACAACGTGAGCAGTGGGGTGAACCCGACGGTCATCCCGATGAACGCGCTGCCGTGGCGACCGATCAATTCGGGTTGAATGCAATACGGCCAGGCAAAGCCGGTGAGGATGATCCCGATCAACGGTCCCAGGTCTTTGCGACGAAACGCACCGGGCCGCCGCATCAACCACAATACCAGCAACAGCACCGCCGCACCGAACAAGACGCGACCGGTCCCAATGGACAATGGCGACAGGCGTCCCATCGCCCGCTTCATCAAAATGAAGCTGCTGCCCCAAATCGTGCAGATCAAACCAAACCAGACATACGACATTCATCGGCTCCTGACGAGCCGACAATCCTCGTCGTCGAAAGGTTCGTCCGCAAGTCGAACCGATGGTTGATTTCCGAAGCCAAAATGCAAAGCGCGGATATAGTCCCTTCTCCCCCGTCTGCGGGGGAGAAGGTGGCCGAAGGCCGGATGAGGGGGCCGAGCGTTTCAAGCCGCGTACTTATTTCAATACGCCCCCTCACCCTAACCCTCTCCCCCGTGGACGGGGGAGAGGGGACCGGATGTGAATGGCTATGACACTCGTAGCGCGGGGATTAATTCGACCAGTCCAGCACCACTTTGCCGCAATTGCCTTGCAGCATGGCGTCGAAGCCCTTCTGGAAGTCGGTGTAATGGAAGCGGTGTGTGATGACGGGCTTGAGATTCAGCCCCGATTGCAGCATCACCGTCATCTTGTACCACGTCTCGTACATCTCGCGGCCGTAGATGCCCTTGATGGTGAGCATGTTGAAAATGACGGCGTTCCAGTCGATGGCCATCTCTTTTTCCGGGATGCCGAGCATCGCGATTTTGCCGCCGTGAGCCATGTTGGCTATCAGACTGCTGAACGCCGCCGGGCTGCCGGACATTTCGAGACCGACGTCGAAACCTTCCTTCATGCCGAGCTGCTTCTGCACGTCGGCAAGACTCGTTTCCCGCGGATCAACGGCCACGGTCGCTCCCATCTTGCGGGCGAGTTCGAGACGATACGGGTTTAGATCGGTCACCACGACGAACCGCGCCCCGGCATGTTTCGCGACCGCAGCCCCCATCACGCCAATCGGTCCCGCACCGGTGACCAACACGTCTTCGCCCAGCAGATCGAATGACAGCGCCGTATGCACCGCGTTGCCGAACGGGTCAAAGATGGACGCGACTTCGAGATCGATATCCGGCGCGTGATGCCAGACATTGCTCATCGGCAGGCTGATGTATTCGGCGAACGCGCCGTCACGATTCACCCCGACGCCTTTGGTGTGCGCACACAAATGCCGCCGTCCCGCAAGACAGTTGCGACATTGCCCACACACGACGTGTCCTTCCCCGCTGACGATCTCACCGGGATGGAAATCGGTGACATTGGTCCCGACGGCGACGATCTCGCCCACGAATTCGTGACCGACCGCCATCGGGACGGGGATGGTCTTCTGGGCCCACGCATCCCACTTGTAGATGTGCAGATCGGTCCCGCAGATACCGGTTTTTTTCACTTGGATGAGCACATCGTTGATGCCCACCTTCGGCTCGGGAATGTCGTCGAGCCAGATCCCTGTTTCGGCGTATTTTTTGACGAGTGCTTTCACGGCTGGTCCTTGCTGGTCGTGGCAGGGTTGAGAGTTGAGGGTCGAAGGTTGAGGGGAAAACAGGGATCCGACTCTTTTCTGGCCCTCAACCTTCGACTACCAACCCTCAACCACTTCCGTCCTGTATTTCGGAATCGATGTGCGGTATCCTAGAATGATCTATTCCGGCTTGCAAGACAAATTTCCAAAATAACGGACGACGGCGATGCCCGTGCGAAAACCAATGGCCGACGCCGATCCCCTCAACGGCCAAGTGAGCGACCGCGTCAAAGCGCAGCGTCAACAACGGGGCTGGTCGCTGGAACAGCTCGCTTCGGCCAGTGGCGTGAGCCGGTCGATGCTCAGCCAGATTGAGCGCGGCGAAGCGAATCCCACGCTGGCGGTGACCTGCAAGATCGCGCTCGCCTTTGGGATGTCGCTCGCCGAGTTCGTCGACGTCCCCGGTGCCGGTGTCGCCATTCACGTGGTTCGCACCGATGACCGGGCCGCGCTGTATCGATCCGATGAGCACTGCGAAATTCGCACGCTGTCGCCGTTGCATCTGGAGAAAGACGTCGAGTTCTATCAGGTGCGTCTCAAGCCGGGCGGTTCTCTCAACAGCGCCGCCCATTTTCAGGGGACGCGCGAGTTTCTCACCGTGGAACAGGGCAAGGTGCGTGTCACATCCGGAACCGAGAAATCGGACCTCAATCGCGGTGACTCGGCGAGCTACCGGGCCGACGTCCCGCACGTCCTCGAAAACCTCGGCAAGTCCGACGCCACCGTGTTTCTGGTGGTGATCTACCAGTAGAATGGACGCGTCACCGGAGACCAATCATGTCCACCGTTCCGATTCGCACATACACACCGGCCGAGTACCTGGAACGCGAACGCCAGGCGCGGACGAAGAGCCAGTATTACCGCGGCGAAATTTTTGCGATGTCCGGCGCGAGCCGCGAACATCTCCGAATCGCCGGAGACTTGTTCGTGTACCTGTCGAACGCCCTTCGCGATCGCCCCTGTGAAGTCTTCAACAGCGACCTGCGGGTCAAAGTTCAGGACTCTGGACTGTACACGTACCCGGACCTCACCATCGTCTGTGGCGAACCGCAGTTCGAAGACAAGAATGTTGACACACTCGTAAACCCGCTCGTGTTGATCGAGGTTCTTTCGGAATCGACGGAATCGTACGATCGCGGCGCGAAATCAGCGCAATATCGGAAATTACCCACGTTGCGAGAACTGGTGCTCGTTTCCTCAATGGGAGTGCAAGTCGAACACTATCACCGTCGCGATGATGATCAATGGGGGTTTTGGGAAACGACCGATTGCACCGCTTCGCTTTCGCTGGCATCGGTGGGAATCGCGGTCCCATTGGCAGAAATTTACCGCCGCGTGGAGTTTTCTCCTGCTGCGGCACCGCCTGTCACCGAGGAAACCGGTCGCGAGTGCTGACTGGCTGATCCGGCGAGCTTGAGTACAAGTTGATATCACGACACTCCGCGAAGAATACGGCGACATGAACCCGAACGAAATGGCATTGCGTGAACTGCAACAGGAATGGTTTCGGGCCACGGCTGCAGGCGACCTGGATCGTCTGCTCGCGCTGATGGCGGAAGATGTCGTCTTTCTCACGCCGGGACGAGCGCCGTTTGGGCGGGACGAGTTCGCCGCCAGCTTTCGCGCGGGGGCCACCCAGGTTGCGCTGCAATGCGGCGGGACGATGGAACACGTCGAAGTCCACGGGGACATTGCGATCGCCCGCAGTTGTCTGCGCGTGACGATCACGCCGCATAACAACCATCCGCCGCGCGTGATGTCCGGCTATACGCTGACGATCTTCCATCGCCAACCGACCGGCCAGTGGCTGCTCGCGCAGGATGCCAACCTGCTGACACCGGAAACATGATCGACGTCGGCGAATCAGTTCTTCTCGGCTTCCATCGCGGCCCAATCGACGAGCGCGATGTCATCGCGCACGACTTCCGTGATGGTGCTGCGGGTGACGGCCCGGTCGCCCTTACCGCCACGGGTGACGAGGGCGTATTTCATCTGGCCGCACGTGAGGACTTTATCGCCGTCGGTTTTGATCCGCAGGCAATCGCTGGGTCGCACCACCAACTGCAAACCCACGAGATGATCGGCGGCATCGAGTTTAATGCCACGCACCCCGCGTCCCGCACCGGACAACAGGGCGACCTCGTCAAGTGCGAAGTGAATGACGCGCCCTTTGTGCGAAGCGAGGAACACCGACGTGGCATCGCCGACAAGTTGCACGGAGAGAACACGGTCTTTGTCCTGCAACCGGCAGAATTTCCGGCCGGATTTCGTCGACGCCAAACGGAACGGCCCGAGCGGAATCCGCATCACGTTGCCCATCGACGTGGCGACCAGCAGATAGGGCGTCGTAGGCCAGCCTTCCCCGACTTCTTCATCCGCCGGAGTGAAGCGGGCATCGGTGGTGACGGCGGCGATAATCTGCACGCCGTCGGCCATCTTGACGTACTTCGACAGCGGATCGCCATAACCGGAACTCGGCGGGATGTCCGCAATCGGGATCGTGTAGGCGACACCGTCGCTGGCGAAGAAGACTGCGGTATTCAGCGTGCTGCCGGGAAGCACATCCAGCACTGAATCCCCTTCCCGCACGCGCGTGGTCTCCACGCTCTGCAATCGCCCGACGCGCTTGATCCACCCTTCGCGCGTGACGACGACATTCGTGTTCTCACGGACGATATAGACCGACGCATCGTACTCGATGATGTCCTTGCTCTTGCCGAGCGCCGTGCGGCGTTTGTCTCCGTATTGATCGGCAATTTCCTGCAGTTCCGACTGCACGAGGTTCCACAGCTTTTTCTCGGAGGCGAGCAGTTTCCGCAGCTTTTCGGCCTGCGCCCGCTTCTCTTCCAACTCGCCGGTGATCGAATTGATTTCCAACTGGGAAATGCGATAAAGCTGCAATTCGAGAATCGCCATCGTCTGCGGTTCGTCGAGCAGCGGAAACGCTTTCAGTAACTTGTCGCAGGCGTCGCGTTTCCCGGAGCTGTTGCGAATGATTTTCAAAGCGCGATCGAGATCATTAAAGATGATCGCGAAGCCTTCGAGGATGTGCAGCCGGTTTTCGAGTTGCCTGAGTTGATAACCGATGCGTTTGCGGACGATTTCCAGCCGGAACGTGAGAAAGTGCCGGAGCATGTCCGCGAGGTTGCATCGCGCGGGGACCAGCGCTCCGGTCGCATCCGGGATGAGGCACGTCGCGTTATAGGCGAAGTTCTGTTCGAGCGCCGTGTGTTTGTAGAGGTACGCCAGCACAGCGTCGTGATCGGCCCCCGGCTTGATTGTCAGGACAATTCGCAGGCCATGTTTGTCGTCGGTCTCATCGTGGACTTCGAGCAATTGCGGCAGCTTGCGGCTCAGCACCACCTGCCCAATTTCTGCCACGAGGGGACCGGTCTCGACCCCATAGGGGACCGAGTAAATGATCAACCGGTCTTCGGCAACCACCCCCTTGCGGTCTTTGTCCGGTCGCGTTTCCCCGCGGACTTTAATCGAACCGCGGCCCTCTTCGTAGATGGGGATAAGTTCCTTCTGATCGGTCACCATCCGGCCGCCGAGGGGAAAGTCGGGGCCTTTGACCGACTTCATCAGCGCGGCGGTGTCCGCATTCCAATCCGCGATGAGGTGATGGCACGCGGCAATGATTTCCGTGAGATTGTGCGGCGGGATATTCGTCGCCATGCCGACCGCAATGCCCGAGGCTCCGTTGACCAGCAGGTTGGGATACCGCGCGGGCAGCACAACCGGTTCATCGCGGGTGCCGTCGTAGTTGGGGCGCATGCCGACGGTGTCGAACCGCATTTCGGACATGAGCTGTTCAGCGAGCGCGGTCAGCTTCGCTTCGGTATACCGTTCCGCCGCCGCGGGGAGGCCCATCACAGAGCCGAAGTTGCCTTGGCCGTTGACGAGTGGATACCGCAGTGTGAAGTCCTGCGCGAGCCGGACCAGCGCTTCGTAGACCGGGACGTTGCCGTGCGGATGGAAGTTCCCGGTGGTATCGCCGGAGATCTTGGCACACTTGCGGGGCTTGCTGTCGGCGGTGAGACCCAGCCCTTCGTACATCACGTACATGATGCGGCGCTGCACCGGTTTCAGCCCGTCACGGACGTCGGGCAGGGCGCGCGACGTGATGACCGACATCGCGTAATTCAGGTACCGCCGCCGGGTCTCGGTGCTGATGGGGACATATTGAATGCGATCGGAACCGTCGGCCGCCGATTCACCGGAACTGTCAGAGGTGCGTTTGGCCAACGGGGCGAACTCCAAGGGAGACGAGTGCAATGTGAAAAATGATAAGTGCAAAGTGCAAAATGGGAAACCGACAACGCTTGCCGCTTCGCAGGAGGCACAGCGCGATGAGCCTGCTGCGATGCGAGCTGCGTCGTGCGATTTCGTTCTGCTGATTTAGGCAGATTGGGATGGGTTTGTCACGCAGCGTGAGTTTTCTGATTGCTCAGAAGATCCCGAACGTACCAGATACAACGATGCCGTAGAATTTTCAACGGATCGCAAGCCGTTATTGTCCAAAAGGTTGTGAAAGGCGGTGCGAGTCGCAAAGCAGTCATAAATAGACTGATTGCGCGGTCTGACGGTGGCCGAAGTTTGTTATGCGAATGGATCGAATTTCGACCGGCGATTTTGAGGGTGACGGTGCGCCGTCGCCGTTGGTCGTTTCCACGATCTCCATTCATCGACCCAGGGAGGGGAACGATGTTGCTCCGAATCAGTTGCACCATGCCGGGCACGGTGCTGCTTGCCACGTTGCTGATGCCGTCGACTTGGGCGCAGGATGGCTCCGCTCCGGGGCGATTGGACTTGGTGGCGCAACCGATCTCGGCGTCGCAAGGCCTCGTGGCACCGATGCCCGTGGGACCGCAGCCGGGGGCCCCGATTGTTGCTCCGATGCAGCAGGGTTATGTCCATCTCGGTGCTCCGCTCTACCCGTCGCCGCGGACGAATATTCCGCCCTGGACCGGGGTGACCGTGGTGCCAACGCCGGCACTCGCGCCGCACGAAATGCTCTACCCGCACACCTACCGGGCGATCTACCCGCCGTATTACCACCGCGTCAAAGGTGGCTACATCTGGACACCGTTCGGGATGCGGTCTCATGAAAAATGGGAACTGCAGGGAACGCAGGTGCAAGTCAAATATCGTTCCGAGTTCCCGGTCTTGAAGCCATTCCACCCGCCGTATATGAAGTAATCTGACGCTGCGGAAAAGGGTCGAGGCGACGCTCCGTTCCGGGGGGAACACGATGCGACGAACATGCTTGCTCTTCGGCTTGATTGGCTTCGGCCTGATCGCACCCGCGATCACAGAAGCAGGTCCGCCGGTGCATACACCGCGGAAATACGAGTTTCCCGCGAGCGGTCGCTGGGGTTATGTCCCCACGTGGCGCGATGTCGACCCGGACACGTTGCCTCCCTTGCGGCAACGGACCCTGGCGAAGAGCCTGCGGTGCGAAGATCGGTTCCGCAGCTACTTTGGCGATTACATTTTCATGCGTCCCGGCACCGAGATGCAGTACACGTGGGATGTCCCTTCGTACAAACGGTCGGCGTATTAAGTTTGCAATCGATTTGGAAGCGAACCTGCGGGCCGACATTGTTGCCCGATGAAAAACTGCACGAAGCCCCGACGCTCTCCCTGTGGAAGCGTGTTGAAGGAAGAGAACATGATTCGCGCCTCGACCAATCCGTGGCGATGCCTGGGAGCCTGCACGCTCTTGCTCGCTGCCGCTGCCGCTGCGCCGTTGCTTGCCGACGATGCTCCCGCCGCGGGGGTGGTGCGGATCTCGAAGCCGGCGGCGGTCACCGTCCGGGCCCAGTCGGAAATGGTCATGCCCGCTGGCGGCCATTCAGAAGTGATCATGTCGAGCACGGACTGTCCGAACGGCGATTGCGACTTTGGCGACGGTCATGGTCGCCAATACAAGTACGGCTGGCCGCAACGCAATTACGATACCGGCTATTCGATGAAGCAATACTTTCGCTGCAAGTTCGGTTACTTCATTCCCACGGGGAATGGGGGAGCCGGGGCACCGTTGATCGGATCGTATGCCCGCGTCTATCCGCAGGATCCGAGCTACTTCGATCAACGCGATGGCCAGTTGTGGGCCGCTCAAGGCTACGGCGTGCCGGTGGCAGTGCCTCTCGCGCCGGTCGTGGGACATCAATACAACTATAGCTGGGGAACGCCTTCGAGCCGGTTGACGCCGATCTCGCGTCTGGCTCCGCAGTAAGACGTCGGGGCGGGGGTCCCGCCCTCCCTTTCTGCTTGAGATTTTGAATGAACGATCGGAGCCTTTGCCCCGATTCCTTGCAGATCAAAGGCCGAGTCCATGCCTGGAATGAATTGGAAGCGTTTGAGCGTGCTGGCCTGTGCCGTCGCTCTCAGCCCGGTGACGGCGCTACTAGCACAAGAGATGCCCGGCGCAGGGGTTGTTCGCATCACCGACCGGGGGGTGAAGAATGTCGGCATGCAGGTGCCCGGGCAGTACCACGCGATGCCCGCCGCCGCGATGATGGGTCAACCGCAAGGAACCTTCTCCGGCGATTGCCCCGAATGTTATGGCGGCAAACATGGCAAGATCGGCGGCAGCGGCTCCTTCCAGGAACACTACTGCTCGCACTCGCCAGATCATGGTTTCTCGGTCCCCGGCAAATGGCCGATTCATCGCCGCGGGGTGCAATACACGAACTTCTATCCCCACACCTGGGCGGGCATGGAAGGACCAGCGACGGGCGAAGTCCCGAATTATCCGATGGTCTACATGCCGACGGATACAACCCAGCTTGGGTTCTACTCGCAGCATGTGCCGTTCTGGCAGCCGCAACCCAATCCGATGCCGCGGCGTCCGATTCCGGCTCAGTGGCACAATTATGCCCCGACCGTGTCCGCTTCGGACTGGGGAAACAGCTATAGCAAAGGTGGCATGAACGGTGGCTATTGCCCCGCCGAGGGGACGACGATCACCACCACGCCCACGCCCATCGTCACGCAGCCCGCCCCTGTCCAGGCCGCGCCCGAAGCACCGAAGCCGCTGCCGCCCGGTCCGGACGGTGCATAACCCAAGATTCAACGAAGTCCGTTTCCCGCGAACAGGGGGAGTGTCACTGTGTGTGATGCTCCCCCTGTTTGTTTTTTTTCGCCACAGTGATCCGCTCCTGCAAACGGTCCCACTCGGCATTGAGCCGGTCATCACCGACCTGCAGCAACCGCGTGAGTTTGAGCAGTTTCTCCGCGTCGTCGAGTTCGCCGAGTGCCAGGCATTGCGTGATCACAGCCTGCCGCGCGGAGTGCCATGCCGGACTTCCCTCGACGGCGTTTTTCTCGATGCGCTGCCAAGTCTGTTTGGCCAGTCGGTGCGCTTCCAGACGATCCACCTGCATCAACGATTCGGCCAGTTGGCGCAGGCGGGCGGAATCCTTGCCGAACGTCTTCGCGAGCTGTTCCACCTGTGTGGTGACCACGGCCCAGCGTCCGGTCCGCATCGTTGATCGCAGCGCGGCGAAGTCGAACGCCGCCTGTTCCGCGGGGGTCAGCTTTTCGCGAACTGCCGACAATCGTTGCACGGCATCATCGAACAACCGACTCAGTTCGATCGTTTCTTTCCCACCCTGCGCCGCGGTGAGTTGATCGAGTCCCAGCACGACCGTTAGCAGCGACTGCGGGGGATCTGTCGGGACTTTATCCAACAGCGATCGGGCATCGGGTGACTTGCCCGTCCCGGCGAGTGTTGTGAGACGCAGGGGCAATGCCGCCATGCAGACAGCGTTCCACGCGGCCGATTGCCCCTGATGCTTGAGGACGGCATCGAGCATGCGATCGGTCGCGGCATAATCGGGCGGGTCGGCGCGCAACAGAAACCGGCCGTACGACAGCAGGGCATCGCCGTGTTCCGGCGTCCAATCGGCCGGTCGCGGGAAGGATTGAATCCGGGCTTCCAACTGTTCGCGAGTGTCCTGATAGAACTCATTCCACGGGCGATCATTGGCATGCAGCCGCTGCATGATGACCTCCGCACAACGCGCCGCTCCCGCCAAGGCGGCTAATCCGCGGGCATGGTCGGCGGGGATCGCGAGATACAACGGCAGCGCCTGCGTGGCTTGTAAGCGCTGTTCTTCCAAAGCCGCGTACATGAATCGGGCATCGGCCGCGGTCGGGTCGTTGGAGAATCGCTGGAGATGTTCCTGCAAAGCGGCGGTGTAGGTTTCCCGTCGCGACTGCGTTTTCTGCTGTTCGTACAACTTGCCGAGAGCGAAGGCTTCCAGCAAGTGAGCCGAAGCGGCCCGCGCGGACATGGCCGCCGGGGGGGCGATCGCGCGGAATTGCTCGACGGCTTCGTCGTACCGTTCCATTTCCAGCAGGATGGAACCGCGCGTGTAAGCGAGGTCGTCGATCACTTCCGGTTTCTTGAGTTGGCGTGCCTGGCTTATGGCTTCGGCGTATAAATCAATCGCGGCGGCCGGTCGCTTGCTGAGGTATTCCGACTTCGCCTTTTGAACGAGGCGTTCGAGTTCCGGGCCGAAGGTTCGTTGAGTTTCATCGCCGCGGAGCAACTTGCGGCCCCAGCGATTCCACGGCGGTCCGGCTTGCTGATCCATCTTTTCGATGACGGCATTGGCTTCGGCCACCAGTTCGTCCGCGAGTTTGGCATCCTTGCGCTCGGTCGCTGCCTGCCGCATGGCCTTCAATGTCAACAACTGGGCGTACCACAATTCGCCCTGCCAGACGAGACGCGCCCGCCGGGTCTCCAGCAGGAATTCCGCGGCCGCTAACGGCTGGCCTTGATCCAGCCAGGTTCGTACTCGCACGGCATCAACGGCGTCGCGCAAGTCACCGGGCAGCGGCGGATCGATTTTTGCCAGCGCGGCGAACATCTTGTCGGCACTGTCAAAATTTCTTTGTAAGCGCGTGACATCGGCGATGCCCAACTTCGCCTGAATATCCCGCCGCGGGTCGTTCAGCCCGGTAAACGCCGCGCGAAACGTTCGGTCGGCTTCGATCAAATCCGTTGTCCGTTCGGGGGCGTCTTTCGGCATGAGCACAGCGCGATCGCGCAGGGCTTGCCCGAGAGCAATCCGTAACGACTGCACGAATTGTCGGGCTTCGAACAGGGATAACTGCGCCGCTCGTGGACGTCCCTGACGAAGTTGTTCGTCGAGCTGCGCGATGACCGGCTGCAACGCTTTGATGGCGGACGTGGCCGCATTCCGCGCGGCATCCCGCAGCATTTCATCGAACGGGGCGAGCTCCGCTTCCTGTCGCAACGCCGCGGCCTGGGCGGCATAAGCCAGGCCGATTTGTCCGGCAATCAATTCGCCGCGTACGAGTTCCGGCCGTTGTTGAGCTTCCGTCAGCACTTCCCGCGCTTGTTGCCACAGTTCGTCATCTTGCGGCGGTCCGATCATGACCGCATGCGCGACCAGCGTTTTCGAGAGTTCCACCACGAAGGCGGTTCGCAGCGCGGGTTCCAGTTTTGGATCGGCCAATCGACCCAGGGCGTAACTTTCCGCGACGGTCAACAACCCTCGCGCTCGCAGACCATCGAAGTACGCCGGGAGTTCCTCCTCGGCAAACGAAGCGGTGGTGGCAAAAAAGATCGCCATCCCCAGCCACATCCCGCGGACCGCCGTGACGAATCGCATGTCTGCCCCCCGGAATCCCCAGACACATTGGCCTCAGGATGTGTCCGAGTCTATCGAATTTCGCGACATGCGCCAGCAGCGGTTTCGATGCCACTCCCGTCACGGGTCGCGATCGAAGTCCGATTGGCAAGTCCGGCGACCGCAACTTGGAACTTTCTTACCATCCGACCGCGGAATTCTCTTCGTGAACCAGGAATTCGTGGTTTATTCTGGCGGAGAATTCCGATCCCGCTCGACACCGACGGCCTGCGCTGTCCGAAGGAGACTGCCATGGCGAAAGAATGGTACTTTCAGGTGATGGGTGCCGAAGTGGGGCCCGTATCATCGACCGAATTAAAGCAGCGCGTGTTGCGCGGACAAGTCCAGCCCGACACGCTGGTGCGGGGCGCTCCCGATGGCAAATGGCAAACGGCCGACCGGATTAAAGGCTTGATCGATGCGCCGCCTCCGGCACCCATCGCCGCTCCGAGCACGTTGAAATCGGCTTCCTCGCCGATCGATTCACGGCTGGCGATGACCGACACGGCCGACAGCATTCCGCTCGCGGGAATGTCGACCGGCGAACGGACGTATCATGTGCAGGGAGACACCGCGGTGGAGGTCACCCCTCCCGACGAACCCGTGTCCGGCGAATACGACTTCTTTCAGTTCGTGGGGTTTGAGCAGGCGCTCGGCTTGCAATTGCATCGCGCGCTGATGGACCATTGCCGGAAGCAACATCTAACTTTGACGGAAGCCACCCGTCGAGCCTTGGCGGACTTTATCGGCCGCAAAGATCTGCTGGAATCCGCGTCGTCCGAACCGCAGCCCGATTGATTGTGTTGTCCGACGGACTCCGCTGTAATGGTGGGAGATGCTGTCAACGGAACGGGGTTCCACAGGAGAGTCGGTCATGCCTTTGCCAATGAAGACGCTGCGGGAAGTGGCGGCGGAATTAGGGATGCCGGAGGCCGAAATCAAAGTCATGGTCGACATGCGCAAGATTCGCGCGGTGTGGAAAAGCAGCAAGCTGATGATCGCCCCGGACGAAATCGCCAAGTTGCGTCGTCTGCGCAAAACGCTGCCGGAGTCCGAACAGCGCGCGGCCACACCGGAACCAGTGAAACCCGCCGCACCGAAAAAAGTCGTCCCGCGTCAACCCGCGGTCAAGTTGCCACCCCCGCCGCCGAAATGAGTGGATTTGTCGAGTCTTTTCAGATTTCTTCTTCCAGTTGCCTGGCCACATCACGTGCTCCATGCAACAAGCGAATGATTTCTATGCCATCCTCCAATGGGCGATAGAAAATCAGCCAGTTCTGAAATTCGCGAACGGGCCACACTCGAATGCCGTCAGGGCTCCACGCAAACCCGCGCTCAGGCGACGAGGCCAGGATTTGAAAAGTCCGGTCGACGGAGTCGAGAAATCGTTCCGCAACAACAGGACTTTGCCGGGCAAGATAGACGAGTTGCTCGTCGATATCTCGGTCGGCTCGCTGGCGAATGACCAGCCGGCTCACGGGGCCGACTCCGGCGTAACAGACGCAATCAACTCCCGTTTTTGCGCTAACCAGTTGGACGGCATGTCGATCGCGGGCGACGCCAATCCCTCTGCCAGTGCGGCTTCAATACTCGCGCGCGTCGAATCGCGGCGATCCGCCTCGATCAAATGCTCGACGAACGCTGCCGCATCCGTGAACCCACGGGCATGCGCCTGCTCCGCGGCATACTTCGCCAGCGGTTCACGGACGGATAACGTTTCCTGCGACATGACTCACTCCCTTTGGATTCAGTGAGCATATCCCGTCACATCGCTGCGTGTACAGCAAACTTGGCCGCGATCCAGACAGCTACGCCGCCTTCCGGACCGATTCGAACGCCGGGATCGATCGTTGCTCGAAGTTCAGCGTGTTGCGAATCGCATAATTCGGCATGCCGCGGACTTCAAAGTAGATGCGGGCGCAGAGTTCACCCAGCATCCCGAGCACCAGAAACTGCACGCCAACCATCGCGGCGACGGCGGTGAGCATCAACAGCGGATTGCCGGTCATGTCGACGCCGTTCATCAGCTTCATCCACAACGTGGCGATGCCGGACAGGCCGCTCGCCGCGCCGCAGAAGAGGCCGATCATGCCGAACAGCTTCATCGGGCTGGCGGAGTAATGGATGAAATACTTGACCGTCATCAGGTCGAGAATCACACGGGTCGTGCGCGAGAGCCCGTACTTCGAGACGCCGTGTTGCCGAGCGTGATGGTTGGTGACCACTTCGCAACACTTCGCTCCGCGCCAGTGCGCGAGGATGGTGATGAAGCGGTGCATCTCGCCGTAAAGCTGCAATTCCTGGGCGATTTCCGTTTTGATGACCTTCAGCGCACAGCCGAGATCCTTCACCGGGAACCCGGTCACCTTCGAGATCAGCCAGTTGGCCATCACCGAGGGTAACCGCCGATGCAGAAACGCGTCCTGCCGTTTTTTTCGCCAGCCGTGAATCAGGTCATAGCCTTCATCGAGCTTGGCGAGCATCATCGGGATATCGTTGGGGTCGTTCTGCATGTCGCCGTCGAGAAGCACGGTCACTTCCATCGACGCGGCTTGTATCCCGGCCTGCATCGCCGCGGTCTGGCCGTAATTCTTGCGGAATTCGATGACTTTCACGCACTGATCTTCGCTCGCCAGCTTGGCCAGGGCTTTGGTCGAGCCGTCTTTCGATCCGTCGTTGACGAGGATCAATTCGTACGGTTGATCCAGCGTCTGGAGCACATCGGTCAGCGCCCGGTGCAACAGCGGGATGTTTTCCTCTTCATTGTAAATCGGTACGACCACCGACACGCCCATGATGCATCCCTGCGCAATAACCCACGGCACCGCCCCAATCCGTGGGCGATGATTTTCCGCCAGTGTGGCAGAAGAGCCGAAATCGGTAAAGACGAATCTGGAGTGGGCATCATTGGGGGTGGCTCAGATGGCGTGCAGCCATCTGGGGCGGCGCAGCCGCAAAGAGGTTTTGTTACAACGGGTCCGAGTTTGGAACAGTGTCGTTATTTGGACGATTTGCGTGATGGCCTCTATGTGGCTGCGCCACCCCAGATTGCCAGAGGCAATCTGAGCCACCCGGATTTGTTAATCGCGGAATCTGTCATGTCCGATCGCCGCCGCATTTTGGACAGCGAACTCCACGCTCACTTCGTTACGTTCTCCTGTTACCGCCGTCGGCAAGCACTGGAAGAAGACCATCCCAAACGGATCGTTCTCGGAACCTTGAGCAGCCAGCTCCGCGAGCACAACGCCACATGCATCGGCTTCGTGATCATGCCGGAACACGTTCACGCGGTCGTCTGGTTCCCCCAACCGCACCAATTGAGCCACTTCATGCAGGGTTGGAAACGGCTCAGCAGTCGCACGCTCAAAGAATGGTTCCGCGTCCACCGCCCGCAGTATTACGCGGCTTCCGAAATCGCCGAACGCTTCTGGCAGCCGAAGTATTATCCGTTCGAGATTGACTCGCAGGAAAAACTGCGCGAGAAGGTGGGGTACATGCACATGAACCCGGTGGTGCGTGGACTGGTGCAACGCCCCGAAGATTACCGCTGGAGTTCCGCCCGATGGTGGCTGCAACGCCGGTCCGTGGGCGTGCCACTGGGATGGATCGACTGACAGGCTCAACAAGAGGGGTGGCTCAGATGGCGTCCAGCCATCTGGGGCGGCACAGCCGCAAAGAGGTTCTGTTACAACGGGTTCAAGTCTGGAACCGTGTGGTGATTCGGACGATGTGCGTGATGGCCTCTATGTGGCTGCGCCACCCCAGTTTGCCAAAGGCAACTGAGCCACCCGTCGTCATTTGGGTTTTCCTTCCGTCGCTTGCTCTTGCGATGTCACCACAACGACCAATTCGGATGTGAACGGCCGAAAGTAATAGGGATTCCCAACGATTGGAAAGTCAGCATCCTCGCCACGCTCCATAGGTCGGATTTGAACACTCCCGGTTTCATAGACGGTCATCGTCCAGACTTGATTGTCGAGTGACGCCCAATCCTCGAAGTCGGGTAGGGGGTTCTTGCGTCGGTATGTCGCGGGGCGAATCTGGCCAATGTTGAACTCCACTTTGCCTTCAAACCGAACACCGTCCACTTCTGTCACAGTAAAACGTGGTGAATTGTCTTTGAGAACGGTTCCCTTCTCTTTGCTGACGGGAATCGACCATCGTCCCCGAACCGTGAGTTTTTGCCCCAGCGGTTTGCCAAGTTGGCCGATCAGAGTCACCGTCTTTCCGATATCACTGACACGAATATGGAGCGGCTCGGGCTGCGTTTGAGCGACCAGCATGGGAACCATGATCGAAATTCCGAAGACTGCGGCTGCGAGTGAAATTCGTGTAATCGGTGACATCGTGATGACCTCGGCATGGTGTCGATAGCATTAGAATTACGTTTCTGATCCTAACAATTGCACGGGTTGACCGCGAAACGCAAAACCCCCGGTTGCGGACAACCGGGGGCTAAGTGAGCGGTGTGAAAATGTGGACAAGGGAACTTACTTCCGTCGGGCGATGGCTTCTTTGACGGCGGTGCCCATGTCGGCGGGGCTGCGGGCGACGACCACGCCGGCGGCTTCGAGGGCGGCGATCTTTTCTTCTGCCGTTCCCTTGCCACCGGAGATGATCGCTCCGGCGTGACCCATCCGCTTGCCGGGAGGAGCCGTCTGACCGGCGATAAACGCAGCGACCGGTTTCTTGACGTGGTCGCGGATGTACTCGGCGGCTTTGATTTCCGCGTTGCCGCCGATTTCGCCGATCATCAGGATTGCTTCGGTCTGGGGATCGTTCTGGAACATTTCGAGGAGTTCGATGTACATCGTGCCGATGATCGGGTCGCCGCCGATGCCGACGGCGGTCGATTGTCCCAGGCCGACGTTGCCGAGTTGCCACGCGGCTTCATAGGTGAGAGTGCCGCTCTTGCTGATGAGGCCGACGCCGCCGGGCTTGTGGATGTAGCCGGGCATGATGCCGATCTTCGCCACGCCGGGGGTGATCACGCCGGGGCAGTTCGGGCCGATGAGCCGGCTGTTCGGATAGTTATCGTCGAGTTGCTTCTTCGTGCGGGCCATGTCGATGACCGGGATGCCTTCGGTGATCGCCACGATCAACTCAATCCCAGCGTCCGCGGCTTCGAGGATCGCGTCTCCTGCGAACGGCGGCGGCACGAAAATCAGCGAGCAGTTCGCCCCGGTTTTTTTGCGGGCATCTTCGACGGAATCGAAGACGGGGAAACCGTCGACCGTGGTGCCTCCTTTGCCCGGCGTGCAACCGCCGACGAACACGTCTTCGCCCGGTCGATGCTCCTGGGCATACGCCCGGCATTGCTGACTATGAAACAGGCCCGCCTTCCCGGTGATGCCCTGACAAATGATCTTCGTATTGCGGTCAACCAGAATGCTCATATCGCTGCGATCGCTCTTTCCAGTCCGAGAAATTTTTCCTATCCGCAGAACGGCGACGCGGTTCAGAAAACCACCGCCGGGAGCGCTTTCGGAAAGCATATCGCTGCGCCGTGGGGATGCCTAGTCGCGGGGGATGACCTTGTAACCCAGCCCGGAGCGCAAGCGACGGCATGACGTGGCACACTACGCCGTTAACCCTTTTTGCATGTCATGTCCGAAGTTGTTTTGCGTGGGCGACTTGATTGGGAGTGGCCGTGGTGATGACCGGCGGGCCGGGTGGGGGATCGTATTTCTTTCGTGGATAGTCACGACGGGTTTTGTTTCTCCGTGTGTACTGGTCAATGAGGGCGGCGTCGAGCAGTTCCCCCAGAGATTCGCCGGGTTCGGGAACGCTGTTGTGGTACCGCATGGCGGTGCGGTAGGCGCGCAACACGCGGGCCACGCTGAGGCGATCGGGCGGAATGTGGCGTCGGGCGAGGTGATGTTCGGCATGCAGCAGCAGAGCCCACAACCCCAACATGGACCAGTGTGCCTCACACTCGACATGGTCGGCCTTGTGGCTGCGCAGCTTGTGGCGGTCGAAGGTCCGTTTGAAATGCCGGTAGTACAGTTCGATGCCCCACCGCAACGTGTAAATTTCGGCGATCTGACGGTCATTGAGCCGCGCTGGGTCGCGCACGGATGTGAGCCAATACCAGGGGTGACGGGCTCCCTGCACGACGACCAGCCGCAAGACCAGCGGAGGCTGGTTCTGTGCGGCGGCGCGACAGGGCCAAACGGAGACCGTGCTCCCCGATTCGCGCACGAAGCCGAGCTTCTTCAGCAGTCGCACGTTGGACCCGACACGAATCACAAACTCCCGCGAGCCGTCCAACATCGCCGTCCAAAACTCGTAGCCGATGAAGTTCGCATCGCAGGCCACCAACGCCTCGGGGGGAAGCGCCGCGACCATCTCCCGCAGATGGTGCCGTTCACTGCTGTCAGAAGGGCCGCACCGCCAATCCCAGGGAAGTCCGGTTCCCGCATGCCACAGCGTGGTGATCCACAACGGCGGGCTGTCGGCCTTTTTCCCCTTCGCGTGCTTCACTCGGGCCGTCAGCGAACGAGAGCGGTGCTTCCGTGACCGCGTTCGACCAGCCTGCTTCCGGCGTTTCCGCCGCGACTTTTTCGGGGAGAAGCGGCCTTCGTTGGAGGCCGTTCGCGGCAACCCCAACCGGCTGCCATCACCGCCGAAGATCGCGTCCCCAAACCGCCGGAATCGTGCTCGCAATGCGGTCTGCATCCGCTGGCGTAACGCGACCTTCAGCGCGCCCATCAACGGCGCGGTCCAACGCACTAGCAGTTTGACAAACGCCTGGTATGAACTGGACGCCGGGACGCTTTGTGGTCGCCATTGAGCCACAATCCTGAGCGCCGTGGAAAACCGCAGCAGAAGCGACGGCTCCTCCGCCCAGGCCCACAACAGAGCCGCGGCAATCAACCCCCGCGCGCTCCAGCGACAATCTCCCCGCAACGTAATCGATTGCAGGTCGATCCCGTCGAACAACCAGTCCACCGCGGCCGACAAGTCTTGAGCGTGCGAACGCGATGAGTTATGAACCTTCCGGTCTCGATGCGACATCCCCGATTCCTTTCGGGTGAGATTTCGATTGATCCTGCGGTCTTGGTCAACACAGGATGAACGAAACTCTCAATCGCATCGAGACTTGTTTCAGCACCTTCCAAAAGGGTTAACGGCGTAGCGTGCCACGGCTGCTGACATCTCGGTGAGACTCAGTAAAAGAAGCCATCTTTGATGATGAAGACTTCTTCCAAGATGATCGCCGCAATAAAGGCCACGAATCCGGCGAGCAGAAAGAAAATGACGAAGCCGATCTGAAGTGGTAAACCCCATCGCCATGGCGTGAACCAGTTGAAGTTATCCGGCGGCGAATCGGGATGTTCGTCCGTCCCGTGATTGTATCAAAGGAAGACGTGTCGGTGGATGACGGCTGCCGCTGTGTGCCACTGGCTCTGCCAGTGTCTTCTCTCCGGGAATCCTTGTGATGAATCGCACTGGCAGAGCCAGTGGCACACAGCGAGGAGCTTAGTCGCACGTCGAAGGTGGATATCGAACGATCGCGTCGGGTTAGAGAAATTTGTCTTCAAACAGCGACAAAAGGAAGAACCATACCATCATCGCGACGATCAGTAGCATGCCGCCCCATGCGAACAAATCTGACCACGGCCATCGCCAAGGGGCGAACCAGTTGAATTCTTCTGGTACCTCGGTGCGACATTCGTCCATTCTGCGATTCTATCAAGAGAAAGCAGAGCGGTGTCATCCGTCGCTTGCGCTCCGGACTGGGACGGGCTTTGTGATGGTTACTTCAGAATCCCGACGACGTTGTTGAAGCGGTCGGTCCAGAGTTGCGGTATCCGTGCGGAAGTCGGCGTCGCGGTGATGGCGGCCTTGATTGTAGGATCGGAAAACTCGGCGGGATCACGGGCGAGGAGCATCCAGTCGCAGCGGGCCTGGGCACGGTCGGGGCGGTTGTCGGAGTGAATCTTCACCGCGTGCAGGCCGTACCGTTCCGCGGCTCCGGCGATGACCGGCTGCAGGTCGAAATGGCGGTTCGTGATGTGGAACGCCATCGTGCCGTGGGGCGCGAGGTGCCGGAGATAGATCGCGAAGGCTTCTTCGGTGAGGAGATGGGCCGGGATGGAATCGCTGCTGAAGGCGTCCAGCACGAGGACATCGAACTGCTGATCGGGCTCGCGTTCCAGTGACAGGCGGGCATCGCCGACGACCATTTCGATCTTCGCCGCGGAGTCTTTCATGTAGCTGAAATGTTCGTCAGCCAGCCGGATGACATCGGGATTGATCTCATAGAAGCGGAAGACATCACCGGGGCGACCATAAGCCGCGAGGGTGCCGACGCCGAGACCGACCATGCCGACTTTCCGCGGTCCGGCCAGTTCGGGGCGATTCAGCAGCAGGCCGACGCCGGAGTGTTCTCCGTAGTAGGCCGTGGGGATGTTGCGTTTCGTGGGTTCGGTGAATTGCATGCCGTGAACAATGCGGCCGTGGACCATGCGGTGCATGGCGTGGTCGGGTTTGTCGGTGTCGGTTTCCACGATGCGGAGCACGCCGTAGAAATTGCGGGTGATCGCCAGTTCGCCCGGACCGCCCGTGCCTTGAGCGGCGCCGAACGTTTGCAGTCCGCCAAACACAGCGAGCAACACGCAGCCCCAAATCCACCGCGGTTTGCCACCGGCCTGCAACCATTCGGGATCGTTCAGGAACAACCACGCGGCAATCGCGCAACAGGCAATCACCGCGGCGTGCAGTTCGAGATACTGATGAAATATCAGCGGAGCAATCACCCCGACGAGTACACCACCCGCGGCTCCACCGGCACTGGATGCCAGATAGAACGATGTCAAATACCGCGGCGATGGTTTCAGCCGGACCAGTTCCCCGTGGCAGACCATGCAGCAGAAGAACAGCGACGCAAAATGGACGGTGATCTGCGTGATGATCGGCACATCACTCGCCGCCCGCATCAACTGGGCGAGACAGACCAGCGTGCCGACGAGGGCGATGGCATACGTCCGCCGCGGGTACCACCATGCGCGATCGAAGCAGAGAATGAATGACGCCAGGTACAACGTCAGCGGCAGCACCCACAGGAACGGAATTACCGCGACATCAAGGCAGACCTGATTCGTCGTCGCCAGCAACATCACCGAGGCCACAGCCGACAGTCCGAACCATGCCATTCGAGTCGACCAGTTGGGAATTTCTTCAATGCTTGCCGCTTTGCAGTCTCCCCCAGTCGTCTGCTCTTCAGAAACCTCTTCCTTCCTCCGAGTCATATCCCACGCACAAACCCCGCAACACACCGCAAACGCCACAAATCCCAGCGACCACACCGCGGCTTGCGATTCCGTCGCCATCCACGGCTCAAACAGGAACGGATACGTCACCAGTCCCAGCACCGAACCGATGTTCGACAACGCATACAATCGATAAACCGCGGTCCCCGGTCGTCCCTGGCTGAACCATCCCTGCAACAACGGCCCGGTCGCCGAGAGCAGAAAATACGGCAGCCCGACGGTCGCGGCGAGCAGTCCCAGAATGCGGCCGGTGGGCAACTCCCCGCCGGTCGGTTTCCATGAGGCATCCGGCGTGATGGGCAACGATGTCAATGCAACGACCAGCAGCCCGGCATGCACAATCGCCTGCCAGCGCGGCGTCAACCAGCGACTACTCGCATGGGCGTACGCATATCCCGCGAAGAGGACCAACTGGAAAAACAGCATGCACGTGGTCCACACGCCCGGCGTGCCCCCGAACCACGGCAGGATGTACTTGGAAATGAGCGGCTGCACCTGAAAAATCAGGAAGGCACTCATCAAGATGGTGAGGGCATAAGGCCCCGCCGTCCGTCCGCGCTGTGCCGTCATGTCCGAAAATTCCCAGGATACCGATTCTACCGCCCGTGCGGCGGTCGCAACGATGTCGCGAAAACACCACACGCTGCGTAACTCTAGCTCGCGAAATCGGGTTGAGGGTGAAGGGTTGAAGGTTGAGGGTAAGATAGTCTCCGTCACAGCCCGGAGCGCAACCGACGGGTGTCCCGCTATCATTCGTGGGCTATCGCATGGCAGAACTACCTCGTGAGAACCAACTGTTGGGCTGGATCCAAGGGACGAATGATCCCGAAAAAATCGCCCGGTACATCGCTGAATTGGAGTCGATTCCCGCCAAGTCGTTTCAGTTCCACGAGCGATGGTATTTCATTCACGGCGATTGCAATTACTCAGCGTGTTGGACGGACGAAGGCTACGATCCCGCACAAAGCCCGATGCCGCGTGACATCCAGCTTCTTTCCGCAACACGCTATGGATATGAAGACATCCTAAATGGTGGGTTTCACCAGTTTTTCTGGAATCCAGGTGGGGTATTCGCTCCGGAAATGGAGGAGTGGTTTGCTCGCACTGGCCTCTCTGACGTTGCTAGCATCATGCGAAAAGCTATGAAGTTGCTCCAACCGCTATACTCGCGGTCGCGAGAGCAACGAATGGACTTTCTCGATGCGTACACCCAGGAGCATCTCTCCGATTCGAGTCCAAGCTCCGATTGGAATCCATTCGATGGACTCGATGACAAGTTCTACACGGCACTTCCGCGAGCTCGAATTTATCAAGCGGCTGATATCTGGTTGCGTGATGTCTGTGGAATCACATCGCTTGCCCAATCGTACGATGCCCCGCGATGATCTGAAGAATGTAGGGTTTGCCGAGTCTGCGAGGCGAACCTTTTGACGACGCCTAGAATTGGTTCGCCTCGCGGACTCGGCAAACCCTACCAGATGCACCAGATGCGAAGAGCCTTTTTATGACTGCCACCGTTCCACCACTCGCGGGTCTATGCACCTTCACGGAAGCCCAGCGCACGGCGATGTCCGTCGAAGATTGCGTCGCATGGATGAAGCGGCATCACTATGTGTTGCTGCGGTTACATGGCATCTTCACAGCCCGCATTACGGCGGAACCGTTGTATGAACTGAAGACCACATTCAGTCTGTGCAGTTATCTGTGTGCCGAGCACGTCAGCGCGATTCGCAAACGGGTGAGCGAACTGCGCGAACCGCCGCTCGGATTGGAGGTCGTTCCGCACGCCGGGCTGAAGTTGTGCGCGGATGAAGTCCTCGCGGCTCCCACAACGGGGGCGTTGTTGCTGGGATTGTATGAAGTCCTGCTGCCCGCGCTGGCGGAATCGTTGGATGTATACGTCGCCACGACGAATCTGCTCGCCGATGCCCCGAGTGTGCGGGTGACGCGGTTCTGCCGGTTGGAAGTTGCGGACATGCTGGCGTTCGGTCAGCAGGCGATTGCCGCCACGGTGACCGCTGCCGAACGGACCCAACTCACTCCGTGGTTGACGATGTTGCAGACGACTCTCAACGTCGCTGGCGGGTTGGGCGGCCGTGGTACCGTCAGCGAAGAATTGCCGTCGCCAATGTTTACGGCTCAACCGTATGTTTATGACGCCGTGCCGAAGCGCGATGGAAGATTCCGCGATTCGTACAACGCGGGTGTCAATCCGGAAGCGTTTTTGTATGACGAGCGTTTCTCGCCGCGCGACAAGGTGTTGATGCTGTATTACAAGCGGCTGCGGGAAATCGATGTTCCCGAGATGATGGCGAGCATCCTGCACGAAACGGTCGGCAAACCGTGGGGGTTTTACGCCGATATGTCCCGGCAACTCTGGGATGAAGCCCGGCATGCGATGCTCGGCGAAGTCGGCTTCGTTTCGCTCGGTCTCGACTGGTCGCAGATTCCGATCAACTTCACATGGTCGCTGAATCTCAACACGCAACTCACGCCGCAGGAACGGCATGCGGTGTTGTTCTTTATCGAGCAGGGATTGATGCCCAAGAGTGGCAAGCGGTACGAATGGGAAATCGGCCAGCAGTCGGGGATTCCGTTGGCGGCGGTGTTTCAGGACTTCGATTGGGCCGATGAAGTTCTGCACGCGCAGATGGGACGGCAGTGGTATGTGTCATCGTTCGGCGATCTGAAACCCGCGCTCGAATACGGGGATCGCTGCTGGTCGAAGGTGCTCAGCCACTGGCGGGATTACATCGACCGCGGGCTGACGGAGCATCGCAATTGGTGGCCGGAGGTGTACCGCCAAGCCTGTGAACGGTGGGGTGTAACACCCGACGCTACGGCCTTGGCGTTCCACGAAACCTATGCGGACCAGCGAGCCGACTTGCGGTCCATTTCCGCATCTGGCTGAATCCCAGTCCGGGTTGAAACACAGCCCGCGGGCCCAAACGCCTATTCGCAGTACCAGGTTTGCGATTCCTGACAACAGACACAATTCGACGAGGGAGCTTCGACGCCCCCGCACATCTCACCGCTCGCGTGGGCCGGGCGTTCCCATGACGCAAACACCATGTTGACAATGGCCAAACTCACCAGGACCGCCGACAGCAAGACGTTAAAAGTATTCGATTTCACGATTCAGCTCCGAGGGGGGAAACCGGCCTGATTTCGGCTGTTGTCGATGGACTGCGAAGGTCTAACAGCCTTGCTCAACGCACATGCAGGGCAACAACGTGAGCCTCGTGGAACCGCTGCATCGGCTTCCCAGCGGACAAATCCCGCAGATGCCGTCGCAATATCCCGTCCACTGGGTGTTGGGGGCCGACACCTGACAAATATCTTCCGTCCAGACGTAATAAGGGGGTTCGGAACTGGGGCTGACCATCCACACCGAGCAGCTCCCGGGGCACTGTTCCAGACTGCAGACTCCGAAGCCGGCCGACGCCGCGTTCTGGGCATCGCCCGTCGGTAAAAACCCCGTATTCGCGGCGACGAGGGTCATCAGGACCGCCAGAAAAAGCGTGTCGAGAATGCCCCGGATCATTTGCCGTCCCATGCCTGTCCCCCTCGTTTATCAATTCTTCTCAATCGACCGCAATCAACACGATTTGTGTTCTTGCGTGCAGTGGTTCTAATCCCTTCAGCGCTTGTAGATGACATTCTGCACATCATGATTTCTGTTGTCTATCAAACCTTGAGGAATTCTCTCGACAATCCGGATTTTGAGTGAAACACCGCAACCGCCATTGTTTGTTGGTGCGATGCCTGCTGTTTGTTTGCAGTTCCGTTCGCGTCGAATCCGTATGGGTTAGTGCTCGATTTATCCCTATTCGTGCAGCGCCGGCTCATCCCGCTTCGGATTCCACGGCGGCGATAATCGGCAGGACCAACGACCCTTGCTCGGTGAGCAGAAGTATACTTGTGCTCAGGCGGCCCAAAGTCAGCGGCGGGAGGGTCTGGACCACAATCTTTTGCACGCGCGGATTCTCCGTCTCCACCAGCGTGACATCGAACCCCGCATGGCTGCACTGCGCGCTGGTCACCCGTCGGGAAGGGGATCCTTCCGCAAACGTAATGGTGGCTTCCTGCGCCATCGCCGTATCGGAGGCAATCGTTCCGAAACTGATCTGGGGCGACGAAAGGGTATAAGCCGCCTTCACTTCTCCCTCGATCTGCAGCGGCAAACTCCACGCTTTCCATTCTTCGAAATGCACGGCGATCTGTTTGTGTTGTTTTCCTGGCTGCGCGGCCACATTCCACGTCACCGGGATCGTCAGCCGTTTGCCCGCAGCGACACGTTTGCCGATGAGTTCTTTCGCATAGGTGGTACAGCCGCAGGAGGCGGTAATCGCTTTCACTGTGACCGCGGTTGTGCCGGTGTTTGCCACGACAAATTCATGCCGCTGCGCCTGGCCGGAGAAGACATCACCCGCATTCCAGAGAGGGGCCGCGCAGGTGATCTGGGTACCGACCGGAACCGACAAGGGGGGCGGAACCCACGGTTTTACCAGGGACGCCACCAGCAGCACGAGGGACCCGGCTAACAGCAGTTGCGACCAGCGGGAAGACGTGGGGGATTTCAAAGGGTCTGCTCTGCCAGGATCACTCATCGACATACCCCACCACGGGGATAATGACCGGCGGGTCGCTTCCGTTCGTCCGCACCACAATCTGCGATCTATGTTGAGGCTGTGCCAGACCGGCGTCAATCTCAATCAACAATTCGAGCAGGTAATGCCGTCCGTTTTCCATCGTGTCCAACGGCATGGTCGTGACTCGGACGGCGGGATCGAGGCTCGTCACCTGCAAGCCCGCCGGCGCGGCACTCCCCTGGGCAGACCACAGTCGCAAACGGGTCGCTGGAATGCTGGCGGTTCGTTTCACGCGCGGAAAACTCACGAGCGGCGGATCGGGATTGATGTGGGCGGCGATCTCCCACAGGACCACCGTCGAGACGTCCTGGGAATCTTTCCCGTTGGTGACGACGGCCGTCACCTGCACTTCCTGTTGTCCCCAGTGCGGCGGTTCGGCGACGAGTACAACGGGCAACGACAGGGTTGATCCCGCGGGAATCCATTGCGGCAGCGTCGTGTCGGGCTGGGTATGCACGAACGGTTGATTGAACCGCACGGCACCGAGGCGCACGCGTCCTTTGCCATGATTCTGTAGTTTCAGGACGACTTCGCTTTGCTGCTGATAAGGGACCGGGGCATACGTCCGATCCACCAGTTTCGTGGTGAATGCCACCTTCATCGCTGGCAGCGGCAATTGGGAATAGTAAATGGCTCCCGCTGTCGCAGACAGCAGTAAGCCGATGCCCACACCCATGGCATAGCCGCGATTCAAGGTTTCACCAGATGCTTGCGAAACGTCATTAGTAACAGGAGCGCCGCGATGCCAACAAGATTCACCCACAATAACCAGTTTCCGCCGGCGTTTTCGGGACGGATGGGGAGCGGGTTGGCCAATTTCATCTGCGCGGTCTGATACTCCAGAAACTGCGGGAACGATTCAAACGTCCTCGCGGGACCGTTCTTTCCCCACAGATGCACCCGTTTCGTCAAAACCTCATCGACGCGGGCACCTTCGGGAAAGGCGACGATCAAGTCGGCATCCGCGAGGGGTTCATTGACACGAGCTTCAAGCCGCTGGGCCACGACGGTGGTTCGGGGCGTTGTCCGGACCACCTTTTCCGGCAACCAGATTCCCTCGCCGAATTCGGTGAAGTCGGTGGCCTCCGCGACCGTTTTGGCTTCCACGATCTCCAGTCGACGAATCATCGAACCGTGCGTGGTGTCCAGATCGATGAGCCCGCCGGACAAGACGGCTTGGTCGGTGTGAATAATCTTGAGACGGACAACGCTGGGATCGGGGGGCTCCGCCAATTCCAACTGGGCGACTTTGGCGAAATCCGCGAGCGGCAGCCCCGGCGTGACTTCCAGCAGGAACGTGGCCCAATCGGTCGACGTGACGCCTTGCGGATCGCGCGGGCCGATTCCGCCTTTCACACGGCCGAATTCGGTCGCATCGCGTGTCTCATCCAACGGCAATTTCAGGGGGGCTTCCGGGTCCCAGCCGCGCAAATTGCGTGATTCTTCATCCGCGAAGCTGAATTGCGTCACTCGATTGGCTTCCGGGATTTCTTTCAATCCCTTGGCGGTCAGGGCCTGAAACAGCCGTTGCAAGGTTCGGACACGAGTTCCCGAGCGCCAGCTCTCGGACACACTCATTTTTTGCAGCGGTTGATCCTGGGTGCCCGAAGCGATTTCGGACCGCAGGTAAATCGTCTCAATTTTGGCAAGGGTCGCCGCATGGGCGGTTACCGCTTCTTCGACCGTCACCGCCCCCCACGAAAGCGTGGCTGTGAGTACAAACCCGCACGTGACGAGCCCCCGCAACATCCATGAGATGCAGCATCCGGTTGCATTTCGATTTGTGGGGGAGTTCATCAACTCGATTCCTGCTTCAAAGAACTTGGAGGCGTGAAAATCAGAGTAATCCTTGACCGTTCAGTTTCAAAACCCATCTTCAGCAAAAAGCGTTTTGCCAGTTTGATGGACCGCACTCGATGCGTGCAATTCCGATTGGGAAAACTATTTAGGGAGCCGAGGGAGAGGGGATGTACAAGTCTGTACAGTCGTGTTGCCTGTTATGATCGCCTCACATTTGTAATAGTGATCGCACCATTTCAGGCAAATCGACTGGTCCGTCACTTCCCTTTCTTCGGGGAGGCGGCCGCGATGAGGATTTATTCGTGTCCGTCACGACTCCGAATCAGTCCGTAGAGTTACTCATTACGGAGCTCGCTGCGGCGCGTCGGCAGGTTGCGGCGCTCGAAGCGCAGTTGGCGGGACGAGCGACCGGGCCGCGATCGGCGGCGGAGTTGCTCGAAACCGCGGTCGCCCATTCGCCGATCGTGTTGTGGTGTAGCGACTGCGAAGGCCGATTCACGCTGTCCGAAGGCCGTGGCTTAGAGCCCTTGGGGTTGAAACCGGGGCAGGCCGTCGGGCTGTCCGCCTTCGATCTCTACGCGGACTACCCCGATGTCATTGCCTCACTGAAACAGGCGCTGCGTGGGAAGGAGGTCATTGCCCGAGTTGATCTGGGCGGTTTGGTTTACGAAAGCTGGACGGCTCCCTTACGAGATGCCTCTGGCGAGATGATCGGGCTCATTGGGGTCGCGACGGATATCACTGCCCGGGTGAAAGCCGAAGCCGCCGAGGTGCAATACCGGACGCGTTTTCAGCGGGTGTTTGAGCGCAGTGCCGCCGGGATCATGCTCACCGATTTTGAAACAGGCCGGTTGATCGATGTGAACCCCTCGCTCTGTCAGCTCCTTGAGCAAGACCGCGAAAGCATGCTGGGAAAGACGACCGTGGAAATCGGTTTCTGGATCGATGCCGATCAACGGAAATCGGTGTTGTCCTCGGCGGAGAAGATCCGCACCGCCCCCTTCAATCGGCATCGCCTGCGAACAGCGACGGGACAAACTCGCATTGTGGAATGCCGCGGGGATGCCATCGACTTCAATGGGCAGGCCTGTTTGCTCACGGTCGTACACGATGTCACAGCGACGCACCGTTATGCCGAGATGTTGCGTCGCAGCCGGCGGCGGTTGCGGATGTTGACGCGGTTCGCACCGGTCGGCATCTTTCGCTGCACGGAATCCGGGAAAATCGTGGATTCTAACCGTCAACTGGCGCACATGTGGCACCTCGATGCGCGAGCCATCATCGGGCAGGAATGGTGGTGCTTCGTCAGTCCCGACGACCGCGACGTGATCGCGGCGCAATGGCACCATGCCGTGCTCCACAGCGCGCCCTTTGCCGCCGAGTTTCGCGTGGAAACCGCCGCTTCCGAACAGCGCTGGTTCTTTGCTCAGGCCGATGCCCCGGGAAAAGCCGGGGGGCTCGTGGTCACCGCCACCGACATCACCGCGCGAAAAAACGGGGAACAGGCGCTCCAGCAACTCAACGAGGAGTTGGAAGCGCGCGTTGCTCAACGGACGTCGCTGCTCGTCAACATGAATCAGACCCTGGAAGAGCAGATCTATGAACGTCGGAAAGCCGCCGATGAGTTGGCCGCTTCAAATGAAAAATGGCGATCCCTCGTGCAGAACGCGCCCGATCTGATTCTGCTCGTGAATCGCAAATATGAAATCACGTTCCTCAATCACACGCAGGTCCGCCCCGAACTGGAAGTGACGGACATCGAAGGGAACTCGGTTTTTGACTTCGTCTTTCCCGAGTTTCACGATCTTGTCCGCAACGATCTGCACCGCGTTTTCACGCAGGGAGAATCGGTCTCGCACGAGGTGGCGGGTCCCAACCAGACCGGTGACCGCCTCTGGTTTCAAAGTCATATTGCCCCGGTCTGGCACGACGGTGCCGTCGTCGCGGCAACCGTCGTCTGCCGCGATGTCACCCGGCAGCGACAAGCCGCGGACGAACTGAAGCAGAAGCAGGATCTGCTCACCCACGTGGCCCGCGTCAGCATGGTGGGGGAAATGACCGCGGCGATTGCCCACGAGTTGTTTCAACCGCTGATGGCCATTTCGAATTACGTCGGCGGCTGCATCATTCGCCTGCAACGCAACGAACCCACCACCATCGAAGTGCTGGAGACTTTGCAGGAAGCCGTCGACGAAGCCCACCGTGCGAGTGAAATCATTCGGCGGATGCGGCAATTCCTCCAGCATAATGAGTTGAAGCAGGAGCGGGTTCCCGTCCGTGAATTGTTCAGCGACGTGCAGAAATTGAGCGAACCGGCTATCCGCCGCGGCCGGGTTCTCTTTCAGATTGAGCTTCCGGGACCGAACGTTATTGTGGATGTCGACCGGATTCAAATCGTGCAGGTTTTGCTGAACCTGGTGCTGAATGCGATTGAATCGTTGGAAGAGTCTGCCGATCCATCGCGGAAAATTCGTGTCGTTTCGGCTTGCCCCGAACCGGGCTGGCTGGAAATGATGGTCGAGGACAATGGTCCCGGCTTGCCGAACGATCTCGGCGATCACATCTTTGACGCATTCGTCACTACGAAAAAAAACGGTTTAGGTTTAGGGCTGTCCATCAGCCGCTCCATTGTCGAAGGACACGGAGGCACGATGCGTGCCAGCCGTAACGGCGATCATGGGGCGTCGTTTGTGTTGCGTTTGCCTATGCGTAATGCTGAATGATGAAAGGTTTGAATCATGAATCTTGCGCCGCCTGTCGTCGCGAATGAAGCTGCCACGGTATTTGTCGTCGACGATGATCCCGCCGTCCGCCGGTCGCTGCGCTGGTTGATTGAGTCGATTGGTTTGCGGGTGCGGACCTACTCGTCGGGCAGCGAATTCCTCGATGAATACGATCCGCAGTTGCCGGGGTGTCTGGTGCTGGATGTCCGCATGCCCGGCATGAGCGGCCTCGATTTGCAGGAACGTCTGCACGAGCGCGGCCGTTGTATTCCTATTATCGTGATGACGGCGTTCGGCGATGTCCCGATGGCGGTCCGCGCCATGAAGTTCGGGGCGGTCCACTTCTTTGAGAAGCCGGTCAAAGATCAGGAACTGCTCGATCACATTCAGACGGCGCTCGCGGAAGACTTGAAGTGGCGCGAACGGGACCAGCAGGACCAGTCGATTCGCGACCGTTACCAGCGGCTCACCAAGCGCGAAAGCGAAGTCCTGGGCTATGTGGTGGATGGGGACTCCAGTAAGGAAATCGGGGGCAAACTCGGCGTGAGTTTCAAGACCGTGGAAGCCCACCGTGCCAAGATCATGAAAAAGATGGCGGCGGATAGCGTCCCGCACCTGATTCGCATGGTGCTGACCATCAACGGCCCGGATCAGGGCCGCACGGCGGAGGAACCGCCGCCTCCGCCTGAGGAATGACGTGGCTGGCAGCGACCCGCACCGACCTGACAGAGTTCCGCCGTTATGATCCCCGATTCCTCACGCGCCGCCGATTCGGACTCTCGGCGCGGACTGTGGCCGGCGTTGGTCGCCATCATCGTGGTCGCCGCGGTGATTCATGGCGTGCGCATCGCGCAGGCACCGTCGCTGCAAAGCGCGAACGATCGTTCCCGCTGGTGTACCGTCTGGTCGTTGATCGAACGGGGCACCTATCGAATCGATGAGATTCGTCAGCAACCCGGCTGGGATACGATCGACCTCGTGCGTGTGGACGGTCACTTCTATTCCTCGAAGCCGCCGCTGATGTCGACGTGGGTCGCCGGAGTGACGTGGGCCGTGTGCCGCATCACCGGTTGGGCATTGCTCGATCATCCGCAAGGGGTGATGTCAACGACATTGTTGTTGGTCAATGGCGTCCCCTTCGTACTGATGTTGTGGCTGCTGGCGAGAATCCTGCAACACTCGCCGTTGTCACCGACCGCAGCAATAATCGTGCTGACATTCGCGGCGTTTGGCACATTATGGTCGCCGTTTCTCACCAGCTTGAACAACCACACGGTGGCGGCGTGCGGCGCGTTTCTGGCCGGTGCGTGCTCGATCTGGGCGGCGGATTCGTTACCGAACGGTTACCGCAGCGGCATCTTCTTCGTGTGGGGGTTTGCCGCGAGTGCAATGGCGTGCCACGACTTGCCCGCGGGATTGATGACGCTCGTCTTTGCATGGCAGGCGTGTCGGATCGATTTCGGACGGGCGCTCATCTCCTTCGGTCTGGGAGCGGCGTTGCCGGTGATTGCCTTCTTCGGAACGAACGCGCTGGCCATGGGAACGTTGAAGCCGGCCTACAGTGGGTACGGTAGCGAAACCTACGTCTTCATCCACGAAGGCATCCCGAGTTACTGGGCCCAACCGCAGGGAGTCGACCGCAATCTCGATTCCCCATTGAGGTACGCTTTTCATTCCACGATTGGGCACCACGGGTTCCTGTCCCTCACACCGATGTGGCTCGTTGTCTTGTTCGGCGTGTGGCGCTACTCGCCGCACGTCCCCACGGTCCTGCGCAGCCTCGGTCGCGGTACCGTTGTCGTAACGGGGTTGCTGCTGGCGTTCTATTTGTCTCGCACCGAAAACTACAACTACGGCGGCGTGAGTTGCGGCTTGCGCTGGGCACTGGTGATGGTGCCGTTGTGGACGCTCGCGCTGATTCCCGCCCTCACCGATTGGCAACCGCGCTGGCCGTCTCTCACGGTGTTCGCCCTGCTGCTCGGCGGATCGGTTTACTCGGCGTGGGAACCGGGACTGAAGCCGTGGCAGCAGCCGTGGATCTGGAAGGCGATGGAACAATACGGCGGGATGACGTATCGCGAAGCGCCCCCGCCGTGGGAGCAACCGCTTTACACCTGGTTCCCGCGCATTCCCACGCCGACGTCGCAGGAACCGCAACCGTGGGTGCAATGGGAACACGACGGCGATCCGAACCGAACACTGCGATTGAAGTTGATCGGCGACGAAGTCGACGGCGGGAAAATCATCGCGGTGCTGGAAGTCACGGAAACATTTGCCCCCGGTGACGTCCGGACGCATGAGATTCGAATCGATCGCACCGCGTTTGATTCGGGACGTCCTCCCGGAGAGTTTCTGCGCTGGACGAACAAGAACGTCACGCCCGCCGAGCAACAGGCCGATCTCGCGTGGGTCCGCAGTTTGCCGCTGCTGAACGCCTACAGTCCGGGGCATGTGCGGTATCTGAAAACCGCGCTGCGGCCTGATGCCTTCGAATGCCAGCGGACGGCAGCGCAGGTACTCGTCACTTCCGAAGGCCAACCATCCCGCCGTTTTCGTACGGATGTGTGGTTGACTGCCGAGTTGCCCTTCGGCGTCGCCCGGCGGGATGTCTCCGTGAACGATCCCAGCAGCGGCGCGATTCTGCAGCAAGAATCGTGGATCGTCAGGGCCTGCTCGCCGCCGATTGCGGAGCATTCGCCGCTGACTGTGGAAATCATCCGCGCCCGCCAAGCGGAACCGGGCCAACCGATCCCCGGGATTCGCAGTCCATAACGTTTATCGATGTCGCCATTTTGGGTGAGGTGGTGCTCAGGCTATATCGGGGAAGGTTTGGCGCAAAAGTTCGATCAATTCTCTAGCAGCCTTTCCATCGAATTGAATTGATTGGCTGACTTTATCAGAGATCTGACGTTCATCAGACCCAAGCGTGTCGATTTGAAAATAGCGTTGACCTGAATTCCCTTCTACAACAGCATATAGGCATCGAGTCGGCTTGTGGACTGATGTCCGTTCTTTACGGCTTGACTCGAACGCAGTAACTAGGGCCATCTTCTAGCTCCCTTATGTCTGGTTCTCAACGTCGACATTCCGAGCACTCCGCGCAGCAAAAAACCGCGCCCGTTGCGGACGCGGTAATTCAATCGTTGTGATGCAGCGGTAACCGGGTTACCAACTGGCCTTCTTCATCCCCGGGATCAGGCCATCGAGGGCCATATCGCGGAGTTGATGACGGGCCAGTTTGAACTTGCGATAGACGCCCCGCGCCCGGCCGGTCAGGGCACACAGGCGACGCAAACGAACCGGGCTGGAGTTCCGCGGCAACTTATCGAGGCCGACGAGATCGCCTTTCGCTTTCAGTTCCGCGCGCTTCGCCGCATACTTCTTCACGAGCGCTTCGACGTGTTTCATGCGCCCGATGGTCGACTTCGTAGCCATGCGTTCCAGTTTCCTGCAATTGCTCGACAACAGGGCGGTCTTCCACCCTCAATCCAGACCAGGAAGCATACGCCAATGTCGGCTTCCAAGTAAAGCGAACCCGCCGGTCCCTCTCTGATGAGATCGGCTACTTAAGCGGCCAATTTGATCGAGCGAATTGGAATTCATCCCATCTTTGCAGGAATTCTGCTCCGTGAATCGCCCGGAACCCAATACGCAGAAAAGACTTCTGCCGCTGCAAACCGTTTGGTGGTGGATCGGCGGCGTGGGGCTGACGTGGTTGTTCTGGGGCACGCTTTGGACTGGCGGGGGGCTCGTCGGCGGGGATGTTTACAGCTACTCGCTGCCGCAGAAAGCGTTTCTCGCCGACGGATTGCAGGCCGGCGTGATCCCGCTGTGGAACAATTTGACCGGGCATGGATACCCCGTTCTCGGGGAAAGTCAGACGGGAGCGCTCTACCCGCTGCATCTTTTGGTGTATTGCCTGTGGGATGTGGGCACCGGCTGGAATGTGGTCCTGATCGTGCATTACATCGCCGCGTTTGTGGCGATGGCGTGGTGTGCCCGCACGCTCGGCATCCTCGGACCGGGGTCGCTGCTGGCCGCAATGGTGTACGTCTACGGTTGGTTCCCGCCGCGGGCCTTTCTCGACTGGGCGATCCTCGGCGGCGTGTATCTGCCCCTGGTGATCGGGTCCATTGAACGCTTTCTGCAAACTGGCCGATCGCGCTATGCGGTGCTGATGAGTGCGTCCCTCGGCGTACAACTCCTCGGCGGGCATTATCAAATTGCGTTCCTCACGTGGCTGGTGAGCGGAGCGGACGTCGTTTTTCGATGGCTACAACTTTCGATGCCATCCCGTGTGCCACTGGCTCCGCCAGTGTCTTCTTCTCTGATTGATGAAACACATCCATTTTCAGAAAGACACTGGCAGAGCCAGTGGCACACAAATCCAACGGCCATGCTCAGTCAATCTGTGCTGACTCTGAGCATCATGTTTCTATTCGGCGTCGCGCTGGCGGCTCCGCAGTTGGCCGCGTCGTGGGAGTTGAAAGGACGCAGCCAGCGGGCCATCGTCGGCGTGGACCATGATCCCGCGTACGGACACATTCCGCCCGGTTATCTCACACAGATCGTCGCCCCGTGGTTCTGGTACGCCGCCGATCTCGACATCGACGCGGCTCTGCAACGGATGCCGCTCGGTCAAATCGCTTCCGGCACCAACCGTGTGGAGGCCCACTGCTACTTCGGCCTCGTGCCGGTGCTGTTGCTCATTGCCGGGGGACTGCTCGCGCTCCGTCGCCGGGCGGTGACGGGGAACGATCTCTTCTGGGTCGCGGTGATCATTGCGTCATTGGCGTACGCCACCGGATGGTTGATGCCCGTATTGCAGGGACTGCCGGGGTTCAGCTATTTCCGCGGACCGGGGCGGGCGTCGCTACTGGCCACGTTCGCAGTCGCTGTTCTAACGGGGCGATTGCTTGATGCGCTCATTCAACAATTCGATTCACAAGGTCTGCGCCGCGGCTTGGTGACGATCGTGCTGGTCGCCACGACGTGGGATTTGTGGTGGACGCCGACGACGGTGTCGTATGCCGTCGCGGTGACGCCTCCGCCGATTGCGTTTCGCGATGCGAGTCCGCTTCGAAAACTGTTGCTCACGGAACCCGGTCTCGTGCGGTTGTATGCACCGGGGGCCAATCTGCCGAATGTGCTGGGGGTGGCGTCGACGCCGGTGTATCTCGGTTTCGGGCCGCGCGAGTATTTCGACCCGCAATTTACGCTGCCGGAGACTGATCCGCCCGACTTTCACGCTTTCACGCCGACGCGATTGCAGTGGCTACTGGACGCTGGTGTGACGCATATTCTCAGTTTCGAGCCGCTCGAACGGCGCGGCTGGCCGGTCCATTTGATGTGGGCCGGTGTCGATCCGTTGCTCAACCGCGCCTGGGCCCGACCGGAACCGCTGTTTCTGTACCGCTTGAAAGACGCCCCCGGTCGGTTTCGCTGGGATGCTGTCGGAGCGGGTGCCATCACGTTGAAAGAATACGGTCCGCACCGCATCACTGTGCGAGTCGCTGTCGCAACGGCCGGGCAACTGGTCCTGACCGATCTCGCCGATCTCAATTGGTTCGTCACCGTCGACGGGCAATCCGTGACGCCGAAGGCCTCGGGAATGTACCGCGCCGTGAGTCTCACGGAAGGCGACCACGAAGTGGTTTGGTCCTACCGTCCGCGTCGCGTATATTGGGGGTTCGCCGTCAGTGGAATTGCCGCGGTGTTGCTTGCGCTGATCCCGTTGTGGCGACGCCGTGGTTTGTAACCGAAGCCCCTTCTCCCCCGTCCGCGGGAGAGAAGGGGATCGATCGGCCCGATGAGGGGGCCGTGTGTTTCAACACGCTCCCTCACCCTCACCCCCGCAGACGGGGGAGAGGGGACCAGAGTCTGTGTTCGCACGAAAAGTTCAGACAGGAGTTCTTGCCCCATGAAGGCCGCGTTTATCCGCCAGGTTGGCGCTCCCAGCATCATTGAATACGGGGAACTCCGGGATCCCACGCCGGGACCGCATGATGTGCTCGTTCGCGTCGGGGCCGTGGCGGTGAATCCCATCGATACCTACATCCGCGCCGGGATCGTTTCGATGGCCTCCAAGTTCCCCTACGTCATTGGCTGCGATGTCGCCGGGACCGTGGAAGCCGTCGGGGCCAGTGTTGCTCGCTTCCAGCGAGGCGACCGCGTGTGGGGGAGCAACCAGGGCTTGTTCGGCCGGCAGGGAACGTTTTCAGAACTCGCCGCCATTGATGAAAAATGGCTCTACAAGACGCCGGACAATCTCAGCGATGAAGCCGCTGCCGCCGGGGCCCTGGTCGGACTGACGGCCCATCTCGGCCTGTTCCTGCACAGTGGCTTGCGGGCCGGCGAAGTCGTGTTCGTCAACGGCGGGGGCGGCGGCGTCGGTTCTGCCGTCATTCAACTGGCGAAAGCCGCGGGAGCGAAAGTCATCGCCTCCGCCGGTCGCGAAGAAACCATGCGCCTCTGTCACGATCTTGGTGCCGACCTTGTTGTCAACTATCAGGATTCGCACCAGGACGACCAGATTCGCGCGTTCGCCATGCCCCACGGCGGCTTGCAGATGTGGTGGGAAACGCAGCGGGAACCCTCCCTCGACCGGACCGTTTCCCTGATGGCACCACGGGGACGCATTGTGATTATGGCCGGTCGTCAGGCCCGCCCGGAGTTCCCCATCGGCCCGTTCTATGTGAAGGATCTCCGGCTCGTCGGTTTTGCGATGTTCAATGCGACCCCCGAAGAACAACGGACCGCCGCCGAAGATTTGAACCGTTACGCCACCGCGCAGAAGTGGAAGCCGCAAATCGGAGCGCGGTTCCCGTTCTCACAAGCGGTCGCCGCCCACGAACTCCAGGAAGCGAACACGCTGCAAAAAGCGGGGAACCTGTTTGGAAAGATCGTGCTGACACCGGACGCGTAACGCATTCTCGTTCCCACGCTCTGCGTGGGAATGCGGGGCCGAGGTGCTCTGCGTCGAGTGAAATCCTCGTGTAAAGTTGACCGGCGACGCAGAGCGTTGCGACTGTACGTTCCCATGCGGAGCATGGGAACGAGTTCCGAATCCTCGTTCCATGGCGAGTGCGAACCGCGAATGACTGTCCATCCCGAGGATCTCGATCGTTCCGCACTCACGGCTCGGCAGCAGGCGCTGTTGCAGGCGTTGCTGAACGAGTTGATCGCAACCAATCGCTTCTGGCAACCGCGATTGCAGGCGGCGGGATATCGGGCAAACCAAGCGTGGTCGATTGACGATCTGCGCCGGTTGCCGACGCTGAAAAAGTCCGAACTGGTCGCCGATCAAACCGCACTGCCGCCGTATGGCACGAACCTCACGCGGCCGCTTGCAGAGTACACGCGGCTGCATCAGACATCGGGCACCACCACCGGGCGGCCGCTCCGTTGGCTCGACACCCCGCGAAGTTGGTCCGCGTTAATGCAGGCCTGGCAGCAGACATACCGGTTGATGAATCTGCGGCCGGAAGATCGCTGCTGTTTTCCGTTCTCGTTCGGTCCGTTCCTCGGCTTCTGGGCGGGCTTCGAAGCGGCGGTTTCGCAGGGCCGGTTCTGTGTCGCCGCCGGGGGCATGAGCAGCGAGGCCCGGCTGCAATTGATCGCCGAAAACGACATCACACTGCTGGGATGCACGCCGACGTATGCCCTGCGGCTCGCGGAAGTCGCGACGAAGGCAAACATCGACCTGCACGCGCTGAAAGTCCGCACGATTCTGGTGGCAGGCGAACCCGGGGGCAACGTCCCGGCGACACGGCAACAAATTGAAGCGGCGTGGAACGCACGCATCGTCGATCACTGGGGCATGTCCGAAATTGGTCCGTTGGGAATTGAAGCTGCGGAAACTCCCGGCTCGCTCACCATTCTTGAAACGGAATGTATCGCCGAGATTCTGCATCTCGATCGCGACGAAGCGGTGATGCCCGGTGAACTCGGCGAGCTGGTGATCACGACGCTCTCGCGCGTCGATATGCCCGTGCTGCGCTACCGCACCGGCGACCTGGTGCAGGCCGATCTGTCACCGGCCCCGTCGGGACGATGTTTGTTGCGGCTCGCCGGAGGCATTCGCAGTCGCGTCGATGACATGCTCGTCATCCGCGGCAACAACGTCTTTCCCGCGAGCATTGAAACCGTTGTGCGCGAGTTTCCGTCGATCGCCGAGTTCCGTATCGTGGTGACAACACAACGCGCGATGACGCATGTCCGGCTGGAAATTGAAACCGGCGATGCGAACACGGCGCAAGCGTTGACGCAGGCGATCAAAGACCGTCTCAACTTCCAACCGGAAGTCGTGCTCGTCGCCGCGGGGTCATTGCCGCGGTTCGAAATGAAAGCGCGACGTGTGGTGCGTGAGACCGGAACCTGACGGATTACGCCAACACCGCGCGAAAGCGCAGGCGAACGTAATCGACGATCCATTTCTCATCACGGAACAACCGGGGGCGCAATTCGTCCGCGATTTCGTCGAACATTTCGGTCCGTTCGGTCGGCGACATCCCCACCGTGAATCGCGGGGCGAACGTTTCCAGCCAACCGGTAATATCGCCCGGCAACGGGGTCGGCCTTGGAAAGAGAATGATCTCGTCCACGCGGAAACCGGCCCGTTCGAGTTTCCCGCGGTATTCGTCGACCGAAGGGTAATACCACGGGTTGACCGAAGCGAAATTGATGCCGCGCCGCTGCAAGGCGTTCTTCATCGCTGAGACGATGGAGATGACATTTCCTTCGCCGCCGAATTCGCCGACGAAACGCCCGCCCGGCTTGAGCGCCCGCGCGACCCCCGCCAGGACTTCATCCGGGCGCTGCATCCAATGGAGTGCCGCATTGCTGAAGACGGCGTCGAACTCTCCGTCGAACGCGAGTTCGTGACCATCCACCACCAGCGCCCGCAAGCCGCGCCGCCGCGCCGCTTCGATTTGTCGCGGGCTGGCATCCACACCGATGACATTCACGCCGGTGGCGACCAGATCTTCGGTCAGCACCCCGTCGCCGCAACCGAGATCGAGAATCTGTTCGCCCGGTTGGGGGGACAACCAGTCCATCAACGATTTGCCATAATCCGCGACGAATCGGGCGTGGCGCGCATAGGCGGCAGGGTCCCAGTCGGCGGTGGTCGAGGTTGCGTTTGTCATGAATGGATCGTCTTTTTTGTGACCGACACCGTGGGAATCCCGAAGGTTCGCCTGCCACTGGCAATCCGGAATGCGACGGCAGCGATTTTCAGGCAAGGGGTCGAAAACGTCGGGGCAGGGGCCCCGACCTATGAAAGTAAAACAAACCGAAAATCATAGGTCGGGGCCCCTGCCCCGACTCTTCAAGCTGATTGACTAACTACCGGCGTGGCTCGCGATCGGTTTCGGTATTGCGCGGCGGGCCGCGAAAGGTCGGCGGCGGTCCGTTCGATCGTGGTTCGAACGCGCCCAGGAATTGTTTCATCGCGGCGTCCAACTCCGGAAACGGCACGACGCGGGCATCCGGAGTCGCAATCGAACCCCGCACTTCCACGGCGAGCCATCCCTGACTCATTTGATTCACCAGCCCCACAATTTCCCGCAGGCCGGGAATGGGGACCGCATTCCGCGGCTGCATCGTGAAGAAGTCGAGATTGATTTTGCCATCGAAGCGGACAATGCCCCGCCCGCGCAAGCTGAGTGATGGTCCCACTAAATCGATGGCCTGAAACTCGAAGCGCTCGTTGCGCACGCCGAACAGAAAATTCGCGTAATTGAAGGCGCTGCGATTGACGGGCTGAAACTGGGGCAACTGAAAAATTTGCAGGAAGACCGGGAGTTCGTACAACGCCGCCGGGCTGATTTGCAGTTGGCCGTCGCCCATGAGCGCACTGGCGGAGTAACCCGTCCCGCGGAGATCCATCCAGGCATTCATCAAGCCGCGCACGTTGCTGTGACCGCGAAGGTGTTCCTGCGCATACCGCTCGAGACTGGCCCCATTCAACTCCAGATGGGCGGTATATTTCACATCCTGCATCAGGTCGACAATGGCATCGAGCTTCGCGTCCCCCTGGTACGCCGTGCCGATGACCCGCGCCGTGGGGGCGATGGCAAACGCCGCATCGGGTTTGATGGGCCGTGCCAGTTGCGCCGAGCCGACCACCAGTTGCTGGTCGCGCAAGCGGAACGGGCCGGCAATTTTGGTAATGCGATGGTCTCGAAATACTGCGAGGGAATCGAGATCCATGCGGCCATCGAGCGCGGCTTTCACACCGTCCCATTGGCCTTCGAGGTCTACGCGGCCGTGGACGTCATCGATTCGCAAGCCCGCGTTGAGACTGCAACCGGCGAGATGAATTCGAAGCTTCCAATCGGCTTGAATCGGACCGTTGAGTTGCGCCGGCCCATAGAACGTGACCGGACCCTCAAAGGAAAATCGACCGACCGGATTGAGCGTGTCAACCACTTGTTTCAGCGGACCGGCAAGCGTACGGCGGAACGCGGGCGTGGGCGAAAGGTCGTCCACATGGAGCGTTTTCAGGGCGACCGTCCAGGGCGTCACGCAGTTCGCTTCCCCGGTGGCCCGCACCTGCGTGTCATCGTGCCGGGCGGACAGCGAGCGGATGGTCACCAGATTTCGTTGAAAGTCATAACCGAAGTCTCCGGCAACATCCTGAAAAGGGAAGGGGAAGTCGCGCATCTGACACGCTCCCTCAGTGAGTGTCAGTTTGGGAACATCGACTCGCGCGGGTTGCCCCGGACTCCAGTCGACTTGCGTGCTGAGTTCGATTCGGCCACTGGGATTGAAGGCCTCCCACACTTCCTGTAGATGGGGCGATAATGCCGAGTACAAAGCGCGATCGAGCGAGGCATTCGTCGCGGTGACATCCAACTGCAGCCGACCCGGACCCTGGGCGCGATCGTATTGCCCACTTCCCGACAGGATGGCACCGTCGTGTTGCCCTTTGAGTTCCTGAAACGTGATGAGGTCGCCGATCCAGTTGATCTTGCCGCTGAGATCGGTCACGGCATACGGAAAGCCGGTGAACTGCAACGAAGCGCCCTGCACGATGGCGCGCAATTCCACGTCATGCTTCTGATTGAGCCCCGGCGGCCGGATGACGCGCAGCCAGGCGTTGCCTTTGCCACGCAACCGAAGAGCGACCAGCGTTTGCTGGACCTGCTGCGGTGAGGCGTTGATCAAAGCGTCATCGATGGGAACGTTGTCGGCGCGAATGTCGTACAGCGCTTCCCCTTCGGGGCCGGGGTTACGGACATTGCCGACCATCGAGACCAGCACCTGCCCCGCGCGGCCGGTCCCGTGAATCTGCACGACATCATCGTGCCAGGAAAGGGTTCCCTGAACATCCTGCACCGGATACGGGAATCGCTCCTGGGTGACGCGGCCTTCCGACAAACTGGCATCGGCGGTAAAGATCCACGGCTGGCCCGGAGTCAGCGTCGCTCGTGCTGTGCCATCGCAGAAACCGCTCAAGGCCAGCGAATCCACGATTTTCTGTAGCGCCATCGGCAAGCGGTCGACCGTCGCGGCATCGATCGGCAGCTTCGTCGCTTTCAAAGAGAGATCCACCGCCCCGGTGCGATCCGCCCGCCCATCGAGGATCAACTGCGTCCGCCCATTCACCGCTTTGAACCCGCGGATCACGACCTGCGATCCATTCGTGGAGATCGATCCCTGCAAGCCCCGCAGCGGATACGGCACCACCTCATGCGTGAGTTGGCCGTCTTGAATCTTCGCGTGCAGCAGGAACTCGGGTGGCGCTTCGGGATCGGCTTGCCGAGCCTGCAAACTCAGCGATGTCACCAGATTCAATCCCAGATCGAGTGGTGACTGCGACCGCCGGGCGAGGGCTTCCGGGGCGTTCGCGGCGGGGACTTTCTCGTGCAGCCATTGATGACCGGCCTGCAAACGCGCCGGTAAATCGGGGATGAATCGCTGCGCCAATTGCAGCGTGGTGGGATCGATCGAGAGCCGCTGCACGTCGGCCTGCATCTGCCACGCCGCGGCTTCGAGGGGGACGGTTCCCTGTGCCGTCATCAATCCGGTGAGATCGCTGCGGGCCGACACATTCACCGCATACGATCGTTGCGAATCGGGCTGTGCGCCGAGATGGACGTCTTCGAGATGCCACAGGAACGTGCTGGAGGCGCCCGCGTCGAGCAGCGCCAGATCCACCGTGGCGTGGGTGACTTCGAACTCCGGCAACGGTCCATTTCCCGCGGGACGGACGAACGTGATTCGCGACCAGTTCCATTGTCCGGTGGCATCACGTAGCACCCGCATCTGCGGCTGACTGAAGTTGATCCGCTCGACCAGAAACTGCTGCCGTTCCTGCAGCGCCTGCCGATCGAGCGTGATGGTCACTTCGGGAACGATCAGCGCCGGGGCTTTTTCGTCTGGCAACTGCACGGTGAAATTGATGATCCGCACGCGGCCGCGGAAATCGAACTGGGCCCGTTCCACGCCGATGTCGGCATCGGGAAGAATGACGGCGAGTTGTCGCAGCAGTTCGGCGCGCAGGAGTTCATCGCTCCGCAGGGTGAACCACGCCACGGCAACGGCCACGCCGACGAGCAAAAAACTGCCGAGGATCAGCGCATGCTTGAGCATCTTGCCCAGCGTTTTCACGGGTCAGCCTCCCGTCACAGGAGAGGATCGCCAACGCTGCCAAATCGCATGGGCACCGATCGCCGCCAGAATCCACAGCGGATATTCCGCGGGCAGCCGGTAGCGGATCGAGCCGACAAACAGCAGATGCAAGGCACTGAAGAAGAGAATCGGCCCCGCAGTCAGCGCCAGCGTGATCAGATCGCGCCGCATGGCCCAGAGACCGCACAGCGAGAAAAAATACAACGGCACGGTCGACAGCAGCAAACCCCACCACAACCGCCGATCGGCAAACTGATCGGCGTTGGGAACCGGGCTCCAGAACCGCAGTTCCTTGCTGACGGCGAGTTCCAGGGTTTGACGCGGATTCATCCTGGCAAAGGCCCAGGCCCGTTCCCGGTAATTCCGATTCATCTCGGACTCAGTGAGATGGGCGAGCAGTTGTTCCTGCTCGAAGAACGTCATGTCACTGCCGCCGGTCGCACCGGGATGCAATCCGTCGTAGAGACTCGGGCCATCCCACAGCGTGGTGACGACCGGTCGTCCGGTGACAATCGCATTCCGCAAGACCCACGGCGACATCGCCGCCATGAGAGCGCTGACCATGATGACGGCTTCCACACGTCGGCGGAGATCCAGCGGAGCCATCGAGCAGTGCAACACGGCTGTCAGCGGGACCACGGGCAACCATGTCGGCCGCATGAAGGTGGCGAGTGCGCCGGTCAAGCCCGCGAGGAGCGCTGCCCTCCCGGCGATCTCTGTGGCATCATCGGACGACGGACGCTGCGCATGGATCACCCAGGCCAGCGATAACAAATTCAACAGCAGAGTCGTGGCAAAAGTCGTTTCACTGAGCAGCAGCGGACTGAACGCCACCAGCGGCGGGGACAACGCTGTCGCCAGCCCGGCGAGCAGCGCCACACGTTCGTGGGTGACTTCACATCCCAGGCGGTATGTCAGCCCGCAGCCGATCGCCCCGATCACGCACAGCCAGCAGCGGGCGGCGAACAGTTTGTCGCCGAAGACCAGACGGCTCGCCGCGAGCACAACGGGAAACCCCGGCATCCGCAGCACACGTCGCGGGGGATTGTAGACGACGTAATCTTTGCCGTGGGCAATTTGACTGGCGAGTTCCCAATACCCGGCCGCGTCCCCTTCGATGAGGCAGATGCGTCCCGGTGTCCGTGAGACCTGGCTCTCAATTACGACCGCGGCAACCAGGCGGACCGTGAGCGCAATCCCGATCACGAGGCCGATGTGACCCCAGTGTGTACGCGCTCCTGTCATGGCAGACCGGCCCCCCGGTGGACAAACCCGCGGGATAGTAGGTTGGTTCCGCAACCGGGGTCAAGAGGGGAATACGCTTGTTCCCCGGCAGTGGCCGTTTGTCAGGAGATTACTGGTCACTTAACAGTGGTGTCAGTCGAGCGATCACGTCCGAACGGCCCAATTCCGCTTTTCCGAAGCCGTATAACGCGCCGAGATGCACCGCGGCATCCTGATATTCCGGGTAGTTCGAAACGATCATCACCGGCGTTGTGTGCAGCATTTCATCGGCTTTGATGGCGCGCAGAATTTCGGTGCCGTCGGTGTAATCGGCGTCGAGTTTGCGGTTGATCAACACGAGGTTATAAGCACTCTTTCGCAGCAGATCGAGTGCGTCCGCAGCGGTTTCGGCTTGCGTGATGCGTACATCGAAGTTCGCTTTCAGAAACCGTTCGAGCGCGGCTTCATCGGGAACGCATTGACCGACGCTGAGAACTTGCCGAGGCATGATTCGACTCAAACACGTGATCGGTGGGGCAGATCGCAGAGTCGGGGCAGGGGCCCCGACCGATGGATGTTTGCATTACGATGAAATCATAGGCCGGGGCCCCCGCCCCGACTCTTCACGCGGTCGTGAGTAAAACGGTGTCTACGGTTCGTCGCCGAAGAGTGGCACCATTTCGGTCTGCGCTTCGCCGGACGGACGCGGCCCGTAGTATTGGTAGTACGTGCATTCAATCCGGCCGTTGTACAACTTGCGGCGACGATCGGCCCGGCGACGGAAGCAGCGTTCGAACCCCGGATGCGACGTTAACGCATAGATCGACCACGTCGACAGCGGCGCAAAGGCATCCGCCATGTCGTCGTAAATGGCCGCGGCATATTCTTCGTCGCCGATGCGCTCGCCGTACGGCGGGTTGCAGACCACGACGCCGTATTCCCGCTGCGATTTGAACTCCAGCACATCGAGCGTGCGGAATTGAATGTCGCCAATCACCCCGGCATCCGCGGCGTGGGATTCCGCCAGTTTGATGGCCTGCGAGTCGATGTCACTCGCCATGAGTTGCATGGGGAATTTCCCCTTCACCACGTCGCGGGCTTCTTCGCGGGCTTGCTTCCATTGCTCGCGAGTGATCTGCCCCCACGTCTCACACAGGAAGTTGCGATTCATTCCCGGAGCGCGGTTGCGACCGATGAGTGCCGCTTCAATGGCAATCGTCCCCGAGCCGCAGAATGGGTCGAGAAACGGCCGCTGGGCGTTCCAGTAGCTGAGCAGGATCAACGCTGCCGCGGTGGTTTCCCGCAACGGAGCAATGCCGACTTGTCGCCGGTAACCGCGCTTGTGGAGGCCATCACCGGATGTGTCGATCGTCAGCGAAACCTGATCTTTGAGAATGCCGACTTCGATGGGATATTCAACGCCGGTTTCCTGAAACCAGTGGCGTTGATACGTCTTCTTCAACCGTTCGACAATCGCCTTCTTGACGACGCTCTGCACCGTCGGCACGTGATGCAATGTTGAGCGGATCGATTTCCCCGAAACCGGGAATTTGCCGTCGGCGGGAACCCATTGCTCCCACGGCAATTCCGTCGCCTGATCGAACAGTTGCCCGAAACTGCGGGCGGGGAATTGCCCCACGAGAATCAGCACCCGATCCGCGGACCGCAACCACAAGTTGCAGCGACAGACCGCGAGTTCGTCCCCGATGAAGCGGACGCGCCCGTCTTCGACCTGCAATCCCTCATAACCCAACGCTTCCAGTTCGCGGGCCACCACGGCTTCCAGGCCAAACGCGGCCGTGGCAATCAGTTCCAGACGACTCATGCAAGCAGCTTCAACGGCAAGGTGAAAGAACGGAAACCGCCCATGATACCAGATGCCGGGACTGCATGCAGCATGCAGAATCGAATCCTCCTGCAAGAGAAAGTTGATCAATCCACGCTTGCCGCTTTGCAGGAAAGAAAGATGTGCAATTTCAGGATGACTCGGCGGCCGTGGTGATCCGCTAAGCGTCAAGCGTCAATTGTGGACGTTCCGCGGCATCACTGCCCGTAGAGCGTTCCCGGCCCCTTGGGCTTGCGGTTCACGCGGTTGTGGCTGTGCAATCCATCCAACACGAACTCCGCAATCGCGGCGGACAATCCCGTCGATGTTTCTCCGGACGCCAACTCGGGCGCCAGTTCTTTGGACAGGCGATCCACCTGTTCGCGAAACCCGCGGATGCTGCTGATCCGCTCCAGCAATTCCGCGGCGGTGAGCTTTTCGCTTAGTTCCAGCGTCTTCCCCGATTCAAATGCTTCGATCACCGAGCGGAACGCTTTGGGGTTCGCATATTGATCGAAGACAACTTTAACCGCTTCGTCGACCATCCGGGTGACGAGTTTGTCTTCCTGCCCGGGTTCTTCGGTCATCGTCAGTTCCATTTTTCCACGCGAACTGGCGACGAGCGCGGACAAATCAGACACCCGCGCCACGGCGGCCGGTTCTTTCGACAACAATGTGCGTCGTTCCGCTTGCGAGACGACATTTTCGTAGTTCGCGATCGACATCCGCACGCTGACCCCAGACGCGGAGTTGACATGCGGGCTGACCCGCGCGAGCCGGGAGACTTCTTCGACGATCTCTTTGATGAACCGCGGCACATGCACCCGCGGCGCGTCATTCCGCTCCGTCCAAGCATTCTCTTCGACGATCTGAATGCCGAGTTCCCGCGTCAGGGGATAATGCGTCCGCACCACCGAACCGATGCGGTCCTTCAACGGCGTCACAATTCGCCCGCGGTTCGTGTAATCCTCGGGGTTCGCACTGAAGACCATGCAGACATCCAGCGGCAGCCGCACCGTAAACCCGCGAATCTGCACGTCCCGCTCTTCCAGCACGTTGAACAGACCGACCTGAATCTTCGGACTCAAATCGGGGAGTTCGTTCATGCAGAAAATGCCGCGGTGACTGCGGGGAATCAGACCGAAGTGCATCACGTCTTCATTCGCCAGATGCCGCCCTTCCGCGTGCTTCACCAAGTCGACTTCCCCAATGAGGTCCGCAATCGTGACATCCGGCGTGGCCAGTTTTTCGTGATAACGATCTTCGCGGCCAACCCAGGCAATCGGACACGCATCCCCCTGCACCGCCACGCGATCCCGTGCCAACTTCGACAGCGGCGCGAACGGATCATCTTGAATCTCCGAACCTTCGACGATGGGCAAAACGTCATCGAGCAGCGCGGTCAACATCCGCAGCATCCGAGTCTTGCCCTGTCCGCGAAGGCCGAGAAACAGCATGTCGTGCTGGGAGAGAATCGCGTTCTGCACTTGCGGGACAACCGTCTCTTCGTAACCGACCATCCCCGGAAACAACGGCTCGCCCCGTTGCAGCTTTCGCAGCAGATTCCGCCGCATTTCCAGTTTGACAGGCAGGCTCTGATAGCCACTGGCCCGCAATTCCCCCAACGTCTTCGGCCGATCGGTCATCGTCGATCCTCAAGAATGCACTCGTGCGTGAACCCCACGGATTATAGCGCCCCAAGTCCATTCGGACAGACATCGCCGTCGGAGTTCCCCGAAGTCGGCGCAAAGAAGGAGCGGCGTTCGTTATCGGATCATCATTGAGAGGCGGGTTTCGCACGGATCGTAATCGTAAGACCATCCACGTCCGCGGCGGCTTTCACCGGGTCGAGAACCGCTTTGAGAAATTCTTCGGTCGTGGCTTTTTGTACCTGAATGGAGATGGTTTGGTCGAGATTCACGCCCGCTGTTTTCAAGGCCTCTTCATCAGCAACGATTTCCGCACCGCTTTTTTCGAGTTCCTGCAACACCGCTCGGACCGGGACATTTTTTTCGTTGAGTGTGAAGCGACGTTGTTTCAACGGCGTCGGGGGCGGGCCGTCTTTGGGGGCCACAATCCGGTTAAAGCCCCCGGCCAGCCATTTCGAGATTTGCTCGTGGTCTTCCACGCGCCCGCGGACGACGATCTCCTTGTCGCGCGCGGTGAGGGACAACGCGGGGAGTCGTGCGTGCCAGTCTTCGATCAGACTCGCCACCGTGGTCTTGCCGCGCGGCTGATACGCCCGTTCGATGAGTTCCGGCGGCTGCCACGGCGCGAAGGTGATCCGCCGTCCTTGCGGTTGCCACATCCAACCGCGATCGAGCTGAATCAGCACCAGCGTTAATGCTTCGCATGCGGTCACGTTCGGAAATGTTGCCCCCGCCCACAAATCATGCGGCACCTTGTCGAGATTCTCCATCTGCAGGTTGAACGCGGTGGCAATCTGTTCGAGGATTTCGCGCGGTGTGGTGAGATCATCCCAGGCGATCGTTTTCCGCATGGCCAGCGGGCGACGCGTGGCATTGGCGGCCATCGTGGTTTCCGCTTGCGCGATCGCCGTCCGGAGCCACCGCGCGCGATCGCCCGGACCGATGTAGGCCACGTTTTCCGTCAGAACCAGTTCCGCGTGAAGGGTGTCCGCGAATCGGCTCAATCCTTTCAGCAACGGTTCCTGTTGTAAGGAAAACGTCACCGTCTGATTGGGATCGATGCGGCGGTCGAGCACCAGCGCTAACTGTCGGTCCGGTCCCAATTGTTTCAGGACGCTGCGCAGTTCGGCATTTTCAAAGACCGCGGTCAGTGACCGATTCCATTCGGTCGCACACTTCGGCCCGGTGGCCCACGGCTCAGCACCGATCGTCGTCAGCAGCAGCAGCAACAAGACCGCGGTCATCGGTGATCCTCTTGCTGTGTGCCACTGGCTCTGCCAGCGCTGGCTTTATTTTCTATCGGAAAGACACTGGCAGAGCCAGTGGCACACAAATCACAATCTTCCCACTCGCTGCTCGCTCCCGGTTTCTTTCAAACGTGCATCATACCGCGGCGCGTTTGCCGAGGGGTGAACGCGGGATGTGTTCATTGCCGCAACCCGCGGACGTCGGCAACATCTTACCGGGGCTGCACAGGTTGTGCGGGTTGAAGGTGTCGTGGAGCGTCTGCATCACGGCGAGATCGTCCGCGGTGAAGAGGCGGTTCATGAAGCTGATCTTTTCGACACCGATGCCGTGCTCGCCAGTGACGCTGCCGCCGAGGTCGATGCACTTGTTGAGAATCTCGTCGCTGGCCTCCATCACGCGGTGGACCTGCGCGGTGTCCCGCTCATCGAACAACAGAATCGGATGGATGTTGCCGTCACCCGCATGAAACACGTTGACGATGCGGATGTCGTATTTCTGGCTGATATCAATGATGAATCGCAGGATCTCGGGCAACTTGGTCCGTGGCACAACACCATCCTGTGTGCAATAGCTTGGGCTGAGCCGCCCGATGGCACCGAAGGCTTGCTTGCGGCATTTCCACAGCAGTTGGCGTTCTTTCGGTGTGTTCGCCTGCCGGACTTCGCGGGCTCCACTTTCGTTACAGATGCGGATGATTTTCTGGGCGTCTTCGTCCACGCCGACTTCGAGCCCATCGACTTCGATGAGCAGCACCGCTCCGGCGTCGAGCGGAAAGCCGAAGTGAAACGCCTGCTCTAACGCGGAGACGATCCCCTGATCCATCATCTCCAGTGCCGCGGGAACGATGCCCGCACCGATGATGTTGCTGATGGTTTGCGTCGCATCATCAACGGTTTCAAACACGCCGAGCATGGTGCGGTACGCCGCCGGGTCGCGCGTGAGCTTCACGATGACCTTCGTGCAGATGCCGAGCGTGCCCTCACTGCCGACGAAGAGGCCCGTGAGATCGAAGCCCGGCACGTCTTCCGTCGGCCCGCCGAGTTGCACGACTTCACCATCGGGGAAGACGACTTCCGCACCGAGGACGTGGTTGACCGTTACGCCGTATTTCAACGTGTGCGGCCCGCCGGAGTTCGTGGCAAAATTCCCGCCGATGGTGCAGGCTCCCTGGCTGCTGGGATCGGGAGCATAATGGTACCCGCTTCCCTTCAAGGCGTTCGTGAGATGCACATTCACGAGACCGGGTTCGACCACGGCATAGCGGTCGCGCAGATTGATTTCGAGAATTCGCTTCATCCGCGTGAGGGCGAGCATCACCCCGCCGCCGACGGGCAGACACCCGCCGGCGAGACTGGTGCCTGCCCCGCGCGGAATGAACGGCACTTTCTCGACGTTGCACAGTTTGACGATCTCCACGACCTGTTCGGTCGTCGTGGGGAAGACCACGACATCGGGGCATTTCTTCTCGACGACGTACCCGTCGCATTCGTAAACGAGCAGTTCATCCGGCCGAATGAGGATGCCGTCCTCGCCAACGATTTCGGTGAGGCGCGTCACGAAGGGATGGGCAAGTGCGGCAACAGTCATGGACGTCTCATGAAGGCGGAATGAAGGAGAAAATGCTTTTCCGCTTGCGCTTAGCGGAACATTCCGCTAAGCGCAAGCGGAAGAGTCACACTTTTCATTTTGCACTTTTCACTTTGCACTCTCTACTGAGTGGAGAGCATTGGTTGCCACAAGCTTGCATCCCTGCACGTCCCGGCCGATACTGCCTCGCACGCATCGGGGATTGTCCATTTGTGCGTGGTCCCACTCGACTTTCTAGAAGGAACAACGTGATGGTTCGTGGATGGAAACGCTGGCTGTTACAGTCGGCGGCTGTGCTCGTCGCGGCGAGTGCTCAAATGAGCTTTGCCGACGTCAAGGTTCCGAATGTCTTCACCGATCACATGGTGCTGCAGCAGGGCCAGAAAAATCGCGTGTGGGGCGTGGCCGACGCGGGCGAAGCCGTGAAGGTCACGATCGGTTCGCAATCACAGAGCGCGACACCGGGTGAAGGGGGCAAGTGGACCGTCACGCTCGATCCGATGCCGGTGAATGCCACGCCGCAGACGCTCACGATCGCTGGCAAGAACACAATCAAGATCGAAGACGTCCTCGTCGGCGAAGTCTGGATCTGCTCCGGCCAGTCGAATATGCAATGGTCGGTGAATGCCTCGGTCGATCCCGATCTCGAAAAGCTCGCCGCGAAGTTTCCGAAGATCCGGATGATCAACTTCCCGCAGATCGGCAAGCAGGAACCGGTCTGGTCCCACGACGATCGCAAGTGGCAAGTCTGCAGTCCCGACACCATCGGCAACTGGTCCGCGGTGGGATACTTCTTCGCCCGGCAACTGCACCTCACGCTCGATGTGCCGGTCGGGATGATCAACAACGCCTGGGGTGGCAGTGCCGCCGAAGCCTGGGTGAATCGCGACGTGCTGGCCAAGACGGAAGAAATGAAGCCGCTGGTCGAACGCTGGGAACAGCAGGAAAAAGTGTTCGCGGACTTGTCGAAGAACAAGGAATTGAACGACGACCAAAAGAAGCAACTCGGCGGCCTTCAGGGCCAGATGGGCGGCAACAGCCGTCCGGGGAACATCTACAACGGCGTGCTGAAATCGCACCTCGGCTATGGCATCCGCGGGGCGATCTGGTATCAGGGCGAATCGAACGCCGGCCGCGCGTACCAATACCGCAATCTGTTCCCGCTGATGATTCAGAACTGGCGCGACGAATGGGCTCAGGGCGACTTCCCGTTCTATTACGTGCAGCTCGCCGACTTCCTCGCCGAAAAGCCGGAACCGGGCGACAGCAGTTGGGCGGAACTCCGCGAAGCCCAGACGATGACGATGGACAAGCTGCCCAACGTCGGCGAAGCGGTCATCATCGACATCGGCGAAGGGAAGGACATCCACCCGAAGAACAAGGAAGATGTGGGCAAGCGGCTCGCACGGTGGGCGCTCGCCAGGGATTACGGCGTGCAGGTTCCTTGCAAGAGCCCACGCTACAAATCGATGGTGAAGAACGGCAACAAGATTACCCTCACGTTTGACAATGTCGACGGTGGTTTCCGCCCCTTCGATGTCAACGAACCGCGCGGGTTTGCCATTGCCGGCGAAGATAAGAAATTCGTGTGGGCGCAGGGCAAAATCGCGGGGAACACGGTGGAAGTCTGGAGCGACGCAGTTGCCGATCCGGTAGCGGTGCGGTACGCATGGGCCGACAATCCGGTCTGCAACATGTACAGCGGCGCGGGGCTGCCGATGACCCCGTTCCGCACGGATGACTGGCCGGGCGTGACGATCAACAACAAATAGGTTTGTCGATCACCCGTTCTGCACAACAAAAAGAGCCCGGCTGCTGGGAAGCAGCCGGGCTCTTTGTTTTAACGGTCGCATCGCTTGGACAGCGTTTCAACTACCGCGAAGCTGCCGTGCGGGCCTGGCGGAGGAGTTGCAGGTAATCGGTGGCCACGTGGATCACTTCCTTGTTGTAGTCGGTCTCTTTGAAGACCGGACCTTCACCCGTGCCGTTTTCCTTTTCTTCCTCTTCCTTGGCGACTTCGTTGGCCGCTTTGTCTTCATCGCGTTCGTGCTGTAGCGTTTCCTGGTTGAGCGAGACCACTTTGCGATTCTTCCGCGTGAGGTATCGGTCGATATCCTTCTTGATCTCCACGAACTTCGGATCGGCGGCAATGCGACGGCTGCTCATTTCACGCAGCCCGGCGATGACGCCCGGATCGGCCATGTTGTAGATCACGTGCGAAGCCGGTTCGATGCGATCGAACGCCAGTGCATTTTCGAGGAATGATTCGCCGAGATCCATGTGATCGAGCAGTGACGGCAGGACGACGTCCGATTCCACGCCGCGGTTTTGCGTGCTGTCGCCATTCACGCGGTAAAACTGGTTGATCGTCAGTTTGAGGGCTCCGCGGTTCTGCCGAGCCGTTAGGAAACCGCTGCTGACGGGCATCACGTTCTGGACGGTCCCTTTGCCGTGCGTCGTGGTGTCCCCGATGATCAGTCCCCGACGGTAGTCTTTAATCACCGCCGCGAAAATCTCGGACGCGGAGGCCGCCAGCCGGTTACAGAGCACCACCACCGGACCGTCGTACTGCACGCCGGCTTCGGTATCGTCATGGCTTTTCACTTTGCCATTCTGTTCTTTCACCTGGACCACGGGGCCTTTATCGATGAACAGTCCCGAAACTTCGATCGCTTCGCTGAGGGCCCCGCCGCCGTTCATGCGGAGGTCGACCACCACCATGTCGACGCCGCCTTGCTTGCGGAAGTCGGCGAGAACTTTGCTCACATCGCGGGCGGTGCTCTTGAAGTCGTCGAGCCCCTGCTGGGCACCGCTGAAATCGCGATAGAACGACGGAATATCGATCACGCCCACGCGACCGGTGGTGCCGGGAAGCCACTTGGCGGCATCAATAATCTGGCCTTTCACTTCGGATGACGTCAGCTCGATTTTCTGCCGGACGAGCGTGTATTCCACGGTTTCATTGGCACCGTTGAGCACCCGCAGACGGACTCGCGAGCCCCCTTCGCCACGGATCAGTCGTACCACGCGGCTGAGCTTCATTTCGACAATATCGACCCATTCGCCATCCCCCTGGGACACCGCGATGATCTTGTCATTCACTTTGAGCCGCGCATCTTTTTCCGCGGCACCACCTTTGACGACTTGCGCTACGATGGTGTAGCCGTCTTCGGATCGCAGCGCGGCACCGATGCCTTCCAAACTCAGCCGCATCTGGATGTTGAAGTCTTCCAGCGTCTGGGGAGACATGTAACTGGAGTGCGGATCGAAGCAGTGTGCGAGGGACGAAAGATACATTTCGAGGACTTCGCCATCCTCGGTGTCGTGCGCATTCCGCTTGACGGTGTCGTAGCGCTTGTGCAGTCGCTTCTTGGCTTCTTCCGGCGCGATCTTGTCGAGCCGCATGGACAAGAGGTCGAACTTGATCCGCTTCCGCCAGCGGTCATCCAGCTCGCGGACATCGGGGGCCCAACTGATTTGATCGCCGTCTACCGCCATCGATTCATCGATGGTGAAATCGTGCGTCGCATCGACATTCTTCTGGGCGACCGCCATCCGTTCGTCGAGGCGCTTGAGATACGTCGAGAAGACCAGCCGGGCAAAATCGACGTTGCCGGTTTTCACAATCAGGTCGTCGAGCTGATCGCGGTAGCGGCTGAACTCGTCGATGTCGGATTGCAGAAAATAGAGTTTCTGCGGATCCAGGTCTTTCAGCATCCGTTTGACGAGCATTTGCGAGATGCGATCGTCGATGGGTTTCTGGCTGATGTGATGCTTGCTGATCATGTCCGCGACGAGTTTCGCGGTGGTCTGATCGTTGCTGTTGCCGTTATTCAGTTGTTGGGCACCGATGGTCGAAGCGACCAGAAGGACCACGAGACCGGAGACACAACAGGCCGTACGTGAAGGCAAACACAGTCTCATGGAGCTCATCCGTGTTCAGAGACGGGGCTGGCGGCAGCGATATTTCGCCGCGATCATCGAATCCTAGCCAAACGGACCACTTGTGGCAAGACGCGCTCTGAACGGGGGTTACGAAGAATCCAGCGATCGGCGGTTTTCGCCTTTCGGTTTTCCCACCTTCACCGTTACAGTGAACTGTCAGGGTTTGAAAGCGATTCAGGAGCCAGGCGATGGATTTCCGGATGGTGATGGCGGCGCTCTTGGGGTTCGCGTTCGCTGGGCCGGCGTCGGCGGCGATGAAAGATCCCAAAGCGAAAGTGGCGGCGATCAAAGCGCTGGATTGGCTCGGGGCCGAGCAGCATCGCCAGGGATATTGGGAAGCGAACGGTCAGCAGTACCGCGTGGCCATGACCGCATTGGCAGGCAACGCGATGCTGTGCGAAGGGAGTACGGCGACCCGTGGCCGGTTTTCCAAGAAGATCGCCCTCGCCGTCGATTATCTGCTCGAGTGTGCCCAACCGAACGGGCTCATCGGTTTCAAGAACGATTATCACTACACGTACGGCCACGGCTTCTCGATGCTGTTTTTATCGCAAGTCTTCGGCGAGGAAGAAGACGCCCGGCGTCGCGAGAAGCTGAAAGAAGTCCTGACGAAAGCCGTCCAGTTCTGTGGGGAAGCCCAAACACCCGATGGCGGCTGGGGCTATGTTTCGGCGAAAGACGGCAATAACTTCGACGAAGGTTCGACGTGCGTCACGCAGGTGCAGGGCCTGCGCGCCTGTCGCAATGCGGGCATTCCGGTGCCGAAGGAAATCATCGACCGGGCCGTCGAATACATCAAGAAATGCACGGCGACGGATGGCGGAGTGCAGTACAGCATCCGCGGCGGCGGCTCGCGCCCGCCCATCACCGCGGCGGCGATCGCGTGCCTGTTCAACTCCGGTGAGTACGAAGACGAGTTCGCGCAGAAACTGTTGAAATACTGCGAGAAGAACATCAAAGATAACCGTAATAACCAGCAGTTTTTCGGCCACTGGCATTATACGCATTTCTATTACTCGCAGGTGATGTATCGCCTGGGGGATGATCAGTGGGGCAAGTATGCTCCAGAGATCTTCCGCGAGATCATGCGACAACAGTCGGCGAATGGCTCGTGGAAAGAATCGCACGTCGGCCCCGTCTACGTGACGGCGATCAATGCCACGATCCTGCTGATGGACAATGGCTTCCTGCCGATCTACCAGCGGTAAGCCTCCGCCGCTGTGCGGTTTCGCGCCCCGCGCCGATCGATTCACAATGATCCCGGATTCAGAAGGTGTTTTCAAATTCGACCGAGTGACTGCGGAAGGCTGAAGGCGAAAAGCGGAAAGCCAGAAAAGACACTTTTTCCGGTGACTGGCTTTCCGCCTTTCGCTCTCTGCTCTGGGATTTTGAAAACAGGTTCTCAAATCGTCCGGTCTGAATCGCCCTCGCGGGGGTTGTCAGAAAATGATTCGCGCCCGGTAAAATCCCGTCACTTCTGACAGACGGTTGGGGTACACTCGCCAGACACCGCGTCTTGTGCGGCAGTCTCAGTGCGGGATTGTCGACGCGATCACTGTTTGCGGGAGAGACTCATGCGACGCTCGCTGTTCATGCTCTGTGCAATTTCGGGAGGCTTCCTTCAGACGGTGGCCTTCGCTCAATTCGGTAGTGGCGGGGGAGGATTCGGAAGTGGTTCGACGCCCTCGAAGCCTCCCGTCATTGCGGATGAAGACCTGCGGCCGATTCAATTGGAAATCGCCATTCTCGATGTCCCGGCGGCGGAGGCGGGGCAACCGGCATTGAAAGATGAGCAGCAGATCGCGCGGCTCGAACGGCTGGAAGCCGACGGAAAACTCGCCGGTCTGCAACGCCTCCGGGTCACTCTGATTGCGAACCAGCCCTCACAGTTTCAGTTGGGCGAAACGGTGCAAATCACGGTCGGACGGACACGTCCCCCCGGTGATCCGGCGGCGCGAGGGGGATTTGCGGGCCAATTCTCCGAAGCCACACGCGCTCAGAATATCGGCACGCTGTTGATGGCCACGGCCCGCCCCGTCACCGGCGGCGCGCTGGTCGACCTGAAGCTGGAGCGGAGCGGACTGAACGCGCCGAAACCAGCCGAAGGTGCGGACGCGGCGCTGAGCGAGGCTCCTCGAACACGGCAGTTGACAGTCAACTCGACGGTTCTGCTGCCCGAGGGGGAAACCAAAATTATCTCCAGCAGCCTGCACTCCAGGGGGGATGGTGCCCGCGAAGAAACCTGGGTACTGGCACGGGTGGCGGTCGGTCCCGTCAACAAACCACAGGGCGTCTCGATGATCAGCATCTTTCATTTGAAGAATACGCGAGCCAAAGATGCCGCGGACATGATCACCTCGGTTTTCGATCACGGCAATGTCCGCGCGATTGCCGATGCTCGAACCAATACCGCGTTAGTCGTTTCCGCGGCCGAGAACGAAATGAAGCAGATTGAAGCGATCCTGCAAAAGCTCGACGAAAACGTCGCCGCGCCGGTCGTTCCCAAAGTCGAACTGCGGGAATTCGTGCCGGATAATAGTGAACCGTTCTTCGAGCCACGGAAGCCGCAGATTCGCAAAACTCCAGATGATGCACTGACTCCGCCCGTATTCCCCAACCCGAAGGGCAAATGAACATCGTGATGCTCAAGATTCGGGCAGTTGACGAGGGCCATTCCATCACACTGGTGACATCGGACGATCACGGCGCAGCGGCTATCGAGCCGACTGGAATAGAGGCGGCTTTCCTTCACGCAGTGTCCACGAACCGGGAACCGCGACATCCGTGAAAGTTTGCACGCGCCCGGAGGGCCAACGGACGGTCAATTCGTCAATCCGGTTGGCGTCTCCCGTTCCGAAGAGGAGTCGGCGTTCATTGCTGCATTGGTAACCATCGCCGGCGGTCAATTGGCGCGTGATTTTCCGCGCGCCGATTTTGGCTTCGACGATGGTTCCAATGGCCTCGCGATTGGATTCGGTGCCGATCAATTGCAGCGAGAAAGAATGTCCAGTCGTCGCGGTTGTGTTCGTGAGCAAGGCCACCGGTTCGAATAGATCGCCGACGATCAGGTCTTCGCGGCCGTCGCGATTCCAGTCGAGCCGCGCCGCCGCCCGGCCGAGCCACTTTTGTTCAAAATACGGGCCAATTTGTTCCTTCGGCAATTCGATGAACCGCCCCGCGTCGTTCATGGCAAAAAGTTGCGGCGACATTTTGTACGGTCGATTGAAGCGCGTCAGATCATCCAGGTGACCGTTCGCCACAAACAGTTCGAGCCGTCCGTCCAGATCGGCGTCGAGGAATTGCGTCCCGAAGCCCAGCAGGGGAAGCGACGGTTCTTCGAGCCCGCGCTTGCGTGTTTGATCTTCAAAGAAACCCGGGGCTGAGTTCACGAACAGCGTGTTCGGTTCGGCGAGAAAGTTGGTGATGAACAGGTCCATGCGGCCATCGTCATCGATATCACCGACCGCGACCCCCATGCAGGCGGTGGCTTTGCCGGAACCGTTGAACGCCACTCCGGCTTCAATGCCGCATTCGCGCATCCGCGGACGATGATTCCCCTCCAATTCGGGACGAAAGAAGAACGCCGGAGTGGTGTCGTTCGCCACAAACAGGCTCAGTCGTCCCGAACCGTCGGCATCCCAGGCGGCAACGCCGAGTCCCATGCCGGGCGGGAAATCGCCGAGGATTTCCGCCGTCGCTTCCCGAAAGTGGCCATCCCCGAGGTTCTGCCACAACTGGTCTGGTTGCCCGTAAAAATCCTGCGGCAAACACTGCTTCGGGGAACCATCAGGGTGATGGCACACGCGATCGAAAACGTCGGCGGCGGTGAGGTAGTTCACGTCGTAGATGTCCGGCAACCCGTCGCCGGTCAGATCCGCCATGATGGTGCTAGTGGTCCAACTGTTCGACTTCAAGCCCGCGGAAGTTGTCGCATCGACGAAGGTTCCATCACCGCAATTCAGCCAAAGCTGGTTGTTCCCGATGTTGGCGACATACATATCGGGAAAGCCGTCGGCATTGTAATCGCCGATGGTCACGCCTTGTCCGAAACCCTCTTCATGAAGGCCGGCGAAATCTGTGACGTCGGTGAATCGCGCTCCGCCATCGTTGCGAAACAGGCGATCTCCCCGGCTCCGATCGCGCGATCCCGGTGGCCAGGTGCAACCCTGGGTGAGGATGAGATCCGGGTTGCCGTCGACATCGTAATCGAGCACGCCGATGCCGCCGCCGGTGAATTCGAACATCCGATGCGTCGGTGGACCGGTGACACCATCGTCATAACGAAATGTCACGCCCGCCGTCGCCGCATCATTGCGAAATGTGGGGACCGCAACGGTGCGATCCGATTGGTTCTTGGGGATCGGTGATTCGCGTTTCCACTGCGGCAACGGAAAGCGCGAAAGATCGATGGTGAGGGCCACGTTGGCGGCCGAAGTCACCTGCTGTAATGGTTCGTCTTTCAAACGGCGACTCAACCGCTCCGCATAGGACCGTAACGTGGGGGAATTCGGCTCGAGTTCCAGTGCGAATCGACACCACCCGTAAGCTTCCCACAATCGCCCGGCGGCTTCGTAGGCTTGAGCAAGCGGGAACAGCAATTCCGGTCGACCTCGATCTGCGGCGAAGAGAACGCGGTTCTGAATTTCCTCCAGGGCCGTGATCTGCTGCACACGGTTGCGGAAGGCCTCGGCGATGGCCGGTTCCCCGGCTTCCGCCAGGCAGTGGGCCAGGCGAAAGGTTGCTGCCTTGGCTTCCGGACCGCGGCGGACCGCTTCCCAATAACAGCGAATCGCGCCGGGACGATCGTCTAACACCTCCGCCATTTGACCACGCAGTGACCATGTTTCCGCGACCTCATTCGCGGCGGACGGCAATGACTCATTCCACGCGGCATACTCCGTAGATCGTTCCGCAAGCAGGAGCAATCGGCCGATTAACAATCGTTGTGTAACGCCTTCGGGGTCGTGTTGAATCGCTGATTTCAACCAGTCTTCGGCTTCCGCCGGTCGTTCCTGGTTGAGCGCTTGCCACGCCAGTCCGATCAAGGGATTCGGATCGTCGGGAACGGCTTCACAGGCGGACTTCAACAGGTCCGGGTTGTCGATGGCGACTTCCCCGCGCACGAGACGGGTTAACACATCGGGATCGTCCCCCTGGCGGATGAGACGCAGGAGGGAAGGGGTGGCTTCTCGCATCCGGCCACACAGGCTGAGCAAGTCGGCGAGGGTCTGGTTCGCGGTGGTATTGTCGGGATCGATGTCCAACGCGGCCCGACACGCGCGCTCGGCTTCGGCGAGATGATGTCGATGATTCAGTTGAATGTCCGCTTCCCGCAGCAGAGCCTGCAAACGGACGGCATTCCCCGCGGAGGTGAGCTTTCGCAGATGCTCGACGGCTCGCGTCCAGGCCAGCCGTTTGGCCGCACAGTCACTCGCGAGCAAGGCCGCTTCGGCGAGACGTGAATTTCGATCGAAAGCCTGTGCCGCCAGTTGCTCCGCTTGATCAAATCGCCCGGCGGCTTGTTCCGCCCGCGCGGCGATCAGCAATTGGTCGGCAGACATGCGCGGCGAAGAGACGGTCCACCAAACCAGCAGACCGCAACCGAGGATCGTCCCGATGACGAGTCCGGCAATCACGGGGCGTCGTGAGGGAGTTGGTCTCGGTATCGGTGGTGGATTGCGGCGGCGCGCCACGGAAACGAATCTTTCAAGCCAGGGCCATTGCGGGAGGTCATCAGGAATTACGGAGCGCGGCCGGTCGAGACCGCAATGACACTCGATAATGCCGGACCGCTTCGCTGAACGGCGCGCGGTGCGGCTTCGATGAATTCGAGCGTGACCCCGACGGGCACATTCTCCGCCATCGACTGCGCTCCGGAAGGCCATTGCACGGTGATTTTGTCGACGCGCGGAGCATTTCCCAAGCCGAATTGCAGCCAGCGTTCATTGCTGGCCATGTAACCGTCTCCGGCGACAAGTTGTTTCTTCCACGTTCGATCGCCGGCACGCACTTCAACCGTGGTGCCAATCGCGTCGCGCGCACTGTGCCGGGCCGAGAGCCGCACGCCGACAAACGCCCCGGCTCCTTGTGTCGCATTGATCACCAGGGACGCGGGATCGCCGATATTGGAAGCGACGAAATCCATCAGGCCGTCGCGGTTCCAGTCGAGTCGTGACAGGCCGCGTCCCACTCGCTTTTGCTCGAAAAACGGTCCCACCTGGACGGCCATTCGCTCTTCAAATTGACCGGCACCAACATTCCTAAAGAACTGCGGACGCATGTGGAATTCGCCCCCTTGATCACGGTAATCATCGACGTGGCCGTTCACGCCGACGAGATCGGGGTTCCCATCGCGATCGGCATCGAGGAACTGGGTTCCCCAACCGACAAACGGCCACGTAGCAGCCCGCAGTCCCGCAGGGGCCGCACTGTCCACAAACAAGCCGGATGAATCCTGCAAGAGCAGCAAGCTCGGTTCATCTTTGAAGGTCGATAAGTAGAAATCGAGGCGGCCGTCTCCATCGGCATCGTCGGCGGCAATCCCCATGGAGGCCATCGCCAGCCCGTCCTGATTGAAGGCCACGCCGCTGATGAAGGCTTCGTCACTCAAATTCACGTGGTATCGATCGGCTGTCGCCCGGTTGCGGAGTAAAAAATTCGGCACCTGATCGTTGGCAATGAACAGACACGGGCGGCCTTGTTCCTGTAAATCAAACGCGACAATACCCAACCCCTTGCCGTCGATTTCCGGCGTTGGCGGTGTCACCAATTCAAAGGTGCCATCCCCGCGGCTGATCAACAGCCGGTCCGGCGATCCGGCAAACGCGCTTGGCGAACACCCTTTCCCCTGACAAATGCGTTCGTAAACCTGCGGTCCTTCGACGTAGTTCACATCGTATAAATCCGGATGACCATCGGCGTTCAAGTCGACAAGGACACAACTGGTGGTGAAATCGGTTGAGGTGATCCCCGCGAAGTCGGTCACGTCGGTGAAAGTCCCATCGCCGTTGTTGTGCAGCAACTGATTTCGGCCGACGTTGCCCACATACAGATCGGGGAAACCATCATTGTCGAAGTCGCCCACGGCGGCCCCTTGTCCGAATCCGTGGTCGACCAATCCTGCGGCCTCCGTGACGTCGACGGCTTGCTGTCCGCCATGATTTCGGAAGAGTCGATCGGTCCATCGGCCGGGCGGTTCCGGTTCGGATTTGCCGGTCAGCCAGGTTCCGCCTTGAGGAAAAAAGAGATCGGGCCATTGGTCGCCGTCATAATCGAGCACGGCCACGCCCCCGCCGGTTTGTTCGAACATGCGCGCTCCGGGAGTCGCAGGATCATAGCCGTTCTCGTAGGTGAATTCCGGACCGCGAGCGGCTTCCTGAAAGCGAATCGTGGCCTCACGGTTGGTTCCCGGCGACGGTGTGGAACTGCGACCGGGTGCGGGCAGCGCGGCCCAATCCGGGAATGTCGATAAATCATAGCGCAGCGCTAAATCTTCACGAACCGATACCAGCGGCAAGTCGTGATTGAGCTGGCTCCCCACACGGGCTAACAGCGCATGCGTCCATGCGGCCTGGGGAAACTTCTCGCGCGCGATGATGCCCCAGGCCCCCGCTTCCCAGAGGCGGCCCATTTGCTCCAGCAACTCCGCGATGCCCCGCAGCGGTTCTTCCCGTTGCGAATTCGACCGCAGCGATTGATCGAAGAACTGCGTCAACTGAATCAACTGTTTCGATCGGGCTTCGACGGCTTCCACGCTCGGGTGATTCAGCGACCGCAACACTTGTCCCCATTGAAACACGGCGCGGCGTTGAGTGGGGGCGCGACGCAGAGACTCCCAGAAACACCGGGCGGCCATCTGCGGCTGATTGTGCTTGCGGGCCCATAATCCGCGGAGGTAATGCAGATCGGGATCATCCACCGCCTGGGCGGGCAAACGGCTGTGCCACTCGATGAACGCGTCATCGTTTCCATTCACCAGCAATTCCCCCAACAGCATTTGTGCCGCGAGGACCTCCGGCGACGCTTGCACAATTTGCTGCAATTGAGGCAGCGCCTCGGCCGTTCTTCCCTCCCATAACGTATGAGCGGCTAAACCCAGACGAACGAGGGAATCCTCCGGCGCTTGCTTCGCACAGTCTTCCAGGTAAGGACGCTGCTCAATCGGCCGATCCGGATCGCCGAACAGCACCAGTTCGGTGATTTCGGCCTTTCCGCTCCGGACGAGAAACAAGTAATGCGGCACCGATTCCCAACGCCGGCCGGAAATGCTCGTCAGAAATGCCAATCGTTCGTGCGTCAGGAGATGATTGGGAGCGTGGACGAGAAATTGACGGTACAGCGCTTCGGCGTCCGCCAGTTGACCGGCACCGCGGCAGACATCGGCGGCATAAAACCAACCGAGCGGCGGCTCGCCCGATTGACGCTGTCGTTTCGCGAGCGCCTGGTAATGCTCAACCGCATCGCGCGCGCGGTGATTTTTAGCGGCGGCTTCCCCCGCCACAGCGAGAGCGGCATCCCGTTCGGCACTGTCTCGGGGGATTGCCAATGCGAGCGTTTCCGCATCGCGGAAATCCCCCGTCGCCAATGCCGATTTGGCTTGAGCCAGCCGTGGTGGTGACGGAGCCGGCTTGCTGTAGCATCCGCTGAGCAGGATCCCCAGCGCAAATGCCAGCAGCGCGACATTCCAACCCGTTCGGTCGAAATGTCGCGCTGCTGGATGATCATCGCGACTCATGCAACAATCGCCATAGTGACACTATTTGAGATTGAAAACGAACTCATTTTTTCCGTTGGCTTCCACCTTCTCGGAGAGCGGCGTATTGGCCGCATCGCTGAAAATTGCGGGGAGCACGTTCCCGGTGGTCTTCCCTTTTTTCCCTGAATGGGACTCGCCGTAACTTTTCGTGGGGTCCGTTCCATGGGCGATTTCCGTCGAGGCGGGTGCCGTCACGGTCATGGTAATCATGACTTTGTATTCCCCCTCGGCCGCGCCATCTCCGGCCCGGTACGTGGTGAGAGTGAATTCACCGTTGTCATTTGTGCGACCAACGGCCGCCGGTTGCTTGCCTTGCGGGGAAAACGACACGGCCGCGTCAATCAGCGGATTTCCAAGATAGGTGACTTTCCCTTTCGTTTTGTACACGGTTGCCCGCGAGCCCGCCCCGGCACCTTTATCACCGCATCCGATCAAACCGATGGGAGCCAAAAGCATCACCGCCAACATGAGATGTGTGTACAGGGTTCGCACGATACGGTCTTCCTGTCAAAAACCAGGGGGTAGAAAAACATAGAGTGAGGGCTGGTGAAACAACCCTCACTCTACAGGACACACCTCAAGAATTCCAATTCTTGTTAGAATTCAGCGGATGGTTCACCGCCACTGACAGTCCCCAAAGATCCCCAGACTCCGTAAACGCTGGCACCACTCGGCGCACCACTCCCACCGCCGGCCGGGTTCGTCAGCGTAGCATTTCCGGCATTGATGTTATCGCTAATGAAGCGAACGGCACCGTCACCCATCAGGCAATGCACACCACCGGTGTGCAGGCTCGACGGATCATAAATTCCGTCGCGGTCATCGTTACCGTTTGAAGGTGCACACACCTTGTTCGGTCCCAGGATGGTCGTGAAACCAGTAAAGAGCGGCGCACCATCGGTCCAGCGGCAACCGCGACGATTCCCGGTTCCGTTTGTGCCGCTCACCACGCCGTTAGCGCCCACTTGCGTGAGTGCAATCGATGGATTCGCACGCAGAGTTCCCTGGTCGTAGGTCATCGTCGCTGCTCCTTCACGAAGCAGAGTCGCACCGTCGCTCTTCGTTTTGATGATTTCGCTCATGGCGAGCGTGTTGCTCAGCCCATCGGTGACATCGCGGACGGCGCGGGTTCCCGACACGCCCTGCCCGCCGACAAACATCCCCCGCAACCCGCGACCGCCGTTGCCGTTCCATTGTGGGCAATGATCCCACACCGTATCGCCGCGGTTGGTCACGTAGTTATTCCGACCCGTTCCTCCGGAGACCGACGATTCCCCATCGGACGGGCAGAGCAAAGCCGGAATCTTGGCGACGTTGACTCGATGATTAGCATCCCAGGGGACGAACGAATCCGCGAAGAAATTTGTACCGCCGTTCACCGATGCGGCCGTCCCCCCTGAACCAACGAGATTGAACAAGGGTGCCTGATCGACATAGGGCAGCATCCCTACAAACGAGCTAAACCGCCGGCCACCCGGCCCGCCTGCGTTCCCCGACGCCATCGGGAACATGTTGAAGGTGTCGTGGTAGTTATACATCGCCAGGCCCCACTGTTTCAGGTTGTTCCGGCACTGCGTGCGGCGCGCGGCTTCGCGCGCCTGTTGGACTGCGGGCAGCAGCAATGCGATCAAAATGGCGATGATCGCGATGACCACCAGCAACTCGATCAAGGTGAATCCACGAGAGCGCCGCGAAAGATGCATAAATGACTCCTGAATGGGGACGCCGGGAAATGAAAAGATGCCGAGAATTCGGCAGAGACCAACTTCCAGAATATCGTCAACCACCACCCCGTCAATTCAGATTTCATGTTCCTTTCAGAAAATGACGAGATTTCACGCCGAAAGTTCGTCAGAGGGGGAGGGAATAGCCTGAAAAGAGTCGGGAAGAACCGCGAAATCCCGCACGGATTGTGGTTGATGCGGACCTGAGCGTGCGCAAAAAGGGCCGTGAGCGCATCCGCCCGGGAGCGCGCTTCCGGAGAGAATGCGCGAGCCGCGGCCAACCCGAGAAAGTCGACGCCAAATCCTATTTCTATTCCACATAAAGACTTGCGTCGAATTCGTGCCCATGCCCGAGGGCGATTATTTCGCGGTGAGTGACAGGTCCGTGATCGTCACTTGGCAAGCCTCTAATCCCAGCGAGATCGTCAGCCGGTTCTTGGTCTTCGTGTTGACGTTTTCCGCACGAAAACGGAACTCGTGGTCGCCGACCGTCTTGCCGATGACAATCTGTTCGCCGAAGCCGATGGGATGCCAGTCGGCTTCATCGATTCCCATGCTGACGCCCACGTTGACCACGCTGTCGGCTTTCGCTTTGAACTTCAGGACGTAGTCCTTGCCTTCCTGAAGATCGAGCCCGGTCATCACGGCTTGCACGTGCCAGTCGGTTCCGGTGACTTTGGTGCTCGCGACTACGAGCGCATTGTCGGTGACTTTGAGAGTTCCCTTGCCCCCTTCGTGTTCTTCCAGCCGCCACGATTCCATCTTGTTGAACGATTTGAGCAGATTCGGCGCATCGGCGGCAAGGGCGGCCGTTCCCGCGAACACCATCAACGTCACGAGGCACTTCATGTTGATCACTCCAGGCTGAGAGGCGGACAAGATGCGATTCCGAACGGATCGCCGTGGCGGAATTGTAATGGGTCTGCGTCCGGGCGACGAATCCCGCCGCCATGCTTTCCGCAGGTGATAACGGGAACGGCCTGGCTTATCCCGCGGATCGGTTTCACGACCATCAGGACACTGGCGGCTCAGAGCCGTCACTGGCGCCCGCCTTCGATGCCATCTCGCTGTTCAAGTACTCTTCTGATGTGATCAAATTCCACTTTTCGTCACCGAGAACTTGCAGCACGTGCGTGTGGTACTTGGCGACCTGCGGACGATGGCTGATGCTGATCACGGTGGCGTCGCTCTTTTGCAGGGCGTCATAAATCCGGGCTTCGTTTTCTTCATCGAGTGCGCTGGTGGCCTCGTCCAGAATGACAAACGGACGCTCGGCAATGATGACGCGGGCCACGGCGAGGCGTTGCTGTTCTCCCAAAGAAAGAACCTTGCCCCAATCGGCGGAAATGTCGAGGCCGCCGCAGCGTTCCACCAGCTTGGGCAGATTCACGAACTCCAGGACTTCCTGCAGACGTTCATTGGTGATCCCTTCTTTCTGACACGGATACAGAAGTTGTTCCCGGAGCGTGCCGATGATGAGATACGGGCGCTGCGGCAGGAACAGCATTTGATCGAGGGGTGGGCGCGTGACGGTGCCATCTCCCGAACGCCAAAGCCCGGCAAAGGCACGGAGCAGCGAGCTTTTCCCGCCGCCGCTGGCTCCGACAATCATCAGGCCTTCGCCGTTCTCGATGGCGAGGGACATGTCGCGCACGAGCGTCCGCTTTCCGTCGGGTGTCTCCAGGGTCACATGGTCGAAGGCGACGTGCGAATCTTCGACCGTGGTAATTTCTTCCTTCACCGGCGAGGGATTGTCTTCATCGACAAACGAGGCTTTATCGAGCACCTTGACGAAGCGATCGAGACGGCCGACGCCGGCGGCGAAGACGCTTAATAAATCGAACTTGTTCACGATCACATTGAGCGCACTGAACACTGCGGAAAAGGCCCCGACGGCTTCGGTCACGGTTCCCGGTTCGAGAGCGCCGCTCATGACGCCGGGTGCCAGGATCACGCCCGGAATCACCACAATCGCCGTGGTGAAGCCGTATTGAAAAATATTCAGGAAGAATTGCCAGCCGATCAAGCGTTTGTAGTTGGCCACGACGTCGGTCAACCGCGTGCTGAGAATCTGATGTTCCTGCGACTCACCGTTGTAGAACGCGATCGATTCCGCATTCTCGCGAAGGCGGACGAGGCCGAAACGAAAATCGGCCTCTTTGCGGAGCTGGAAAAAATTCAGACCGACCAAAGGGCGGCCGAAGACCAGCCACGTCACCAGCGTTCCGACCACGGCATAAATCAGCAGGAACACCACGAGCGTCTTTGAAATAAACCAGAGCAGCCCGCTGTAGGCGATCAACTGGAGCAGTGTTTCGATAAAAATCAGCAGGAAGTAAATCGAACGGGAAGTGAACGAATCGATGTCCTGGGTGATGCGTTGATCGGGGTTATCAATGTTCGGCATATAAGCGAGTTTGTAGAACGCCCGATTTGCAAAATACTTCTTCATGTAGAAGCCGGTCATCCATTCGCGCCAATGGACGGTGAGCCGATCGCGCACGAAGTAGTACAACCCGTAGATCGGCACGCCGAGGACGATCAAAGCGATGCTGTAATAGATCGACGTCCAGTAGCGCTCGCTGTCGCGCTGCGCCAGGGCGGTTGTGAATTCCCCGGTTTGCCGGACGACCAGAACACCGACGGCGGTGTTGGCGAGCATGAGCCCGACGAGGAGGGCCAGCAGTCCCCAGGCGACGAAAGATTTATCCGAACTCAGGTAGGGCTTCGTGAGGACGAGAAACCGGGGGACAAGGCGTCCCTTCAAACGAGAAAGCATGAAGTGCAATACCTAAGGTGTCGCTGTGGTGCGGCGGAGCAGGGGGGCGAGGGCCATGGAGCGAATCTTCAACATTTCGCTCTCGAAATCCTACCCGGCGACCGAGGGGTTCCGCCATGAGAGTGGCTTCGATTGGGAGGCGTTTGCCCCGATCTGTAGCCGCTGCCCCACCGGTGCGGTACGCTATTGCCGCGTCTTGTTGCCGATCGGCGACGAAGACGATCCTGTCGCTTTTCGTTTCTTGAGAGTTTGTTCGGAAGGTCTTTTATGATCTGCATCTCGGTGACGCCGGAGTCGCGGCAGTTAGCGAAAGTAGACATCTTCAATGCGGCCAATCAGTGCGACCTCGTCGAGGTCTGCCTCGATCGGTTAATCAAAGAGCCGGACGTGAAAGACCTGCTCGAAGGGGCGAAGAAGCCGATGCTCATCTCGTGCCGGCGGCGCGAAGAAGGCGGGCAATTTGACGGGACCGAAGACGAACGGCTGATGCTGTTGCGGCAGGCGATTCTCGCGAACCCGGCGTATGTCGAGATGGACATCGACACGGCCCGGAAGATCCCGCGGTTCGGCAAGGTGCAGCGGGTGATCAGCCATACGAGCCTCGACCGAGCGCTCGGCACTGTCGATGACATTTTCGACGAAGCGGTGTCGGTCAAAGCCGACGTCATCAAGTTCACCTGGCCGACGCAAACGCTGGAAGCCGCGTGGCCCTTGCTCGCGGCGGTGAGTCAAAAACGAGCGCTGCCGATTGTGGGTTTAGGGCTCGGTCGCTGCGGATTGACATTCTCGCTGCTCGGCCGGAAATACGGTTCGCCGTGGATTTACGCGGCGCTCGAAAAAGGAATGGAGGCCTTCCCCGGTCAACCCACGGTAGGCGATCTCGACAATCTCTACCGTTGGCGACAGGTCGGCCCCAAGACGCGCTTCATCGGCGTCGCCGGGTTCAACGAAATGGAACTGGCGACCGTGAAGATTCTCAATGCCGCGTTCGACAAGCTCGACATGAACACGCGGTGCTTGCCGTTCGATTTCAAGTCGATGGACCAGTTGCCGAAGATGCTCGACATTCTCAAAGTCCCGGCGGTCATCGCCACGGCGGGGCATGGGAAGCGGCTGTTATCGATGGCGACGCCGTCGGATGAATCGACGAAACTCGCGGGCTATGCCGACCTGCTGCTGAAACAACCGGACGGCTGGCAAGGCTACAACGTCATGTGGAAAATGGCGCTGAAAGCGCTCGAGCTGAAGCTCGGCAAGAAAACGGCGGAAGAACGACCACTCGAAAAACGCAACGTGATGGTGATCGGCGCGGGCGGGCTGGGACAGACAATGGTCTATGGCATCAAGAAGCGCAGCGGCCTCGTCAGCATCTGTTCGGGTGATGACGCCGAAGCTCAGGCCGTGGCCCGCGATACCGAAAGCCGGTTCGTGCCGATTGCCAAGCTGTATGAGACGCTGGTGGATGTGGTGATTGTCACGACGCCGAATCTCGATCATGGGTTGAAGAAGTCGCCGATCAATCCGTCGTTGTTGCGGCCGGGGATGACCTTCCTGGATGTGACCGATCCCCCGTCGGAATCGCCGTTGTGTCAGGAAGCTCGCGAGCGCGGTTGCAAGGTCGTCGAACCCGCGGAAGTCTTCGCCGAATACGTCACGACGCTGTTCAAATCGCTGACCGGACAAGATCTGCCGCCGGATGCCATTGCAACGGGATTGGCGGAGGGCTAACGCATCCGCATCAGGCCTACCAATCCTGGCAGGCGATACCGGTCAATCGCTCGCGTTCCCCTTCGCTGAGGATCCCGCGGAACGTGAATTCCACGACGGCTTTGTACTGCTGGCACAATGGCACGGAGCGGCCCACGAAGTAGTTCGTGAACATCGTGCCGTACAGCAGGTTGCCGATCGAGTCGAGCAGATCGTCAATGGCGAGGTCGGTGCGAATACGGCCGGAGTCCATCAACTGCTGATAGAAGTCGCGCCAGCGCGACCGGCGGGCATCGCGGTAGACGAAGAACGTCGGTTGCGGGCGGTCGCGGAAGATCGCCCTTTCCTGAATCAGCAATTCGATGTGCTGCGGGTTCTCGTCGAAGAATTGCAGAAACCGCCAGATCGACTGCGCGATCCGGCGAAACGGATCATTGTCGGGAACGACGACCTGTTCGAGAGCCGTCTGCAAATCCTGCATCCCCTGATCGACGCACGCCAGAAATAATTCCTGCTTGCCGTTGAAATAGAGATACAGCGTTCCCTTGGCGATTCCCAATTCCCCGGCGACGCGATCCATTTCGCAGGCCGCGTAGCCCAGATCGGCGAACAACCGCGTCGCTGCCCGCACGATCTCATTGCGCCGCTGGGCTTTACGATGTTCAGCGGGTGAGAGAGCCGTCGACACGGGGCGGGGTTCTTTTCGACAACGAAGTGGAAAAATCAGACCAGCACATTCAACCAGAGACGAGCAAATCCGTCCAATGACAGGGGGGCTTGAATTTGCTCGCCTATCGACTAGGATACACGAAGGCAAGAATGACTGACCAGTCAGTCATGACGTGCTGGCTCAGAATAAGCGAGAAAAGTATGCAAGTTGTCCGGACTGTGGTTTTGAATCCGCGTAGGCTGATGTTCTGCGTGCTTCTGGCAGGATTCGCCACCGTTGCGGGCTGTCACAAGCCGGTCGCCGCTCCGCCAACGCCGAAGCCGCCCGAAGTGGAAGTCGCCCAACCCCTCACCCGCGTCGTCACAGATTACGAGGAATACACCGGCCGGCTGGCTCCCGTCAAAGTGGTAGAGTTACGGGCACGTGTCAGTGGTTATCTGGATGAGGTCCAGTTCACGGACGGAGCCGATATTTCCGCGAATGCCCCTTTGTTCCGCATCGACAAACGCCCCTTTGCTGCCGCTTACGACGAATCGGAAGCCACCGTCCAGCAAATGGAAGCCCGGCTGGAGCGCACGCGGCGGCAGGAAGACCGGCTCGCAAAACTGGCGGAGAAAAAGGTCACCACCATTGAAGATCTGGAACAAAGCAAATTCGATCGCCTGGAAGCCGACGGCACATTGAAAGCCGCCCGGGCCGCCCGCGATCTGGCAAAGTTGAACCTTGAATTCACCGAAATTACGGCCCCGTTCGCTGGCCGCATCAGCCGCCGGCTGGTGGATCCCGGCAACCTCATCAAGGCCGATGAGACCCCGCTGGCAACCCTCGTTTCGCTCGATCCCATCTACGCTTATTTCGACGTGGATGAACGAACCGTGCTGCAAGTCCAGCGGCTGATTGGCGAAGGCAAAATGCAATCGGCCCGCGATAAGGCCATTGAAGTCGAACTCAGTCTCGCGGACGAAACCGAGTTCACCTTGAAAGGCCGCGTCAACTTTGTGGATAACCAGGTGTCCGCCACAACGGGGACGCTGCGCCTGCGAGCCGAGATTGATAATCCGCGAAAACTGCTCACACCGGGAATGTTCATCCGCGTAAAAGTGCCCGTCGGCCTGTCGCGCGAAGCCGTGCTGGTGAAAGAAGAGGCTCTCGGTTCGGATCAGGGCCAACGGTTCGTGTACGTCCTCAACGACAAGGACGAAGTGCAGTACCGCCGGATTAAGACCGGGCGGCTCAGCGGCAATTTGCGCGTCGTCAATGACGGATTAACAAGCGGTGACCGTGTCATCGTGAATGGCCTCCAGCGCGTCCGGCCGGGCATCAAAGTCACGCCGAAGCTGATCCCCACGAGTGAGAACACGGCTCAGCAGACCGAGGAAATCGTGACGCCGTCCGTGCTGGTCACGCCGGTCCGTCCTAATACCGGATTGTCGTCGGTTCGGGAAGCCACGCGTTAAGTTCGCATCGAGTTTGTCAGCCCGCGAGCGATCATGTTCTGCCGGTTCTTTATTGACCGTCCCATTTTTGCCACGGTGCTTTCCATCGTGGTGACGTTGGCTGGCGCGATTGCCGCGGCGCAATTGCCGATCGCGCAATACCCGCCCGTCACTCCGCCGACGGTGCAAGTGGACTGCAACTATCCCGGTGCAAACGCCAAAACCGTCGCCGAGTCGATTGCCGCGCCGATTGAACAGCAGGTCAACGGCGTGCAGGAAATGCTGTACATGTCGTCGCAAAGTACCAGCGACGGTTCGTACACGCTCACGGTGACTTTCGCGCCCGGCGTCGATCTCAATCTCGCGCAGGTGCTCGTGCAGAATCGCGTGAGCCTCGCATTGCCGCAATTGCCCGACGTGGTGCGGGCCACCGGCGTGACGACCAAAAAACGTTCGCCCGACATTCTGCTGGTCGCCAGCGTGAACTCTCCGGACGGCCGCTACGATCAAACGTACCTCAGCAACTATGCCCTGCTCCATATTCGCGACGAACTCGCGCGGGTCGACGGCATCAGCGAAGTGTTGTTGTTCGGCCAGCGCGATTACGCCCTCCGCGTGTGGGTCGATCCGGGCAAGTTGTCATCGCTGCATCTCACCGTGACCGATGTCGTCAACGCCCTGCGCGAACAGAACCTGCAAGTCGCCACGGGTCACATTGGCCAGGCACCCACGGCGGACGCGCCGGTTCGGCAATTGCCCATCGCCGTCGTGGGCCGGTTAACGAGTGTGGAAGAGTTTCAGAACGTCATCATCCGGGCCGAGCACAACGGCGGCATGATCCGCGTCCGCGATATCGCCCGGGTGGAACTCGGAGCCCGCAGCCAGGACATCAACAACCGTTTCGATCGCAAGCCGACCGTGGGGTTGGCGATCTTCCAGTTGCCGGATGCGAATGCGTTGGCCACGTCCGATCGGATTCACGAGAAGCTCGCCGAAATCTCGAAAGATCTCCCCGAGGGCGTGGCGGTCGAAGTGGGATTCAACACGACGCCGTTCATTCGCGAAGCGATTCAGGAAGTCTTCAATGCCCTCCGCGATGCGGTCATTCTCGTGGCGCTGGTGGTGCTCGTCTTTCTGCAAGGCTGGCGACCGGCGATCATTCCGCTGATCGCCGTGCCGGTGGCCATCATCGGCACGTTCGCCGCCATGGCCGTTGTCGGTTTCAGCTTGAACAATCTGACGTTGTTCGGACTGGTGCTTGCCATCGGCATCGTGGTCGATGACGCCATCGTGGTGGTCGAAGCCGTCGAATATCACATCGAGCATGGCCTCGATCCCCGTTCGGCCGCCATCCGTGCGATGGACGAAGTCGCCAGCCCGGTGATTGCCGTGGGACTGGTGTTGAGCGCTGTCTTCATTCCTTGTGCGTTCCTCTCGGGCATCGTCGGACAATTCTTCCGACAGTTCGCGCTGACGATCGCGATTTCGACGATCCTGTCGATGATCAATTCGCTCACTCTCAGCCCGGCATTGGCCGCCTTGCTGCTGCGTCCGCGCAATGCGAAACGCGACTGGGCCACGATCATCATCGACTTCCTGCTCGGCTGGTTCTTCCGGCTGTTTAACCGGACCTTCAAATTCGGCACGCGCAAGTATGTCGGTCTCGTCGGACGCATGTTGCGGATTCCCGCCATTGTGCTGCTGGTCTATGGTGGTTTGCTGGGGCTGACGGGCTGGGGCTACAACCAGTTGCCGTCCGGGTTCATCCCCACGCAGGACAAGGGCTACATGCTGGCCGCCGTGCAATTGCCGGATGCCGCGTCGGCCCTGCGGACGCGCGAGGTGATGCGGCGGCTGGAAGAAATCGCGCTGGAAACCAAGGGCGTGAAGAACGTCAACTCGGTGGCCGGCAACTCGTTCGTCTTGAGCGCGTATGGTTCCAACTTCGGTACGATGTTCCTGATTCTCGACGAGTTCCACCATCGCCGTACCCCCGATGTTTCCATGTTCGCGATTCTCGGCAAACTCTCGAAACGCTTCACCGAGGAATTCCCGGAGGCCATCGTCAGCATCTTCCCCCCACCGGCGGTGAACGGTCTGGGTCGCGCCGGCGGTTTCCGCATCATGATTGAAGACCGCGGGGAGGGGAACCTGATGAATCTCCAGTTGCAGACGGAGAACATCATTCAGAAGGGCCGTGCGAAGCCCGAGGTGATTCAATCGCTCTTCACCGCGTACCGAGCGAACTCACCGCAGTATTACGCCGATATCGACCGGGTGGCGTGCTTGCAGAAGGGCGTCGAACTTTCGGAAGTCTTCGCGGCACTCCAGGGGAATCTCGGCTCGCGGTATGTGAACGACTTCAACCGCTTCGGCCGGACATGGCAGGTGGCCGTGCAGGCGGATACGCAATTCCGCGACGATGTGACCGACGTTCAACTCATCAAGGTCCGCAATCACGAAGGGGAAATGATTCCGCTCGGAGCGGTCTGCACCATTCGTGAATCGAGCAGCCCCCTGGTGCTCACGCGGTACAACATGTACCCCGCGGCGGCGATCAACGGCAACACGCAGCCGAACGTCAGCACCGGCGATGGGCTCACGGCGATGGAGGCCATCTGCAAGGAAGAGCTGCCGCGCAACCTCGCTTACGAATGGACGGAACTGGCCTATCTCGAACGAATGACCGGCAGCACGGTCGTCATCGTGCTGGTCTTCTCGGTCGTCTTCGTGTTTCTGGTGTTGGCCGCCTTGTATGAAAGCTGGGCATTGCCGATGGCCGTGATTCTGGTGGTGCCGATGTGCGTGCTCAGCTCCATCGCCGGCGTGGGCTATGCGAACATGGATATCAATCTGTTTACGCAGGTTGGTTTCGTCGTGCTGATTGGACTGGCGTGCAAGAACGCAATTCTCATCGTTGAGTTTGCCCGGGCGCGGCGGCATGAAGGCACGCCCATTCGAGAAGCCACGCTGCAAGCCTGCGAACTCCGTTTACGGCCGATCATGATGACGTCGTTCGCGTTCATTCTCGGCGTGTTGCCGCTCGTGGTGGCCCAAGGTGCCGGGGCGGAAATGCGGCGAGCGCTCGGGACAGCGGTCTTCAGTGGGATGCTGGGCGTGACGTTCTTCGGCATCGTGCTGACGCCGGTATTTTTCTACGTGATTGAACACGCCGCGGAATGGTCGCCGTTTTCGAGTGGCGTCCTCCCGCGCGGCGGCGCGAAGGCGCTCGATTGGTTGCGGCTCGGTCCGGCATGGCGATTGTTAGGGCGCGTCGGTCGTGCCGCCGGGACGGCCTTCGTGGCGGTCGATCGCCGGCTGCATCGTCGTGGACCGTCTTCACCAGAGATCAACACAGAACCACTGGGAGGACGCCGCTCGGGTTGAGCTGCAAGTGTCCCCGCGAGTGGGATGGTTATAGGGAGTCAGATTCACTTTTTCGCTATGTATCGGGAACGTTGGGATGTGTTGCCATGATTCAAGCTCAGCACGGATGCGGTCCCTTCTCCCCCGTCTGCGGGGGAGAAGGTGGCCGATAGGCCGGATGAGGGGGAGGATTGAAGGAAACCCCCTCACCCTAACCCTCTCCCCCGCAGACGGGGGCGAGGGGACCGGAGTCCGATGAGCTTAATCGAACTCCGTGTAGTGGTTCGGTGAAAACCTTGCCCTCCCGTGAATGACTTCGCATCGTTTGACAGGTTTACCCATGTTTTCGCGATTCTTCATCGACCGGCCCATCTTTGCTTCGGTGCTGTCGATCATCATCACTCTCGCCGGGGGGATCGCGGTCTTTTCGTTGCCGGTGACGCAGTACCCGGAGATCACGCCCCCGACGGTGGAAGTCTCGGCGTTCTACCCCGGTGCGAACTCGCGCGTCGTGAGCGATACCGTCGCCGCGCCGATTGAACAGTACGTCAACGGCGTTGAAGGCATGCTCTACATGTCGTCGCAATGCACGAACGACGGCTCCTACACGCTGACGGTGACTTTTCGTCCCGAAGTCGATCTCAATCTCGCACAGGTGCTCGTGCAGAATCGCGTGGCCCTCGCCCAACCGGTGTTGCCCGCACTGGTCACCCGCCGGGGCGTGAATGTCAAGAAAAAGTCCCCCTCGGTATTGATGATCGTCAACCTTTTCTCGCCCGATAACAGCCGCGACAACCTGTACCTCAGCAATTACGCCACCATTCAGTTGCGCGACGAGTTGTCCCGTTTGTCCGGCGTCGGCGATATCACGTTCCTCGGTCAGCGTGATTACAGCATGCGAGTGTGGCTCGATCCCGCGAAACTGTCGAGCCTCGATCTCACTGCGAACGATGTCGTCCACGCGATCGAACAGCAGAACGTGCAGGTCGCCGCGGGGCAAATTGGTCAACCGCCCGCACCCACGGATCAGGTGTTTCAGTTCACGATGACCACGCTGGGCCGACTCAGCGACGAAGCGCAGTTCGCGGACATGATTCTCCGTTCCGACGCCGACGGCCGCGTGATCCGGTTAAAAGATGTGTCGCGCACGGAACTCGGGGCGCTCGGTTACGATCAGGTCTGCACCCTCGATGGTCAGCCGTCGGTCGCGCTTTCGGTCTATCAGTTGCCGGGTTCCAATGCGTTGAGCACGGCTGATCGCGTGCGGCAGAAAATGACGGAACTTCGCGGTCGTTTTCCCGACGGTGTCGATTTCTCGATCGTTTACGACACGACGCCGTTCATTCAGGAATCGGTCAACGAAGTCTTTCATTCGCTGCGGGATGCCGTGTTTCTCGTGGCCATCGTGGTGCTCGTCTTTCTACAGGGCTGGCGAGCGGCGGTGATTCCGCTGGTGGCGGTTCCCGTCGCGATTGTCGGCACGTTTGCCGCGATGGCGGCATTCGGCTTCAGTTTGAACTCGCTCACGTTGTTCGGACTGGTGCTCGCCATCGGCATCGTGGTCGACGACGCCATCGTGGTGGTTGAAGCGATCGAGCATCACATCGAGCACGGTCTCGCCCCGCGCGCCGCCGCCATTCAGGCGATGGACGAAGTCTCCGGCCCTGTCATCGCTGTGGCCCTGGTGCTGGCGGCGGTCTTTATTCCCTGCGTGTTCATTACGGGTATCGTGGGGAAATTCTTTCAACAGTTCGCGCTGACGATTGCCATTTCGACGGTGATCTCCGCGTTCAACTCGCTCACGCTCAGCCCCGCGCTCGCCGTGCTATTGTTACGGCCGCGGGTGGACGGCAAGCACGAAGCGCTGCCGCGGATGGCGTTCCCGCTCACCGGGGCAATGGTCGGCTATTTGTGGGGCGGTAATTGGATCGCGCAAGGAGTGGATCGCGCAAGCATCGCCCATTCGGAATGGTTACCCGCCGTCATTGCGGCGGTGGTTGGCATGGTCGCCGGCTGGTTTTTCGCACGGTGGTTGAATCAGGCATTGACGTGGTTCTTTGCAGCGTTCAACCGTGCCTTCAACATCACTACGGATTGGTACGTGGCCACCGTCGGGGGGATGTTGCGAGTCAATCTGCTGGTGCTCGGCGTCTACGGCGGTTTGTTGTATGCCACGTGGTATCTGTTCGACACGACGCCGACCGGGTTTATCCCCGCACAAGATAAAGGCTATTTGCTGGTCAATGTGCAATTGCCCGACTCCGCCTCGCTCGACCGGACCAGTGAAGTCATGCGGCGCATGGAAAAGGCGCTGAAGGAAACGCCGGGGATTCGCAACACCGTCGGCATCGCCGGGCAGTCGTTGCTGCTGGGTGCCAACGCCCCCAACTTCGGCTCGTTCTATCTGATGCTCGACGATTTTCATCACCGCGCCCACGACGGACTGTCCGCCGATGTGATTGGGGCGCGGGTGAAGGAAACCCTCGACGCACAGATTCCGGAAGCGCTCGTCAACGTGCTTGGTGCGCCGCCGATTGACGGTCTCGGTACCGCGGGCGGTTTCAAGCTCGTCATCGAAGACCGCGGCGACAATGGCCTCGCGGCGCTGCAACAGGCCAGTCAATCGATGGTGGAAGCCGGCGCACAAACCCCAGGGCTCACGTCGCTCTTCACGAGCTTCCGCGCCGACACGCCGTGGTTGTTTCTCGACGTGGACCGCGACGCCGCCAAAACGATGGGGGTGTCGATTGCCGAGCTGTTCAACACGCTGCAAACAAATTTCGGTTCGCTGTACGTCAACGACTTTAACCGCTTCGGCCGCACCTGGCAGGTGAATGTGCAGGCGGATGCCGGGTATCGCATGCAGGTGGAAGATCTAAAGCGGCTCAAAGTCCGCAACGACGAAGGCCACATGGTCCCCCTGGCGGCCGTCGCCACGCCGCGGGAAACGAGTGGTCCGGTGATGATCGTGCGCTACAATCTCTATCCGTCGGCAACGATCAATCTGAACGCGGCACCGGGGACGAGTTCGGGACAGGCGATTGAGCGGATGCGTGCCGTCGCCGAAGAACACGTGCTGCCCTCGATGCGGGCCGAGTGGACGGAACTCGCGTTTCTGCAATTGCAGGCCGGAAGCACGGCGATGTATGCGTTCGTGCTGGCCGTCGTGCTGGTGTTTCTGGTGCTGGCGGCGCAGTACGAAAGCTGGGCCTTGCCGCTGGCCGTGATTCTGGTGGTGCCGATGTGTCTGCTCTGTTCGGTGGCGGGTGTGCGGGGAGCGAACCTCGACGTCAACATCTTCACGCAGATCGGGTTCGTGGTGCTCGTGGGGTTGGCATGCAAGAACGCGATTCTGATTGTGGAATTCGCGCGGGCCAAGCATTCCGCGGGAGACCATCGCCGTGAAGCCACGCTCGCCGCATGCCGGTTGCGATTGCGACCGATCATGATGACGTCGTTCGCGTTCATCCTTGGCGTGGTGCCGCTGATGATCGGGCAGGGGGCCGGTGCCGAAATGCGTCACACGCTGGGGACCGCCGTCTTCTGGGGCATGCTCGGCGTCACGATGTTCGGTATCTTTCTGACACCCGTCTTTTACGAAGCCATTCAGGCGTGGACCGATTGGCGAACCGCCCGGCGAGAAAAGCGGCCAGCGAGTCCTGAGAGTGCATCGTCATTTCAAGCATCGAATTGATCGTACCCATCGATTTGAATTTGTGTGCCACTGGCTCTGCCAGTGCCGTCTTTTTCCAATTGAAGGAACACTGGCCGAGCCAGTGGCACACGAGCGATTCGTCGAGAGAGTTGTTATTTCACGGGATAGAGTTCGCCGGTGATCAGTTCTTCGCCGTCCCGTCCGCGGACGAAGAGTTCCGGGGCCCATTCGCGCATCGCTGCCGATTCGGACGATGGCAACCCCGCGACCGAACGGCGACCAAGTTCATGCGGCCATAGAAGGGGCTCGGCGAGAACGCCGGCGTCGATGAGGGCCCGAAACCGCGACGGGTGAACGAAGTCGGTGTAACCGTACGTTTGCCGGTAGCGCCAAATCTCGCCCCAGTTCACGTAAAGATGTGTGATGCCGTGTTGGGCGAGCGTGGCTCGCATCTCGGCGGGCGATCGCAAGGGCCGCTCTTTCGCGGGCATGCCCCCCGGTTCGCCGCACCATTCTTCGAACAGCGATCGATCGAAGACGGTGTTGTATTCGTACGGAAACCGCGCGGGGAAGATCTCCGCTTCACCCACGAACAGCACTTTCGTCTTGGCAGGCAGATCGCGATGAGTCATGGCGGCGTTGATCCACGCGATCTCGGGACCCACGATGCGGGATGTGAACTCACGAGCGGCGGTGAGGTCCGTTAGACCGACGTTGTACCCCACAAAACCGGTCGCACAAAATCCGAGATTGAACACCACGCCGAGGACCAGCACGCCGCGGATCACCCAGCGACTGCCGTGCTCGATGGCGTCCGCGGCTCCCATCCCGGCCAGCAGCGCCGCCGTGGGCAGCAGCGGTAACCAGAAGCGGTCGATGTGATGCGTGAAGAGCCACCAGGCGAGAAACAACCACGCGGTGATTGCCGCTGGAAATGCGGCCCGCCGTCGCGACGAAGAGGTCAGCAGAACCAGCGGGGCGAGCGCAAACACGAGCGGGCTTTGCCAGTCATTCACCGCCGCGACATCGTACGCCTGCATCACCAGACTGCGCGCTTCGCCGATCACGGAACCCGCCGACGGCCGGGCATGGCCGCGCTTCCATTTGAGAGCCAGCGCATCATCGAGATCGCGCCCGCCGAAGACTGAGTATCCCAGCGGATAGACCGGGTTGCCGGTCTCAATAACGTTCTTCAACAACCACGGTCCGATGGTCAACCCGACACCCAGCGAAAAGACCACGGCCGTTTCGGTCGCCCCTTTCCAACCGTGGGAACGGCGCAAGGCGGCGAACATCAATGCGAGTCCAAACGGCGCGACGGCCATGACCAACCCGGTATATTTGCAAGCCATCGCGCTGCCCGACAACAGTCCGGTCAGCAGCACATTTTGTCTTAGCCGCCCGTCAAGGACGGGGGGGGGATCGCGCAGGCGTTGCCAAGTCCACCACGCCGCGAGGGCCGCCCCGCCGGTGTACGTCATCAAGCCGCCATCGGCATACGCAATGATCGACAGGCGGAAGACCCACGGTGTCGACAGGTACACGATGGCCGCGATCCGCCCCGCGGCTTCCGAATGCCAGCGTCGCCCCGCGGCATAGAGGCCGACGGCCGTCAACGGTGCGAACGCCGCGAGCACGACCTGACCGACGAGCGCTCCCCGGAACCAATCTCCGGCCAGCACCATCCCCGCAAGCAACAGCATCTCGGTCAGAAACGGAAAGCTCGTGTAGATGTTGTGCGACAGAAACGTGATGCGCCCATTGAGAAACCATTCCTTCGGACCGCCGAGGTGATATTCATTGACGTCAAAATCGGTGGACGGTGAGAGAGCGCCGAGCAGAATGCCGATGAGAAACGGAGCAATGATGAGTAACCACCACGGAGAACCGCCGGACGATGATTTCGCCGCTGCGTTTCGATCGCACCAAGTGAACCAGCCGCCGCAAATGAGGCCGGCGGCGAGGAATGATCCGAGCACGATTGCGGAGAGAGCACCGATCAACCCCAGCACGAGAACGACCAGCGAGACCATGCTCAATCCGAGCAGTCCCGCGAAATAATGTTGTTCGAACGGCGTCCAATCATTTGAAGAGTCACTCAAGCGTGGCGGTGTGCCACTGGCTCTGCCAGTGTCTTTTTTATCATGGGGAACAGACGGATTCATTCGAAGACACTGGCAGAGCCAGTGGCACACAAACGGGATGGCGTGTCGTTGAACGACAATTCCACAACCCCACGCCCCGGCCAGAATGAACGCCGCCATTCCCCATAACGGCAGACGTTGGCCGACATAACTCCACCCACGCGGCAGGCTCGTCTCCGTTTGCGGCGGGTCAACCGCATCCATCAGCGCGAAGGGAACCTGCGACCAGACATCCCACCGTGTGAAAGGACGATTGTTGGGGAGAACCTGATTGAAGAAAACGAACAGAAATCCCAGCAGCCACACGACCACCGCGAGACGCATCCACGGCGGCACAATCGGCGCGGCATTCACGGAATGAATCTCTTGGAAGGCATCATTTGCGGTTGAGAATCAGGAATTGCAAATTGAGAATTGAAAAATGCCCATCCAGAGATGGAAAGGTTCTTCGCATCGCCTGTTCATTCTGCAATTTTCAATTTTCAATTTTCAATTTGCAATCCCCGATCACTACGATCACTTCTTCGCCGGTTTCAGTTTCCACTCTTCATCGAAGAAGTCTGCAGCAACGATTTTGCCCGGCCAGCGGCTGTTCGGCGGCGTGCGGACGTCGATGATTGCCCAGTCGGGTAGCTTCGGCGTTTGCCGGGCGTTGTTGAGGTAATCGTATTCGCGGTAAGTGAAGCTGCTGTTGAGGACGAGGTACCGCTTCGGGTTGAGCGGGTTCGGGTAGATCATGATCGGCATGTGAAACGCCGCATCGAACTTCTGCTCACCGGCATGCACCACGTTCTCTTTCAAGTCCCATGACACCGGCAGTTCGTCGAAGACTTGAATCAAGGCATCGTTGGACCGCGGGTCGCCCCAGAAGACGACATTGGCGTCTTCCATATCTTCCTTCGTGATTTCGGTATCTAACTTGATCCGTGCATCGCCGCGCATCTGTTGTCGCCAATGGGTGACCGCGTGGTCGAACTCGGCCTGCACCCACTTGTCGACTTCCGGGGACAGGCCTTTCATCGTCGGCTTGACGAAGATGAACGCATCGAGGAAGGCATCATCAATGGGGCCTTGCAGGCCGTGGCGCTTGTGCAATCCGCTCTCGAAAATCGTGTCGCTGTGGCTCTGCCAATCTTCGCCATCCCTGTAGAAATACAACGATTTGGGATTTCGTCCACGGCTCATGGCGGCGGTGAGTTTGGTCTGATCGACGGTGATCGGATGCAGGATGGTGTCGTCAGCACCGTTATCGTCCGCAAACCGCAGTTCAAACGCGTCTACGTTTTTCGTGATCACGCGGAGTTCTGTCAGTCCATTCTTCTCGGCTTTCGTCTGCACAACGATGCGGGCCGGTTCCCAATGTTCTTTCATACGATGAATCGTGATCCACCGCGATTTGTTGTAACGCAGAGTATAGGTCTGGAACTGTTCGATGGTTTCCCATTCACCGTCTTTCGGCAGCGGCGAATCGAGTTCCTGCGGTGCGCCCAGGCGAGCCCAGCGGCTGAGATAACGCTCGATTTCAATCTTGGAATCGGCGTGAATCTTGTGGGCGGTCATGGGACCGATGATGTGAATCAGCGGCAGCTTCTCGGCTTTCAATGCCGCTTCCATCATGTCTGCGGCTTGCTTCTGCGAATCGATTTCGCCGCTGTAGGCCACCGTCGGCAGAAACGCCAGGTTCGCGGCGTATCCCGTGCAGTCGTACCACCGCCACAGCTTCTGCTCGAACCACGTTGGTTGCAGCGTTTCCTTCTGAAAGACTTTTAGAAAGTCCGGCGTTTCGGAAAAGCCGGCCCCGGGATTCGCGGCGAACCAGCGGCCGGGATAATGGACGGCGAACTGCCAACACGCCGCGCCACCCATCGAGAACCCGCGGACGGCAATCTTTTCGTTATCGATCCGGTACCGCCGTTGGGCGTTTTCCAGTGCTTCGAAGGTATCGATCTCTCCCGCGAATTTGTTGGCGTTGCAATACCGGCCGTACGGATGCAGTACCAACGTTTCCGGCGGCGTGAATTCCCCCTTGTTGGTCATCCGCTGTTGAATGAAGTTGACTTCGCTGAGAGTTTCGCCGCGGCCGTGGAACCAGAGGTCGAGCCGATAACGGTGGGACGGTTGCGGGTCGTACGTTTCCGGGATGATCAAGCCGTAGGGTTGCACCGTCTGGTCGATCTTCGAACGGTAACCGAGGACGACCAGCCCGGTCGCTTTGGTCCACGGTGCCTGTCCCATGGTGAGTTGTGTCGCCCGCTCTTTGCCGATTTCGAGCAGTTTCTTCGCCACGGGGATTTCCTTGACGTCAAAGAATTCCTGATAGCGCAGGGCCTGGTCGACCGCGCGGTAAAAAATTTCGACGTCGGGAAGTGCGAGCCGCAGGCCTTCCCCCCGGCTACGAGTCGATTCGGGCTCGTCGTCCTCGGTCTCTTTGAGCTTCGCGATCTGGTCGCCCAGCACTTTCAGCCCGGCTTCCAGTTCTTCCCGGTCGGCGGGGGAAACTTCGACCCCGAGTTTGGGCACCCGGCGGACGGTGTCAAATTGGTTGTCCGCGGGGCCGTCTCCCCAGGCGAGAGCGAACATCGCTGTCAAAGTGAGGGTGAAACAGCACAACCGCTTATGCCAGCGACACATCGGTCCGCTCCGGTGATAGCCAATCTGGATGGAAAAAGGACGATTCGGTGGGATCGCCGATCATCGGGAGTTCAGCCTGTAAGAGTCCGGGAAAAAAATCAAGGACGGGGGGCTTGGAAGTGGTGGATGTTGATGATAGAATTCGGTGGTGGAGTTGAGATTGAGTCTCAATTTCATGCCCGCCGGTTGCCTCACCCGCCCCGCTGGTCAAAACCATGCTGAATCGCCTGACCGATTCCTTCCCCGCGCCCAACACGGCGGCCTCCCGGCCGGTGTGTCATTGCCTGCGGGTCGAAGAAGACGAAATTCGCGACGCCATCGACGACGGCGAACTCCACACCGTCCGGCAAGTCACCGCGTCGTGCGGTGCCGGCGGCGGATGCACCGCGTGTCACCGGCACATCAAACGGTTTCTTGCGGAAGCGGCCCGTCAGCGGGCGGCGCAAGAGCAGGTTGAGATGGAACCGGTGTTCGGGTTCGCGTGAAGGAAGAGACCCAGGGATCGGAATCCCTGGGCGTACGAAGAATCAAAATCAGTGGCCGCCGCCTTCGTGTTCACCCATCTGGTGACCGAGGTAGATTTCGATGCCGATCTTGCTGATGAGATCGAGCTGCGATTCCAGCCAGTCGACGTGCTCTTCCGATTCCACCAGAATCGTAGTGAGCAGATCGCGGCTGCCGGCGTCTTTTTCGCCTTCGCACACCTTGACGGCGTCGCGGTAGGCCAGCACGCCCTTGGTTTCCAGCGCGAGGTCGTACTGGAACTGCTCGGGAACCGTGGTCCCCACGCGGATCACGTCATACCGGGCGATCTCCGGCACCCCTTCGAGGAAGATGATCCGGTCAATCAGCTTTTCGGCGTGTTTCATCTCACCGATCGATTCCGCGTAGTGCTTGTCCGCGAGCTTGTTGAGCCCCCAGTTCCGGCACATCTTTGCCTGCACGAAATACTGATTGATCGCGGTCAGTTCGATCGTCAGCCCCCCATTGAGAGCATCAATCACCGCTTGACTGCCTTGCATGGAATTCTCGCTTCTAAAAAGTGATTCGTGACCGGTCCTGTTCGAATTCCGGTGCTGCTGGTCGAAACGGATTCTATGAAGTCGATGCTCCCGGTTTCTATCGATTGGCGCTCAATCCCCATGATTTTCTGATGATTGACACCGAATATCGATGTGCGAGCGGATTGATTCGCAATTTCAAAGAAACCAGCGGAGCAATTCTCGGTCGCGAATTATTGAAATCTGCTGCATGAACGGATTATCGTTCCGGCAGATCCCCTTTCGTCCGCTACGTCTTTCCCTCTATGCACCCCATCGGGAGCAATCTCATGCCGTTGTTGAATGAGCGCGAGCACTATGTCTCGGACATGGGCGTGATGCCAGCGGGCTTCCCGATGCTCTTCTGCGGGGCGATTGCTGCCGCACTGGGGATTGGGTTCGTGCTCAGCCTGCTGTTTGAGCGGGGTTGGTACTTCATCGTGATTGTCCCGATGGTGTTGGCGTTGGCGCTCGGGGGCGTGCTGCACCTGCTGGTGGCGGGGTCGAAGTGCCGGAATCATTGGATCGCCGGGATACTCGGCGTGCTCGTGGGTGCGCTGGCGTACGTTTCCTATTTCTATTTCGACATGCAGCCGCATTTGCCGCCGCCGCTGCAAAACCGGGTCGAACTTGTGCCCGAATACATCGCCCATCGCATGGCGAACGATGTGCAGGAGGACGTGGGCAAGCCGCAGGTCGGGCAAAAGAAGCCCTTGGCCGTCATGAACTGGCTCATGTTTCTGTTCGAGCTGTCCTGCTTCATGGGCATTGTGGGGGCGACAGGCTGGAACCGCGCGCGACGGGCCTACTCGCGGGACTTGCGTCGCTGGGCGCATAAGGAAGAGGTGCAAACCGCGCCGTATTACAGCGAGAACCTGATGGCCGCATGGCAGAGCGGGGAACTGGCCCGCGGCCTGCTCGATGCCCCGCCGGTGGGACAGCCGCAACAATCCTGCAAATTTATCGCCGAGTGGTTCGATGATCCGGATGCCTCCCCGCTCGATCATCCGGTGTATGCCTCCATCGAAGATCATTACCGCACCTGGGGCCTGCAAACCATGCGTCGCAAGGTCCTGCGGCAAGTGGAACTGACCACTGCGGAAGTGTTGTCGCTGCGGGCCTCGCTTCCCAAACTGGCGACCAAGCTGGATGTCATTCATCCCGAATTACAAGTGGCCCCGGCCGCGGTCATTGCCGCGCCGGCTGCGGCCACTGAGACCATGTTCGTGGCGACCGTCACGCCGATTGCGGAGCCATACCGCCAGTTGGTTCGCAATGGGGCGTATGCGTGGAACATCAACATCCGCGATATCATCCCCGTCTTCTATTTCCTCGGCGGGATCGGGGTGATGGCGCTTGGCGGATGGTTGTGTTCCGTCGAGCAGATCATTCTCGGCGTGCTGGCGATTTTCGTCGGAGGTGCCGGTTTTGCCTGGGGAACCTACACGTCGCAATTGTGCATCAGCGTGTATGGCAACCTCTGGGCGTTATCCCGCCTGCGGACCGAATTCGCCCGGCGACCGAAAACGTTAGTCGATCTCTCCGACCCGGAAGTGAAATACGTTTCGATCATCCCCCGTGAGAGTTTCGTCAAAATCAAATGGACGATGTCATCCGACCTGTTGCTGATGAAAATCGATCAGGCCCGCAATGAAATCCGCATGGAAGGAGACAGCGATCAATACCTCATCCCCGGCGGCGCGATCACCGATTGCCAACCCCTGTGCATGTTCCATCCGATCGACGCCCAACGGCAGAATCAATTGTGGATGGTGCGGTTGCTCTTCCAGCGTGATACCGGCGAGCAGGAACTCCTCATCAGCGTGGTGCATACCGACTGGTCACCGCACACCAACCGTTCCCGCGAACGGATCGCCCGCGCCACGTGTCAGCAAATCAACGCCTTGATGGCGGTCGAAACGGTGGAGATTCTCGAATGAGCGGGTAGGGTTTGCCGAGTCTTCGAGGCGAACCAAGCGGGGATTGGAAATGCGGTTCGCCTCGAAGACTCGGCAAACCCTACGATCCCGCTTCAGCTCTTCGGCTGGCGTCGTGGCGAAAATGGCGTAGAATTGGAATGCCTCGCCCCGCTTGCCCGCCGTCGGTTGACCTGCCATGCGTGTTGCTCCGTGGTTGCTCTGCATTCTGAGTGTCGCCGTGCCGTGTGCCGGGGCGGAGGTCTCGTTTCGTCACGATGTGATGGCGGTGTTGTCGAAAGCGGGGTGCAATCTCGGCACGTGTCACGGCAATGCCCGCGGGAAAGGGGGTTTCCAGCTTTCTCTGCGGGGACAAGACCCGGACCTCGATTGGCAGACCCTCACACGCGATTGGCAAAGCCGCCGCGCGAACCTCGCCGTCCCGGCGGATAGTTTGTATCTGCGTAAAGCCACGATGCAGATCGCGCATGAAGGAGGCCGGCGGTTCCCGATTGACAGCGCGGAATATCGCATTCTGCACGACTGGATCGCCGCGGGAATGCCGGCCGACCCTGCAAAAGCCGCGCGGCTGCAATCGCTCGCCGTCACGCCGACCGAAGTCCTTCTCGAATCGCCGCAATGGAGTTTTTCACTGGAGGCCACCGCGCGGTTCACGGATGGTTCCACGCGCGACGTTTCCACGATGGCGGTGTACGAAGTCGGCAGCCCGCTGGTGGAAGTCGGCCCAAACGGAACGGTGCGCGGCCTCACCGCCGGGGAGACTGTGGTGCTGGTGCGGTACCTCGATCAACAACAAGCGGTCCGGGTGACGCTGATTCCCCAGCGTCCCGCGCTGACGAACAACCGCGCTCCGTCCACGAACAGCGTGGACCACTTCGTCAATCAGAAATTGATGCGTCTCAAACTTCCCGCATCGCCGCCGTGTGATGATGCCACGTTCGTGCGACGGTCGACGCTCGATCTGATTGGCACGCTGCCGACTGCGGAGGAAGCGCAACGGTTCGTGAATGATGCCAGTCCTGCCAAGCGAGAAGCGTGGATCGATGCTTTGATGGAGCGTCCGGAGTTTGCGGAATGGTGGGCGCTCAAATGGGCTGACATGTTGCGCGTCGAAGAAAAGACGCTCGATGCCAAAGGGGCGCAGGTCTTCCATGCGTGGCTGCGAAATGCCTTTGCGGAAGACCTGCCGCTGGATGAACTCGTCCGTCAACTCATCGCTTCGCGCGGCAGCACCTATGCCGATCCGCCGTCCAATTTCTATCGCGCGCTGCGCGATCCGTTCGCGCGCTCCGAAGCTGTCGGGCAGTTGTTTCTTGGCGTCCGTCTGCAATGTGCGAAATGTCACAATCATCCGTTCGATCGCTGGACGCAGAACGACTATTACAGTTGGGGCAACGTCTTCGCGCAGGTCGATTACAAGATCCTCGAAAACAACCGCCGGGATGATAACGACAAGCACGAATTCGACGGGGAGCAACTGGTCATCATCAACGATGCCGGCAGCGTGCCCGATCCGCGCACCGACAAACCGCGGCCGCCGCAATTCCTCGGGGCGAGTACCGCGACGAAGGACAGCGACCGTTTGACGGCCCTCGCGGATTGGCTCACCCGGCCCGATAACGACCGCTTTGCGCAGATGCTGGTGAACCGCGCGTGGCGGCAACTCATGGGCCGCGGGCTGGTCGAACCGGTCGACGATTTCCGGGCAACGAATCCGCCGAGTCATCCCGAGTTGCTGCAATCCCTTGCCAATGAGCTGCGCTCGGAAGGCTATCGACTCAAACCGTTGTTGAAGACGATTGCCCTGTCAGAAGCCTATCAGCGATCCTCCACGCCAACGGAAGAGAATGGCGATGACGAGATCAATTATTCGCACGCGGTGGTCCGGCGGTTGTCCGCCGAGCAATTGGCGGATGGCATGATGCAGGCGAGCGGCGCGACGGTCGAGTTCGCCGGGTTGCCAGCGGGAACGCGGGCGGGATCGCTCGCCGGTGTCGGGGCGATGCTGCGTCGCAAGGGAGGACCGCAAGCGGGCGACCAGATGCTCCGCGTGTTCGGCAAGCCGCCGCGGCTGCAATCGTGTGAATGTGAACGGAGCGATGAAACCACGTTGGCACAGGCCTTCTGGTTGCTGAGTGGTGCGACCGTGCAGCGTCTCATCGGTGATCCGCGCGGCATCGTCGCCCAGCTTGCCAAAGAGAATCTCGCCCCCGCAGACGCGATCAGCCAACTTTACTGGCGGACACTTTCCCGCGGGCCGTCGGACGAAGAATTGCAGGCGATGACGGTCTATCTGCGTGAGAAATCCAATCGAACCACGGCGCTCGAAGACATCCTCTCGGCGCTCGTCACCTCGCCGGAATTTCTGCTGCGGCGGTGAGTGCAGAGGCTGTCGCTTCCGCGACCTGCTTAGCCCGATGCGCGTCGCCTGCGGATTTCAGCGAGAGACACAGCGTTAGCAGTTCGTCCACCATTTGCAGGCGCGAACCAATGGCTTCGGGCGACATGTCGGGATTGCGAGGGTTGTCGTCTTCAATCTTCATCGACCGAAATCCCCAAATTCTGCAAATCGTTGAGATCGCTTGGACGGCGTGCGAGTCGCTTCATGATTCCCAGACCATCGCGGGAAACGGTCCACAATGGTTGTCCATCCCAACTGACTCTTTCACGAGAATTCCACGCCGCTTCCAGTGGTGGATTCACAACGATTAAGTCCAACGTCGTCAACCGCTTGCCCGTCACTTTAGAAACGCGTCGGACTTCACATGGATGCGTTTCGCCGAATCCAACCGGAATCGTGCCTCCTTCAAGATTGAAACCGATTTCCTCGACGGTCTGCAAGATCAATTCGACATCCTTGGACTGTACAAGCAGATCGATGTCCTTTGTGGCACGAACATAACCGTGTAGCGCGACTGCCAACCCTCCGCAGAGCGCATAAGGAATCTGGCAATCATCCAACCGCCGGACAATTAACGCAAGTTCTTCGGTTAAAACCATCACACAGCCCTTCCCTCTTTTGATCGCAGCTTGGACATCGCTTACCTTCCCAGCAATAGCGGCAGCAGTGACAACCGCACCGCCTGGATCGTGAAGTACCCGTAGAAGCCGCAGGACCAGACGATCATTGCGATCCGCAGCGGGCTCATCGATAGCCTGCGCGACAGAATTCGATTGTTCATGTACAGCAGCGTCATCGAGAACAGGAACATCACCGCGCCGTTCATCGCCGCGGCAATTCGCAACTGGATCAACGGCTCTTTGGTGAAGCAGATCAGGATGATCGAACCGAGGGCGACCTCCGCCCAGAGGAACGCGAAGTACAACCGGCCGATGCTCCAGCGCTCGTTGGTCCGCAGAAAGTTCGTCTTCACGATGTCGGCGGAGATCCGCGAACCGGCGTCGAGCACCCCGAGTTCCGTCGTGAAGAGGATCGCGACACCGGCGATGAGATAGGCCGTCTTCAGAAAACCGCCGTACGGACGCTCGCCCAAAAGTTTGGCTTGAATCCAGATGAAGTTCATCCCCCCGCCGAGGTTCTTTGCCGATTCGTGCAGTTTCCCGTGTTCGTCATACAGCAGCGAATAGGTGATGAGCGAAATGAGGAAGAGTGTGATGACGCACGTCATCAGAAAGCTGAAGAAGTGTTCGATGTTGGCGGCTTTCCACCAGCCATGCCACCGGACCATGTTTTCGGGCGTGTGCCGGAAGTGATAACCGGTGTCGGAAATCGGTTCCTCTTTGCCGGTGAGCGGGCTGGTGATACGGCCGATGTATTGGCCCATCGCATAGCCTTTATCCATGATGTAATTGCTCTGCCCGAGGTTGAGCGAGCCGCCTGCCCCGGCGAACGCCACCGCCCCGAGCAGATCGACCATCGGCAACCCCGTCGTGATCGGATCGGGCATGCCCCCCACGCGCCACAGTTGGCTGAACAGCGCCGCGAACGCATCCCAGCGGACGGTGACGGCGGCGATGATTGTCACCAGCACGAGAATCAGCCCGACCAGAAACGTCTGCATGCGCTCGACCGTGTTGTAAACCACCGGACCGGCGGTCAGGACGATGCCGCAGATGACTAACAGCGCGATGGCCAGCGGCTGAACATACAACGCGCCGTAGTTCGTCACGCCATCTTTGACATCTTCCACTGGGCCGAGAAGCAGCCAGCTTCCCATCTGCGCGGCTCCGGTCCCCCATCCCGGCCAGGCCCACGGGACGATGTTGAGAATCAGAAAAATCCACGACCAGTGCCAACTCAACCGGCTAAACCCGGCGAGCGCACTCTCGCCGGTCGCTAGCGTCCAGCGCTCGATTTCCATGTTCACGAAGAACTGCGTGATCATCCCGAGCAACGCCGCCCAGAAGAACACGAACCCCGACGCATACGCAATCCGCGGCCACAGGATGAACTCGCCCGATCCGAGCGCCAGCCCCGCCAGCATGATGCTCGGCCCGACCATCTTCGTCCACGCGATCGGCTCCGGCAGATCGCGATACTTCAGCGGCGGCAAATGCCGATGCGGAATGACATCGTCGGGAACGAGGTCGTCCGGAGGGTTGAGGGTCGAGGGTTGAGGGTCGATGGTAGGAGGTCCATAGTGAGTGTGGACAGCATGGGAAGCCCAGCCATTCTGATGGCTGGGTCGCATTGGTATCGGATGAAGAGACCCAGGGATCGGAATCCCTGGGCTTCTCGGGCATCAACTTGTTTTCGGGCGTTTCACGAGTTCGACAAACCGTTGATACGCCGCGGTCCATGCGGCGGTGTCGCGGGGTTCGTAACGTTTCATGGTCGACGACGCCCGCACGACGTTCCGAATTTCCGCGAGGGAACCAATCGCCCCGGCGGTTCGCGCTTGCAGCAACACATTGCCCAGCGCCGTCGCTTCCACCGGTCCCGTGATGACCGGGCGGCCGGTCGCATTGGCGGTGAACTGATTCAACAGTTCGTTCTGCGTGCCGCCGCCGACGATGTGAATCACTTCGACCGGCGTGCCCGATAATTCTTCCAGCCACCCCAGCACCATGCGGTACTTGAGCGCGAGACTTTCCAGACAACACCGGACCAGCGCCCCGGCATTCTGCGGCACCGGTTGTCCCGCCCGTTGACACCATTCGCGAATGGCGGCGGGCATATCGGGCGGCGCAAGGAAGTCCGCAGCGTCGGGATCAATCAGCGACTTGAACGGCTCCGCGGCGTTCGCCTGCTGCGTCATCGCCGTGTAATCGAGCGGTGTCCCTGCGCGATCGAACGACCGCCGACACTCCTGCACGAGCCACAAGCCCATGATGTTCTTCAGCAGTCGGTATGTCCCATCGACGCCTCCTTCGTTGGTGACATTGAGCTCGAGCGCCCGCGGGGTCGTCACCGCGTGGGGCAACTCCAGCCCCATCAGTGACCACGTCCCCGAACTGATGTACGCCCAATTCGCCTTGCCGGTGTGCTCGGTCGGAATCGCCGCGATCGCCGCCCCCGTGTCGTGCGTGGCGGGGGTGACAACATCCAATCGCGGCAGATTCATCCGCTGGGCCACACTTTCCCGCAGACGGCCGAGCTTTGTCCCGGGATTGACCACTTCCGGGAACATCGCCGTCGGCAACTCAAATCGCCGCAGCATGTCGGTCGCCCATGTTTTCTTGCGGGCATCGAAGCATTGCGAGGTGGTGGCATTGGTGAACTCGACCACCTGGCTGCCGCACATCAGCCAATGCAGCAGGTCGGGCATCATCAGGAATTTGTCCGCCTGCGCGAGCAACGCCGGGTTGGTTTCCTGGAAGGCGAGCAACTGATAAAGACTGTTGATCTCCATGAATTGCAGGCCGGTCTGGGCGAAGATGTCGCCGCGCGAGACCCGGCGGAACGCGGCTTCCATGTGCCCCTTGGTCCGCGGGTCGCGATAGCAATACGGCTGCCCGAGCATCTCGCCGGTCTTCGACAACAGCACGTAATCGACACCCCACGTGTCGACGCCGACCGAGACGATCGACTTGCCGAACTTCTCGACCGACTTCCCCAGCCCGGCTTGAATCTCGGCCCACAACCGCAGCACGTCCCACCGCAGGGTGTCCGCGACCGATACCGGTCCATTACCAAAGCGGTGCAATTCTTCGAGCCGAACTTTTTGTCCGTCAAACAAACCCGCCATCACCCGGCCGCTCTCCGCGCCGAGGTCCACCGCCAAAAAACACTGCTCGGTCATGTTGATCGCCTCCTCGATGTGAGACAGGCATGATAGGGATCAGGCGCGCACGAGGCCACCGAAGGCGGAATTCCAGGCAATGACGGCGTTTGCTGCCAGGAAGTCGGGGCAGGGACCCCGACCTATGGGAATGGGAACATCAGGGGGCCATAGGACGGGGCCCCCGCCCCGTCTCTTCAAACAGGACACATCGAAATTGCCAGCCATCCGGATTTAACAGCCCGTTGAAGTATCGAGTTCCGTGTGCCACGGCCGTGTCGGACGTGCGATTTTGCAGAGCGTTTTGCTCGGATTTTCACGGCCGACACGGCCGTGGCACACAATAAACCCAGCGCTGCAAGAGTGTGATCGGTGCATCATCCAGCACGAATCGGGACCGCTGGTGGGGCGCTCAATTCCGCTTCCTGCGTGACAAGTGTATCTTACGGGCAGGCGTGTGATGCCACCCCGGAAATGAGACCTTGTCCCGACAGGAAGTCGACGCCGATGCAAAAAGTGAAAGCCTGCGGTGTGCTCGTCTTTCGCAAGCAGCCCACGCCGTCGTTCCTGGTGATGAAGCATCATCACCGCTGGGATTTGCCCAAAGGCCATCTCGAAGAAGGTGAAACCGAACGGCAGTGTGCGCTCCGCGAGATGTGGGAAGAGACCGGCATCGGCATGCAGACGATCCAGTTGGACCCGCGGTTTCGCTATCAGGAAGTCTATCATCCATATGAGGCCCGTTTTGGCCCCGGTCGCGTCGAGAAGACGCTGGTCATCTTTCTGGGCTGGCTCGAAAAGGATCACCCGATCACGGTGACCGAACACTTTGGCCACGATTGGCTGCCGTGGAAACCGCCGCATAAAATTCAGAAATTCACGATCGATCCGCTGCTCGCCAGCCTCGAAGAATATTTTCGAGACAACGATATTCGGTTCGACTAACACGGGTTGGTCAATCCGAAATCCGAAGGAATTTCAAGACTCTCTCACAGTGAATTACCAAGGACTCTCCCCCCATGCGGACGCGGATTCACGGTGCCACCTGTGTCTTGCCCACGGGGTTATCCCGTGTCGATGTCCTGATCGAAAACGAAAAAATCCTCGACATCGATCCCCCGGCAACGGCGGCCGCCGATGAAGTCATCGACGCGACCGGCCTGCATCTGCTCCCTGGGGTGATCGACGATCAGGTCCACTTCCGCGAGCCCGGACTCACGCATAAGGAAGACCTGCGGACGGCCACCCGTGCGTGCGCCAAGGGGGGCGTCACCAGTTTTCTGGAGATGCCGAACACGAAGCCGGAAACGATTACCGTCGAGCGGTTACACGAAAAACTGGCCCTCGCGGCGACGAAGTGCCTGGTGAATTACGGGTTCTACATCGGGGCTACGCCGGACAACACTCCGGAATTGGCCGCCGCAAAACGGACGCCGGGGATCAAGATTTTTATCGGTTCCAGCACCGGTAATCTGCTTGTGGACCGGCAGGAAGCACTCGAGCGGATCTTCGCGGAAACGACGCTGCCGATCTGTGCGCACTGCGAAGATGAAGCGACCGTCAAAGCGAATGCCGCTGCACTGAACGGCGGGAAAGATTACGCAGATCATTCCCGCATTCGCGACGAGCAAGCCGCCGTCATCGCCACCCGCCGGTCGATTGATCTCGCGCTCCGGCACAACCACCGCTTTCATGTGCTCCACGTCTCGACCGCGGCGGAGACCGAACTGCTGCGCGATCATCGCGGCTTGATCACGGCCGAGGCTTGCCCGCATCATTTGTTCTTCAACACGAACGATTACGCGCGACTCAAATCGCTCGTGCAGATGAACCCGTCGATCAAATCGCCCGCTGATAACGCCGGTTTGTGGCAAGCCTTGAACGACGGCCGGATTCAAGTGATCGCGACGGACCATGCGCCGCACACGCTCGAAGAAAAAGAGCAGCCGTATCCGAAATCGCCGTCGGGATTGCCCGCGGTCGAGAACTCACTCGCGCTGATGCTCGATGCCGCTCACAGGGGACTATGCACCGTCGAGCAAGTCGTCGGTTGGATGTGCGATGCCCCGGCTCGCGTGTGGGACATCGTCAACAAGGGCCGCATTGCACCGGGTTATGACGCGGACCTCGTGCTCGTCGATCTTCAAAAATCAGCGACAATTCGCAACGCCGAGCAAGCCACCAAATGCGGCTGGAGCCCATGGGACGGCGTCACGCTCACCGGCTGGCCCGTCCGAACGATCGTGCTCGGTGAAACCGTCTTTGCCAACGGCATCCTCGACGACCGTCACCGCGGCGGCGAAATCCAGTTCGACCACACCCGCGGCGGATACTGGGCCACCACTTAACCACAATCGCCGGAACGATCTGGCCGCAGGACCCGCCGCCGAACGTCCCGCACCGAATTGGCACCCAATCCGGTGCGGCCAAAGAAAAACGCCCTCCGCAGATGCGAAGGGCGTTTTTCGTAAACCGTTTACAGGTAAACGGTTTCGATAGTGGCGGTGGTCGGACTCGAACCGACGACACACGGCTTATGAAGCCGTTGCTCTAACCGACTGAGCTACACCGCCGCAAGTTGTGATCGATTAAGCGATTACGTCAAATATTAACGGCCTCAAAATGAGGGCACACTGCCATTACTACGCCGAATCCTCTGAATTGGTAGACAAAATTCACTCCCATTGAGAACGATCACAAACGGGATTCTAACCGATCGATCAAGAGTCCGAAACCGAACACAAACGGTGTTTCTAAACGATTTCCGTTGTTCCTTCACAAGACGGGTCAGTCGCGAAACGGGTCGAGATATTGTCAATTGTTGTGTTTGAAGAATCTTGGATCAGGCGGCAAGTTGTAGGATTCCGTCAACGAAAACACGTCCTTGAATGAGGAGCGTGATCAACGGATGTCCGTTGAGCCTCCTCCACT
>JAKFUG010000004.1 GCA_021732785.1 Planctomycetaceae bacterium
CAGAGTTCGAGAAACTCCTTGGCAATCGGCGACACACTTCCCAAACGAATGAGGTCATCCAGCGTGAAGATATCGCGGCTGAACTTGCGGATGGTGAAATAGATGCCCCGCCGCGCACTCGGCGGCAGCACCACATGCACGCGCGAACCATCGGGCAACCGGGCATCCAGAATCGGGCGGTTCTCGTCGATCTCGCGGCCCACATACTGCGCGACGTTATGCACCGCGGACAAAAGCGCATCGTGACTCGGAAACGCCGCATCGGTCCGTTCGAGCCGTCCGCGGCGTTCGATGTAGACCTCGCGAAAACCGTTGATCATGATTTCGGTGACGGTGTCATCCTGAAGAAAATGCCGGATCGGCGTCAGGAAGTACCCGAGACTCGCTTCAAAAACGGCTTCGCGCGACATGACCCACGTGTTCCGCAGAAATGATGCGTAAGACGATGACGCAAGCCATGATAACACACGCCTGATGAGGATGACGCCATTCTGATCCGGTTTACGGCGACGAGGGTTCAACAACCAGCAGCACCGGGCGAAAGGCTTGCCATTCGCCGAGGCCTTCACGACTGACAAAATGATACGTGGACAGGCTTGGTGCCGGGACGTCCTCGCGATCGAATTTCAGCAGGACGCCGTGGTTCGTCTGCGGGGCTGCGGCTTGCTGTCGCACGAGTTTCGTGACATCCACGACTTTCCAGCCTTCCCCCGCGGTCATTGGGGTCGTGGTGATGGGAAGTGTGGCGATGGTCGGCTGTTGCTCCCACGCGGTCCGTTCCGGCCAATCCTTGGTGATTTCGTGCACCTGCCATTGAACGATTGGTTGTTGTGCCTTGGCCTGCCGAGCATAGACGGCGAGCCAGAAGCGGGTCTTTGGTGACGCAAGAACCTCAGCCGAAGGGAGCGGCCAGTGGATGAGTGTGCGAACGCCTCCTTGAGTGTTCGCGACGGCGAGATTATCGACTTCACCGTGGTTCCATGTCGGCATGTAGCCGAGCACCATGGCATCTTTATCGATCGGCATGGTCGCTCGAATATGTCCTCCCGTCAGCCGTTCCAAGCCTTGTTTTGATTGATCGGGCTTCGTCGGTGATGTTGGCGATTCCGACAGCGTGAGTTGATCAAACCAGACGGCTCCTAAACCGCACAATGCCGCCCGAACCACCATCAACTTGGTACCGGGGGGGACAACGAATGCCTCGCTCTCCATCCACTTCCAATCCTGGTCGCCTTTGACAACCGGTGTGCTGCTGAAGGCCAGCATGATCGGCGAGGGGGGATCCGACAGACATTGGACGCAGACATTGGCGTTCTCCGCGCCCTCGGTCTTGATGTAGGCCCCGATGCGCATCGATTTGCCTGACGGTACGTCGCGGACAATCTGATGCCAGTTGTTGCAGGTCAGTCGGTCATAGACGTGGGTGTTCGAGATGGCCAGCGAAGCCGAGCCCGACTTTGAATGATTTATCGAGCGCGAGAACTTGAGGCCCGGCGCGGAAATCCGGGCCATTTGCCATTCCGTGGGTTGATCTTCGACGACTTGTTCCGCCCCGGGATTCAACAACCAGTTCCGCTCTTCGGCCACCGTTGTGGACGCGACACACAGCGTTACAGCGAAAACGAAAGCGGCGGCAGAATGTGGCATGGATCAGTCTCCTGCAAGGGATTGGATGCTCGTTGTTCCAACAACGGAACCGACTTCGGACGCGTTTCATTCAGGACTGTGTGAAGGGAAGTTTGCTTCGAATCCTGCTGCCAAGGCAGCGCAGCGGATCGGATCACCATTGCGAGCAGTCCCAAGGCGCAGACCGCTGCGATGAGCACACCCGGTTTCTGTAGCGGTGCCCTAGGGGATGGCTTCCTGTTCGGGGATCGCGGAATCGCCGCGATGAGCCTGCGCTCCAGATCTGCCGGAAGAGGCCCCTCGTTCCGTCGCCGAAGTTCGTCTTCCAGACGCCGGATCGTCCACGGAGTGGATGGGTCATTGGTGTTCATGGAGGGCCTTGATAGAGAGGTCGGATCGTAGTTGTGCCAATGCCCGGCTCAATCGCCATTTGATCGTGCCCAGAGGTTGCCCGAGCACTAACGCCATTTCTTGAAAGCTGAGCGACTCTTTGTAGTGCAACTGGATGACCGCCCGATCCACATCGGAGAGTTGTGCGACCGCGTGCCATAGCCGGTCAGCATCCTCGGACTCGACCAAGGGATCGGATGCCGTTTCATCGGTCAGCGCCGTCCGCTCCTTGGACGCCTGGTGCCAGGCATGGTGTCTTCGCTGAGACTTCTTTTTTCCATCGAGAAATCGGCGGTAGAGAATCCGCAGCAGCCACGTCTTCAATCCCGCTGGACCTCGAAACTCGCCGATTTTTTCCCAAGCGACGGTGAAGGTTTCCAATGTAAGTTCTTCCGCCGCCGCGCTATCGGCGGTGAGTTGCCGAGCGAACTGGTACAGTCGAATGTGGTAGCACCGAATCAACTCCGCGCAAGCCTGTGCGTCCCCGCGTTGCACGCGCTGCAACCATTCCTGGTCGGGATTCTCCAACGTGGCATCCTTCCATGCTGGGCTTGGGTCGACTCTTCAGAAGATAGACGACGTTGAACACAAAAAGGTTGGTCGGATAAGCATTTTCTTCTTTCCGTGCCGAAACGAGATCGCACCGGGCTGCGAAAGACGATAACGAAAACCACGTTCGGTGTTGCCACAGACGGTGCTCTTCCGCGAAAATGTCGGCTCACCCTTTGAGGCATGACCCATGCTCTGTTTGCAAGCCCCCGGATTGACACTGTGCGATGGCCTCACACGCCGCGATGCGCTGGTCGCCGGGGGGATGACGCTGGGCGGGATGAATCTCACGCAAACTTCGTTGGTTCGCGCGGCGTCCGCGGTCGCTCCAAAAGCCAAGCGGGTGATTCTGTTTGGTCTCATCGGTGGCCCCGCTCAACATGAAACGTGGGATCCCAAGCCCGAAGCCCCGCTGGAAGTCCGGGGCGAGTTCGGCGCGATCCCCACGCGCACGCCGGGGTTGTTCGTCGGCGAGTTGATGCCGAAGACCGCCATGCTGACCGATCGCATTGCCGTCCTGCGAGCCGTGACGACGCGCGATCAGGCTCACAGTTCGAGCGGTTATCAAATTCTGACCGGGGTGCCGCATGTGCCGATGAACGCCGAGAGCGTCACGCCGCGGCCGCCGAATCTGCATCCGTCGATGGGGGCGGTGATGCGGTATCTGCGACCCGAACGGACGCAACTTCCGTCCGCGGTCACCTTGCCGGAACACATCTGGAACGACGGCAACTTCCCGTGGCCCGGTCAGGACGCCGGGGTCCTCGGCCCGCAGTACGATCCGTGGCTGATCCACTGCGATCCCTCCGCCCCGGAGTTCCGTCCGCCGGCACTCGCGCTGCCGAAAGAAGTCCCATCTTTGCGGTTCGATCATCGTCGACAATTGTTGGAACAACTCGATCATCGCTTCGATCGTCTCGGCTCGGTGATCGAAACCTATGGGACCGATTCGCAACAGGCGTTCGGCGTCCTCGCGAGCGGTCCGGCCCGACACGCATTCGATCTCGACAAGGAATCGCCCATCGTCCGCGATCGTTACGGTCGTAGTCGCTTTGCGCAGAGCGTGCTGCTCGCCCGGCGGTTGGTCGAATCGGGTGTGTCCCTCGTGCAGATCAACTGGACGCGGATTGCCAATCAACCCAACCAGGGCGGCTGGGACACGCATGCGTCGCACAACGCCGCGTGCAAGAACCTGCTGATGCCGATCATGGACCAATGTTATTCGGCTTTGCTGGAAGACCTCGAACAGCGCGGCATGCTCGCCGACACGCTGGTGGTCTGGCTCGGCGAGTTCGGCCGCACGCCGAAGTTCAACGGCAATGCCGGTCGCGATCACTGGGGCCACGTCTTCTCGCTCGCGCTCGCTGGCGGCGGTATTCGCGGCGGCGTGGTCCACGGTCAGTCCGACGGGCACGCGGCGTACCCCGTCTCCGGTGTCGTGGAAGCCTCCGACCTCGTCGCGACCATCTTCCACCTCCTCGGCTACGGCCCCGACACCGAACTCCAGGAAACCCAGGGCCGCCCGTTTCCCCTCAGCCGCGGCCGCGTGATTCAACCGATTCTGGCTTGAAAGTCCGCAGCCGTAGGGTTTGCCGAGTCCGCGAAGGCGAACCTTTCGTGCAGCATCGTAAGAGGTTCGCCGCGAAGACTTGGCAAACCCTACGGGTCTGAGTGAACCCGGCGAATTTCAGAATGTGCCCTTGCTTCCCCATGCTGCATAATGTATTTTTGAACAGGTATTGAAATTTGATCCGCACGGAAGCTGGTTCATGCGTCATGGTTCGATGCTCGACCCGCCGAATCGGTTTGAAGCCACGCGGCACGAGGTCGATTTCGAGCATTGGGAATGGGATCCGGAGGACATCGCCGCGCGCGATCGCCGGCCGGTCGAGTATCTCGCGGATGCGTCGAAGTCGATCATCTCCGAGAACAAGTCGCCGGACCTTTCATTTCGTTACAGCATCAACCCCTACCGCGGTTGCCAGCATGGATGCTCGTATTGTTACGCCCGCAACAGTCACGAATACCTCGGCTTCAACGCCGGGCTGGACTTCGAGACAAAGATCGTCGTGAAGCATGATGCGGCGGTGTTGTTCCGCGAGTTTCTTGCCAGGCCCCAGTTTCAAGCGGACGTGATCGTCTTCTCAGGCGTGACGGATTGCTATCAACCCGCCGAGCGACAGTTCCGGATCACGCGGCAATGCCTGGAAGTCGCGCGGGTATGCCGAATCCCGGTGGCGATCGTCACCAAGAACGCGCTCGTCTGTCGGGACATCGACATCCTGCGAGAGATGGCGGCGCTGCGTCTCGCGCAAGTGAATGTTTCGATCACCACGCTCGATCCGGAACTCGCACGGGTGATGGAACCGCGGACGAGCATTCCGTCCGCGCGATTGCGAGCGATCGAGTTGTTGACGCAGGCGGGTATTCCCACGCGGGTGATGGTCGCCCCGATCATTCCCGGTCTCAACGACGCCGAAGTACCGGCGATTCTCGCCGCGGCGAAAGCGGCCGGAGCGCAGGCGGCAAGTTACGTTCTCCTGCGGTTGCCGATCACGGTGGAGCCGGTTTTTCGCGAATGGTTGACGCGCACGCAACCGCTCAAGGCGGAGAAGATCGAAGCCCTCATCCGCCAGACTCGCGACGGTGAAATGTACCGCAGCGGCTGGGGCGTCCGTCATCGCGGCACCGGCCCCATCGCCGAACAAGTGCAGCAAATGTTTCAAGTCTTCGCGAGGAAACACGCCCTCGATCGCCGGTTGCCGCCGCACGATTTCACGCTGTTCCAACCGCCTGCAACGGATGATGGCCAGTTGCGGTTGTTCTGATGTTGGCCCTTCAGCGCGGCGGGATCCGGTGCAACGTGTAAGTCGCCTGATTCGGCCACAGTGCCGGTGCTCCACTACCGACCGGTTCGACCGCGATGTCATACACATGCCCGGTCTTCAGTCCGTGCAGAGTGAGCGACACCGTTTTTGCGTCATCGCTGATGGTTGCCGTGCGGACTTCCACGGTGTGACGGCCGGAGTCTTCCGTGGCGTAGGTTCCCTGCCACACGCGTTGGTATCCCGTGATTTTGTACGCTTCGGGTCGTGCGGCCTTGATCTTGTCGACGGGACGCACGAATTCCAGTGTCATGCCCGTCGGGGTCGCGCGGACTTCTTTCAATCCGTTCGGCAAGGAATCATTCGGCGTGAGCTTCACGATGTCGCCGGTGTTGAGTCCGCCGAGCCAGCCGCTGTCGTGAATGCTGCTGACGTAGAGTTCGCCTTGTGGTCCGAAGGTGACCCCCATCGGGCCGAGAAACTCTTCCACGCCATTGGTTTCGCCGAGTTTCGTCAATGGATACACGGCTCCCTGTAACGTGCCGTCGACGTCCTGCAAGGAACACCGAATGAGGAAGCGGCCGTTGTATTCCGCACCGACAATCTGTCCCGCGAACGGATGTTGTGTCGACCGCGGCCACACCGCGACGCCGTTGACGCTGCGGGTCCACGGATGCGGAATCTGCACGGCGGGCGGATCGGCGGGTTCTTCCGTGGGTGGATCGAGTTTCGCCGGGACGCCATAACGGTGACCGGGGATAATCACGTTGAGTTCGTTGAACGTATTCTGCACGCCCTGTTGATCACTGCACACGAGGCGGTCATCATCCCACAGCGCGAGGCCCGTGGGATACCGCAGACCGGTGGCGATCGATTCCACCTTGCCATCGTCCTTGAACCGCAGGATGTGGCCGCGCCATTTCGATTGTGCCGCCGGGCGGTTCTTGTGGGCGTAGTCGCTGCCGAGGCCGATGTAGTTCCATCCGGTTTTGTCGCGGACGATGCCGCAGGTCCAGTCGTGATAATCGTCGGTGTAACCCCATCCGGTCGCGACGATGCGCATGACATCGGACCGACCGTCGCCATCGGTATCGCGCAGCGCGACGACTTCCGGTTTGTGCGCGACATACAAATCATCGCCGTGCGGCAGAATCCCGAACGGTGCGGCGAGTCCTTCCGCAAATGGCGTGAGCGTGTCATCAAGGCCGTCGCCGTCCTCATCGCGTGTGACGAAAACATGTCCCTTCAGTGACGTGAATGCCAGCCGCCCGTTCGGCAGCACCGCCATCGCCGTCGGCATGATCGTCCGCGGCAACGGCAACCGCACACCATCAAACCCCGGCGCGGATGTGATTTTTTCGATGTTGATTGTTGGTTGCGGTGGTGGAACCGCGGTGAGTGCCGGGTTCTTCAACTTCGTCGTGTACCAGAATACAACCGGTTTGTTGTCGAGAAGAATACGGCTCGGTGGAAAACCTTCCTGAAGGATAACGCCAAATGCCTGTCCGTAATTCTTCTCCGGCGGTGCGGGCGCCCACCGCGCTTCGGGACGCAGCCCGTCCTGGAGCAACGGCCGCACGCCGATCACCCACCCGCTCGGCGGTCCCAGTCCTGTCTGTGAAATCTCGCGCTGCAGACCGTCCGGCAACTCGGACCAACGATCGCGAACTGTTCCTTGCAGCGTCTGCTTCATCCCCATGTTATTCACCGTCCACTCGACGGTGTAACGGACTTCCACTGACGGGCCATTCACTTGGATGCGCTGCAACCGCATTGTCGGTGCGACAATCGGTACATCGGGATCTATTCCGCCACGGAAGCGGATGTCGTATTGCAACGCGAGGTCCACTTCATCGCCGCGAGTGTGCATCAGCGGCGACCCGGCCATGTCCCAGAACCAGCTTTTGCCCTGGGTGCGTTCGCGGGCGAAGTCGCCAATGGTCCACATGCGGACGCTCGCGGTGTCGGCGTCGAACAGGATGCTGTGCCCGTTGCCGAAGCCGATGGCGATCGCGCGGGGAATCGATTCCGGCTGCCCCTTTTCGCCGGGAATGGTGACCACATCGCGCAGCACGCGCGGTTTGTCGCCGGGTTGCAACGTCCATAATTGTTCGACCACGGCGGGGTTGGTAGGCGCGGTGAAGTTCGGGTCGTGCAGCGCGTCCCACAACGCCGCGAGTTGTTTATCGAGTTGGCCGTCCAGCAACGTCGGATGCGGGCGTTGGTAACCCGGCATCTCGACGCCCGGGAGAATCCGCAACGGCGAGCGCATCCAGCGGAAGAAATACGTCGGCCGTAGTCGGGCACCGAGTTGGTACAGGTCCGAACCGCGCGTGCCGAGGGCCACCTTCGGCGGCTGGTAATCCTTCAACTGATGACACGCGACGCAACTGAAGCCCTTGCCTCCCGCGAGTTCCCGCCCGGCGAGCAGCGTCTGCGTGTCAGCGGTGGCGATGTCGGGATGAATCGGATACGCCGGGGTCGCCGGGGCGTCATCGGGGATGCGGTCGTGGCCAATGAGATGCGCGACAATTGCCGCGGAGTCTTCTTTCGTATGCGAAAACTTCGGCATGTGGACTTTGAGCCACGTCATCCGCGGTTTCTGTTCGCCTTTGATCGCGAGCGCTAATGGTTCATCGCGCATGCGATCACCGACGGCCGTCAACGCCGGGGGGACGAGCGTCGGGGCTTGCCCTTCCCACTCCGGCACCGACTTGACGACATTGCGCACGATGCCCGACAGCCCGCGACCGCCGTCGCGATCATGACACGCGGTGCAATTCTTCTGGTCGAGCAGATCGCGCCCCCGCGCGAAGTCGTTCAGCGTGTGATCATTCTTCGCGGCGGAATCGAGATCCGCCGTCACCGCCGTGATGTCATCGGGGCGATATGCCGGTTGCTTTTTTGCGGGATCAATCTTCGCGCTGAGACACCCGCTCACCTCACCTCGCTTGCGGCTTCGCGCCCCGCGTTGCACCACCGCCGGCTTGCCCACCCCCGGAATCTCATGACACGCCGTACAACGGGATTCTTCGATCAGGGTCTTTCCCCGCGCGATCACGGCGTCGTTCGATTTTTCGTTGTCCACTTTGATCGGTTTCTTCTCGCCCATCAGCGCCGCCACAATCTGCTTCCGTTCCGTCTCATTCAGATTGAAGACCGGCATGCGCGCGTGGGCATTCAACTTCGTCGGTTCACTCAGCCATTGCAGCACCCACGCGGGCTGTCGGCGCTCGGCGATGTCATCCAGCGGCGCTCCGGCCCAGATCGATGTCTGTCCGAGACCGGTCCAGGTGTGACACGCCAGGCAACCGAGCGACTTCACCAGTTCCGTCCCCGCGGCGATGTCCTTCGTGTTGCCGAGTTTGGGCGGCGACGGCAGCGCGACATCCTCCCGGACACTCCGCAGGTACGCTGCGATGGCCGAGGCGTCATCGTTGCTGAACCCGAAGGCCGGCATGCGACCGTGTGTGTCCGGCGTGGTCCGCGTCAACCGGGCGAGCAACCACGCGGACGATGTTCCTTCGCCGAACGATTTCAATGACGGCCCGCGCGTCGAATCATCGGCCCCGTGTGCCTCATGGCAAGCCGCACACCGCAGCGCCCGCGACAATTGCCGACCGTGGGCACTCAGCGCGATCGCCTTCGGTTCCGGCGCATGAAACAGCGCATGATGCGGCACCGGTTCCAGCGGAAACGATTCCGCCGACCAATACCATTGCAAAGGGCCACGAATGTCCGCCGCTGCAATCTGCACGGGATGTTCCCCGAACGTGAGGACCATTTCGGGACCGGAAACCCATTGCGGACGGTCCGTCACCGCGGCGAGCACTTCGCGTCCCGCCACCGTCACCACGACCCGGCCTTGCACGAACGCATAGAACCGGTATTTTTCCTCGGTCCGCAGAAGAATTTGCCCGTCCCACACCACCGACAACGGCCCCGCGGGCAGACGTTCATCGACCGTGGTGTCACCGGCCATCAAAGCCACGTCGCGGTCAATCTGCTGGACCGACATTTGGCCCGCGCGATAGGTCGCGAGCAACCCCGGCCGCAGTTCGTCATCGTCGTCATCTTGTGCCGTGGCGGTCCACGGCACCGTCATCAAAACCAGCCATACGGACAGCCTTCGGGCAGACGCCATATCATTACTCTCGCGCGGAAACCAGATCGCTAGCGCAGCGGACGAAGCCATCCTAACCCGTGGATGCGACCCGCGGAACCGTGCCTGAATTCGGTGCCAGGGCGAACGCTTTAATCAAGTTGGGGTGGCCGGGGCTGGACCGACGGGAAGCCCCGGAACAGACAGCGCCGTCCTTTTCCGGGGCTTCGCGAGGACGCTCCAGCCCCGGCCACCCACCGTGCCTGAATTCGGCGACAACGATCATTTTCTGATTGACAGACCGGCCGCGGGACGATAACTTTGCGATAGAAAGTGTTTCCGTAACGAAACGCTCTTCGGTTACCGCCTCTCGGTCTCACGGAGTTTCGCATGCGTCGCCTGCTGCTGTATCCTTTTGCCGGTGCGGCTTTGGGGGTTCTGGCGGCCGCAACGGTGATCCCTGCGATCGGTGGCAACGCGGAGGGGACCTTTGGGGTGGCGCTGGTGGCGGGAATCTTCCTGGCGGGATCGGGAGCGATTGCCGGGGCGATTCTCGGTGCCGCGGAAATGTTCCGGACGCGCATGGACCACCAGGCGAAACCCGCACAGGATCGCAATGGGATCGACACCGAGACGTAGTATTGGCGGAGTCAACGAAATCATGGCGCGGGTTTCTCCAGGCGAGTTGCAGGACGCCGTCGCCCATCTGGCGGAAATCCAGCGGCGGATGGTCGCCACGGAAACGTTCCGCGGGTATCGCGCGGCAACGATTGCGGCGACGGCAGTGCTCGCCGTCGCCGGTGCGATCGTGCAAGCCGTGTGGTGTCCCGACCCGATGGCGCAGCCGCTGCGATATCTCGGGCTGTGGGTTTCGATTGCGGTCGCCAGTCTCGTCACCAGCACCGCGCAGGTGTTGTGGCAGGGATGGACTTCGGCCTCCTCGCACCGTCAGCAACAAACGCGGATTGCCCTCGAACAATTTCTGCCCTGCACCTTGCTGGGGGGCGGTGTGACATGGGCAGTGACCGATGGGGACCCGTCCGCCATGTGGTTGCTGCCCGGTTTATGGAGCGGGCTGTTCGGGCTCGGCGTGCTCGCTTCGAGCCGACAATTGCCGCGGCCGGTGGCGTGGGTGGGCCTCTATTATTTGGTCATGGCGGCCGGACCATTTGCGGCCGGACCGGGCCGTTGGGCGTGTGCGCCATGGTGGATGGTGCTGTCGTTCGGCGTCGGACAAGCGGCGGTGGCGGCGATTCTTTATGCCTATCTGGAACGGGATGCGGCCGAATCTCCTTTCGACGACGCGGGTGAGGTGACCGATGGCGAAATCTGAGCGAAAGACCCCGCCTCCGGACAAGACCTCGGGGCGGTATGCCCTGAGCGGGTTGGACCGCACGATCCACGAGAAAGCGCGGCTCGGCATCCTCACATCGTTGATCACGCGCCCCGATGGATTGCTGTTCAATGATCTCAAAGACTTGTGTGCGCTCACCGACGGCAATCTGAACCGTCATCTGAAAGTGTTGGAAGACGCCGGGCTGGTGGAGATCTGGAAGGGTTTCAAGAACAATCGTCCGCAGACACTGGTGCGGATCACGCCGCTGGGACGGACGAAGTTCGCAGAATATCTCGCCGTCCTGCAAGCCGTTGTGGCGGAAGCCGCACGCGGACAGAAAGCCGTAGCGACGACCAATTCATCGGCCGTGTTTCCCCACTGGGGATTGGCACCAGGCTGAAGTCGCATTCCCCTGGGATGGCGCATCCGGGGCGTCATTCCGTTCGGTTCGATGAAGGAAAGGGTAGCCTGGAACGCAGGCCGTCATGGAATCCCCCCGATGAGAGTCCGGGTCCCCTCCCCCCCGTCTGCGGGGGAGAGGGTTAGGGTGAGGGGGCATGGAAGAGAGCGTGCTGAAGCATTCGGCCCCCTCATCCGTCCTTCGGACACCTTCTCCCCCGCGGACGGGGGAGAAGGAACCGCATCCGCGCGGGTCCTGTTAACGCGAATCGACCTGCCTGCACCGCCATTTGCTTTACGCAACAGAGTACTCTCTGAAAGAAACTCAACATGCGCGTGATTCGTGCCCGTGCCATGGGGTTCTGCTTCGGCGTGCGCGATGCCCTCGCCGCCGCGGAACAGGTGACGCATCCCCCACAAACTGCGATCTACGGCGAGCTCGTCCACAACGAGCAAGTCCGCGACCGGTTGGCGAACCGTGGTTTCATCAGTTCCTCCGAAGAGAACCGTTCGATCCCGGCAACGGTGACGCAGGTCATGGTCACCGCGCACGGCGTGAGCGATCGCGTCCGGCACCAACTCGTCTCGTCCGGATTGACGATCATCGACACGACATGCCCGCTGGTGCGGCGCGTGCATGCCGCGGCACAACGCCTGGCCGCCGAAGATCGCCACGTCATTGTGATCGGTCAACCGGGCCACGTCGAAGTCCGCGGCATCATTGAAGATTTGTCGTCGTGGTCCGTGTGGGCAACCGTGGCGGATGTGGAAGCGACCCGCTTTTCGCACATCGGCGTGATCGCCCAATCGACCACGCGGCCGGATGTCGCCGCCGAAGTTCTGGCACAGATTCATCGCCTGCATCCGCACGCCGACATCGCGTGGGTCGACACGATCTGTCAACCGACACGCGATCGGCAGGAAGCGCTCGAAGAGTTATTGGCCAAGGCGACGGTTCTGGTCGTCGTCGGCGGAAAACGCTCGAACAACAGCCGGTCGCTGTTGCAACGGGCCCTCGATCGCGGCAAGAGAGCGCATTTCATTCAGACCGCGGAGGAGATTGACATCGGTTGGTTCGAGTCCCCCGATGTCGTCGGCCTGACCGCGGGGACCTCGACACCGGACGACATTATCGAGGCCGTCGCCGCGCGGTTGGATGCGCTGGCGGTCTTGTTATCGGGAGATGACGCATGTCCGTCATGACTGTTGAACCGTGCGTAAAGCATCCCGGCTGCTCGGAAGCACCCGGGATGCGGGGTTGGACGTCCGCCGATTGGTTGCGGCATTTCGAGCAACGTGCGGCGACACGGCCCGCGCTGCCATTTGAACGCGGTATCTCACTTTCGACCGACGAACGGCGTGATTTGTTGCCATCCATGGCGATCTTTCAGCGCGGCGAAAGTGGGACCGGGCGTCACTTGTTGCGCGTGGCTGAAATTCATGCGCGGGCGATCGGCGATGTCGATTACGTCCCGGCGCTGCGGCAATTCCTCGCCGAGGAAAACACGCATGGGGCGATGCTGGGCGCGTATCTCGATACCTGCGGTTATCCGCGGCTCGAACAAACGTGGACCGACAACGGCTTCCGCTGGGCCCGGCACTTATCGGGCCTCGAAGTCGCGGTGTCGGTCCTTGTCACCGCGGAAGTGATTGCGATGGTGTATTACGCCGCGCTGCGGAAGGCCTCCTCGTGTTTGGTCCTGCGGGAGTTGTGCGAACAGGTTCTCGACGACGAAGTGTACCACTTGCACTTTCAGGGCGTGCGTCTCGGTGGCCTGCAGCGCGGCCGCAGTCGGTTCGGTCACCGATGGACCACAGCCATGCTCACTGCCATGCTGGAAGCGGCCGGACGACTGGTCTGGAGCACGCACCGCGCGGTCTTCCTCCGGGCCGGGTTACCGCTCGCGTCGTATCGCCATCGCCTGCACCGTCACGGCGCGATGTTTCAACGCATCATCGCGACAGAACGTGAGGCGTGAACTTTGGTGTGCCACTGGTTCTGCCAGTGCTTCTTCCGTGGTCTCGTTACGGTTTGAAGAAAAAGACACTGGCAGAGCCCGTGGCACACGTGCGGCTCTTTCACTCCGCACTCATCACTCTGCATTCCTCACTTCTCCCTCACGTTCCCGCGGGCTTCATGTAGAAGATGAAGAACACGGCGGCGATAATCAGCCCGAAGCCGACCCAGTCGTTCCACCGCAGGGGTTCCTGCAGCACGGTATAGGAAAAGACGCCGAAGACGATGAGCGTGATCACTTCCTGCAGGATTTTCAGTTGCGGCGCGGTGAATTGTCCGTGCCCGTAACGGTTTGCGGGGACTTGGAAGCAGTATTCAAAGAACGCAATTCCCCAGCTTACCAGGATTACGATCCACAGCGGCTTGGATTTGTAATTCAGGTGGCCATACCACGCGAACGTCATGAAGACATTGGAAATGGTGAGCATGATCAGCGTGAACACGTCGGCAACTCCGGGATCAACCGCGGGGAATGAATCGCAGCAACCGTATGGCAGGTCAGCAGAACGGTCAAGCGGCGTTTCGCGGTGAGAGTTTGGCCAGCAAATCCACCGAAGACTCACATTTCGTATGGTCATTCTGTGTAATGACTTACAGAGCAAAAGACTTTTTCGGTGACGAACGATGGCGACAGATTGGGCGTGTCCTGACCGAAGAGGGCGGTCTGGATGAAGCGGTGTTAACAATTTCTCCAAAAATTCCAGAAGCGCTAACCCCCAATCCGAACGCAACTTGTGGGTGCCGGAACCCGTGGAACCCCCATATCGGGTGTTTCGTCCGATTGACAATCTCGCCCGGCAGTTTATAGTGACGAGCGTGTTGGTTTTACCACTCGTTGAGGCGATTTGCGACGCGACTACCATAGGTAGTGGGTCAATTCTTCCGAATCGCCTCCGTTTGGGGAGACTTTCCGTGACGAACCCGGTTCTTTTGCGTCGATAGGAACTGCCAGGTCTGGCAGTGTTCGGACGTTCCCGTCCACCCCCCAAGAATGGAGCGTGCATGATGCACCAGTCTAAAGGATTGTCTGCGCCGTCTGCTTTGTCCTCGAACGGACACACCAACGGCAACGGTCACGCGACCCGTACTCTTCCCGAGCGACAGCCGATGCACATCGAGTTGACGTTCTGCCCCGCCGAAACCGACCCCTTCAACACCGTGGAATGGGATTACCGCACGGCGCACATTAAAGATGAGAATGGCAAGGTTCTCTTCGAGCAGAACGACTGCGAGATTCCGAAGCCGTGGTCGGCCCTCGCCACCAACGTTGTCGTCAGCAAGTATTTCTACGGCGAACCGAACACCGCCGAGCGCGAACACAGCGTCAAGCAGGTGATTCATCGCGTCGCCCGGACGATCGCCGACTGGGGCATCGCCGACGGTTACTTCGCGAGCAAGGAAGACGGCGAAAACTTCTACAAAGATCTCGCCTGGCTCTGCCTGCATCAATACGGCTCGTTCAATTCGCCGGTCTGGTTCAACGTCGGCCTGTTCCATCAGTACGGCGTCCGCGGCTGTCGCGGCAATTACTTCTGGAACAAGACGACCGAACAGATCGAACGGCCGGAAACCTCTTACGAATATCCACAAGCGTCCGCGTGCTTCATTCAGTCGGTCGACGACAACATGGAAGACATCATGCGTCTCGCCACCAGCGAGGCCATGCTCTTCAAATTCGGCTCCGGCACCGGGACCGACCTGTCGACCATCCGCAGCGCGAAGGAAAAGCTCTCCGGTGGTGGAACGCCATCGGGTCCGCTGTCGTTCATGCGAGTCTACGATCAGATCGCTGCGGTGGTGAAGTCCGGCGGGAAGACCCGTCGCGCCGCCAAGATGCAATCCCTCAAAGACTGGCATCCGGACATCCTCGACTTCATTCAGTGCAAACTGAAAGAAGAGAAGAAAGCCCGCGTGCTGATCGAGTCGGGCGAGTACGATTCCAACTTCAACGGCGAAGCGTACAGTTCGATCATGTTCCAGAACGCCAATCTCTCGGTCCGGCTCAGCGATGAGTTCATGCGGGCCGCGGAGACCGGCAAGAAGTGGAAGACCCGCTGGGTCACCGACGGCAACAAGGCCGGTCCGGAATACGACGCCAAATACGTCATGCGGCAGATGTCGGAAGGGGCCTGGTTCTGCGGCGACCCCGGCGTGCAGTACGATTCGACCATCAACCGCTGGCACACGTGCCCGAACTCGGGACGGATCAACGCGTCCAACCCGTGCTCGGAATACATGTTCCTCGACGACACCGCCTGCAACTTGGCGAGTCTCAATCTCCGCAAATTCCAGCGTCCCGATGCTCAGTTCGACATCGAACGCTACCGTCGGGCCGTGTCGATCTTCTTCACGGCGCAGGAAATTCTGGTCGATCATGCCAGCTATCCGACGCCGACGATTGCGAAAAACAGCCATCTGTATCGTCCGCTCGGTCTGGGTTACGCCAACCTCGGCAGCCTGCTGATGTCGATGGGCATCCCTTACGACAGCGACGCCGGTCGCGGGATCTGCGGGGCGCTCACCTCGATCATGCACGGTCAGGCGAACCTCACCAGTGCCCGCATGGCGAGCTACATGGGGCCGTTCGCCGGGTATGCGAACAACGCCGAACCGATGCTCCGCGTAATGCGAATGCACCGGGACGCGGTCGACCGTATCGACAGCACCTGTCCCGATTATCTGCGGCAAGCCGCCAGCCAGGTGTGGGACGAATGCGTCGACGCCGGTCGGGCTTACGGTTACCGCAACGCCCAGGCCACGGTGCTCGCTCCGACCGGAACCATCGCCTTCATGATGGATTGCGATACGACCGGGATCGAACCGGACATCGCCCTCGTGAAGTACAAGCAACTCGCCGGTGGCGGGATGATGAAGATCGTCAACCGCACGGTGCCACTCGCGCTGAAGTCACTCGGTTACGATCAGGAGCAGATCGATCGCATGATTCAGCACATTGAATCGCGCGAAACAATCGAAGGAGCAACCGATCTCAAGCCCGAGCATGTCGCGGTCTTCGACTGTGCCTTCAAGGCCCAGAACGGAACGCGGACGATTGCCTGGCCGGCTCACATTACCATGATGGCGGCGGCCCAACCGTTCCTCTCGGGAGCGATCTCGAAGACGGTGAACATGCCCGCCGACTCGACGGTCGAAGACATCGAGAAGGCGTACATCGAAGGGTGGCGGCTCGGTCTCAAGGCTCTCGCGATTTATCGCGACGGCTCAAAGCAAAGCCAGCCGTTGTCGACGAAGAAGGAAGGGGACAAGCAGAAAGGGGCCGGTCAACCGGGTCAACCGCTGCGTCGTCGCCTGCCCTCCACACGGCACTCGCTCACCCACAAGTTCTCCGTCGGCGGTCACGAGGGGTACATCACGGTTGGCCTCTTTGAAGATGCCACGCCGGGGGAACTCTTCATCAGCATGGCGAAGGAAGGGAGCACCATCGGCGGGCTGATGGATGTCATCGGCACCGAAACGTCGATGTGTCTCCAGTACGGCGTCCCGCTGATCGTCCTCGTCGACAAGTTCTCACACTCGCGGTTTGAACCGTCGGGCTGGACCGGAAACCCGGACATTCCGAACGCGAAGAGCGTGGTCGATTACATCTTCCGCTGGATGGCGATCCAGTTCATCCCCGGCTTCCGTGAGGCGAACACGCCGAACCGGTCGATGGGGGACGCCAAGGGGACAGGACTCGAAGGGGACGATCCCCCGGAAACGCATCGGACGGCCGAGGTCGCCGTCAAGGCAGAGCCCACGACCTCGGCCGGTGCCCCTGACAAGCTCCCGACCGCCATTGCCCATCGGATGAACGGCAGTCTGAAGTTGAACGGCATGCTGGAAGCCGCGGTCGCCCGTTCGGCCGAGCATGCGGCCAGCGGTCCGATGATCCGCAGTCAGCAGTTCGCCAAGTTCCAGTCCGACGCCCCCAGTTGCGACAACTGCGGCGCGATCACGGTCCGCAACGGCAACTGCTACCTGTGCCATAACTGTGGGAATAGCTTGGGATGCAGCTGAGAAATTGGCTAAGGGCTAAGGGTTGATGGCTAAGGGACGGAGCAGATTCAACAGATCGCCTCTTTCCCTTAGCTCTTAGCCCTGAACCCTTAGCCTCCCCGAACAGCCGGCGACGTTGGTGAAGGATTGCCGCGTTGTTGGCGTGAACGCCCCGGTCAACGGATCGACCGGGGCGTTTCACTTTTTGTAGCCGTGCGAATTGTGCAATCTTGGTGTGCCACTGGCTCTGCCAGTGTCTTTTGAATGCACTGGCAGAGCTAGTGGCACACAAGAGCATCAACCGAAGTTATCCATCGCGCCGCCTTCGAGGGCGGAGTAATCCTCGAAGCGCATGGACTCTTTCCGCCAGCGCAGGGTGACGATCCCCGTTGGGCCGCTGCGGTGTTTGGCGACGATGATTTCGGCTTCACCGGGACGGTCGGACGGATCGTACGCGTCCGGGCGGTGCAGGAACATGACGATGTCGGCGTCCTGTTCGATGGCCCCGCTCTCGCGCAAGTCGGCGAGCCGGGGCCGCTTGTCTTCACGAAGTTCCACGCCGCGGTTGAGCTGCGACAGCGCGATCACCGGCAGACTGTTTTCCTTGGCGATACCCTTCAATCGGCGGGTGATCTGCGCGATCTGCTGTTCGCGGTTGCTCTTCTTGTCTTCCGGCTCGATGAGTTGCAGATAGTCGATAATCACCAGTCCGATATTGTTGCGGCGTTTCAATCGCCGTGTGATCGCACTGATCTGACCGACCGTGCGGCCGGGGGAATCATCAATAAACATCGGCAAACTGCTCAGTTCGTTTGCCGCCTGGAGTAGCGAGTTCCGCTCGGGTTCATCGAGCAGTCCCTTTCGCAACCTGTGACCATCGAGCCGGGCACGGATACACAAGAAACGTTCGGCGATTTCGAGTTTGGACTGTTCCAGACTGAAGATGAGCACTCCGCATTCCGCGGGGCCGGCGACCCATTCAGCGAGGTTACAGACGAACGCCGTTTTCCCCATCGACGGTCGCGCGGCCACGATCACCAACTCGGCTGGCTGGAAGCCGTTGGTCTGGCGATCGAGATCCGTGAATCCCGTCGGCAAGCCGCTGATCGAACCTTCTTTGCCGATGCGGGTATTGATGCGGTCCATCGTGTCGAGCAGGATCTCGTCGAGGCTGATTTTCGCCCCGCTTTCCTGCTGTTCGAGGATGCCGAACACCCCTTTTTCGGCGAGCGTGAGAATGTCCGCGGTATCAGTGCTGCCGTCGTAACACTCCTTGAGAACTTCGGTGCAGACGTTCGTCAAACTGCGCTGAATCCACTTGTCGCGGACGATCTCCGCATAGTATTTAACGTGGGCCGCATGCGGGACCGCGGCGAGAATTTCGAGGATGTACGGCACGCCGCCGACATCGGCGAGTTGCTGGCGAGCATCGAGTTCTTCCGACAGCGTGACGGCATCGATGCCGCGCACGCCGGCTTCCGACATGCGGTAGATCGCGCCGTAAATCAGTTGATGTTTTTCGCTGTAGAAGTGCGTCGCCTGCAGAAAGTCGGCGACTTCATCGAGCGATTCGTTATGCAGCAGGATACTGCCAAGGACGCTTTGCTCGGCGACGAGATTCTGCGGTGGCAACTTGCCCTGAAAGTTCGCGGACATGTCGGCCATGAAAGTCCTCACCAGCCACAGGTCAGCAGAATTTGAATGAGCAGCACGGCGCTAGCCGCCGGTTTCGGAATCATGATTCACCGGCGGCTAGCGCCGTGCCGCTCACGGAGTGGAAAAGCCCCCGGTGTTGATAACCGGGGGCCTTAATTCATGATCTATTCACACACTGTCCGACCATGTCGGGCATTACTTCTTCGCAGCGGCCTTGGCGGCGGCGGCAGTCGCCGTGGCCTTCGCGGACGGAACCACCCAGACCTTCACTTCAGTTTTGATGTCGCCCGTGAGTTGAATCTTCACGGTGTACATTCCGAGTTCCTTCAGCGGGCCGTCCAGCTTGACGTGATCTTCCTCGATCGCGTACCCCGCGGACATGAGGGCCTTGCTGATATCGATGCCGACGATCGAGCCGTACAGATGGCCTTCTTCGTTGGCATTGGCTTCGAGCGTCACGCTGTACTTGGCAACGCGATCGGCGAGCGACGACAACGCTTGAATTTTCTGCTTCTGAATCTCGGCGAGTTTCGTCTGGTGCTGCATCACGCGACGCTTGTTCTCGTCGGTCGCGATGGTGGCATAGCCCTGCGGCAACAAATAGTTGCGGGCATAACCGGGCTTCACCTTCACGATGTCGCCCTGCTTGCCGAGGGTGACGACGTCTTCCGCCAGCATCAGTTCGACTTGACGATGAGTCCGGGGACGACCGGAAGCCGTTAAATTACCGCGAGCCATGAATCAGTTTCCTTCGCAGGATCACGCGGCTGTTTGCCGTCGCACATCCACAATCTCAATCGGATTACGAGTGATCGTCACTCGTGATGAATTAAAATGGAACTTCGTCATCGGGCGGGCTACCGCCGTCATCACCACTGCTGTATTGGCTGCCGCCGTAATCGGGCTGGTCTTGCGGAGGTTCGGCCGCTTGAGCCGGGCGTCCGCCACCGGTTCGCTGCTGCCCCCCGGAATATCCGCCGCCGCCACCATTCCCGCTGCCGCCACTACTTCCACCGCCGGCAGGAGCGTCGCCGCGGCTGCCGAGCATGGTCATATTCTCGCCCACCACGGTCATGCGGGAACGCTTTTTACCAGTTTCCTTGTCATCCCACGAGTCCGTTTTCAGCCGGCCTTCGATCAACACGGGCCGCCCTTTGGCCAGGTATTCCCCGGCGATTTCCGCCGTCCGGCCCCAGAGGGTGACATCGACAAACGTGACTTCTTCCCGCTTGGAATTCGTCTGCTTATCGAACCACTGATGATTGACCGCGAGGCCGATCTCGGTGACTGCCGTTCCGCCCGCCGTGTACTTCACCTGCGGATCGCGAGTGAGGTTGCCGAGCAGAATGACTTTATTGAAACTCGCCATGAACGGGACTCCTCGTCAGGCCGCGCACCGTCGCCGCGTCCCCTCGTCAGCGGACCCTGTGTCCGCTGCCCCCTTCAGATTAGCGATCGTCGGGAACAAAGTCTTCCCCGCCGCCGCGACGATCACGTCCGCCGCTGCCTTCGGCCCGGTCCGGCTTCTGTTCGGGGCTGTGAATCGTGCCGTCCTGCGTGGTCAATGCCTGCACCATGGCATCGAAGATGACCTTGGGGTGGCGGATGATCACTTGTCGCAAAACCGCATCGTTCAGTTTGAATAACCGATCGAGTTCCGGAGCCTGACCGCCGTCCATCGTGAAACACGCAAGGTAATACAACCCCTTGCGCTGGTTCTCGATCGGATAGCAGAGCTTGCCTTCCTGCCAAGGACGCGAGGCGACCACCGACGCGCCAACGCGTTCCAGCATGCCGAGCACGGCCTTCTCGGTCCCATCCGGATCGGACGCGAACCGGTTGCTGTCGAGCAGGAACATCCCTTCGTAGGTATACACTGACACGTCGTCATCTCCAGGGGCGGGTCGTCCGCGGGACCACACTTCGCCAAGGCTCACTTTGCGTGGATTCGAAACTTCATCTTGTATCGTGCCGTCACCAAATTTCAATGCGACGCGGAAATTCACGGCGACTTCGGCTTCGGTGACTTCTCGCCGGAAGAACTTTCTCCCGGCGGGGTGCCGCTGTTGAACGCATTCATCGCGGCGTCCATGCCGTCTTTCGCCCACATCTCCACGGCCTGCGCGGCTTTCCGAACGGCCGCATCGATCTCCGGTAACTCGTCTTTCTTGAACTTGGCCAGCACAAAAGTCGCAGCATCCATAAACGCCGGCGGTCGATCCACTCCAATTCGCAACCGACCGACGACTTCCGTTCCCAGCGTCTGCAGGATACTCAGTAATCCTTTTTGTCCGCCTGCCGAGCCCGAAGCCCGCAACCGGATTTGTCCCAATTTCAAATTCAGATCATCGCAGACCACCAGCACATCGGTCAGCGGGATCTGAAAAAACTTCACCAGCGGCTGCACACTTCGTCCGCTGAGATTCATGTACGTTTGCGGGGCGACGAGCAATAACCGCTCGGTCCCGCATTGCACTTCGCGAAGCTCGGCTTCAAACCGCGATTTCGGACGACCGGCGGAACCCCGTTTCGCGAGTTCGTCGAGCAGATCGAAACCGATGTTGTGTCTCGTCCCGGAGTACTTCTCGCCGGGATTTCCCAGCCCGACCACGAGTTTCATGTTCGGACCTGCCGTCTTCGTTCCGAAGCCTGCCAGCCGTGAGGATTAACTCACGACTACTTCTTCTTGCCGGCCTCCTTCTTGTCGTCGCCCGCCGCGGCATCCGCCGCCGGCTTCTTGCCGATGACTTCCGGTTCGGCAACCGAACCATCGGTCGGAAGTGCATCCTTGGTTTGGACTTGCACCACATGGACGACAATCGCGTCGCCGGGGGTCTGGCAGTGAGCGCTTTCGGGCAACTCCAGATCCTTCACATGGATCGCCTGACCCACGTTGAGGCTGCCGATTTTCACAACAATCGTGTCGGGAATGAGATACGCCAGGCAGTCGAGCGTCACGCTGTGCAGCGGTTGTTCCAGCACGCCACCGGAAAGTGATCCCGGCGCGGTTCCCTTCAGAACCAGCGGCACGTGCAGGGTGATCCGTTCGTTCGGATCGACCCGCATCAGGTCAAAATGGGTGATGTGCTCGCCGAAGGCATCCCATTGGACTTCGCGGATGAGGGCCTTGTCCTGCTTGCCCGAAACGTCGAGATCGACGACTTTCGAGCCGGATTTCACGATCGAAGTGAAGACGTCGCGGGCCACTTTGACCAGCGTGGTGTCTTTCGCGTGACCGTAAACATTGCCGGGGACGAGCCCATCCCAACGGAGACGACGGCAGGCCGCCGAGCCCTGTTCGGTCCGGGGTTCGGCGACGAGTTTGACTTCCTTCGACATGATCCTACCTGTTCAGCACCGCCGTGGAGCGGGCGCGCTCATTCGATAAAATACGGGAAAACCGCACGAACCAGCCGTCGAGGGGAGCCCGAGACGGTCCGCGCGGGAATCGGAAAGTGTACCGCAGCCGCCCCAGGGTTGCAACGGCACGAAATCCGCTTGAATTCTGTCGACAACAATCGCCACCCTCCGGAACAAAAGTTTACTTCCAAGCTTCAGACATCAATTTCATCCGGTTCGGCGAGGACCTCTTCCAATAGCATCCGCAGTTTCATCTGATCGGCCAATTCGTACACCAATTCGGTTTCGGCTCGATTCACGCGGAGCATCACCTGCTTCACATCCCGCCGGCTTTTGTGGCTCCCTTTGCTGATCCAGATGAGCTTGGAAAGAACAAGATCGGGACGGCTGGCAACGGGCATCTCCAATCCGGGAAGAATCTCAATCTCGACCGCACGCCCCAGACTGCCTGGTACCAAATCACCGGCGTAAAGAGCAAGCTTCAGCATTGAGTCGTTGTCGAAAATCTGAAACTGTTGTCCCAAAACGACGGCGTGACCAATGGACGCTTCATCGTAAACAAAACGGTGCTGTTTCAATTGATCCAGGAAGTTCGAAAGTTGCGTTTGGATGACGTCAGCATCGACGACAAAATGAACAGTCCCTGTCAAATCGGGATCACCGTAAGCAATCGCCGCGGCACCACCAGTGAGGAAGTATCGCACTCGACAGGTGCGAAGGATTTCCGAGACGCGCGCCAGACAACTCCGAAATTCATCGAGTTGGAACACGGTCCAGGTGCTCCTCAATGAGTTTCCGGCATTCGGGATTGTGACCGTAAATCCACAGTGCGACCTGCCACTTCATCTCTTCAGGTGACAACGGCCCACGCTCCGCCGTAATACACCGCTCGATGTTCCATTGCGCCCATTGGTTAAGTTCCAGCATCCGCGCGATTTTCTGCGCGGGCGTCATCGCATCGACAGCGGCTCGGTATGTGTCTTCCACCAGCGACATCGCACGGACTCCTGACGCTCATCTTAACAGCTCAGGGCGACGATCGCGATGCGTCAATCCTGTATCGGCTGGTCGGAAACGGAGACGTCATCCACATAAAGTGTCGCCGGTCTGCCCTGCTCGTTGTAGGCACTGATCCCAATCTCGAAACTGTTGTAGATCGCGTGGGCCAGGACCAGCGTCTGGCCGTGTGTATCGATAATCTTCTGCCCGTCCTGCCAGAGTTCGATTACGCCGTCGCCCCGTTCGGACAGCTTGAGATGCGCGCGAAGATGCACCCACTTCCCCGTCGGGAAAGGAACTTCCTGACCCTTGGGCTGGCGATAGTACGGATGGTCGAACCCCTTGAGCTGAAAGCAGGCGTGCTTGCCGTCCGCGATGACGATCCGCATCCCCGGATGCTGGTGGATCCACGTCGTTTCGAGATCGAGCACGGTGAACGGCATCCCGCTGCCCGCAGGCACATGGCACCATAGCGACATCCACACGTCATCCCCCTTCACGAAGTGCAACAATTCGGTAGACAGGGACGATTTCGCGGTGACCATGCCCGGACTTGGTGACACGGAAACGGTCATTAACGCCGTCTTTCCGCCATGCACCACTTCGCCGCTGGGTTCGATGCGGTTGTCGAGGAAATCGGCTTCACCCTTCAGCAGGCGGTTCCGCAGTTGCACATAATCGTTGACGGTCGGTGCCTTGGGCGATTGCAGTTCGCAGGAGGTCCAGCCGCGCTGGAGGCCGATTAGATCCTTCAGGTGCTGAGCCCCTTCGAAGTCCTCTGCGAAACTCCGTTTCACAGGCACCAGTTCGCCTTTGTCGGCCTTGCGAAACAGCGTGCCCTCCCGCTCCACGTAGTTTTTCGCATAGAAGTCGGGATCGTACACCTGCTGGGCGAACTCCCACTTCCCGGACCGTGCGTTGACCCGATAGAGTCGGCCCTTGTGCAGCTTGTAGGTCGTCCCTTTCTCGATGACGGTCCCTTCCACCTCCGCTTCCGGTAGCGGCTCAAGACTCGCCCCGCGCCGTCCCAGGGCCGACCAGGCCACCCAGCCAATGACGACAATCAGCGCAGCGGCCGTGAGACCGGCGGTTCGTTTGGAGATCAACAGGATATGCTCTTCAACTTCATCGGCACGGGCAGGACACGGGTGGAATACGTTTCTATCTTTGCCGACCGTGGGGACAAAGTCACGAGCACCCTCCCGTTTGCGGAGCACCGTAGGGTTTGCCGAGTCCGCGAGGCGAACCATTTTGCGGCCATCAATGCGGTTCGCCTCGAAGTTTCGGCAAACCCTACGGACTTCTGGTTGCGGCCTGTCACGTCGACGGTTGGCTTACGAGCGGGAAGTCGAACACGTTCTCACCGGGCTGCACATCGGCTTCGAGTTCCGACTTGGTGTTGTAGCGGGCGGGGACTTTCATTTTCTCGCGCTCCCGTGGCTTTTTGGCGGGCCCCGTGTTCTCGCCGCCGTTGACGACTTCTTCGGCGTCCTCTTCGCCTTCCTCATGGGGGGCGATTTCGACACGGTTATGCCCCACCTTCGTCCCGGGCGTTTGCCGGATGTACGTCAATTCGTACTTGCCGAACAGGTTGGTGGTGCCGCGTGCCGGACGACCTTTGTCGGGATAGTAGACCACCGCCGTGCCGTATAGCGGCTTGCCGTCCATCGTGACGGTACCGGTCACGCGGCCGAGTTGCGGCTGATCGCCGGTTCCGCCACAACCCGACAGATTCAGAGCCAGAAGGGACAGCGCGACCATCAGCAGGCCATCATTGATCATCTTCACAAGCCGAACTCACATTACAGGTTGAACAACGTAGGCGAGAGCGAAGGAGTCGGGGCAGGGGCCCTGACCTGAGATGGACCGTTTAGAACTCGCCCAAAATCTCGCCATTCTTACGGGTGCAGACGGCCTGGTAAGTCGCCATGTGCATGTTCTCGGACAGGAACCGCACGGAACCGTCGCCGAACAGGAAATGGGCCCCGCCCACATGAAAGCTGCCGGTTGCCTCTTCCGAACCGCCGTTGATCGGGTCGTTGCTTTCCGCGGCGATGAGGTACTCCGACATTTCCGTGGGGGGATTCGAATCCGCACCGCCGGAGAAGATGACTCGGCGGTCGCAACCGGCGGTGAAGATGCCGATGGCGTCACCGCCACTGTCGGGAACTTCACTCACGAAGACGGTATTGGACAGACCGTCGGTCACATCCCGGAACCGGGTATTGCTGCTGACGTGAAAAATTCCGTCGCCGTTCATGCAGCCCCAGGGATCCGTTCGGATCTGGGCTGGATTCGTCAAGCTCGTGCCATTGTAGCAGTCGTCATTCCCGTTCCCGATGTGCGTCCCCATGTTCCCATTGTAATTGCACGTCTGGTAACCGTTTTTCTGAGAGCCGGTCCGGACATCCGGTTGAGAAGGACACCAGAACAGCGAGAGGGTTGTGGCGCGGACCACCTGCGTCTTGCCGGTGTTTTGGTCGCCGAGTTCGTTGCCCATCCCATCCGCCCCCTGGATCCCGTTGTAAACGGGAACCAGATCGAGGAACGGCAGAATGCTGGCATGCCACGTCCAGCCATGACCAAAATCCTGGGTGCCCGCCGCATTCGGCAGCACAATACTACCGGACGGCAAGGCGGCGTGCGCATCGACGTAATTGTGCAGCGCCAGTCCGATTTGTTTCAGGTTATTGCGGCATTGCGTGCGCCGGGCGGCCTCACGCGCTTGTTGCACAGCGGGCAGCAGCAGGGCAATCAGGATGGCGATAATCGCAATCACCACCAGCAGTTCGATCAGCGTAAACCCCGCGCGGCGGCGACGCCCATCCCGTGCGGTGTGGGGCAAGGACATGCTCAGTTCTCCAGCGGTATGTTCGTGAAAATGGATGGAAATCACGGCCACCGAAGTGCCCGTCGACAACGTTTCCCAGTCTCCAAAGTTCTGCGAAGAATTGATGAAAGCAAGACGAACTCTCCGTGAGTTCGACGCATGCCAATAGCGGAGGTAAGGCCCTCGTTTTGAATACGTGACACTTTACGCCGCCGTTGGCATCAGAGAGGTCTGTGGCGAGTTGTCCGATGGCCGGTGTCAACGAATTCCGGCAATCGCTGTTGGTAGAATGGCCTGTCGGTGTAACCTCCTCAGCTTTGGGAGACGGTGCGATGACTTCCCCTGCCGTATCGGTGTTCGTGATGGCGTTGTTCGTGCCGCTGTGGGCCGAGGCCGCGGAACCGCTGAGGAACTTTGCGGTGGTCGAACTTTTCACGTCGGAAGGGTGCAGCAGTTGCCCGTCCGCCGATCGGTTGTTGACGGAACTGGCGAAGCAGAAGGACGGCGACGTATATTGCCTCGGTTATCATGTCGACTACTGGAACAAGCTCGGATGGCGGGACCGGTTTTCTTCGGCCGCGGCGACGCAGCGTCAACGGTTGTATGCCCGCGTGTTCGAGAACGAGCAGGTCTACACGCCGCAGATGGTGGTGAATGGCGGATCGGAATTTGTCGGATCCGATCGCAAACTCGCCAGCGCGGCCGTGACGAAGGCGCTGCAAACCAAACCGACGAATACGCTGTCGCTGAGCGCGACCGCTCCCACCGAGAAGCGCGAGATCACGGTGAATGTGCGGGCCGCAGGCGACACCACGGGCCTGATGGCACTGGTGGCGCTCGTGCAACGGCAAGGCGAAAATCGGGTCACGCGCGGCGAGAATCAGGGCCGGACGTTGACCCACATCGGCATCGTGCGCGACTTCCGCACCTTCAAGCTCTACGGTGAAGGGGCCGGGATTGGCACATTGACGCTGCCGACCGATGTCCAGCCGAGCGAAATTGATGTTGTTGGATTTCTGCAAAATACTGAAACCGCGGCCATCACGGCGGCATCGAAGGTCGGGCTGACGCAGCCGTAGTCGTTTGTTCTCCGCTCGAAAGGCCGTTCGATGCACATGAAATCGAGTCCGTGGTTGATGGTTCTCTTCGTCCTGCTGGCGTGTTCGCTCCCCGCGCAAGCCGCCGATGCGCCGCCGAAAGTGGGCGATCGCGCCGAAGATTTTGAATTGGCAACGATGTCCGGCGACAAGGTGAAACTGACGGAGCAGTTGAAAACCGGCCCGGTGGTGCTCGTCGTGTTGCGCGGGTTTCCCGGATATCAATGCCCGGTCTGTAATCAGCAGGTGGGGCAGTATCTCGGTCAGGCGGAGAAGTTGAAAGCCGCCGGGGCAACCGTGCTGCTGGTTTATCCCGGTCCCGCCAAAAACCTCAACCAGAAGGCCGAGGAATTCATCAAAGGGAAGACCGTTCCCGAGCATTTCGAACTGCTCGTCGACCCGGATTACATGTTCACGAAGGCGTATCACCTGCGGTGGGACGCACCGATGGAAACTGCCTATCCGTCAACGTTCGTGATTGGGAAAGATGGCAAAATCACCTTCGCCAAAGTCAGCATGTCCCACGGCGGCCGCACCAAACCGGATGAAATCTTCAGCGCCCTCCAGGCGAAATAATTTATCGAACAGCATCCGACATCGCCGCGCGGTTGCACACCGCGCGGCTCGTTTCGGAGTGCGTGATTGAATCACTTCAAGTCTTTCGCTGGAAAGAGTTGGTCGACCGCGATTTCGCCCAGAATGTTTCCGTCGATCACAACCGGTACCGTTTCTCCGAGCGTGTACCGTTGCGATCGTCCGAACGCCGGAGACTCTGCTGACCCGCTGGGTTCGGAATAGACTTCGATGGTTTTATCCGTCACGTTGGCAATCCAATATTGTTGGACGCCGGTCCGGGCATAAATCCGGCGTTTGATGCCGCGATCACGATTTAAGGTGGTATCGGAAACCTCGATCACCAAGGGGCTATCGGCACTCGTGGGAAGTCGCTCGCCGTAATCTTCTTCGACGCCGCGCAGCACTGCCAGATCGGGTTCGGGTTCGCTGTCTTCCGTCGATAACGGGTCTTGTGTTGCCACATGCCAGCCTTCGCCCAGCAGACGTTCGAGATAACGACGCAAGAGCTTGCACACCAGAATATGCGGCGGGTTCTTGGGCCTCTTGGCAACCACCAGCCCTTCCAGCAATTCGACGGCGTCATCGTCGTTGAACATTCCCGCTTCGGATAATTGACGATACTCCACCACCGTGAATCGCCAGACCGGCAAATCGGTCACGGCGGGTTCCGGACGGATCGTAGGCATGCTCAGCGCTGACGACATCACATTTCTCATGTCAATTATTAGTTCCGCGTAACGGCCAGGACAGGCATCACCAATCGAGGCGATTCGACCATCGCTTCCACACTTACCGGGATCGATTTGAACGCCGGGGTGCGGCTGCGGGGGTCGCTGGTGCGGGGGACGAGAATGTTGCACTCGGGATAATACATCGCGACGTTGCCCGCGCGGATTTTGTCGAACCGCGTCGCGAGGATGCCGCGCATTTCGCCGGTCGCGCTGGTGATCACGACCGCTTGGCCATCCGTCAGACCGAGCCGTTTGAGATCGTCGCCGTGCATCAAAATCACATCGCGCCGGTCGATTCCGCGATAGAGATCGTAGTCTTCATACACCACGGTGTTGAACTGCCCTTCGCTGCGGATCGTCATCAGCCGCAGTTCGTCCGGCTCGCCCACGAGATTCGGCAGCGGATGGATTCGCAACTGCGCTTTGCCGTTCGGCGTCGGAAAGTGCGGCGTATGAAACGTCCGGCCATCGATCTGGAATTCCTTCTTCGTCTTATCGATGCCGGCAATTTTTTCGAAGCCGGGAACAATCTGCGCGATGGCATCGCGGATCTTGTTGGTGTTCTGCATCGAGGCCCAATCGATCGCCGTATGGTCGCCCATCACGCCGCGGGCGATCGTGGCGATCACTTCAATCTCGCTCTTCGGTCCCACGTGCCGGGCCGGGCCGCCGTCGCTCATGCGGACATAGTTGAACATCGATTCCTGCGTTGTCGGCTGCGGTTCTTCATCGCGCGCCAGGACCGGCAGGATGATCGTTTCCTTTGCCAAACCGTACGCATGCCCGGTGTTGAGGGTCGTGTTGAGATACACGATCTGATCGAGATTCCGCAGCGATTTCTCGGCATACGCGGCATCGGGATTGGAGCCGTACAAGTTGCCGCCGAGGCAGAAACCGACTTTCAATTTCCCGCTCGTCGCGTCCTCCATGCACGCCATCGTGTCCAGTCCTTTGGTCGTCGGCAGCGTCACGCCGAAGTGCGATTGCAGCCGCTCGAAGACGGCGTCTTTCAACTTCGGTGACACGCCCATCGACCCGATGCCCTGCACATTGGAATGCCCGCGGATCGGCATCAGCCCGGCGTGGGGACGACCGACCATGCCACGCATCAGGGCCACATTGCAGATCGCTTCGACGTTCTCGACACCGTACGTGTGATGGGTAATGCCCATCGTCCAGCAGAAGACGGTGTTCTTCGACTTGGCATACCGCTGGGCCATCGCATCGATTTGTTCGAGGCTGCAACCCGATTTTTCGACGATCTCGTTCCACGATGTGGCCAGCAGTTTGTCGGACAGCGCGGGCCAGTTGTCGCAGTATCGATTCAGAAACTCTTCGTCCTGAGCCCCGAGTTCCTGCACGCGCTTGGCAATACCGGTGAGCAGCGCGAGGTCGCCGCCGATATGCGGCTGCACGTACAACGTCGCGATCTTCGTCCCGAACAGCAGGCTGATGGGATCGCTCGGCACACTGAAGTTGACGAGCCCCGTTTCCACGATGGGGTTGATGACGATGATCTCGCCCCCCTTGCGACGAATGTGCTTGAGCGTGCTCATCAACCGCGGATGATTGCTCGCCGGGTTGCCGCCGATGATAAAAATGCAATCGGCGTGATCGACATCCTCCAGCACGAGGGTTGCGGTGCCGGTTCCGAGGGAACTGTTGAGCCCGACGCCGCTTGCCTGGTGGCAATAGAAGCTGCAATTGTTGACGTTGTTCGTGCCATAGACCCGCGCGAAAAGTTGCAGTAGAAAGCCCGCTTCGTTGCTGCTGCGGCCGCTGAAGTACCAGAACGATTCGTCCGGGGTGACAGTCTTCAACTTGCCGATGATGCGGGCGAAGGCGTCATCCCAGGTGATCGTCCGGTAGTATTGTTCGCCCTGCATGTAGAGGAGCGGCTGTGTCAATCGGCCGCTGTTTTCGAGTTCCCGCGGGGTGAACGCCTGCAGTTGGGGGACCGCGTACTTCGTCACGAAATCGGTTTGGATTGCCCCCTGCATGTCGGAGACCATCGCCTGCAGCGACTTCTTGCAGACCTCGGGGAAGACGCCGAGTTCGTTGACCATGCCCCCTTTTTGTCCGCCCATGCCGAGCGCGCACGTCTTGCAGGCGTTTTTGGATCGCATCGCCTTCCAGAGAGCCCACAACCCGCCCGCCTGTTTGGCTTTGGCGAAGGTGTAAAACAGCGCAGGGAAACCACCACCGGTGCGAACGCGGCGCATAGCAGTCTTCTCAAGGGTTCACGGAAGCCGGACGGAGCAAAGTCACGGCATCATATCGGATATCGGACGGCGGACACGCTTTTCCCGCCTGCAATCCCGAGTATGACGCATCAGCAGCGACTTCTCCATCTTCGCTCCGTAAAATGAACGCGATCATTCTCCATCCGAGACCGCTTTCGCGCTCGTTCTTCACCTTCGTCCAACCGACGGGATGGATGGGGCAGTTTCAATTCAAAAGAACGTCGGGGCAGGGGCCCTGACCTATGATTTCTGATTGATTTTCACATCCATAGGTCGGGGCCCCTGCCCCGACTCTTCAAGCAGATCCACTACGGACGGGAACCACCATGCTGTCTACGACTTGGAAAATGTCCGCGTCGATTTTCTTCCTGGCCGGATGCACCCTGTGTCACGGTGCCGAACCGCTGTTTCAGGATTCCTTCGATCAGGAACTGTCGAAGAAATGGGAAGTCGTCGGCCTGAAGAAAGACGACTATCGCATTCGTGAGGGCGGGTTGGAAATGCGCGTCCAGCGGAGTCAGCGCGGTCAGCCGACGCCGATGATCAAGGTAAATCTTCCGTTCACGACCGCGGATACGGTCATCGCTTCCGTGGATGTCACCGTGGTGGGCGAACCGCTGGACCGCGGCGAAATGGCGGGGCTGTGTCTCACGGATCAAGACGGCCAAAGCTTTACCGTAAGAAAGACCAACATCGACGGCTTTTTCCTGTTCGCGCCGCCGGAAGTCGATTTCATCGGCAAGGATGGTGAAGAAGGCGACGTGAGCAAGTACACCGTCAAATACTGGCCTGCGGACAAAGACGCCGGGCCTTTGCGGATCACGGTTCGCGGCCCTTACGCCCACTTTCAGACGGGCCCCGGCAAGGATGGCAACTACCGGACGTACTTCCATTCCGCGATCCGAGAAGCCAAAGACGGACTCGGCTTCGGACTCCTCGCCACCGGCCGCACCGATGACTCCGAACGGTGGGTCCGCTTCGACAACTTCCGCGTCGAAAAGCCGTGAACGACAACCCGCTTCGGCAGTAACCGGGTCTGGACCGAAAGGAAGTCCCGGAGGAAACGATCGTAGGTTCTTTGTGTGCCACTGGCTCTGCCAGTGCTGCCTTTTCTGTCTTCAAAAAACACTGGCAGAGCCAGTGGCACACCGATTCTCAGGTCCCGTAACGATGAAGCATGACCCTACCGGCGGCTGCGACCGGCCGCATTTTCGTGGGCGATTTGCGTCGGCCCGTCGGGGGTAATCATCGTCAATCCATTCGCGGAGACGAACAACCACTGGTTTCCCGAGACCGCGACGGTGTGCGGCCCGGTGGACTGGTTGTGGGCGATCACCTGACCGTGTTGGCTGGCATCGAGCACCGTTACGCCGCCGGCGTCGTCGAGGCAATACAACCGCGGTCCCGCACAGAGGGGTGCCGTGGTAAAACGCTCGGCGAGCCGTTGTTGCCAGATCACGCGGCCGTTGAGCCGATCGAGTGCGGTCACGCCTCCGTCTTCCTGCGCGACCACCACGCTGCCTTCCATCAAGGCGGGCGCGCCGCCGCTGCCGGCGTATTTGGCTCGCCACAGCACGTGCGTATCGGTGACATCACCCTCGCCATCGGCCCGTACGCAAATCGTTTCGCGATCCACCCCCGGTGAGGTGGCGAAAACGTGTTGATCATCGCACGCAACCGCACCGGCGATGACCCGCGCCGACCAGCGTGCCGTCCATAACTCACGCCCGGTCTGGGCATCGTACGATTGAATGCGTCCCCGTCCCGGAAGGACGACTTGCCGACGTCCGGCGAGTTCCGCAATCACCGGTGTGGCGAAACCGTCTCCGCTTGCCCGCGGGGTCCGCCAGACGATCGCGCCGGTTTGTCGATGCACCGCCGCGACATAACCACCGAACCCGCTCCAATCCCACGGGGCGGCTTTTTGATCGACGGCAATCACGACCGTTGATCCACTCACCACTGGCGATTGGGCCGGACCGACATCGCGACCGATCGGTCCCACGCTGCGCGACCACGACCGGGCTCCGCCGGCATCGAACGCCGTGAGGATCAATTGACCGTCGAACGTCGATGCAACATACACGTGCGTGCCGTCGCACGCCGGTGTCGGCAGCGGGGCCGTGCTCCGCAATTCCGTGTCGCCATCATAAACGGCTCGCCAACGAAAAAGGCCGGTCTCGCGATCGAGGCAGGTCAACCAGCCTGGTCCTTGCGCCGCCGGTCGCCGCGTGACGTAAATCGCCTCGCCCGCAACGGCGGGGGGGGAAACGATTTCGATCGCACCCGACCGGGCCATTTCCTGCGGCAAAGTCCATTGGATCGGCAAGGCGTTGGTGGTGGAAATAGTTCCCTGCCGGAAACCGCCGCGCCATCCGGGCCAGTCGGTCTCGGCCACCAGGGGTTCGGCCAGAATCAGCATCCGGGAATGATCGGTCGGGGTGATCGTCGAGACCCGCGACATGCCCGCCAGTCCCCACCAGACGGCAAGGACCGCCACCACCGGCGCAGCCCGTCCCGCCCACTGTCGCCACGGCGGCGACCGTCGCATTCTCAACGTCGGGTAGGGAAGGGTGTTCATGCGGCGTTTATGAATCGAGTTGTCGTCAAACAGTTTTATGGTAGTGTGTGTTTTATGTAACTAATGTTGTTGTTGAAATGTCTATAAATAGTACGAAATGATTATGCAGCCTGTTTTGAAGTTGTAGCGAACATTTTCCCGTAGAGCGGACTGATCGCCAGCAACTCTTCATGACTGCCGGTGGCAATCACGCGGCCGTGATCCAGCAGCACCACTCGCGTCACATATTCCAGGACGGCGGCGCTGAGCTGGTGTGTGATCAGAAACGTTGTCCGGTCGCGGACGAAGGTTCTCAATGTCCGGTGCAGCAATTGCTCGCTCACGGCATCGACGGCGGCCATGGGTTCATCGAGGATCAACACGCGCGGATCACGCAGCAATGCCCGGGCAAGGGCGACGCGCTGCCGTTGTCCACCGGACAGCGATTTTCCTTGCGGTCCGACCGGCGTGGCTAATCCCAGGGGCATCGACTCCGCAAAATCCCACACATGCGCCTGCATCGCGGCGGCGTGAATCTCTTCGGGTGTCGCCGATGGCCGACCGTAGCGAATGTTCGCCGCGATCGTGTCGTCGAACAGCATCGGTTCTTGCGGAACGATTGCCAGTTGATCGCGCAGATCACGCAAACGGACGTCACGCAGATCGCAGTCATCGAAGAGCACGGCCCCTTCGCTTGGGTCGTAAAATCGCGTTAACAAGCCGAGAAGCGTCGATTTTCCGCTGCCATTCGGTCCGACGAGTGCGATGGTTTCCCCGGCGGTCACCGTTAATGACACGCCCTTCAACACCGGGGTTCGCGCCCCGGCCGCGGGATCGTTGTGAGCATAATGGAAATGCACGTCGCGAAACTCAATCGTCGATTCCAGCGGAGGCAACGATAATGGTCGGTCCGTCTGCGTCACCAGCCCGGCCTGATCGTGCAGGCGGAACACGCGGTCCAGCGAACTGCCGCATTGTTTGATGAGCGGAAAGTATTTCGAAAACTTGCGGAGCGGATCGAGCACCCCGGCGAGGATGGCGTAGAGCGTGATCAACTCCGAGACCGACATCGGCATGCTCGACAGTTGCACGCCGGCAATGGAGGTGGTGTTTCGCAGCACGAGATAACCGCCGGGCAATACGCCGAGCAGCACCGCGGCCATGCCGAGGAATTCGGTCGCGGGATTGGTCAACGCATCGATTTTCACGAACCGCATCGATTGCTTGTAGAAATCACGATTCTGTCGATGAAACTGCCGCCGCAAACGCCCCTGCTGTTGATAGGCGATGACGACCTTGACGTTATGAAACGATTCTTCCAGAAACGTATAAATGCGGGCCATCGAATCGAGCACGCGATGCACGGCCCGTTTCAGCCGTCGCCCCATGACGGAAAACAACCAGCCGGCAACGGGAACCACAATGAGTGCCAATAACGTCAAACGCCAATTCACACAGAATCCGGCAATGATACAGGCAATCGCTTTGAGGGGTTCCCGCACGATGCGGCCGCCGATGGTGGTCAGCCCGTGGGTCAATCCGGAAAGATCGTAAGTCAGCCCGGAGAGGATTTTTGGCGTCCCCTCCAGATCAATCGATTGTGGATCGCGCTTGAGCACCTTGCGGAAGACGAGCGCCCGGAGGTCGATCACGCACAACTCGGCGACGGCTCCGGCCCCCTGGTCTTGGACGAAGGTGCAGAGTCCTTTGAAAAAGGTCGTGATTACCAGCCCGGCGAGCAGGACCACCAGCAAGCGAAACTGATTTTCCGGCAGCCACGGCAGCACATTCGTTTGCGTCCAGCCCATCAGCCAGAGCTGCCACGATTCGGAGTTCATCCGTCGTTGACACCTGGCCTGTTCTTTCAGGAGTTGCGCCCGTTCGGTGACCGCCGCGGCATCATTGCGACCCTCGATCGCTTTCCACCGGGGTTCGAGGCGGTCGAGATCGCGTTCGTGATTCGCCAGTTGCTCTTCGACGCGGACCGACTGTTCCTGCAGATAAGTCGCGAGCGATTTGCCTTCGAGGAAAACCGTGGCGACGGGAAATGTCAGGAGCAGTTCGAGTCCCCACAGGCTGGCCGCGAGCGCACCGAAGACCACCGAGATCGCCAGACGGCGACGGTGCGGCCACACGAGTTGCGCGAGTCGGAACCACGGAGACAAAACGGGCATCCTTGCCGATGTCATTGCCCCGCCGTGAGTTACGGCGAAGACATCCGGACCGCAGGCCGCACGGCGTCCCTGCCGCGAGCGGTGTCCGGTGGGGGATTACACCCGAAAATGGGGGAATGGTCCAGACCGGTGTCTGGGACGGGATATTGGCAATTAGAAATTGAAAAATGAAAATTGCAAATTGAGAAATGATAAGGCCTTACGCTTGCCGCTTTGCAGGCGGGCACAACGCCCGATCATATTTGTTCCGCGCGCCATTCCGCGGCGGCGGTTTGGCAGGCGATGACGTGTTGGCGGACGTATTCCAGCAGGGCGGCTTCGTCCGATTTGGCGAACGAAACGAGGACATCCCGCGGCAGCGCTTCCCCGTAGACCACGCGGACTTTGCCCGGCCACAGGAACGGGGTGCCGCGCGGCATCGCTTCGTATGCTCCGGCAATGCCCACCGGAATGACGGGGACATCGGCCCGGCGTAACAGGGCGAGAAAACCGGGTTTGAATGGTCCGACCGCACCGGTTTCGGTACGGGTTCCTTCGGGAAAGATGCCCACATAGAAGCCATGTTGCAACCGCCGAATCGCTTCCCGCAGGCTCGCCGTACTGGCGGATTCGCGGTTGATCGGCATCACGTAGGTGTTCCGCAGCACCCAGCCGATAAACGGCACGCGGAACAGTGAATCCCGCGCGAGGTAACTCACCGGTCGCGGCAGCGGCATGCCGACGAGCAACGGGTCGAGATAACTCTGATGATTAATCAGCAGCAACGCCCCGCCCTCTTTGGGCAGATTCTCGAACCCCCGCGCCCGCATCCGCAGCCAGAGGCCGAAGATGTTGGACATGAGCAGTTGGCCGAGCCGCCAGTGCAGATTGCGGGCGAGCGGGTTCGGCAGCGGTAGGGCATCGGGCATGCGAAGTCTTCAAGTCTGGTCCCCTCTCCCCCGTCTGCGGGGGAGAGGGTTAGGGTGAGGGGGCGTGTTGAAGCACTCGGCCCCCTCATCCGGCCTTCGGCCACCTTCTCCCCCGCAGACGGAGGAGAAGGGACCATGTTCAATGTCTTGCTGCAACGGGCGGCGAATTGCGAAGCATACGCCGCCGGAGTAACATTCTTCCACGTTTGCGGCATCAGTTTTCTTCGATCCGATTTTGGGATTGAGAACACGGTGTGATTCAGCGCGGGGCGCGAAACCGCAAGCGGGGTAGGGACGCCGTTCGTTGCGATCACCCGGGCTGGACTTTCTCCGGCACTGGACCCTTGACCCTCAGCACTTGACCCAAAGAAATCACCATGACCGACAGCCTCCGTCCCGAAACGCTTTGCATTCATGCCGGACAAACGCCGGATTCCGCCACGAATTCCCGCGCGGTGCCGATCTATCAGACGACGTCCTACACGTTCAACGACACCGATCACGCGGCGAGTCTGTTCGCCCTGCAGGCGTTCGGCAACATCTATTCGCGGATCATGAACCCGACATGCGATGTGCTCGAAAAGCGGTTGGCGGCGCTCGAAGGGGGCAGCGGAGCACTGGCGGTGGCGTCGGGGCAAGCCGCGGAATCGCTGGCGATTCTGAACATCTGCCAGGCCGGAGAAAACTTCGTCTCGGCGACCAGTCTGTATGGTGGAACGTACAACCTGTTCCACTACACGTTCCCGAAAATGGGGATCAAAGCCAAGTTCGTGCAGCAGGCCGATCCGGAGAATTTCCGCAAGGCGATCGACGGCAAGACGAAGTGCATCTATCTCGAAACGATCGGTAACCCGCGCGTGGATGTGCCGGACTTTGAAGCGATTGCGAAGATCGCCCATGACGCGGGGATTCCGCTGATTGTCGATAACACCCTCGCGTCGCCGTTCCTGTGCAATCCCTTCCAATGGGGTGCGGATGTGGTGGTCCACTCCTGTACGAAATTCATCGGCGGCCACGGGACCAGCATCGGCGGGGCCATCATCGAGAAGGGCGACTTCAACTGGGGTAACGGCAAGTTCCCCGAGTTGACCGAGCCGGACCCGAGCTATCACGGCATGAAGTTCTTCGAGACCTTCGGCCCGATGAATCTGGCGTACATCCTCAAGGTCCGCACGCAATTGCTGCGAGACCTCGGTCCGGCGCTCAGCCCATTTAATGCGTTTCTGCTGCTGCAAGGGCTGGAAACGTTGCACCTGCGAATGGAACGCCACAGCAGCAACGCCCTCGCCGTCGCGAATTTTCTCCAATCGCACCCGAAAGTGAGCTGGGTGAATTACACCGGTCTCGAAAATCACCCGTCGTATACCCTCGGCAAGAAATACCTGCCGAAGGGGTGCGGGGCGATTCTTGGCTTCGGTGTGAAGGGGGCGACTCCGACGCAACAGCGCGAGAACGGCATCAAGCTGATCAACAAGGTGAAACTCTTCTCGCACCTGGCGAACGTCGGCGACAGCAAGTCGCTGATCATCCACCCCAACAGCACCACGCACCAGCAGTTGACCCCGGAAGAACAACAAGCCACCGGCGTGACTCCGGACTTCGTGCGACTGTCCGTCGGGACCGAAGCGGTCGAGGACATCATCAACGACCTGAAGCAGGCGCTGGACGCGGTGTGAGATCGTTGTCAGTTGTCAGTTGAGAAGGAGAACATCCCCCGCTGGCGGTTTCGTGCCGCGCGGGGGATGTTTCGTTTTTCGGGAGAGAAGGTAGCACCGCATCCGGGGTGAATCTGCAAAGCGGCAAGCGAGGTTCGTCATCCCATTTTTTAATTTTCAATTTTCAATTTGCATTCTTCACTCCTCATTCTCCATTCCCATCTCCATCTTGACCCATTTCCCCCATTGGCGATAATCCTCCGATTCGGGTCCGCCTCCCCACGGAAGGGTGATCATGCTGCGCAAGTTGAAAAAGTTCGTCTACAAGTATCTCACGCCGACGTCCATCCGGCAGCATCATTTCGCTTCCTACGACGACTATGTGAAAGCGCAGCTTGAAACCCACGAGCGCAAACACGAGCGCGTCTGGGTGCAGGACTCCGAACTCGAACTCCTCGCCGGCGTGATCAAGCAGGAAGTGAAGCAGCCGAAGTTCGGACTGTGTCACGGCGTCCGCAACGGGGCCGAAGTCCGCACGCTGCGGGAGTTGCTGAACTGCGAAGTTATCGGCACCGAGATTTCCCCTCAAGCCGCGAGTTTTGAACACGTCATCCAATGGGACTTCCACAAGGTGAAGCCCGAATGGATTGGCAAGTGCGACTTCGTTTACAGCAACTCGCTCGACCACAGCTTCGACCCCGAAATGTGCCTGAAAGGCTGGATGAGCTGCCTGTCGCCGCGCGGCCGGTGTCTGATCCACTGGAGCAAGAACCACGACCACGTCGATTTCGGCAAGAACGGTTCCGATTGCTTCCAGGGCAGCCGCAAGGCGTACACCGCGCTGATGGAAAAGCTCGGCGTCATCGACAACGTGATCGAAACGGGTATCGAAGGCCAACGCTGCATCTTCGTCTGCCACGCCAAAGCGCAGACGATGTCGAAAGCGGCGTAGCACTCGAAGCCCGGCATTTTCCGCAATGCCCGGGCTTGTGCCGGAGAGAAATTCCAAGCTCCCATTTCCAAGTTCCAAACAAATTTCAAAGGTCAAATTCCAAACAAAGAGCGATAGGATGCAATCCGCTCTTCGTTTGAAATTTGGAATTGGATTCCTGTTTGGAACTTGGCGTTTGGAACTTGGAATTTTGCATTTTGTTTCTGCCGTTTCTGAATCGGAGAACGCGGATGAAAGTCGGCATCGTCGGTACCGGGTTTGTCGGCTCTACCGCGGCGTATGCGATGGTGATGAACGGCGTCGGACGCGAAATCGTTCTCGTCGACAAGAACGAAGCCCGCGCGAAAGCCGAAGCGGATGACCTGTTCCACGCGGTGCCGTTCTCGCATCCGCTGACCGTGCGGTCGGGCTCGTATGCCGATCTGGACGGAGCCGCGGTGGTGATTCTTGCCGCCGGGGTGAATCAGAAGCCGGGCGAAACGCGGCTGCAATTACTGGAACGGAACTCCGCGATCTTTGCGGACGTCGTGCCTGCCGTGCTGAACGCCGCGCCGAAGGCGGTGCTGGTGGTGGCGACCAATCCGGTCGACATCATGACGCATCTGACGACGCATTTCGCGGAGAAACTCGGCGTCCCCGCCCATCGCGTGCTCGGTTCGGGAACCACGCTCGACACCGCTCGCTTCCGCACGCTGCTGGGCACACACCTTGGTATCGACGCACATCATGTGCATGCCTATGTGATCGGTGAGCATGGTGATTCCGAAGTGCTGACATGGTCACTGGCCACCGTCGGCGGGATGGCGCTGGACGATTTCTGTGCCGCCCGCTCGGTCGCATTGACCCCGGAAAATCGCGCCCGCATTGATGAGCGTGTCCGTCGCGCGGCGTATCACATCATCGGCGGCAAAGGGGCGACCTACTACGGCATCGGCAGCGCCCTCGCGCGGATTGTGAATGTCGTCCTGCACGATCAACGCGCGATTCTCTCCGTCTGCGGCCGCACCGAAGACGTCTGCGGCGTGCGCGATGTCACGCTGTCCCTGCCCCGCGTGGTTGGCGGACAGGGTCTCGTCGCCACAATCCCGCTGGCGCTCGGTGAAACCGAAAACGCCGCCTTGAAGACCAGCGCTTCGGTCATCCGAACCGCAATCGATTCGTTGAAGCTCTGAAATCGTCCAACGAAATCGGGTGCGCCGCGGCTTCAAAGTCCGCGGAGAAGCCGTGTTTTCGTGCGCAGACTGCACCAGCGGCACGGTTTCTCCGAAGACTCCGAAGCCGTCGCACGGCCACATTTCGTCATCAATCAAGCAATGCCACCCCGCCTTCGCGCCCCGCGCCAATCGCTCAGTCGTGTTTTCCAACACCCGTCGGTGCGCAACCCTGCCTGTAATATTAGGGGAATCCTGCGCACCAATCGAATTCACAAACGCGTACTGGGAAAGGCGAAATGGCTCCAAAGTTGAAGAAACCGCGAAAACTGCAACCGCGCGACGTGCCGCACGGCAACACGAAATATACCGACGACGATGTCATCGCCGCGGTGCAACGCCTCGCCGCCGAACATGGCGACGAGCTCACGCTGCACACGTTCCGCCGGGCGACGGGCATCGGCACCACCACCATCCAAACCCGCTTCGGCGGCTGGCTCGCCCTCCGCGAACGGGCCGGTTTCGCCCGTCGCAAAAGCTACCTGGTAAAAGCCCGCGTCCATTCGGCGAGTTCGCTGGTGGCCCAACTGCAAGAGGTGGTGAAGAAGACCGGTCCGCATCTCAACCTGATGGAGTTCTGCGAACACGCCGGTGTTTCTTCGACGACCATTCAGCGGTACTGCGGCACGTGGAACAAACTCCGCCTCGCCGCCGGTTTGCCGCCGCGACCGAAACGCCAGCGGCTTTACTCGGAACTCGACCTGCTGTTCGAACTCCACCGCCTGGTGCAACACCTCGGCGAGTTCCCCACCAGCGAACAACTCGACCGCCACGGCCGCTTCTGCTACGCCACCTACCACGCGCGCTACGGTTCGACGCAAAAACTCCGCAAACGCTACCAGGAATTCGTCACGCGGTTGAACCGGGCCATTGCAAACACCGCCACTCGCTAACGTCAAAAAGGGGGCCACTGGCGTCCAGACCACCCACACTCATATTGATCAAGTGAAGAACACCTTCCTTGACTGGCACCCGCATCGACTCAACAATGGACATCATCCTGCGACTCACTTTACACTCTCTGCGGTACGGCGATGTACTTTTCGGATGTGTACTCGATCTCAAATGACGTTCTATCAAAGTCGAAGGTCTTTGACATTTCCCTGAGCAGCGATCTGCCACTTTTCATTGATCCGTTTCTCATTTTTGACAGCGAGAAGCCGCGCTACCAGAAACTCCACCAAGACATTGTTCGTTACGTCACCTTTGTTCGGGACAAGCTTGTCAGTGAACAGGTCACTGAAAGTCAGTTGGAAGAGTGGCTCCACTTTCCTGAAATCCGAAATAATTGGCTCGGATACTCTTTGGGCAGCAATCAAGGCCACGGATTAGGTGGCAGATTTGCGGGCGGCGCTGCCATCGGTCTCAAAGGTCCCGTCAGTGATTTTGGTCACGAGAATGTGTCGAAAGGCAGCCACATCGAACGCCTTTTTCTATTCTCTGAAGGAGCTGGGAAAGATGGGCTAAGCGATTTTATCACCAATCTTTGTCACGAATTTCTTTTGGAATTTACGCAGAAATTCGCCCGGAAACACCTACCTGAGAAGCATTGCCGGGAGTTTAACGTCCGTCGCGTACGCTTCGATTTCACCAAAGAACGGTGGGTCAGCAGTACGTTCTATCTGCCTGCATTCAAGACGGAATATGTACTACTGACTCCGTCCGATTTACTCACCCAATCGGTCCCATGGATTAACCGCTCTGATCTGTTTGAACGATTCGGCGGAATGCTTGAAGCGATGAGTGACTCGCAACTCCGTGGAAAAGTGAACGACTTCCTGTCGCAAAAACTTTCGCGGCCACCACGTTATCCGAAGAAAAAGCAGTATCGTCCCACGGAGAAGGAAAAACGTGCAGCTTATGCGAGTGCTCTTGAGCTATACCCTGAACTGGCGAATTGGTACGTAGCCGCAAAAGAATTGTTGGGCGATGAAGCCGTCGCCCAAAGCCAGCAGCGCGTGTCGCGCGCGGACGATCTGTATCGAACTCGCGTACTAGAATTCGTGTCGAGAACGCTACGTCCACTCGGCTTTTTTGACATTAATGTGACGGAAAGACCAAGGCTGTTGTCTACGTTCGCAAATTCAATTGAACAAGATGGATGTACGCTGTTTTTAGGCGACGAGGGCGTTGTGAATGAGCTATCTACTGATGATGTCAAATTAATCTGCACGCTGGCATGGCGAGCAGATGGAAACGAGCGACGGTTGCTGCCGGATTTTCGATTTGCTTATGACGACAAATCTGCAACACAATTAGAGTCGCATTTGAGTACCAGCAAAAAGAAGGCCGGTACGTTTGTTGTCACAACGGACCATAGCAAGAAAGCACGGATTGAGTTTATCGTAGAATCAAGCGGCCTGAAGCAGGTTCAGGCCGCCTCGCTTTCAGCACAATTAGAGCGACGGGATAAAGTGGAAAGCATCTTCATCAGTTACACGACAAATGATGAAAAATGGGCTCGCTGGATTGGTCGCGTTTTGATGGCGGCGGGCTATTCCGTGACCGCACAATTCAAGGACTTCTTGCCTGGAACTAACTTTGTTAGGCAAATGGACGACGCAATCAAGAAGACGGACCGAACGATAGCGGTCTTGTCGCGAGACTATTTGCAGTCTAGTTTCGCTACCGCGGAATGGCAGGCTGCATTCCGTAATGATCCACTTGGACAAGAGCGAAAACTCGTGCCAGTTCGTGTCTCTAAAATATCGAAGGCCGACCTTTCTGGCTTGCTTGGTTCAATTGTCTACGCCGACCTTATCGGGCTGACAGAAACGTCTGCGACAGCAGTACTTCTCGGAGCGATCGGCGCACACAGACGGCCGGCGGATCTGATCGGAGATTCCACCTTTCCGGGCCAATCCAATGAGCCTGATGAGTTTGACTCCTTTCTGAGGAGCGTACCTCGGAAGTTCGCAAGAGTAGTTGCCGGCTCGAATGCAATTAAGCGATTACAACTGGCGGCAAGAATTGTGGGCCTGAAGACTAATCAAGTCAATTTACTGATTTATGCTTTGAATCCACCGGAGAACGAGATTCCTCCAGTTAGTGCCCCTGCAAAAGATCGCGCGACCTCATTGCTTGATTGGATATCACGTGAAGGAATTGACTCAAGGGTTATCGAGACGCTAATCGAGCAATTTGATAGCGATGAGTCTTCCGCAATTTGAAGTTTCACCGACGGATGGCTGGGGCGAAGTCTACGGTGATTGACGGTCCCACTGGCGGCTTTCCTGCCAGTGTAAGTTTGGTAGCACGGATGGGGCGTTTGCATTTCTCAATTGAGAGCGTGTTGCCCCATCGAAGACACGGGCGGACGAGCCGCCCGTGGCGCCTGGCGCTGTCCCGGTCGCCATCGGAATGGCAACGGCGGCGACCCGTGCCGCCGTGGATTGCGACAGGCAATCTGAGCCACTCCGATTCACGAGGGGCACGCGGGTTCCTCGCGATTTTCCTCAGGGTTGCGCGCAATCCCACGGGGTCCCTCTCTCCGTGTTCCCAACCCCCGCTTCGCGGTTTCGCGCGTCGCGCGGAATGGTTCCCAGTGAATTCGATGACACTCAGAAACACTTTGCGCGGGGCGCGAAACCGCGAAGCGGAATTGGTAGACTTCTTGGAGCAATCCATCTTGGGAGATCATCATGCTGATTGCGCACCACCTGATTTTCACGGCGTACGGGTGGTGGCTTCCCAATGACCCGCGCGGGAGTCTGTCTCACGACATCCGCGTCGAACGGATCGATGATCTCGGCGATGCTCACTACGGCCGGAAGATGCAGCAACCGTTGTCGAGAGAGATTCGTGACTTCTACTTCGACGCCGAACACCGCCTGCGGCATCCGTTATTACTCTTCGATGATGACGACATCGCCGTGATTGCTGACGGCATCGCCGAGACGATTCATACGCAGCACTACACCTGTTATGCCGCCGCGGTGATGCCTGACCATGTCCACCTGGCGATCCGTATCCATCGCGACAAAGCGGAAGAAATGCTCGCCACGTTTCAGGACACCACGCGGCGACGGTTGTATGCCCACGAGCGACGCACCCCCTCTCATCCCACCTGGGGCGTCCCCGGCTGGAAGGTGTTCATCGATACCGAACGGCAGTTGCGGGCCACGATTCGGTATATCGAAGAGAATCCCATCAAAGCCCGACGACCGGCACAGAAGTGGGATTTCGTCATGCCGTATGATGGTTGGTTACCAGGGTTGCATCCGGATCGTCGAAACAGGAAGTAAACCCACGCCGCTTGCGGTTTCGCGCCCCGCGCCAACTGTTTCTCAGTGTCCCCGAAGACACTGGGAAGCGATCTGCGCGAGGCGCGAAACCGCACAGCGGCGTCGGTTCACGTTTTGAAACGATCGATTCGTTCGGGGTGATCACGTCGCAAATGTGAAATCGCCGTTTTGGACGTCGATGGTGATGGTGTCGCCTTCGTTAAAGTCGCCGGCGAGGAGGCGGTTGGCGAGTTCATTTTGGAGGCGTTGCTGGATCACTCGTTTCAGTGGACGCGCACCGTAGACCGGGTCGTAGCCTTCGTCGGCGAGGACCGTTTTCGCGGCGTCGGTGACGTGGAGTGTGAGTTCCTGATCGCTCATCCGCGATTGCAGCTTTTCGAGCTGCAGATCGACGATTTTGCGGATGTCTTTCTTGTCCAACGGATGGAACACGATGGTTTCATCCACGCGGTTGAGGAACTCGGGGAGAAATTCTTTTCGCAAAGCGGCAAGCACACGGCGTCTGATCTCGGCATCATCTTCTTTGTCCGACAGATCCATGATGAGCTGGCTGCCGATGTTTGAGGTCATCACCACGATGGTGTTGGTGAAGTCGACGGTGCGGCCGTGGCTGTCGGTGAGACGGCCGTCGTCGAGGACCTGCAGCAGCACGTTGAAGACATCGCGGTGGGCCTTCTCGATTTCGTCGAGCAGCAGCACCGTGTAAGGGCGGCGACGCACGGCTTCGGTGAGCTTGCCGCCCTCTTCGTAGCCGACGTATCCGGGAGGGGCCCCGATGAGCCGGGCGACGGAGTGCTTTTCCATGAATTCGGACATGTCGATGCGGACCATGGCCCGTTCGTCGTCGAAGAGGAACGCGGCGAGGGCTTTGCAAAGTTCGGTTTTGCCGACGCCGGTGGGGCCGAGGAAAATGAACGAGCCGATGGGGCGGTGCGGGTCTTGCATACCCGAGCGCGACCGCCGCACGGCGTTGGCGACCGCAGTGACCGCTTCTTCCTGGTTGATCATCCGCTGATGGATGTGGTCTTCCATCTGGAGCAGCTTTTGCCGTTCGGCTTGCAGCAGTCGTGAAACTGGAACGCCGGTCCACACGCTGACGACTTTGGCGATGTCTTCCTGCGAAACTTCTTCGCGCAGCATCCGCGGGCCTTCGGCGAGGCTGGCGACTTTCGTCTCCATGTCGGCGAGACGTTGTTGTGCCGACTTCAGTTGTTGCTCAGCTTGGAACGCGCGGACGTAGTCATCGTTGGCGTTCGTCTTCTGCGCGGTCGAGAAAGCCTGTTCGTAACCGGTGCGGAGTTTTTCAATTTCTTCCTGGAGGGGACGGAGACCGGAGAGTGCGGACTTCTCGGCTTCCCAACGGGCTTTGAGCGTTTTGACGGAGTCTTCGCGCTCGGCGATTTCCTTGCGCAGGGTTTGCAAACGGGACTGGCTGTCGGGGTTCGCTTCCTTGCTGAGCGCGGCAGCTTCGATTTGCATGCGGGTGAGTTGCCGGGTCGCTTCGTCGATCTCGACGGGCATCGAGTCCATTTCCATCCGCAACCGGGACGCCGCTTCATCGACGAGATCGATTGCCTTATCGGGAAGGAAGCGGTCATTGATGTAGCGGTCGGACAACGTCGCCGCGGCGATGAGGGCATCGTCGAGAATTCGGACACCGTGATGAGATTCGTAGCGCTCTTTCAGGCCGCGAAGAATCGAGATGGTGTCTTCGACGGAGGGTTCATCGACAAGGATGGGTTGGAAGCGCCGTTCGAGCGCGGGGTCTTTCTCGATGTATTTTCTGTACTCATCGAGAGTGGTCGCGCCGACACAGTGGAGTTCACCGCGCGCGAGTGCCGGCTTGAGGAGGTTCGAGGCATCCATTGCGCCTTCGGCGGCACCGGCACCCACGACGGTGTGCAACTCGTCGATGAAGAGAACGACCTTGCCTTGAGCATCGGTGACTTCTTTGAGTACCGATTTCAAACGGGATTCGAATTCCCCACGATGGCATGCCCCCGCGATGAGCGCCCCGAGATCGAGCGCAATGACACGCTTGTCTTTCAGGTTCAGCGGGACATCGCCGAGGACGATGCGATGAGCGATCCCTTCGACGATGGCGGTCTTGCCGACGCCGGCGTCACCGATGAGGACGGGGTTGTTTTTCCGGCGGCGGGAGAGGACTTGGATCACGCGGCGGATTTCCGCATCGCGGCCGATGACGGGGTCAATCTTGCCCTGCCTCGCGAGGGCGACGAGATCCTTCCCGTACTTTTCGAGGGCCTGGTATTTGTCTTCGGGGTTCTGGTCGGTCACTTGTTGACTCCCGCGAACGGTCTTCAGAGCGTTGAGAATATCGGTCTCGGTCACGCCGTTGAGCTTCAGAATGCGCTGTGTCTGTTCGTCGGACTTCGTGAGCGAAAGCAGCAGGTGTTCGGTGGAGACGAAGTTGTCCTTCATCTGCTCGGAAAGCGTCGACGCTTGATTGAGGACCTGCATCAACGCAGAACCGGCCGACGATTGTCCGCCGGATTGTTGCGGCAGCTTTTTGATGTCGGCTTCGACGATGGACTGCAACTGACTGAAGTTGACGCCGATCTTGTCGAGTAACGGCCGGACGATCCCGCCCGCTTCGTCGAGCAGGGCCTTGAGCAAGTGCAGCGGTTGGATCTGCGGATTACCGCGTTCTTCCGCCAATTGCTGAGCGGCTTGCACGGCTTCTTGCGCTTTGACGGTGAGCTTGTCCATACGGAAGGCCATGCTGACTCCTCATCTCTGGGCGTGCGGCGACCTGCGTCTGTGGTCGAAGACCTCAGTGCGACGGCATCATTGTCTTGTCGTGGGAAACGATTCGTGGATGGGAAAAGGCGGGGAGGCAAACGTGGCCCTCGATCATGATCGAGGGCCACGCGAATCGAACATCAGCTCTTCTTTTCAAACTCGGCGTCGATCACACCGTCGTCTTTGCCACCGGCGGCGTCCGGTTGTCCGTCCGCACCCGGGGTAGCTCCGGCGGCGCCTTGCATGTGCTGGGCCATCGCGTAGCTGGCTTGTTGCAGGGCTTCGACGGCGGCGTTGATGGCGCCGGGGTCTTCGCCCTTTTCGACTTCCTTCACCTTGGCGATGGCGGCTTCGATTGCGGACTTGGAACCGGCGTCGAGTTTGCTGCCGTGTTCTTTCAGCATCTTCTCGACGTCGTAGACCGACGTCGACGCCTTGTTCTTGGCTTCGGCGAGTTCGCGGCGGCGCTTGTCTTCGGCGGCATGGGCTTCGGCGTCGCGCTTCATCCGATCGACTTCGGCCGTGTCGATGCCGCTGGCGTTTTCAACCTTGACGGTTTGTTCCTTGCCACTGCCGGTGTCCTTCGCCTTGACGCTAAGGATGCCGTTGACGTCGATGTCGAACGAGACTTCCACCTTAGGCACACCGCGCGGTGCGGGCGGGATACCGTCGAGGTTGAACTGGCTGAGTTGGCGGTTATCGCGCGCCATCGGGCGTTCACCCTGGTAGACGCTGACCGTCACCGCGGTTTGACCATCGGCTGCGGTCGAAAACGTTTCTTTCTTCGTGACCGGGATTGTGGTGTTGCGTTCCACGAGGACGGTCATGATGCCGCCCTCGGTTTCGATCCCGAGGGACAGCGGCGTCACGTCGAAGAGAACCATGTCCTTCACATCGCCGGTGATGATCGCCCCTTGGATCGCAGCCCCGATCGATACCACTTCATCCGGGTTCACACCGCGGTGGGGTTCTTTCCCCTTGAAGAGTTTCTTGACGAACTCCTGAATCTTCGGCACGCGGGTCGAACCGCCGACGAGCACGACTTCATCGATCTGCTCGGGTTTCAGTTTGGCGTCGCGAAGGGCGCTTTCCACCGGAATGCGGCACCGTTCGACGAGATCGTCGATCAGCTTTTCAAATTCCGCGCGGCTGATGGTGAGTTGCAAATGCTTCGCACCGGACGAGTCTGCCGTGATGAACGGCAGATTGATGTCCGTGCTCTGCTGGGTCGACAGTTCCTTCTTCGCCTTTTCGGCGGCTTCGCGCAGACGTTGCAGCGCCATCGCGTCCTTGCGGAGGTCGATGCCGTTTTCCTTCTCGAACTTTTCGGAGACGAATTGCACCAGGCGCTGATCGAAGTCATCGCCGCCGAGGTGCGTGTCCCCGTTGGTGCTGAGGACTTCAATCACATCGTCTTCGACTTCGAGGACCGAGATATCGAACGTACCGCCGCCGAAATCGAACACGGCGATCTTTTCGTTCTTCTTCGTTTGCAGGCCGTACGCCAACGCGGCCGCGGTTGGTTCGTTGATGATGCGGTCGACCTTCAGCCCGGCGATTTCACCGGCGTCTTTTGTTGCCTGCCGTTGCGCATCATTGAAGTATGCCGGTACGGTAACCACGGCGCGGGTGACGGTATGGCCGAGGTATGCTTCCGCGGCTTCTTTCAGCTTGCGGAGGACCATCGCCGAGATTTCGGGAGGCGTGTAGGTCTTTCCGTGAACTTCGACTTTCACGTACTCACTCGCACCTCCGACGACCTTGTACGGAACGATCTTCTCTTCGGATTCGACTTCCGAATGCCGGCGGCCCATGAACCGTTTGATCGAGTAGATCGTGTTCTTGGGATTCGTGACGGCTTGTCGTTTTGCAGGATCCCCCACGAGGCGGTCACCCTTTTCGGTGAAGGCGACAACACTGGGGGTCAGGCGATTGCCATCCTGGTTGGCGATGACCTTGACTTCGCCCCCCTCCATGATCGAGACCACGGAGTTGGTGGTTCCGAGGTCAATCCCGATGATCTTTTCCTGGATGGCCATTGGTAGGTGTTCCCCGAAGAATATGGAAGTCGTGTGTCTGTGATGAATTCGGCGGCGAAGGACGCATTTCCCATTATGCGTTGGCAGTCAATCGCGGATATGTTCTATCTTAGCAAACAGTGCGCCAACTTTCGCGGGCCGAAAGACTCTCTGCCATAAGTTGTTTTCAATGTGAGCCTTGCGCCTGAATGACGACATTGCAATCTCGATCCACGGCGCGATCGTCGGTCAAAATGGCATGCTGGCGGTCAAGCGAACAAACCAGATCTGCCTGCCAAAACGGCAAGCCGCCTCTTCCGCGGAAATGGCAGAGCGTTTTCTGGCACGGCGTCGGTCGTCTCCCCCCACGCCGCTTGACAATCGTCGAAACTGACGAGTACAAAACGACCTGTGACAGGTGCGTCGCTCTTTGGATTGGTGCCGAAACGACCACCACGGACTTTTCGTTCACTGCCTTGAAGCGGTGGCGACAAGCCGAAGTTTTTCCCAAAGTCAAACATCAACGGTGGTTATCGCCGACGAACGCCTCAACGGAGGGGGCCGAAGTCGTAACAGGGGGTGGCATGTCCAGCAAGCCGGTGCCCAAAAAACGTCCAAAAACCAACTCCGCACCGGCCGCGTCAGCGAAATCGGCAGCAGCGGCGGCCGCAACCGCCAAGGCCAATGCCGAAAACGACCTGAAGCGGATCGATCAGGATATCCTGAAACTGGTCAACCGCCGGGCGGAAGCCACGGCGAAGTTGCTCGAAGCGGCGAATGAGCGGCGTTCGCTCACGTACGATCCCCGTAACGATGACGATCTGTTCGCCCGCCTGGAAGCGGATAACCCCGGCCCCCTCGCCGGTCGCGCCGTCCGGGGCATCTTCCGACAAATCATCAGCGCGGTTCGCAATCAGGTCCGCACCCAACGCGTGGCGTACCTCGGCCCGGCATTCAGCTTCACGCATCTCGCGGCGGTGGAACGCTTCGGTGAATCCGCCGATTTGATCCCCGTCAACACGATCTCCGCGGTCTTCGAAGAAGTGAACCGCGGGCATGCGGACTTCGGGTTGGTGCCCATCGAGAACAGCACCGACGGTCGCATTATCGACACGCTCGACATGTTCACCCGGTTGCCCCTCCGCATCTGTGGCGAAGTCCAACTGGCGATTCATCACAACCTGCTCGGCAAATCGCCCCGGTCGGAAGTGACGGAAATCTACAGCAAGCCGCAAGCGTTGTCGCAATGTCGCGACTGGCTCAGCCGCAACATGCCACACGCGCGGCCGATCGAAGTCGCCAGCACGTCGACGGCCGCTCAATTGGCCCGTGACAAGCCGGGTGTCGCGGCGATTGCCAGTCGACAGGCGGCGATGGAATACCATCTCAATCTGCTCGCGGAGAACATTGAGGACAACAAGAACAACGTCACGCGGTTCGCGGTCATCGGCGATAAGCCGGTGGGGCCAACGGGGCGCGACCGGACGTCAATTCTGCTGCAAATTCCGCACAAACCCGGTGCGCTGTCGGATGCGCTGAACTTGTTCAAGGCGAGCAAGTTGAATCTGACATGGATCGAGTCCTTCCCGCTGCGGGGACCGGAAAGCGGCTACATTTTCTTCATCGACTGCGAAGGCCACTCGAAGGACGCCAAAGTGAAGCGCGCTCTCGAAGAACTGGCATCGATGGCCGTCCGCATGGAAGTGCTCGGGTCCTATCCCCGCAGCGAAGCGATTGAGTAACGTATTACGAGCCCGAAGCGCAAGCGCCGGGTAAATTGAACACACCCGGCGCTTGCGCTTCGGGCTCGTGGATCATGGAAAACGAAAGCGGATTCACGCAATGCGACGATTGTTTGTGGCCGGTAACTGGAAGATGAACACGACCGCCGCGGTCGGCAGCGCGCTCGCTTCCGCCCTCGCGGTCGAGGTGTCGAAGTCGCAGCCCGCGGTCGATGTCGCCGTCTGTCCGCCATCGCCGTATCTGTCGACGATCAAGGCGGTCCTCGGTACAAGCCCCATCTATCTCGGCGCTCAAAACGCCTACTTTGCGGCACCGGGGGCTTTCACCGGGGAAGTCGGTCTCGACATGCTCGTCGATGTCGGCTGCCAGTGCGTGATTCTCGGCCACAGCGAACGCCGGGCGATCTTCGGCGAGACCGACGAACTGATCAACAAGAAGGTCGCCGCCACGCTGCAAAAAGAGCTTGGTGTGATTCTGTGCATCGGGGAATTGCTCGCCGATCGGCAGGGCAACAAGACCGAAGCCGTGCTGGAAACGCAGCTCACCGGCGGGTTGGCGGGAATCGATGCCGCAGCGATGAAACACATCGTGCTGGCCTACGAACCGGTGTGGGCGATCGGGACCGGAGTCACCGCGACGCCGCAGCAAGCCCAGGACACGCACAAGTTTATTCGCAATTGGCTCGAAAAGCGGTACAATGCCGAAGTCGCAGCCGCCACCCGAATTCAGTACGGCGGCAGCGTCACCCCGGAAACGGCGGCGGAATTGTTGTCGCAGCCGGATGTCGACGGAGCCCTGGTCGGCGGAGCGAGTCTCAAGGCCGACAAGTTCATCCCGATTATCCAGGCCGCGGCAGCAGTGAAGAAGTCGGCATAAGAAAACGAGCCCGAAGCGCCAGCGACGGGTGTATTCGATCAAAGATACCCGTCGCTCGCGCTTCGGGCTCGTGATGAGAAGGATCGCACGATGGGTTGGTTGCCGTACGTTACGATGTTCTTGCTCGGCCTTGTCGGCCTGATGCTGATTCTGATCATCCTGCTGCAACGCGGTCGCGGTGGCGGTTTGGCCGGAGCGCTGGGCGGAATGGGTGGTCAAAGTGCCTTCGGGACAAAAGCCGGGGACGTCTTCACCCGCATCACCATCGGCCTCGCTGCCGTGTGGATGCTGCTCGCCGCAACCAACGTGTTCGCGCTGCGGATGGGCGACAAGAAATACACCGGCGGCGACGATGCGGTCACCACGGCTCCGGGCGTGGAATCGACCGAGGGCAAGGACAAAAAGGCGTCCGTCGACGAGATGAAAGACATCGCGGAGAAGTTGAAGCAACTCGCCGCCGACAAGAAAGATGCCGAGAAGTCCGACGAGACAATGCCCGCCACGGAAACCAAAACCGACGCGGAAACGAAGCCCGCCGATCCGGCGGTAACACCGGAAAAGGCCCCCGAAAAACCGGCCACGGAAAAGCCAGCCGACGAGAAGAAGCCTGCGGAAGACAAGCCCGCCGAAAAGCCCGCAACGCCCGAGGACGCGCCGAAGACCGAGAAGCCGGCCGAACCCGCAAAAGACGGCGAAACGAAGCCCGAGTAATGATGGACCGCGATGGCTGAGTCCGTCGCGTTCACCCCCTTTGCCGGTCCCGCGGTTCTGTCCGCGGGACTTGGCATTTGTTGATGAGCGTCGGGGCAGGGGCCCCGACCGATGATGGATGGTAACAAACAGACTCCCTAGGTTGGGGCCCCCGCCCCAACCCTTCGATTTCGAGGAATCCCTGTGCTGTTGAGTATGACCGGTTTCGGCGAAGCGCGGGCCATGGTGGAAGGGCTGCACCTTTCCGCGGAAATGCGCAGCGTGAACAACCGGCATTTCAAACTGACATTCCGCTCGCCCGATCTCCTCGCCCGCATGGAAGCCGACATCGAGCGCATCCTGCGCGAGACCATTTCCCGCGGCACGGTGTCGCTGTTCCTGCGCGTCGATCGCAATGCCGAAACGTCCGCGGCGCGGATCAACGCCAATGTGCTCGCTGCCTACTGGAAACAGTTGCAAGACGTCGCCAAGCAGTGCATTGGCGCGCCGGCAAACATGTCTTTTACAGATCTGCTGACATTGCCCGGGGTCATGGAAGACGGTCGCTGGTCCGATGGCGATCTCGCGGTCATCGTCCCGGCAGTCGAACAATTGGTGCGGGCCACGCTCGATCATTTCCAGAAATTCCGCGTGCAGGAAGGGGCCGCAATGGCCGCCGACTTGCAAAAGCAGTTGACGATCATCGTGGGCGAAGTCGACCGCATCGCGGTGCTCGCACCGCAGGTGGTGTCGGACTACCGCGAACGATTGCATGCCCGTGTGCAGGAAGTGCTGCAAAAAGCGGATGTGGCCCTCACCCCCGGCGACTTGCTGCGGGAAGTCGCGCTCTTCACCGACCGTTCGGACATCAGCGAAGAAATCGTGCGGTTGCGGAGTCACATCGAACAGTTCCAGCAGTTGCTGAAGTCGCCGACGTCGCAGGGGCGGAAACTCGAATTCCTCTGCCAGGAACTCTTCCGCGAGGCGAACACCATCGGCTCGAAGTCGAATCATGTCGGCGTGGCCCACGCCGCGGTGGAGATTAAAACGGCAATCGAACGGATGCGCGAAGTCGTGCAGAATGTGGAGTGACCGCGGGTGAGTGAGTCGGCAACGCCGGAGACCTTCCGCGTGGTGGTCCTCTCGGGCCCCAGCGGCAGCGGAAAAACGACGATCGTGGAGCGATTGCTCCGCGAGGCCCCCATGCGGCTGGTCAAATCCGTTTCGGCCACCACCCGGTCTCCGCGCGTCGGTGAAGTCGACGGCGACGCCTACTACTTCCTCACCCTGGAAGAATTTCAGGCCCGGCGATTACGGGACGAATTTCTCGAAACCGCGGAAGTGTATCAGGGACTCTGGTACGGGACGTTGAAGTCGGAGATCGACCGGGCACGCCAACTCGGGGGCTGGTCGTTTCTGGAAATCGACGTGCAGGGAGCACTGCGGGTGATGGAACTGTATCCCGAGGCGATCACGATTTTCCTCGCCCCGCCGTCGATGGAAGTGTGTGAACAACGACTGCGGGACCGGGGCACCGAGAGTGAAGAAATCCTGCAGCGGCGGCTGAAAAAAGTCGCCGAGGAACTTTCCTATGCGAACCGGTACAAGTCCACGGTGGTAAACGACGAACTCGACCGGGCGGTGGCGGAAATCCTGCTGCTCTTGCAATCGCAGCAAAACGCGGCATGATGTAGGGTCCGACACGATTCATTAAAAGAGTAAAGCTCCAAATTCCAAAGGCCAAAATCCAAACAAGGACCAAATTCCAAACGAAGAGCAAATACTCTTCGTTTGGAATTTCTGACTTCATTGGAATTTGTTTGGAACTTGGATTTTGGAACTTGGATTTTGGAACTTGGAATTTCCTGAACTGAACGGTTTCGATTCCCCAAAGGGAAAGCAATGCTCGACGAACTGAAAGAAGAAGAAATCGTCAACAAGGTCGGCGGACGTTTCAAGCTGTCCACGCTGATTCAAAAGCGGATGGTCGCGCTGAATCGGGGCGCCCGGCCGTTGATTGAAATGCAGACAAAGAACCACATGGAAGTCGTGGTGCAGGAAATCATTCAGGACAAGATTTTCCTCGATCCGCAAGGCAACCTGAAAACCCGCGACACCAGCGCCGACGACGCCGGCCCATCGCTGGACGATCTGTAACACACGCTCGCTGTGAACGACAGTCAACGCACAGAAGCCCAGGGAATGCATTCCCTGGGCTGTTTGTTTGTAGCCCTGTCGCTCCGCGACCGGAAAGCCATCTTAGAGTACAGCGCTGGTTGCGTTAACGGCGATCCTGTCGCGGAGCGACAGGGCTACGAGGAGTGCACACTCATTCACCGGCCTGACATCCACGGTACCATTGTTTAAGTTGCGATGTCTTCCTCGGACACTAATCATGTCGGTACTTCAGCGACGGATCGAGGTTCAGCCTCATCATTTCAGTTGGTTGCTGGGTAGCTTTCTTGTCCTGTGCGGAATTCCCGCCGTACAGAATGGGGAATATTTCTACGGGATTCTCTCCATCGCACTGGCAATCCACTTGTTTGTGGTCGCATGGTTTCGTGGCCGCTGGTGCGTGCCGTATTTTGTGGTCGGATTGTTGATTGGCCCGATGTTCTGCCCGGCCATCGGGCATGGCCCTCCTGGCGATACCATTCGTGAAATGTCGTTCCTCGTCGCAGGTGGGGCGATGGGACTGACGATTGGTTTGGTCTACGATTGGTTTGAAAGCCTGCGAAACGACAGCGAGAAGCCGCCGAACGCAGCGAAGGTAGAGAGTAAGATCGACCATGAACAACCGTGAAATCCTCCTCGGCGTGACCGGCGGTGTGGCGGCGTACAAGGCCGCGGACTTGTGCAGCAAGCTGGTGCAGCAGGGAGCCCGCGTCACCGTGATCATGACCGCCGCCGCGGAGAAATTCATCGGGGCGACGACGTTCGAAGCGCTCACCAACCGGCCATGCTATCGCGACCAGTTCACGCCGCAGGAACACCCGCGCGGCGAACACATCGGGCTGGCCCAACGCGCGGAATTGATGATCGTGGCCCCGGCGACAGCGGATTTTCTCGCACAGGTAGCCCACGGTTTGGCGGGCGATCTGCTTTCGACGGCGTATCTCGTCCGCACCTGCCCGGTGCTGATGGCCCCCGCGATGAACGCCGACATGTGGGCCAAGCCGTCCGTGCAACGCAACGTGGCCCAACTCAAAGCCGACGGCGTCCACATCATCGACCCCGGCGACGGCTGGCTCAGTTGCGGCCAGATCGGTCCCGGCCGCATGGCCGAACCCACGGAGATTCTGGCGGCGATTGCCGCAACGTTTGCATGAACGACATCAGAAGTTGATACAGCGTTCGTTTGTGGATGCGGATATGATGAATAGGGGCATGTGATAGTCCCATTGTCCCTTGATGTCGAAAGTCCTTCAGGAGCAAGCGATGTCCGCCGTGCTCTCTTCTCCGTTGAAACTGCCGCATGCTGCCGAGACGCTCGTCCTCGCGAACGGCGAGCGGATGTCGCGGCGCGAGTTTCATCGCCTCTACGAACGGAGTCCGGAGAGTGTCCGGGCCGAATTGATCGGGGGAGTCGTTCACATGCCGTCTCCGTTGCGTCGCCAGCATGGAACTTTTCACGTCTTCTGGAGCATGCTATTCGGGTTTTATATGATGCAAACTCGCGGCGTCGAGGCGGGCGACAATGCCAGTCTGTTGCTCGGTGACGAAAGCGAACCGCAACCGGATTTGTATCTGCGCGTCCTTCCGGAGTTCGGCGGGCAGTCCTCAACAACCGATGACGATTACGTCGCCGGCGCTCCCGAATTGATTGTCGAGATTGCCTTGTCTTCGCGCAGTGTCGATCTGTTCGCCAAGCGCGCGGATTATCATCGTTATGGGGTCCGTGAATATTTCGTGTTCGTTCCTCGCGAAGAAACGCTCTTCTGGTTCGATCTGACAAAGAATGAAGAGCGGCCCCACCCCAGCGATGGTGTGATTCGCAGCGGCGAGTTTCCGGGGTTGTGGCTGAATGTGGCCGCGATTGTGAAGCAAGATCACGCGACTGCATTGGCGACGCTGCAGCAGGGGTTGGCTACGGACGACCATCGGCAGTTTGTTGAGCGATTAGCAAGTCGTCGAACTTAAAGAAGCGTTTCATGCGGGTGATGATTACGGCGGGGCCGACGCGGGAGTATCTGGATGATGTCCGCTATCTCTCGAATGCGAGCAGCGGACGGATGGGGTATGCGCTCGCGGAAGCCGTGCTATCAGCCGGGCATGAGGTTGTGCTCATCACCGGCCCCGTGATGATTTCGCCGCCCGCGGGTTGCACGGTCATCGCCGTGGAGACGACGGACGATCTGTTGCGAGCGTGTCGCGCGGAATGGGAAGCGTGCGACGGCGTCATCGCCACGGCGGCGGTATGCGATTACCGCCCGCGAGCGCGGTTCCCCGGCAAACTCGCGAAGACCGGCGTCTCGCTGGAACTGGAGCTCGTCGAAACCGCGGACGTGCTGGCGGAACTCGGTCAGCACAAAGGGAACCGCTGGATCGTCGGGTTTGCGCTCGAATCGGAAGAATTCGCACACGTCAATGCGCTGCGAAAGCTGAAGGAAAAGAACTGCGACGCGATCGTGCTGAACGGGCCGACGGCAATCGGGGCGGAATCGAACACGGTCGAAGTCATCAAAGATGACGGGACGACCGTCGCGCGATTCACCGGCAGTAAGCGGGTTGTTGCGGGTGAATTGTGGAAGTGGGTGGACGCGACGCTGGTGTGAAGAGACCCCGGGATCAGAATCCCTGGGCTTCCGGGTGGATCATTGTTCGACGGGTTGTTTCTGCGCTGCTTTGGTGCGGGCTTCGCTTTCGCGCACGCGGGCCACCAGTTCATCGCGGTGCGAACGGAACGGCCGCAGCAGCATCCGTTCGATCACTTCCTTGCGGCAGGCCCAGTCTTCCGTCGTGTAACCCGCGTCCACAGCGAGCGGTGCCATCGTCTCCAGCGCGTGTTCCACGGCGAGCTGGCTTCGCTCCATTTCCTGCAATGTCACCTGGGCCGCTTTCAATGGGCGTTGATTCCGGGCTTCCCATCGTCCGCGCAAAGTTTGCAGCAATCCGTTGAGTTCATCGAACCGCTGGGCGGCCGACAATTCGGGATCGGGCAACGTGGTGAGCCGATCGATCGCCAGCACGACATTGCGAACCGAAGCATCCTGCGCGGGGGCATAATAGATGGCGTGCAGCCGATGACGGCGTTCTTCACCCGGAAACTTGTCGCGGCGAGAGAGCAGTTCCGCCAGTTCCTGATGACCGAACAACGACAGCAACGGATCGTGCGGTGCTAACAGAGAATCGAGTGTCTGATACGCCGAGAACTCGGCATGTTCGTCGCTGGCCAGTTCCCCCAGCGCTTCGAAGTAGGCTTTGCGGCGCGTGTCTTCCGAGTGCCATTTGCCGGCGGAGTCCGCGGTGAATTTCACCGGTTGAATCGTTGACCGGGGATGATCCTGCAATTGCTCGCGGAGCACCTTGCGATATTCCCACCAATGGGTGTCCGGGTAGTCGCGAACCAGCCGTTGTTCGCCCATGAACTCGGACAGGCGGCGTAACACTTCCGGGTTCTCGCCCGCCGAACCGAGCCATTCCAGATAACGCCCCTTGCGGGACTGGGTGGTATTCGCGATCGGTTGGGGTTCGGCAGATTCCTTTGGCAAGGGGAACCGCGGCGCGGACGTTCGCGGCTTCGACAGTACCGTCGCCGTTTCCTGCAGTTTCGGACCCCAGCGCATCATTTCAAAAGGTGTCGAGAACGCGAATCCGGTGTTGTATGCGGAATGGAGACCAACGTGAATTTCCGCCGCGGCTTCTTTCAATGCGGCACCATCGTAAGCTGGCAGATTCAACGGGTACGACCAATCCCAATTGAGCACGCTGGCCACCGATGCAGCGCGGTTCTCCAACCGGGCTGCCAAATCGTTGCGAACCAAGACCTCTGGCGAAGCTGCACCCAAGAGCAGATATTCGCCCGCACCGACTTCCAGGCAGGCCGTTTCCGCAAACGCTGCTTGCAATGCCATACACGCCGACAACAACGGACGCGGCCCCAAATCGCCCCCCGAGAAACGCTGGCAGAAGACCCCCTGCGCGGTGAGATGGCGTGCCGCGCGGCGGTAATACTCGGCGGTGTAACACACCAGGTTCGCCTGCTGGGCCGCCATTCGCGGTGACGAGACGATGATGTCGTATTGATCCTTATCCGGCAGCGCCAACCATTCCGCGGGTTGTGCAACCCACCGGCAGCGGTCGGCGAACGGATCGTAACCCGACGCCTTTGCTAACGGTCCTTGAATGAAGCGGATCAATGGTGCATCGGCTTCATGACAGACGACTTCACGCACGGGAAACGCCGCACACATTCGCAAGGCGGATCCGCTACCGGCCCCGAGCATCAACACGCGCTCCGGTTGATCGACCAGAACTAACGGCCAGAGGGCGGCGGCGGCTTCTGGGGCGAATTGCGGGCACCACGCCGGCGCGAGCGAAATCGCCCCGACGGGGACGCCGTTCTCGCGGAAATGCCATTCGCCCCCTTTGTTCTGCCAGACGGTCCAGGCCCCGTTTCGGCCTTCAAAACCGGCGACAAGGCGCGTGTCGTCGAGGCGTTCCAGCAGTCGCGGCTCCCAGCCACTGCGGTGAGCCAGCACGGCGGTGGTTGAGAACAGCAATCGCGAGGCCCGCGCACTGTTCCAGTCGAGACCGCACTGCCAGACACACAGTGCTAGCGCCGCGGTCATGCCTCCGACAAGACTCCACGTAGCCCTGTTGCTCCGCGACAGGATCGCCGTTGCCAAAGTGAACTTCCGAGTGAATCGGCTTTCCTGTCGCGGAGCGACAGGGCGACCTTGTGCGACCGTTCGCTCAACAAGCATCAATGACGCCGCATGGCAAAGTAGTCCGCCAAGGGCCGCGATGGCAAACCCGGCGCGGGGTCCGAACTGCGGGGTAATCCACCACAGCGTGACACAGATTCCACAACCGAGGGCGGCACCGCACAACGCGGTCGTTTGTGGGGCGTTGCGTTTCAGCGCGATGGCATGCCAGGCCGCACAAGCCCCCAGGCTGCCCCACACGAGGAACACCATGCTGGTGCGAAGCGTTTCCCATTGCCACCACGTCGTGAAGGTCGCGTTCTGCCACAGGACCCAATCCACGGAGACGCGGCTGACGAACAGCAGCAATGTCGCCACGACGGTGACGGCGGCGGTTGCCCACCGGGATGTCGCACCGCGGGCAGCAATGTAAGACCCGATCACGGCCCCGAGTACGGTCATCGCCAGACTGAGATTCGTAATGACGGCGGTCACCGGCCAGAGTTCCGCCTGCCAGGAGGGGACGCAACCGATCGCCAGACCGAGGCACGACGCCGAGCACAACGTCACCCACATCGATGATGCGAATCCGCTGCTGGTGACCGGCGTGATGGGATCCTGTTCAATGGAAACCCCGTCCCGCACGGTTTGCCACGCACCGATCAGGGCACAGACGACGATGGCCATCACGGCAGGCCACAGGACGCCGGTATTCGCACCGAAGAAAAGCGTTTGCAGCACGATGCCGACGACGAATGCAATGCCACTCAACAAAGCCCAGCCGTGATCCGTGTGTGCCACTGGCTCCGCCAGTGTCTTCTCTTGGGCAGTGTGAGCTTTGTGATGAATCGGAAAAACACTGGCAGAGCCAGTGGCACACAGAGAGGAAGGGGAAGCCAGCTTGGTGATAAGCGCAGCGGGAACCGTGGCGGCGAGGAGGCCGAGCAGCACACCCACCCCATTCACCATCGCCGCCGATTGCCACACGCCGGCGGGGAGCCAGCCGAGTCCGTCGATCAGCGTCGTCAGCCAGAGGGGCCACAGCCCAAGCACGGCCGCGAGGTAAATCCAGTCGGCGGTTTTCGACCACCGGCCGGTCGCGCGGGACGAAAGTCCCCACAAGACACCGATGCCGAGGCCCGCCCAGAGGCCGAATTGCACGCCGGGATCGGTTCCCAGACTGGTGACGGCTTGTTGCCCGATGGCCACCACGGCGAAACCGAGTGCCAGCCCGCTAAGCAGCGTCGGCCCTAAGTTCCGCATTGCGGTGAGAAAAACGTCCCCGGCCGCGCGAACCATCGCTGTGCGCATCGCTTCCCTGCCCCCCAAAATTCCGGCGCGCGAATCCGTCCGCGGGCGTCAAGCGAACCTTGTACCGGAATCCACACTTTTTCAGCAAGAGGGGTTCCGCCATCGGTTGCAGGTCAGTGTGAAGAGTCGGGGCAGGGGCCCCGACCTATGGATGGGGAATTCGACCTGAAATCATAGGTCGGGGCCCTTGCCCCGACGTCTTTGGATTCATACTGACCCACCACTCCGGCATCGGGAAGTGCTCCCTGTGATTTGATTCTGGGCCGCGTCGCCAGCCGATTCATTTTCCGCGTTTCGGGCACCGAACCGGCGTGTTAGCATGAATTGCTGAATCGGTTCGTGCAGATTCCCGGCAAACTCCCGCCTCGCAAACAAGGTGCAGCGCGCTATGCTCCCGACTCATGCCGTCGGTATCGATCTGGGAACGACCTATTCCTGCATTGCGTATCTCAACGATCACGGCGAACCGGTCACCATCCCGAATCGCGATGGCGAATTGTGTACGCCTTCGGTGGTCATGTTCGACGGCAACCATGTCGTTGTCGGCACCGAAGCCATGCGCAATTCCGTGCGGATGCCCGACCGCGTTGTGATGCACGCCAAGCGATATATGGGCGATCTCACGCACCGCTGGATGGTCGGCGGGAAGTCGTATTCGCCGATCGATATTTCCTCGCTGATTCTGCGGCAATTGCTGGCGGATGCGAAAGAGCGGATCGGGGACATCGAACGGGCCGTGATTACCGTTCCGGCTCAATTCAGCGACGTTCACCGCCAGGCGACCGCGGAAGCCGGACGTCGCGCCGGTTTGAAGCACATCGACATCATCAACGAACCGGTCGCCGCCGCGTTGTGTTTCGTTCTCGGCACCGAAGGGATCTGGTTCACCGAACTCGCGACCGGCCAGACGATCATGGTGGTCGATCTCGGCGGCGGCACGTTCGATCTCTCGCTGGTCCGCTATGAAAAGAACTCCGTCCGCGTGATCGCCAGCGGCGGCGATCTTTACCTCGGCGGTCTCGACTGGAACAACCGTCTCGAAAAGGCCATCGCGAAACAATTCCAGCAGGAATTCGGCACCGACATGCTCGCCGACCGCGAAGGCAAACAGGCGCTGATGCTGGAAGTCGAGCAAGCCAAGCGCAGTCTGTCGGTCCGTCCGAAAGCCGCGCTGACGTGTCAGCACAGCGGCCATCGCAAAACGTATCAGGTGGAACTCGAACAGTTTGAACGACTGACGAAAACACTCGTCGATCAAATGGAAACGCTCACGAAAGGGCTGCTCGAAGAGAACAAGATGGGGTGGGCCAAGGTCGATGTGGTGCTCACCACCGGGGGGGCGTCACGCATGCCGATGGTGCGGCGGATGCTCAAGCAGATCGGCGGCTACAAGACGCTCAACACGTCGCTGTCTCCGGACCAGTCGATCGCGCACGGGGCCACGTATTACGCCGGGATGCTGCTGGCGAACAACGCGTTCGCGAAATCGATTCTCAACGCGCAGGCGGAGGCCCGTCTGAAACAGTTCAAGCAGCAAAGCGTCGCCGCGCGAGCGCTCGGGATTCTCGTGCGGGATGACGCCACCGGTGGCCGCGTGCCGCACTACTTGCTGGCAGCGAACACGGAATTGCCGGCGGAAGCCAAACAGACCGTCGGCACGGTGGTTCGCAATCAACGCCGCGCCCATTTGTATGTTGTCGAGAGCGGCACCGCGGCCGATGCGCAGTTCGTGGAACTCGGGACCTGCGTCATCGACCCGTTACCGGAAGGGTTGCCCGAAGGTTCCGAGATTGAAGTCACGATTCGCTACGACGAACAGGCTCGCGTGCATGTATCGGCGAAGGAAATGCGGACGGGGCAAGTCGCCCATGCGGAAATCGTCCGTCCGGAAAACCTGATGGTCAGCGCGATCAGCGAAGAAAGCCGCGACGCGGATATCGCGGTGAAAGGACGCCCCGGCCACAAGCCGATTTTGTCCCCTGCCGCGATCACCAAACCCGTCTCGCAAGCCCCGGCTCCCGACGATGAAGCGTTCGATGAACCGATCCCGCTGTGCGATGATTGCGGGGAAGCGCTCGATAACCGGGGCAAGTGCCCGAAGTGTCAACCCGCCAGCGGACCGGCCCGTCGTCCGCCGACCGACGCCCGTCCCCAGGCCCGCGGTGTCCCCGTTCCGCCCGCGATGAAAAAGCCAACCCCGCCGCCGCGGCCCATGCCGGCCCTTCCGTCCGACGATGAAATCATCGAGTTCGACAGCGGAGCCCATAAGATCCCGAAGAAGCCCGCTGCTCCGGCTCCCATCGCCAAGCCGAAAGTGAAGGCCCCGCCGCTCGCCAATCCCCCGCCGCGGGCCCAGGTCGAAAAGGCCGGCGAAGAAGAGTTCTGGAAAATGCCGAAGCCGAAGAAATGATCGTTGATCGCTGTCTGCCAGTGTCTTTCCGTGGAATGAAAAAGCAGCACTGGCCAAGCCAGTGGCACACGAGCGGCGGGTTCGTTCGGTTGGTATAGTGATAGAAACGGTCCGTTCGCGGAGCGTGCTGCCGTCCGGGAAGAATGCTTTCACGTTTCCCGGTTCGATTTGATGATTCCGTTCGCTAAGGGCCGGCTCTGGTGGGGACTGCCACGCTGCTCGTCGTTCAAGGCTTCGAGCCCGGCGCGCGCTTTGATGTCGCCGACCTCCCGGTGCAAATCGGTCGCGGACCCCAAAACGAAATCCGCCTGCTCGACACCGAAGTTTCACGCTCGCACGCCTCGCTGCAACCGGTCCGTGACGGGTTCGTGATCACCGACCGCAACAGTTCCAACGGCACGTTCGTCAACGGGAAACTGGTGCGCTCGCAACCGCTGAGCAGCGGCGATCAGATTCAAATCGGCCGCACGGTGCTGTTGTTCACGGAGAGTTCCACGCCGAACGACCCGCGCGAGATCGCCGAACGGGTGCGACTCCTGCACCAGCACGATCCCGCCGACCGCTCGAGCATCATCAGCCAGATCCCGCACGATGCGGACCACGAATCGGCGACGCAAGATCCGGTGAACGTCGCGCAACAGCAGACGAATTTGCAGGTCCTGTACCGGCTCTCGGAAGAAGCCGTTCAGCCTTCGGTTCCGCTCGATCAACTTCTGCAACGGATTCTCGATCTGGCGCTGAAAGCCGTCGGTGCCGACCGGGGCTGTTTGCTGGTGGTTGATCCGCAGGATGGCGAAATCCGCCCGCAAGCGGTGAGTGGTGCCGTCTCAAATGCCCCGTCGGGCCGGATGCCGGTCTCGCGGAGCATCGTCGATTACGTGATGAAAATGCGACAGGGCGTGCAGACGTCCGACGCCCGCCACGATCGCCGGTTCGACACCGCCGAGAGCATCGTCAAAGCCGGCATTTGCGAGGCGATGTGCGTCCCCCTGCCGGGACGGAATGAGTTACTCGGCGTGATCTATGTCGATACCACGATGCCGAGCGATCAAGCCCTCCTCGGCGGACGGCCGTCCCGGTTTCAGGAAGACCAGCTCCGGTTGCTGCTCGCGATTGGCCGACAGGCCGCGCTCGCCATCGAGAACAACCGCTTCCAGCAGGCGTTCGTCAAAGCCGAGCGTCTCGCCGCCATGGGCCAGACGATTGCCACGCTGAGCCATCACATCAAGAACATTCTGCAGGGCGTTCGCGGCGGCAGTTATCTGATCGACATGGGACTCAAGGATCACAACGAAGACCTGGTCCGCAAGGGCTGGGGCATCGTCGAAAAGAATCAGAACAAGATCTATCACATGGTGATGGACATGCTGACGTTCAGCAAAGAACGTCAGCCCGCGCTGCAACGGGCCAGCGTCAACCAGACGGTGCATGACGTCTTCGAGCTGATGCAATCGCGCGCGGAAGAATGCCACGTCGAGCTGACGTACGAACCGGAAGCACAGATTCCCGATTGCGTGTTTGATCCGGAGGGGATTCACCGCGCGGTGTTGAACATCGTGACCAATGCCATCGACGCCGTCGAAGGGGCGGATCACGCCGCCGTCTTGATTCAGACGGGGCATTCCACCGAGGGCGATACCGTATGGGTCGCCGTGACCGACAACGGCCCCGGGATTCCCGAAGATCAGTTGACGCGAATTTTCAACATCTTCGAGTCGACCAAAGGGGCTCGTGGAACCGGTTTGGGGCTCGCCGTCAGCCAGAAAATCATGCGCGAGCACGGCGGCGAGATCAGCGTGGAAAGCAAGCTCGGCGAAGGGTCCCGCTTCATGCTCACGTGGCCGCGACACGACGATGATCACGCGATCGGTCAAACGATCGCGTGATTAACGTTCCGTGAACGGATTGAAATGGGACACCTTATAAATTTCAGAGTCGTACCATTTCACCACGCGGGGTGGTCTCAATCATGCTGTCGAACGGGACCGCACCGTTGGGAAGCCGCACGGGCCAGGACACTCCGCGTCCATCAACGACCATCACCACTTCGGCATCGCAGGCATCAAGTTGAATTGGTTCGCGAGCAGTGACGGACTGCGGGCCGATGGTGACCAACCCGAAGGACATCCCGTTCGCTCTTAATTCGAGGCGTACGCACGCCGAATATCCCGCAGTATTCGCAGATTGAGCGTCCATGAGCCACCTTCCGTTTTCGATCGACGATCGAACGCAACTTTATGCGGAACGACGATCACTGGCAATCGAAAGTCAACTGGGGTTCGGGCAAGATGGATTTGTGTACGGTACGAGCAACAAAACCGCAATCAAATGCCTGCATTCACTCGAATTGTATCGGCGGGAACTCGCCGTGTATCTGCACTTGCAAGAACGAAACGTGAAAAAGATTCACGATTTCCATGTCCCTCAGCTCATCGATTACGACGATATGTTGCTGGTCATTGAGATGACGGTTGTGACACCGCCCTACGTTCTGGATTTCGCCGGCGCTTTTCTGAGACCATGCCTGGACCATTTCAGCCAAGAGGATTTGGACGAATGGCGTAAAGAGAAAGAGGAGCAATTTGAGGATGACTGGCCAAGGGTCAAATTAATGATGGCCGCGTTTGAAGGCCTCGGCGTGTATCTATCGGACATTCACCCGAGGAATGTCGCATGCTATCACTAACGATGGTTCCATCAGATCGCTGATACGCATTCCAGGAATCATCCGCGCGTTTTGAAACGTTCCGCTCATCACGCTCCGCGTGATGAGCGGATTCCACACAACGCGCTGTTCATGGTTAGGATCGGTATGACGAGAAGTCACGGCCGCAACCCCGGCACGCCGATGGAACGTCCGAATGCGGCGGCCAACTCTTCCGGCTTGAGGCCGTAGGTCACATCCAATGCTTCCTGCCAGGTGTAGCCTTCCTTGATGGCGGTAATCATCGCGCGATAGGCATTGGCATCGTTGCTGATGAGGAACTGCGTCAGCACCGCCGCGGCTCCGTATTGCCAGCTTTCGATGCGGCCGGAGTCATCGAGAAAATCGCCCCCGAGACTCCCCTGTGAACGAAGAATCGGCAGCGCCTCGGAAAACCGCCCCTGCACATGATCGCTCTGCGACACGACGACCTGCGCGATCCATTCGGACAGCCCTTCATTCATCCACGGCGGAATGCGACCGCTCGAACGGATGCGATGCAGGAACCCGTGCGCCGTTTCATGGACGAGCACCACCGCAAAAAACACCGGACTGGCACCGCGATAACACGTGGTCATCACCTTGCCATCGTATGCGGAATGGCTGAGTCCCTGCGCGTTTTTCGTGTCCGCATTATTCAACAGTCTGGCTTCGAACTGGATGAAATGTTCTTTGTTGACGAAGCAGTACACCGGGCATTTCCCCACCCAGATGTTCGTATCCCTGGGAATGTTGAAGAGCGTGCAAAGCTGGTGGTACATGGAATCGAGATTGGCGGTATACCCGGCGATCTGGCCCGCGGGCATGTCGGTGTAGACGATGAAGTATTCCGTCTCCTGCCGAACGAAGTTCAACATCGGAAACTCGACTTTCATCTTGTCGAACAGATCGTCGTACGACTTGATGGCGGCTTGCGCTTCCTCAGCGGTCGGCGTCTCCCAGAGTTTGTGTCCCGAATCCATCAACCGTTCGGCGGCAATCGTGTCCCGCTTCTGGCGATCGAGCAGCACCCAGGCTTTGGCAGCGGGGTCCGAAACCACATCGAAGTCGCCGCCGTCCTGCACGCGCAGTTCATACAACGTGTTCGGCGAGAGTTTCGACGGTTGGCCTTTGCCCGGTTTGAAAGACAGTCCACGAAATGTCGTCGCTTCCTTGCTGCGCTGAACGTCCGAGAGTTCCAGCCCCTCGTAGGACTTCCCCGAGAGCAGCCGGATGTCGAGCAAATTTCCTTTTTTGAGCGGGCCGCCTTCATCACTCAAATCGGCGACATAATCGCGCTCGAATTTCATGATCGACCGCGGGACGGCTTTCACGCCGGCGATCCGGGGCGGGGCGGCGGCGACATGGCATGAGAACCATGCCATCGCGGCGACCACCCCGAATCCGATCGGTAAACGAGATGGTCGCATGAAAGACTTTCTGTTCCAAACGGATGCTTCAAGGTCGCGATTCGGAATGCGATGGAGTCGGACTGGCTCTCGTCTCTCCGCTCTCCACTTCCGTTCAGAGGGATCGCGGCGGGTGATGCCGGAACTGCAACAACGACGCGAGTGCGGGCTTCGGTGTGCCATCGGCATTGAGCAACCCCGCGTGGGGGAAATCGTGGCGGTCTGCATCGCTGAAGTGGCACCAGTCGACCCCCGCGACCGCCGGTTTAGCGAGCAGCAGCGGCAGATAACGGTCAATCCAGGCGGCTTGTTCTGCATCGCCGATCGCGCCGCGTCCGCTGCGGGGATCGACTTCCAGATCGAGCGGACTGTCGGCATCGTGCGTGACCGATGACGGAATCGCGAGCGTCAGAAAGATCGGGACACCCAGCAAGCTCCATTGATCGATCATGCGGGAGTATTCGAGAAGATCGCGGTTGGGTGTGCCGCTGGGAAGATAGCCGACGGCGATTTCCAGATTGATGCCCGCGAGGCCGACACCCGAACGCAGCAGCGCATCGATCAACTGCAATGGGGAGAGCCGATGCTGACCGCGGGCCTGATATTCGCCCCACGGTTGATCGACCCGCACGATGAGCTGCGCTTCTTCGTCGACTTGCCGGGCCACTTCCAACACTCGGGCCACCAAACTCAAACGACTTTCTTCATTGAGGGTGAGCGCCCCACCGGTGTTCAACCGCGCCGCGACTTCCCACCAGCGAATGCGGCCGCTGTAACGGGCGATCGCCGTTTCGACGAAGTCGCAGACAAAGCTCTGCAAATTAAACAGATCGTTTTCCCACGGCGCTAACCAGGGGGGCAAGCCGTTGGGACCAAGATCGATCAGCGGTCCGCCCCGCACCACCAATCGCTGGTGTTCCGCCCAGGCCATCTGCTCGTCGATCAATTGCCAGTTGTATTCGCCTTCCTGCTGTTCAATGGAGGTCCAGCGGATGGGCAACGCGACGGCATTGAACGCCGCACAAAACAAATCGCTTTGCGGCCCGGTGAGCAAACTGTTGACGCCGCATCCGAGTGACGTGGAGAGATGCGGATAGCGCTGCTGCCGACCGGTGAGCGCCTGGCGGGCGTAAGCGTGGCTGAGAATTTCCGCGGCCTGGCAGGTGTGCGCGAGGGCCTCGTTGGCCAACTCGGTGGCGGTTTCCGGCGTGTCCTGACTGGACGCCGCACGACTGAAGAATTTATGCGCGGCGGCGACTTCCGGACGGTAGGCTGCCGGAAGTGTCATTCCCGCGAGTTCCCACATTCCGGCCTGATTGCGAACCTGTACGAGTTTGCCGCGGGCCAGTTCCACCGCCAGCACATACGGCGCTTCCCGTTCGGGCAGCGATGTGGTGTTGAGAATCAGGCGGCCAAATCCGGCGACGTCCCACGCCACGTGGAATTTGCAGCTCTCGTTGCTCGTTCGCCGGCAACCGACCACGTTGTCTTTGAGTTCAATGCGCGTGGGAAAGATGCGACCATCGGCACCCGTCAGATAACCGCGTTGGACTTCCGTCCAATCGGTCATGCGGGCTGCAGGATACACCGCAAAGCGAATGAGCCCCATGCGCGTGACAGCCTCGGTCTGATGATCGCGCGAGCGGCGATCACCCACCGTTCAAAAACAAATGCCGTACCATGCGCGCACCATGCGTCGCCGCCGCCCCCCGTTTGAACAATTGGAAAAAATCGCGGGGTTCGGAGAATTATTCGCAGGAGTGTAGTCCGCGGCTAGGGCGCTGTTCAAGAAGACGGGCGATTGCTAGGCTCGTGAACGGGACAGATTTGGAAGCGGTGGGATTGCAATCCCCGTTAATTTGTGTTCGGAAATGTGAATTCAACGATGAACAATCGCCCGGTGTTACTTCAAAGCGATCTTCCCGGAATCTCCGTTCGCCGCGGGAAAGTGCGGGACGTTTACGATTTCGGCGACCGTCTGCTGTTCGTCGCGACTGACCGCATCAGTGCGTTCGACTGGATTCTGCCGACCGGCATTCCGGACAAAGGCCGCGTCCTGACGCAAATCAGCAAGTTCTGGTTCGATCGCCTCGGCGTGCCGCACCATCTGCTCGACGCCGATCTCGATTCTCTTCCGTTGCCGGCGGGAACCGATCGCGAAGCCCTTGCCGGGCGCAGTCTGGTGGTCCGCAAAACCACCGTTTTTCCTGTGGAATGCGTGGTCCGCGGGTACCTCGTCGGTTCCGGATGGAAAGAATATCAGCAATCCCGCAGCGTGTGCGGCATCCCGCTGCGGGACGGATTGGTCGAAGCATCGAAGCTTGACGCGCCGACTTTCACCCCGGCGACGAAAGCCGAATCCGGGCACGACGAAAACATTCCGTTCGAGCAGATGGAGCAGATCGTCGGTGCCGAAACCGCCGCGCAACTGCGGGAACTGTCGACCCGCATCTACACGCAAGCCGCCGAGTATGCGGCCACGCGCGGGTTGCTGCTTGCGGATACGAAATTCGAGTTCGGCTCCGTCGACGGCCAAATCATCCTGATTGATGAAGTCCTGACACCCGACAGTTCGCGGTTCTGGCCCGCGGATCAGTATCAACCGGGCCGCAATCCGCCGTCGTTCGACAAGCAGTTCGTCCGCGACTGGCTGGAAACGACCGGCTGGGACAAAAACAGCCCGCCGCCGCCGTTGCCAGACGAAATCGTCACCAAGACCCGCGCGAAATACATCGAAGCGTATGAACGGCTGACCGGCGAAACGTTCATGTAGACCGTAGGGTTTGTCGAGTCTTCGAGGCGAACCTCTTCTTCGATTACGGCGTGATTTTGGTTCGCCTCGCGGACTCGGCAAACCCTACGCGAATCAACTGCTCGCGCTGCGGTAATGGCGTAGCGACCACAGAAACACGCTGCGGCTGGCCAGCAACGATAAGGCGCAGGCAAAGATTGTCAGGGCCGCGAGCCAGCTTGGTTCGAGCACCAGACCCATCATGACGCGTGAAGGAACAGTGACCACCAGCAGAATCGGCAAGACATACGAAAACGCAAAGCGGATGACTTCTCCCGTGGGCGAGCCGCTGTAAATGCTGCTGGGGTAGCGGGCGAAAATGGTGATGTAAAACCAGAACTCGATGAGGCTCTGATTGCGTCCGAAGAAAATGCTGGTGCTCGCCAGCGCGATCATCAGGCTGTAGAAAAACGCCACTGCGGACACCACCAGCAGCACATACAACCCCGCGGCGACGAAGCTGACCGACTGGCCGGATTCTCGCACGGCATACCCGAGCAGTCCCAGCGACATCAGCAACTGGCTGATCATGGCCAGGTCCATTTTTTGGCACGAGACGAGAAACTGTGTGTCGACCGGCTTGAGCAGCGCGAAGTCGAGATTGCCCGTCCGGATCAGTTCGCTGAACTCCGCCATGTTCGGCATGAAGAACGCTTCCACCAGCGAATTAATCAGCATCCCGGTCGCCATGAAACCGAAGTAATCGGCCCGCGTCCAATCGTTGATCGTCGGCACCTGCCGGTAGATGAGATCGAACAGCACATACTGCACGACGAACCAGAACCCGCGCGTGACCAGCGTCGTCAGCAGGTTGCTGCGAAACTGAAATTCCCGAACCGCCGCGTTCACAAAGAACGCCCACCAGACGCGGAAGTAAAACAGTGCGCGGGTCATGCGGTACTCCTGACAACTCGTTCTTACTCGTTCCCACGCTCCGCGTGGGAATGTCGGGCCGCGACGCTCTGCGTCGCATGATGTCGACGATGCTTGGGATACGACGCGGAGCGTCTCGACCGTGCGTTCCCACGCGGAGCGTGGGAACGAGTTGCACCGGGCGCTTGCGCTTCCGGCTGGTTATTGGATCAACTCCACGCCACGTTTTTCGGCGGCGTGCATCTTGCCAATGGTCCAATGCGTGACGTTCGCATCCGTCAGATGCTTCCGCACGGAATCGGCGGCATCCGGGCGGACGATCACCACGAAGCCGATGCCCATGTTGAAGACGTGGAACATTTCCTCGCGCTCGATGCTGCCCAGTTCCTGTAACCAGCGGAAGAGCGGCGGCACGGGCCAGGATTTGCGGTCAATCACGAGGTGACAATCGGCGGGCAGGATGCGTTCGATGTTGTCGTGCAGTCCGCCGCCGGTGATGTGGGCGAGTCCTGACACCTGCGTCCGCGGGGCGACGGTTTTTAGCAGCGACAGGATCGTTTTCACATAAATCTGCGTCGGTTCGAGCAGCGCGTCACCGACGGTTTTGCCGAGTTCCGGGACCTGCGTGTCGAACGTCAGCTTCGCGTGCTCGAATACCACTTTGCGGACGAGGCTGTAACCGTTGGAGTGGAAGCCGGAGGATGCCAAGCCGATCGCAATATCCCCCGGGCGGATGGTGCTGCCGTCGATGAGTTGCGACCGTTCGGCGACCGCGACGCAGAAGCCCGCCATGTCGAAATCGCCGGGGGCGTAGAGATCGGGCATGATCGCCGTTTCGCCGCCGAGGAGCGCTGCTCCGGCTTGCACGCAGCCTTCCGATACGCCTTCCACCAACTGGGCGATGCGGTCAGGATCATCTTTATCGAGCGCGAGATAATCGAGAAACAGCAGGGGTTCCGCCCCGAGACACAGGCAATCGTTTACGGACATTGCCACGAGATCGATGCCGACCGTGTTATAGCGTTTCGCAAGCTGTGCGACCTTCAGCTTCGTGCCGACGCCATCGGTTCCCGAAACAAGCACGGGGTCGGCATACGCCGCGGTGCCGGGTTTCGCGGTCGCATTTAACCGCAGCAGCCCGGCGAACCCATCCGCCAGCGGCATCACCCGCGCCGTGTGCGTCTTCTTCATCAACGCGGGCAACCGGGCCATTGCCTGGTCATACAGTTCGAGGTCGACACCGGCGGATTTGTACGTCAACGGAGGCATTGTCATCGCTTTCGGGGTTGAATGAGCGGGATCGTCATCTTACCGAGAATGCTCCCATTCGACGACATACCAGCCCAAAGCGCGAGCGACGGGTTCCAATTCGACAATCGTCGTCGGAAATTCACCCGGCGCTGGCGCTTCGGGCTCGTCAGGATTTGTTATCATCCGCGAAACTGAGATCGCCCCACAAATGGATGATTGCCAATGACCGATGCCGCGAACGAACCCGCGCCTGAAGTGTTGAAGCTCGCCTACAAAGCCTTCAAAAAGCGGCTGAAATTGACGAGTCTTGATAACCAGTCCAAAGTCGGCAAGAACCCGCTCACCGGTGGCAACTGGGGCGTCGAGGCGATCGTCCCGCCGGATCAGTATCCCCGCGAAGTGTGGGACGCCCTCGCGAAACTGGGTAAACTCCGTTATTACAAAGACGGCATGTATTCGCTCGGACAACAACCATAGCCCGCCATTCCATCGCCTCTTTCAACAGGAACACGCCATGAAACGTGGGATGCAGAACGCGCTGACCGTTGCGGCGCTGTTGTTGGTTGCGACGGACTCGGTGCAAGCTCAGAAGCTGCCGGCCCCCGATCTGGCCGCCGTGTCGTATGGGCCGCATGCTCGAAATGTTCTCGATCTGTGGAAAGCCAAGTCGGACAAACCCACGCCGCTGGTCGTTTACATTCACGGTGGCGGGTTTCATGCGGGAAGCAAAGATTCTGTCGCGCCGGGGTTGATCGCCGCGTGTCGACAGGCGGGCATTTCCGTGATGTCGATCAATTATCGATTGTCGCCGGCGGTCAAATTCCCGGCCCATTATCTCGATTGTGCGCGGGCGATTCAGTTCGCGCGATCCCAGGCGAAGGAGTGGAATCTCGATCCCGAGCGCGTCGCCCTCACGGGTGGTTCGGCGGGAGCGGGAACATCCTTGTGGATCGGGTTTCATGATGATCTCGCCGATCCTAAGAGTGATGACCCGGTGCTGCGGCAATCGACCCGCGTGTCGTGCATGGTCGTGTTCGGCGCCCAGAGCAGCTACGACCCGCGTGTGATTCGGGAATGGATCGGCGATGCGGCGGCGCGGCACCCGGCGCTGACCGGTTTTTATGGGATTACGCTCGCCGAGATCGAGACGCCTGCCGCCTTCAAGTTGTATGACGAAGCCTCTCCAATCAAATACCTCACCAAAGACGACCCGCCGGTCTTTGCCTTTTACAACGAACCGCGCGGTCCGCTTCCCGCCGACGCCAAACCGGGAGATGGAATCCATCACGTCAACTTCGGCATCAAGCTGAAAGAGCAGATGGACAAACTCGGCGTCGAATGTGTAGTCCGCCACAGCGACGAAGGGGGCAATCCCGTGAAAGACAGCTTCGATTTTCTGATTCAGCATTTGCAGAAGAAGTAGCCGTCCGAGTGATCGCGTGGTTCATCCCGAAGGGATGCCAGCCATGAGCCGGTGGTTGAGCGCAGCGACACCACCGGTTGCGGGTAAGAGTAAGATCCATCCCGGCAGGGATGGCAGCACAGCGAGACCAGCGTCGGCTGGCATCCCTGCCGGGATGCGGTTTCGAGCATGGCCCTGATACCGGTGGTGTCGCTGCGCTCAACCACCGGCGAATGGCTATGATCCCTACCGAGATCGAATTCATCACGGTGTCGACACCATGCGATAGACCAACCCGCAATCAACCAAACGCTCTTCGCTTCCTCCACAAACAGAAGGTGTCCTTGATGGCAATGTTCTGGCGATGCGTTTCGGTCTGCTGTGTGATTTTGGCGGCCGGAGTTGCGGCGGCGCAGGGACCGGCGGTGAAGTGGGAACGCGTCACCGAGAAGGCGGAATGGGAGCCGCGCGATTCCCAGGGTGAACTCGCTTACAAAGGCCAGTTGTGGATCTTCGGCGGCTGGTTCAATTCGTTCGCCGCCCCGCCGCGCGATGTGTGGTCTTCGCCCGATGGCAAGACGTGGAAAAAAGTCACGGATTCTGCTCCGTGGAAGCACAGCGACTTGCCCATGACCGCGGTCTTCAACGACCGCATGTGGTTCATGGGGGGCTGGTTCAACGGTCGGTTGCCGGGGCATTCGGCGAGCAACGAAGTCTGGTCGACCACCGACGGCGTGCAGTGGGAGCAGTCCACGCCGAACGCGGGTTGGACGCCGCGGATTTCGTCGGCCATCGCCGAATTTAAGGGGAAACTGTGGATTCTCGGCGGGACCGAAAACTACTATTTCGGCGACGAAAAAAGCCTGAAAAATGATGTCTGGTCGACCACGGATGGCAAAACGTGGACGCAGGCGACCGCGAACGCCGGGTGGGCACCGCGGGCGTATCACCAGGCGGCGGTATTGGGTGACAAGTTATACGTCTTCGGCGGCGGGAACTATGTGCCGAAGTACGCGGCGTTCAATGACGTCTGGAGCACGACCGACGGCGAGCACTGGACGCAGGAGACAGAAGCCGCCCCGTGGTCGCCGCGGATCTGGTTTTCGTCGGTGGTCTATCGCGAGCGGATGTGGGTCCTCGGCGGGTGGTCCAACGGTCCGGCGAAAAACTGGGGCGATGTCTGGCATTCCGCGGACGGCAAAACGTGGACCGAACTCAAAACGGACGGAAGCTGGAAAGAACGCCACGAACTCTCGGCGTTTGTGCTGCACGATAAAATGTTCATCGCCGGCGGCCACGCCCAACCCCTCAGCAGCGAAGTCTGGTCGCTGCAACTGCCCAAAGACTGGAAACCGTGATTTCGTAGGGTTTGCCGAGTCCGCGAGGCGAACCAAAATGGCATCGTGAGTCTGTTTGAAGAGTCGGGGCGGGGGCCCCGACCTTTGAATGAGAAAACTAACCAAAAATCATAGGTCGGGGCCCCTGCCCTGACGTCTTTGGATTTAAATTGATTCACGACCACATTGTCACTGGGCTCCGGTTCGCCTCGCGGACTCGGCAAACCCTACAGCGATAAGATGTGATCTTTTGTGCGCCAATTTCCGGCGGCGCAAGTTCCCGGAACGGTATGCTCGGAGCGACCGCGGAAACGGAGGAAAACTCTCCGCGGTCGACCGTTCCGTTTGCCTTCCCGGCGGGTTACAGTGGGATTCGTCTCATTTTCTTCCATCGGTTCCGGGCCGTGGTGACGTAAGTGCGGTGCCGCTCGTCGGTTGTCGCGGCCGTTTTCATCGACATTTTTCGCTTGGATTTGCTGAGGAAGCCGTTCATGTTTCAGGGTTTAGTGCCTGGACTCCGCGAAGTCGGGAACCAGTGTTTCAGGTCGGCAATGTCGGCGTCGTGGCTCCCGGTGAATCTCGTCGCGCTGGCGGCACTGATCGCCTTGGGCGTCTTCTGCTACACGACCAAAGCCGGCGTCGTGGCCCGCGCCACCACGAAAGAAGCCGTCCGTCAGCCGATTTTTCTGCTGGCCCTGGCCCTCGCCTTGATCATTTTGATTTTGAACACGTTCCTGCCGTTCTTCTCGCTCGGCGAAGACGTGAAAATGCTGAAGGATTGCGGGCTGGCCACCATTTTGATTGCGGGGATGCTCATTGCCGTCTGGACCGCCAGCACGAGTATTGCCGACGAAATCGAAGGCAAGACGGCGATGACGCTGCTGTCCAAGCCGATCAACCGTCGGCAGTTCGTGCTCGGGAAATACATCGGTATCATGCAGGCCGTGTTGTGGTTCATGATTCCCGTTTCGATCGTGTTTCTTGGGTTGGTCTTCTTCAAGGTCGGTTACGATGCGAAGGAAAGCAGCCAGGAAGCGCCGTCGATCGCCATTTGTTTCGCCGAAACGATCAAGGTGGTTCCGGGTCTGGTGCTGATGTTTCTGGAAATCACGGTGTTGACCGCCCTGAGCGTCGCGATTTCCACCCGCATGCCGATGGTGGTGAACCTCACGACGATGTTCGCCATCTTCGTGGTAGGGAACCTGACGCCGGTGCTGGTGCAATCGGGCAGCTTGCGGCGGCTGGAGTTCGTCGAGTTCATGGCGAAGCTGATTGCCACGGCAATGCCTTCGCTGGAATTGTTCAACACGCAAGCGGCGGTCGCGACTGGGCAACTGGTACCGCCGGTGTATCTGGGACAAATGTCGCTGTATGCAGTGTGTTATGCTGCGGTGGCAATTTTGCTGGCGTTCATTTTGTTTGAAGATCGCGATCTGGCCTGATTGAAGTTGAGTTTCAACGGATGTGAACGAGCGCGGCACGGAGGAAAGCCAACTCGCAGGAAGCGAGAGAGGTGACAGCCATGGCCGCTGCAACACAAGATGCGTTTGAACGGACCTATTCCCGCCGGGAGTGGTCGACGGGATTGGGGCGGACCGCGTGGCTCTGGTCGTTTGTGAGCGGGGCTTTGCTGGCGCTGCTTCTGCTGCAGTCGGCGCTGCTCTTCGCGCTCATGATCGACCGCGGGGAACTGGATGTCCGGCTGTTACCCGAGGAAGTCGCGGCTTTCGAGCAACGCACCGGTCTGGCAATTAATGGCGAAGACGCCGCACCGGTGAACCCCGCCGCGGCCGATCAGCCCATCGCGATGGCACCGGGACCCGATGATGCTCCCGCCGCGATTGTGCGACATTTTGAAGATGCCGGAGTGCTGCCCAGTGTGTGGCGGTCGCGGCATACCTGGTGGGGCAAGGGTCTGGCGTGGGCTTTTCGCGAATTTCGCTGGTTACGCGGCAATATCTCCGCACTCGGCACATTGCTGGCCGCGATCGGCTTCACGTGGATCTTGCGATTGTGGTGCGATGCCCGGTCACGGCTCGCCTGCCGGACCGCGGCTCTGGAAGTCTCATCCCGGATGCACCGCCAACTCCATCGGCAAGCCTTGCGATTGGGAACCGAAGATCTCGATGGCCGTGGCGTGGAATCGGCGATCGCGCTCTTTACCGACGATGTCAAACGCCTGCGGCGCGGGGTGTATGCCTGGGGTTATCGCGGTACCCACACCGGCTGCGAACTCGCGTTTCTGGTGATTACGGCCTTGAGTGTGGAAGTGCTGCTCACGGCGCAGTGCGTCCTGCTCACCATTGTGGGAGGGATGCTGCTCCGTCGGGGTGGACAGCAGGCCGAGCAAATCCGCGCTCTTGCGGCCGATCGTGCCGAGCGCGAACTGCGGGAACTCGGAAGCTCGCTGCGCAGCGCCCGGCTTGTCCGCGGACAGGGAATGGACGCCAACGAACTGGAACAGTTCCAGACGCGGCTGGCCCGATACGTGTCGGAAGTCCGCGTGCAGAATCGCCTGGAAGACGATCCGCTGTGGCTCCGCTCGCTGCTGAATGTCAGCCTCACCGTTCTTGGGCTGTTTATGCTCTTTTTGCTGGGAGCCAAGGCCCTCATCGGCGAAATCTCCCCGGCCGGCGCGGCGGTCTTTGTCACGGCGTACTGCCTCGGTCTGATCGCGACGTTTCGCCTGACGGAACTCGGCACATTACGCACGGAAGTGAACGTCGTCGCCGACCGCTTGTGGCGCTACCTCGATCAGTTGCCGACGGTCAGCCAGGCCGTTGGGGCGCGGTTCGTGCAGCCATTGGCGAAGCGATTGCACGTGGAAAGCATTACTCTCCCGGGGCGGGATAATCGCCTGCTGCTCGATCGTGTCGATCTGCAACTGACCGCCGGGAAGAGTTACGCGCTCATTAGTCTCGATCCGTTAGAACCGCGGGCCTTTGCGTGTCTGCTGCCCCGTTTTGTCGAACCGCAGTCGGGCCGGATTCTGTTCGACGGGGAAGACATTGCCTGGGGGACGCTGGAATCGCTGCGGGCCGAAACGGTGTTCGTCTCCGCCGACGATGGCCCCTTGCCGGGAACGATTTTCGACAACATTCGCGCGGGACGGACGAGCGTCACCCTGTCGCAGGTGACCGAAGTCGCCAAGGAAGCCCGGGCGCACAACTTCATTTCCAGGTTGCCGCAAGGTTACGACACCGTGTTGAGTCCACGCGACAATCAACTCGATGCCGGCCAACGCTTCCGGATCGCCCTCGCTCGAGCCCTGCTGTTAAACCCGGCGATCCTGATTATCGAGGAGCCGCTCGAACCGCTCGATGACGACACAAAGCAATTGATCGACGATACTTACGCCCGCATCCGCCAGAACCGCACGGTCTTCTTTCTCCCTCGGCGGTTGTCGACGGTTCGCAATGCCGACGAAGTGATCCTGTTTCGTCACGGCCGCGTGGAGGCGATGGGTTCGCAAGCGGCATTGCTGAAAGATTCCCGGCTGTATCAGCACTGGGAATACATGAATTTCCACGAATTCCGCCACGACCAACTGGCGTGAGCGCAGCTCTGACTCTCGTTCGCGCCCGATTCAGCCGGTTCCGTCAAGCCGTTGCGCGCAACCTGTGCAGCCCTGATTGGGAAAGCATCGCACGCCACCGCGAGTCCAACGGTCAAAACTGCGCCGAACCGAAGTTCATCGCGGGTTTGTTTGTAGAATTCGCCGCGAGTGGCCTACGTTTTTGTCATTTTGTCGAATTCTCGGCGTCTGGCATCGGCCTTGCTTAGTTGGTAAGCAGGAATGCAACGCGGCGGTGCTCTCCCCCGATTCTTCTTGCATTCATGAATGGAAACCGCCGTCTGCCAAGGCATGGCTATGATGTCGATGCTTGCCCCGCCGCCCTCCGCGTCCGCACAACAATCCTCCCCCTTCGAGTACTTGCTGCTCGGGGACTTGCGTCAACTTCTGGAAGAGCCCGCGGGACCGGAAACCAGTCGCTGGATCGTGGCGATCCTTGACCGCCTCCTCGCCGGTCGCCCGCGGACAATGTCGCCGTATCTTCCCTCATTGCCACGTGGTCTCGCGTGGGAGACCGAGCCGTCGTTGTGTCCTCCGCTGCATGCGATGCTGTTTTCCAAACTGCAACGCCTGCGCGACCGCGTGGCCCATCACGCCCCGTATGCCCTGCTTGCCAACGAAATCCGTTGTGACTTGCGCGAGTGGATGGACCTGTGAAGTCCGGGCTTCAGGTTTCTGAGCGGCACGGCGGTAGCCGCCGGTTCTTCTCTGCTGTCAGGAACCGGCGGCTACCGCCGTGCCGCTCATGAACATGGATCTCTAAGCGGCGTGGGCCACGCGCTCAATCCGGCCTTCGCTGAGGCGGACGATGTGATGGGCCTGAGCGGCGACGGCCTGGTCGTGCGTGACCATCAGCACCGTCAGTTGCTCCTGCTCATTGAGACGATGGAGCAGGTCGAGAATCTCACGGCCGGTGGAATTGTCGAGGTTGCCCGTCGGTTCATCGGCGAGGAGAATCTGCGGCCGGGCGACCAATGAACGGGCGATCGCGGCCCGCTGCATTTCACCGCCGGACAGTTCCGAGGGACGGTGCGACAGCCGGTGGCCAAGACCGACCGTGTTGATGATTTCCTTCGCCCGGTCCTGAAATTCCCGCCGACGGGCCCAATAACCCCACACCGAATGGCGGATCATCAGCGGCGCGAGGACGTTTTCGACGAGATTCAGTTCCGGCAGCAGGTGATAGAACTGGAACACAAAGCCGAAGACGCGGTTCCGCAGTTCATCGCGCGTGCGGGCGGGGAGATCGTCGATGCGCTGACCGTCGAGCAGCACTTCGCCCACATCCGGGGTGTCGAGCAATCCGAGCAGGTGCATGAGCGTGCTCTTGCCCGACCCCGATTGGCCGACGATCGACACGAACTCCCCTTTGCTGACCGAGATGTCCACCCCGTGCAGCACCGGGACCTGCATCTGCCCCTTGCGATAGGCCTTCTCGATCGCCACCGCGGCAATTTGCGGCTTCTTCAGGGGGACCGTTTCCCGGGCAGAGGCCGATGGTCGTTGAATGGTCAGCGTCATGGGAAAATCCCGGGAAGGCTAATGGGTTCAGGGACGGAGAACGGTGATTTCGTTTTCCGCGGCTTTCGCCCCATCGGGGCTGGATTCGATAGCCCAGGGTGCTAGCCCTGGGAACGGGGACATCGATATCAATTCTTGAGGCCCAACGGGCCGTGACTCATTATGTGTTGCGGCCTTTCAGGCCTTGCGATCTGGTTTCCGTCTTTACCCCAGGGCTCGCGCCCTGGGCTATCGAATCTAGCCCCTTCGGGGCGAAAGGCACCCAACGTCATCACTCGTACCGCAAAGCCCGCACCGGTTGCAGCGACGCGGCACGACGGGCGGGGAGGATGCTCGCCAGCACGGCAATCAGCATCGCGCCGACCGACACCCACATCACCATGAACGGATCGACGTGTGTCGGAATCGACGGGAAATAATAGATCCGCTCATCGAACACCTTGTGTCCCGTCACCCAGGTAATCAGACCTTCAATTTCGTTGATGTAATACACGAACAGCAACCCGGCCATGGTGCCGACGCCGCTGCCGACCATCCCCAGCGATAACCCGTACGACAGGAAGATGGACATCACGCCCTGACGGCTGGCCCCGAGCGACTTCAGAATGCCAATGTCGCGGGTCTTCTCGACCACAATCATGAAGAAGATGGCGAGGATGCCGAACCCGGCGACGGCGATAATCAGGAACAGCAAGACGTTCAGAATCGCCGATTCGACTTCCACCGCGGCGAGCAACGGCCCCTGCTTCTGTTCCCATGTGCGGATCGAGTACATCCCCGCGGGAAAGACGGCCCGCAGACGTTCCACCACTTCATCCGCGTCGTGGTAATCTTTCAATTTAATTTGGATGCTGGTGAAGGCCCGCGAACCCGAGGCCGGATCGACCATGCCGCGGACTTTCTGGAGATATTCGAGATTGCAGAAGACGAGGCTCGAATCGTACTCGCTCATGCCGCTCTTGAAGACATCGACGATGGTGGCGTTGAAGTGCGCCGGTTCCGGCGGACGGCCGGCGGTGATCGTGCTGATTTTCACGTCATCGCCCGGGCGGGCCATCATTTCCGTTTCCATCACGCCGGTCTCTTCGTTCTTGTGATGGAAGCTGACCAGACCCATCCCCATGTAAAGTCGGCCGGGAAGTAATTGTCCGGGCGTCGTGGCTTCGGCTTGCACGGCGGGAAAGTCGGCATTGGCTTGACCGAACGGATCTTCATTGGCCGGTTGATCGCCGTTGGCATGCGGTCTGGTTTCCTGCTGGCGGAGTTGTTCCTGGAACCAGCGTTGCCGTTCGCTCCATTCCTTGCGGTAGGCGGCGGAGGCTTCGGTCAGTTCCCAGCTCGGCATGATGTCTTTGGAACGCTCGGCCGGTTGTTTCACGCCGGCATTATCCATCACCGAGTGATAGCTTTGCAGGTAATCGACGAGCGGACCAACCTTCGATTTGCTTTCGGGATCGATGCCGATCAGCGTCACCGGGCGCGTAATCCACTGCCCGGCATATTGGAAGCTGAGCATGCCATAGATTTCGACGGTGGCGGCCATGCCGTCGATGTATTGCCCGGCGGCTTTCTGGATGAGGGCCTGATGGGCATCGAGATCATTCACGCCGTCGAGAGAGTGCGTTTCGACAACGATGTCGGACAGAATCCCCTTGATCCGGTCCCGCATTTCGGTCCCGAAACCGGCCATCACGCTGTTAACCACGATCATCGTGGCGACGCCGAGCATCACACTGACGATGCTGGCCAAGGCGATGTACCGCGTCCGCAGATAGCGCGTGCAGAGGAGCAATTTGTACATGTCGACCCATCCTGGGAAATTCACCGGGAATCCTTCCCCGGCGTGACGACGATCGTCGATTCGACCTTCGCGAATGCCGCACAGTATCGCTGAATCGGATTTCTGCCAACCCCAAATCGGCGGGAATTGCCGGTTCACGTTTTCGTAGGGTTTGCCGAGTCTGCGAGGCGAACCACTTGGTGGTTTGAAGTTCCAAATTCCAAATTCCAAGCTCCAAACAACTCACAAAATCCAAATTCCAAACGAAGAAAGGGTTCGCCTCGCGGACTCGGCAAACCCTACATTAGTTTTCGATGATAACGTCGGCACCGCGGTTGCGGCCGCTGACGAGTTGGATGCGGCAATCGGTCCATTGTCCCTGCGATTGAAGCTGCGTCATCAACTCCGTTGCCGCCGGTACGGTCGGACACAGGACGGCGATCGTTGGTCCCCACGATGTTTGTGCCATGCCGGTGATGCCGTCACGGCGAAGCTGGTCCGCCAACCGGGCCATCCGCACGTCGGCGAACAAGCCTTGTTGAACGGGTAGAAAGTATTCGCCGACGGTCTTGCCGTAGTCCCACAGCGCTTCACTCACCACATCGAAATCGTGATCGATGATGCCCGGAATCAGCTCCAGCAACAATGTCCGACACATGCGCGATGTCGTGACTTCGGTCATCGGCGACAGTCGCTGAAACGCATGCTGTTCCGCGACTCCCGACAACCCCTCCCGTTCCGGCGGAGCGATCAGGATCCAGCGCCAATCGTCCGGCCATTCCGCACGGGAGATCAACGGACTGATTTCCCCGGCGGTTCGTTGACCGCCGTCGACCAGCCAACCGCCCGCTTCAAAGCCGTACATGCCGATGGCGGAGCGTTTCGCCCGTCCGACGCGCTCAGCCCGTTCGCGCACCGAGGGCATGGTCTCACCGGATAATGCAGCGGCGATGGTCGCCACCGTCAGACCCAACTGCGTTCCCGATCCCAACCCGCAATGCGGCGGGATTTCCCGTTGAATGGTGATTTTTAGCGGCGGTAGCGGACTCGCCGACTTTTCGCGCAGGCGGGCCACGAGCGCGGCGACGCGCTGGCTGTTTAAACGGGAACCGCCAATGACTTCATCGGTTTCGGCCCGTTCCGCGGTGAGATCGAAGCCGGGAGCGTCAACCATCAGCCCGGCTCCGCCAAACTGGCGTCCGCGCGCTGGATTGATCGCCAACAGCCCGAAATGCAAGCGTGCGCCTGTCCGCACGGTAACCCGCGTGCTCATGCGTCCAGAATGACGCATTGTGCCGTCGCGTGCAACGTCAATTACAAGGAACGCGGCTCGGGGGTCAGTTTGAAGAATCGGGGCGGGGGCCCCGACCTGTGGATGTGAAATCAAATTGAAATCATAGTTCGGGGCCCCTGCCCCGAAGCCTTTCATTTCAAACGGACCCACTCCCCGGCTCGGCGGGAGCGCCGTCTCCCTGTGTAAGCCGCCGTCAGCGCGGAACGAGAGGGGTCATCCGCACGGCATAGCGGTAGTGCGCACAGACTTCGATCAGCGCGTGGCGATCGATCGGCTTGGCCAGGTAGTCGTCGCAACCGGCGGCGAGACATTCCTCGCGATCTTCGGCCATCGCACAGGCCGTCATGGCAATGATCGTGCCCCGATAGCCATTCCCGCGAAGTTGCCGCGTTGTCAGATAGCCATTCAGCTTTGGCAGCTGCATGTCCATGAGGACGATATCGAAGGGGTGCTCGTCTCGTTCCGCACGCGCGACCAATTCGAGGGCTTCGAGGCCATCGTGCGCGAACACCACTTCGGAACCGGACTTGTTGAGCATAAAGCCAATCATTCGACGATTCGGCTCCACATCGTCGGCAACGAGAATCCGCGCCCCTTCTAACACCGATTGGGGCACAACACGCTGCGGCGACGGAGCCGCTTCGGGAAGGACGGGCGAAACATCCGGTTGCCAGGCCGTGTTGTGGGGGATTTCCGCCAAGAACCAGACGGTGAACGTGGACCCGAGACCGGGTTCGCTTTCTACTTTGATCCCGCCCTGTAATAGCTCGGCAAGGCGGCGGGTGATGGAGAGTCCCAGGCCGGTGCCGCCGAACTTGCGGGTGGTCGAAGCATCCGCCTGACCGAACGGTTGGAAGAGGCGGCCCAACTGTTCGGTCGTCATGCCGATGCCAGTGTCCGTCACCACGAACTCGATGCGGGCTTTGTCGCCGGGAATGGCCGTCATCTCCAGGGCAATGCGTCCCGATTCGGTGAACTTGATGGCGTTGCCCACGAGATTGAAAAGAATCTGTCGAATCCGTTTGGGATCGCCCAGGAACGTCGCCGGCAACAGACTCGCCGAACGGACGACGAAGTCCAGGCCTTTCGATTTGGCCTGCAATTCCAGGTGCCGTCGGGCTTCGTCGAGAAACTGTTCCGGGCGGCAGGCGATCGACTCGATCGGCATTTTGCCCGCTTCAATCTTCGAAAGATCGAGAAGATCTTCGATGATTTGCAGCAGGTGTCGCCCGTTCAATCGAATCGTGTCGAGCATGTCGAGCCGCGATTGCGGTGCTCGCGACAGATCGCCTTCCTCGTAGAGCAAGTCGGAATAGCCGAGAATGGCCGTCAGCGGCGTGCGGAGTTCGTGACTGATATTTGCCAGGAATTCACTCTTCGACCGCGAGGCGACTTCGGCGAGCTTTTGCGTGTGCTGCAGCACTTCGGTCTGTTGCAATAATTGCGCTGCCTGAGCGGCAATTTGATCGCGCGATGTCTGGAGGTCGGCAATATACCGATTGCGATCGTCTTCCAGACGCCGGCGGTCGGTCACGTCGGTGATGATACCCGCCATGCGATACGGCAGATTGTTGCCATCCCACTTGGCCTGCCCCGTCACGCGGACCCAGCGGTATTCGCCGATGCGGTTTTCCAGGCGGAACTCCCGTTCAAAAGCCCCCCGATGTCCGAGATGCACCCGCAGGCCGTCCGTTGTCGCCTGGCGATCCTCCGGGTGAATCCTCTCGACGAAGTCGGAAAACGAGGGCTTGGGGGCGTTTTCCGGCCGGTAACCCAGCAGCTTCCAGACCTGTGGAGAAAACTGGGCATAGTCGGTCCGAATGTCCCAGTCCCAATGACCATCCTGCGTTGCGGAGGTCAGCAGGGCATATTTCTCTTCGCTCCGTTTCGCCTCCATCTCGGCCAGACACGCCCGGCGGGCCGCTTCCTGCGCGATTCTGTTATTCGTCTGCATCATCGAAATTGTCCGATGAAAACTCCGCAGGATTTCCGCGAATTCCCCATCGAGACCCTGGATGGAAACGGGCGGCGGGGTCTCCGCCGTGGGCGAGAGTCGGCAGACTTCATCCAGCACGGTCAGCGAGCGATTCACGGCCGTTTGCACCCACAGGATCAGTCCCCAGGCGATCGTGCCGACGACCAGTGTCAGCGCGCACGCGACGACGCTCAATCGCTGCCACTGAATGGCCGCGTCCTGATGCTGCGCTGACAGGGTTGCGGCACACGTCAGCGCGGCTTGTTCGGTGGCTTGCCGGGCCCCAATGCTGTTCCGCCAGACCGCTTCGACATCGTAAGTGCTTTCCGGGTCTGCGGAGGACTCCCACGATTCGATTCGATCCAGCGTCTGTCCGAAATCCTCCAACCGCGAGGCGAGCAGGGTGGCCACCGGTCCGATGACCTGGGGGTTCGCCTTTTCCATCCGCCTCAGGATTTGCAGGGCGTCGGCTTCGGCCTGACGGATCCGGCCCAAATTGATGAGTAAGTCGCGGTGGTGTCTGGTCGGGCTCTCTTCCGTTGCGGCGGTAGTGACAAATTCCGTCACCGTTCCCAGTCGCACCACCAACTGCGGCAGAGAATGCGTGAGGAAATGCTCGACCAGAATGCGCGCGCGCTGATTGTCATTCTCCGCTTCCCAATCAATCGCCGCGGCGGGGATGACATCAACCAGACGTTCGAGCGTTCGCTGATGCTGTTCGCGCCATTCCTGCGGTGTGACTTCCGTCGTCAGGGATGGAAGGCCGCGAAGGGCGGTCAGAAACAGCCGCGCTTCCGGGTGCTTCGCCGCCGGGGAGACTTCCCGCGCCCACCCATCGATATCGAGCCGCACCATATTTTGATGGATCTGGTCATCGAGCTGTTTGAGGGTGTCGGGTTCCTCCAGCAGGACGGCGGGGCAAGGTTCGAGCCCGAAGTCCGCACGCCGCGATAATTGATGGAGCAGTTCCGCGAAGACCCCTTCGCGTTCGATTCGGCGAGCCGATCGGGCTTCTTCTTCACCCCAGCGCCGAAACTGCACGCCCTGCCAGAACAACAGCAGCAGCAATGGCAAACCGAGAATGATTCCCAGCGCCACAAACTTGTGCGTCAACCGCAAGCGATTCAGCGTTCGTTCGGCAAACGGCAACAACCGGAACGACATGAATTCACACTAAAATTACGGCGACCATTCGGAGCGACGTTCCCCAATTGCAACAACGGAGAGGCTCGTGCGATCGGGAATTCTCCCTACTCAGAAAATCGGCTCGCGGCCGACGAGCAGCGATGAAACTTCTTCGATATTGTGCTTTGAGGGATTTCACTGCAACAATCAACTTCCAACGTAAGGATCATGAGCTTCCCTCCGAAGATGTCGAGTTCAGCGATTCTTCCGTCAGGGATGATCCTTTCCGCATTCCTGCCGCGGGATTAACTCACGGCAGACCGTAACGAACCTGCCGGAGAAACGGGGCCGGTCGCTGTTTCTCAGCACGTCGCAGGCGTTCGCCAGTCGTCTCGAAGACGGCAACGCGGTACAAAGGAGGGGATTCTGTCCCGGATTCGGCGATGAAAGTAAGGATGGGCGATGGTGAACGTGATTGAAGGCCGACTCCTCACCGGCGATGATCGCTATGCGATTGTCGTCTCGCGGTTCAACGAACTCATCACCGCGCGGCTGCTCGACGGAGCGATTGATACGCTCTGTCGCCACGGTTCCGACCGGGCCAATATCACGGTGGTGCATGTCCCCGGTTCCTTCGAGATTCCGCTGGTGGCCGATCGGCTCGCGCACAGCGGGAAGTTTCACGCCGTGATTTGCCTGGGGGCCGTGATTCAGGGGGAAACCACCCATCATGAATACATCAACCATCAGGTGGCCGCGGGGGTGATGCAGGCCGGGCAGGACAGCCAGATTCCCGTCTCCTTCGGCGTGCTGACCTGTCCGACGATGGAACACGCGCTCGATCGGGCCGGCGGAAAAGCGGGAAACAAAGGCGTGGAAGCCACGCTCGCGGCAATCGAAATGGTCGACGTCCTCCGTCGTCTGGCCGCCGCCGGATTGTAAGTCGTTTTTCGCCTGCGCTTTGCCGGTCATGAGGATCGCGAACTGGGTCGACTGCAAAGCGCAAAGCGCAAAGCGCAAAGCGGGTTGGCGCGCTCCTTGCTAAGGTGGGGCGGGACAGACGTCTTGCCTGCCAATTTGACAGTTGTTTCGTTCGAGAGACCTTAAATATGACCGCCGCCGCTCCGGAAGCCTTTTCTTTCCAAGCCGAAATCTCCCAGCTTCTCCATATCCTCTCGCACTCGCTTTACCAGAACCGCGAAATCGCGCTGCGGGAACTCGTTTCCAATGCGTCCGACGCCCTTAACAAGCTGCGGCACATTCAACTCACCCACCAGCAATACCGCGACGACACCCCCCTCGCGATTACGCTCATTCCCGACAAAGAAGCCCGGACGCTGACGATTCAGGACAACGGCATCGGTCTGACGCGGGACGAACTGATTCAAAACCTGGGCACCATCGCCCATAGTGGTTCGAAGGAATTCCTCACCAAACTCGCCGACAATCCGCAGGGCGATCTCTCCCTGATCGGTCAGTTCGGCGTCGGCTTTTATTCGGCATTCATGCTGGCGGATAAAGTCGAAGTCATCACCCGGTCCTACTTGGACGACAGCGGCTGGACATGGGAATCGGACGGCAGCGGCCGTTTCACCATTGAAGCCGCGGGGGCCGATGTTCCGCGCGGTGCTCAGATTCGCCTGCACATGAAGAGCGATCTCGAAGAGTTCCTCGAACCGCATCGGTTGAAGGGCATCATCCGGCGGTATTCCACGTTCGTGCCGTTTCCGGTGCAACTGGAAGGCGAACAACTCAACAGTCAAAGCCCCATCTGGGTCGAGCCGAAGAGCCAGATTTCCGCGGAGCAATACGAAGGCTTTTATCAGTGGCTGTCGCATCGCAGTACGGAAAAGCCACTGTGGCATCTGCATCTCGCCGCCGATTCTCCGCTGCAATTCCAGTCGATTCTGTATTGCCCCGCGACCAACATGGAACTGCTCGGCTTCGGCCGGGTCGAACACGGCATTCACCTGTGTGCGAAACGGATTCTGGTCCAGCCGGACAACAATGATCTGCTGCCCGAATATCTCCATTTCCTGTACGGTATCGTCGATTCCGCGGACCTGCCGTTGAATGTGTCGCGCGAGACGCTGCAGGACCATCAGGTCATTCCGAAACTGAAGAAAGTCCTCACGAAGAAGGTGCTCGACCACCTCGGCAGCCTCGCGGAAGAACAACCCGAGCAATACCGTACGTTCATCGAGCAGTTCGGCTCGATCTTGCGGACGGGGGTCAGTTCCGATTGGGAAAATCGCGAGAAAATCGCCGGGCTGTTGCGATTCCACAGCACCTATGGTGACGACCGTGCGGCCACACTTTCGCTGGATGACTACATCAAGCGCGCCGCCGAAGGGCAGACGCAGATTTATTATCTGACCGGCCTGCAACGCGATGCCCTGGCGAATCATCCGCGGTTAGCCGCTTTCCGGAAGCGCAATCTGGAAGTGCTGCTGCTCGACGATCCGATCGATGAATATGCCCTGGCACAACTCGGCGATTACAAGGAAAAGAAGCTGGTCTCGATCGATTCCGCGGACGTGAATTTCCCGGAGTCGACCGAACCGACCGATGAAACGCTGCTGCCCCCGCCGAAGGATTTGCCGCGGGTCATCGAGCTGTTCCGCGGCGCGCTCGGCGACAAGGTGACAGAGGTGAAAGAGACGTCGAAGCTCACCGACGCTCCCTGCACATTGACCAACGCCGACGGCGGTTACAGCCGGTTGCTGCAGACGGTGATTCGTCAGCAGATGAAAGAGTTTCCGCAGTCGAAGCCGGTGTTCGAGATCAATCCGCAAGCGGCGCTCATTCGTCGATTGGCAGAACTTTCGGTGAATCCATCGAACGACGATTTCATCCGCGATTGCGGGCGGCAATTATTCGCGAACGCCCAACTGCTCGACGGCCTCAACCCCGAACCGCACGACACGGCGACGCGCATGCAGCAGTTCATGGAAGCACTGGCGCAGACGAAGACCGCGATCATCGTGTGAAATCAGCCCGCTGATCTTTGGTGTGCCACTGGCTCTGCCAGTGTCTTTCCGATCGAAAAAGACGACACTGGCAGAACCAGTGGAACACATGTTGGTGATTGTAAAAACGGATGCTTGCGATCCTCGCCTGGTGACGTCGAAGATGCACAAAGACGCCGCGCCGTTCCTGCCTGCCGACGATGTCGCTGTCAACTGGACGGCGACGACGCAACGGGCGGCACGCAAGGCGGGGAGTTCACGGGCACAGAACGTGACATCGGCCCGGCTCGCGCTGATTCATCTTCCTTCGCAAAGGCAGCTTGTCGGCGAAGTTCCCGCCGGGCATTATTCCAGGACGGAGATGCAGCAGTTGAAAGATGCGCTGCGGGTCCGCTTGCTCGACGAACTCTCGCAACTGGTTGCAAAAGTGCGCTGACCTTCTCGATCACGTCGTCGTTCGGAGCATGAACATGGATCCGTTCCCGATCCGCCGGAGCTGGCTCTACCGCTTGACGATCCCGTGGCTCTGGCTGGCGGTCGCACTCGTTTCCTGGCGATACCCGGGTGATGAATACGGTTTGTTTGTCATCGCGAATGGACTCCCCGGAGCCTGGCTTTCCCTGTGGCTTCATTTTTCCGGGTCACCCGATGACATCTTCCCCACCGTACTCGCGGTGAGCGGTGGTTCGGTCTTCGTTGTCGCGTGGGTGATGGACCGACTGCGTGTGCCCTCTTGGCTGTTACTCACGCTCTGGCTAACCGGCGCGATCGTGTTGTTCAAGATGGCTTACGACCCGTTCGAGTCTCACGCCCGCGCCATGGCCAAGAATGGTTCATTAACCGCATACGTGTCCGCAGCGAGCAATCTCGGTCTGTTTCTCGCGTGCATCGGCGCGGTCATGCTCACCGGAGGCTATCGCATCGCGATTCGATCCCTCGCCGCACGTCCGCAAGTGAACCGGACACCGCTCACTTCAATTCAATCGGCACCGTCCCGTCGAGATACCGCCAGTTCTTGAGGAACGAAACGAGGTCGGCCATCTGCTCGGGGGTGATGTTCTTTTCAAAGCCGACGGGCATGAGCGAGAGTCCCGTCGACCGCAGTTCTTCGATGTCGCTGCGCAGGATGGTTTCGTTCTTCCCTTCCGGTTGCCGCAGGGTGACCGACGACGAGTTCTCCGCCGCGAGTAGGCCCGTCAACGTTTTTCCTTCCGACGTGGTGACGGTGTAGGCGAACGAGTTGTTGTCGACAGCCCGGTTGGGATCGAGAATCGACAACAGCAGCACCGCCGGGGTTTTGTTGTACGTGTCGCTGATATCCGGGCCGACGTTGACGCCGATATTGTCCACGCGGTGACAGGTGACGCATTGTTTCTCGAAGACGGCCCGCCCACGCAACGGGTCGGCTTTCAGTGCAAGGCCCGGTTCATACTGCTTGATGACCGCCGCCCGGTCTGCGGAAGCGCTCGCGAACAACGCCGCCGCCCGCTGTTTGATCTCCGGCGTGCGATGATTCACCAGCCGCGCTTGCCGTGTGGGATCGAGTTCGCCCGGTTTGATGGTGCCCGATTCCAGGGCAGCCAGCAGTGCCGATATGCGGGCGTTGCTGGAAAGGAACGTATCGAGCATCGCCCGGCGGATCGCGGGTGCCGAGCGCGGAAATCGTTCAATCAATGTCGGGGCAAAGTCGGCTTGATCGAAGACCGCGAGCGTATCCAGCGCGGCAATCGCCATGGTCGCGTCACTCTCGAACGCCGGTTTCAGCAAAGCGGGGACGGCGGTTTCAGCGGCGCTGTAGCGCAGCGTTTGAATCGCCGACAATCGTGCTTCCGGAGAGGCCTTTGCGTCGGTCGCCACCATGACCGCGGCCACCATCCACGACTTGAGGAGATGATCGCATTCGGAATCGGTCGCCGATGCGGTGACATCGACTTGACCACGACCGCGTGATTTACCGAACCCGCGCCCGCGCAAATACGCCCATTGCAACTCCTGCGCGGTCGGGACCGCGGTACGGTCGGCCGGTATCGCGGCAAGCAGGCGCGGACTCATACAATCCGCCGACTCGGCGGTTGCGGCGGCCAGTTCTTCGATGAAGTTCAACAGTCCCGATGCAACTGGTTTGTTGGACTTCAATCGCGGGTCGTCCAGCACACTCAGTAACAAGGCGGGATCGTTATCAATCCGAGCGGCCAAGACCAGTGCCGTTCGCGTCCACGGATCAAGATCACTCTTTTTTGCAATCTGCTGCAACCAAGGCAGGGCATTGTCCTTTGGCAAACGCAAAGAAGTGAGCGCAATCTGCAATTCTTCCCGTGTCGTTGCCGCTGGAATGTGGGCCGCGACTTGCTGTCGCAGCGCGATCCCGTACGACGTGTTCATCCACTGTTCCGCTAAGCGGCAAGCGACCTCGCGCACGTCTGGAGAGCTGTCTGCGAGTGCCTTCAAGACGATCTCTGGCGTCAATTTTTGCCATGCTCCCAAGACCGACAGCGCCTCGACGCGCGACATCGGTGTCGGCCCGACTGCGGTCACGTTCGTCAACGCCTGCACCAGCGCTTCATCCGGCTTCTCAATCAATGCCCGCCGCGCGACTTCGCGCTGCCACACATTGGGATGCCCCAACTGCGCCACAAGGTCCGTCTTCTCCAGCTCTCGTCTCTGGACTCTCGGCTCTCGACTTTTCACGCGGTAAATGCGGCCCTGATCATCACCCCAGCGAACGTCGGAACGGCTCTTGAGTTCCGCGGGCATCCAATCCGGGTGTTCGATGACCGCGCGGTACATATCGACGACGTACAACGCCCCGTCTGGTCCATGCGCCAGGTTGACCGGGCGGAACCAGGTGTCGGTGGACGCGAGAAACTCTTTGCCGACTTCACGCACCTTCCCGGCGAACGTGGGGCCGTCGGGAACGAGAAATTCATGATGCACGAGGTTGCCGGTCGGGTCGCAGGTGAACGCACTGTTGTAATACTCCGATGGCAAGCCGTCGCCGCGGGAAATCATCACGCCACACGCGGCGGTGAACTGGTTGGCGTGCGAGGTCGACGTCGTCCATGTCTGGCTGAGGGGATACAGCCGCGATTTTTCGCCCGCCGCACAGACATCGTGCATCACCGCCTTCGCACCAAACTTCGGATTCAGTTTGAGGTACGCATCTTCGAGAACCACATGCTGGCACGGATTGCGGTTACTGCACACGAACCGGCGGCCGAAGTCGTCGAACGTCAGCCCGAACTGCCCATGTCCGGTGATGGTGCCGAATTCGCCGGTTTCGGGATGAAAGCGGAAGTCGAACCCGTTGATCACCAGCGGTTCGTCGGACTTCTTCCACTCGGGTCGCTCCGCCACGATTTTGCCGCCGCGGAGACCATTGGCCACGTAGATGAAACCATCGGGGCCGTAGGTCGGATGGTTCGCCCGGAGTTGCGAGTTTTCCTGCGCGAATCCGCTGAACCACGGTTGCTGGAACTCCGCGCGGCCGTCACCGTTGCGGTCGGCCAAGAAGGCAATCTTCCCGGCCATCGTGACGATGATGCCATCGCGATACGGCAGCAGCCCCGTTACAAAGAGGAGTTGCTCGGCGAAGACTGTCGCGGTTTCAAACCGGCCATCGCCGTCTTTGTCGTACAGCCGTTTGATCAGCGACAACGGCGGCTCGCCCGGTTTCGGGCCGAAGGGGTAATCGCGCATCTCGACGACCCACAACGAACCATCCGCGGCGAAAGAGATGGCGATCGGATCGACAACTTCGGGTTCGGCGGCGACGAGTTCAATTTTGATGTCGTCGGGCGTGACGAACTTTGCTAGCGCTTCCGCGGGCGAAAGGGGCCCGGCGGGTTTTCCCGTGGCGGGGGTATCCGCAGCGAGACCGGTCGCCGACCATCCGACCAACACACCCGCGCACCACGTTTTCCACGACGACGTCATAGACGATCACCTTTATCGAATTCGGCGTACACAAACCGGCGCAGTCGATGCGGCACATCACCCGCGTGGAGTATATCGCCTCCGGCTTCCGCCGTCATTTTGGTGATGGGCCAAGTCACAGGCGTCGGAGCAGGGGCCCCGACCTATGATTAGCGATGAAACGCTCATCCAAAGGTCGGGGCCCCTGCCCCGACTCTTCAAACCGACCTGTGCCTCTAATTTTCGAGATGGCAACGAACACGGGAGTGCTGCTCTGGGTTAATGGGTATCCCCTTACTGCAGGAGCACCCGCATGGCTGCCGAGTTGATGTCTTCGTCCGAACTGGAACGCCGGTTGGTGCGCTTGGAGATTCGCGAGCGCCGCTGGCGGATGGCGACCGGGGTGCTGGTGGCGGTCATCGGCGTGACCGTGCTGTCGGGGTCGGTCTGGAAAGAGAATCGCCGGTTGGATCTTCGCGAGCTGCGGCTGGTCGACGACAACGGGCACCCGCGGATGTTGCTGACGCTCACCGAACTGGGGCACCCGAAAATCCTGATGGTCGATTCCGACGGACATGTTCGGGCCCAGTACACTTCGGAAGCACTGGCGTTTGAAGACCGGGGGACACCACTCGTCAGGCTGGGGGTTGAACGTCGCCTGCAGTTTTTTGACGATCTCGGTAAACGTCGCGCCGAACTCTTCGCGGATGACAGTGGTTCGTTTGTGATGTTACGGCCGGAGTCGGGCAATGCGTTCGCGCGGATCGGTGTCTCGAACACCGGTGAAAAGTTCGTTACGCAGTCCACGTCCGCGACGGCGGCCGAGCGTTGATCGTCCCCCGTGACGCCGAAAATCCCGTCGCAACGGTTGTCGATCTGTTCAGCGAACGAATCCATCCTGTTTCATCGAGTGAACGCGGACCAACGTTATTGGTCGTCACTTTCACGTCCGTTTGTGCGGATTGTGACGACCCGAGGGATCGTGCGCAGCAGGCGCGCATCCCCGTAACGGGAATTTCGACACGCACGATTACTGCGTGAAACAGGACATTCGGAGCAATCCGAAGGATCGCCGGTCCGATGACATCGACCGCGCCGATTGCACCTGTCGTAGTGTGGCGTTTACTTTGCGAAACCACTCCGACGTCGTCCGTCGCGTGAGAAAGATTGAACAGGGTTGTCAATCGCCACTGGCCTTCGCCGACGGAGCGGAATTCGTGGCACTGCGATTGCAGAAGCTGTGATCGCACATGCAAGTGCGGGCCCCGTCAGATCGATGAATGAATGCGGTTTCGTCCACGAATCCCTTCGTGAGCCGAAGCTGTCGACAGCGACCTGCGGGCCATCGAAATCCCCCCCGATCGCCATGGATGAATCGTGGCGATCGACGCGAATGCTGCCAGTGCCGGAAGGGCCCACCCCGATGACCAACCCGCCAACGTGGCTCGCGGAATTCGCGGACCAGGTGACATTACTTCTCCTACCCGTCGACAGGCTTGCTCCGCTGGGCTGCCACTACTTTCAATACGGCGATGTCTGGGAAGTAACCCTGTTCGCCGCGAAGACGGAAGTCATCGGCGGACCGCGCGATGGCGAACGGCGGCCATCCCGGTTTCATCTCGATCTGAGTGGACTCACACGCCTGTTCTCGTCCGTGACATCCTTCCACTGGCAAGCCCATTCGCTGGGCAAGAACGATGATCTCGGTGCTCATGTGGCGATCGAAGGGATCGTGAACGGACAGCAGGTTTGGCTGCGGATTCCGTCACACGCCCCAGCGATGTTCGACGCCGGTCGAATCGCGCTCATGCACGATCGACGCTGGGAAGAAGCGTGGTAAGGCACCGCCTCAAAACAAGTTTCCCGATTTTCGTGATGAAAATCCGAAATCCAAAGAGCGAAATCCAAAAGAAATTCTAAGCACGAAGGGAAAAACGTCTTGGATTCACACTGTTTTCTCCTTTGGATTTGCTTCTTCTTTCGGATTTCGACATTCGGATTTCGAATTTTTGATTGAGAAAACTGCTCATGTTATTTTGACGCGAGCCCTAACCACGCGGTTTACCAGTCGCCCAGTTCGACGGTGACGCGCGCTTCCTCGCGGTCGCGCAACACGGTGAAGACGACCTTCTCGCCGGCGTCGGTCGACTTCAGGCAGTCGATCAGGTCCATGAAGGTTTCCACGGGTGTGTCGCCAAACTTGACGATGATGTCGTCCCGTTTGAGGCCCCCTTTTTCCGCCGGCGAACCCGGTTCGATCTTGCCGATCAAACACGCCGCGACGCCACCGAACGGAGGGGCCGAATAACTCACGCCCAGGAAGGCCCCGCGGACTTCGACCCGCAAGTGGGGACAACGGTCGGTCAGAGCCTCGAGTGCGGCGTCGGAAACCTGGGCGGTCTTTCCGCGATAAATCGCTCCGTTCTGAATGTTCGACAGCCGGGCGATGTATTTCAGATCGTCGTCGGTTCCCTTCCACGCGCGGCCGAGGGAAATGTGCTGAATCGCGGGCACCGCATTGAGGGGCGTGTCGGCATCGAGATCGAGACCGATGCCGCGGACTTCGTTCGGATCGACGAGTTTCACCTTGGCACCGAGGGCCTGCAAGCGTTCGACGGCCCGTTTCTCCCGCGGGACACGATGGATTTCCCACGTGTTGCGAGCCCGTTCACCGACGGCCCCCGCCACTTCCCGCAGCGATTCCATCGCGCTTTCCACGTTGTCGGTCTCGGCGGGCTTCAAATCGGGCCGGGAATACCACGCCGCGAGCACTTCATTGGCCCGCACCGCGGCTTCGGGGCGGCCGGTGCGAATCACGGCGAGAATTTCCGGAAGCATTTGCTGCGGATCGCCGGTCAGTAATTTCTCGGTGGCTCGTTGCCGTCGGGCATAAGTGGGATCCGACAGTTCTGCCGCCAGCCGGGCTGCGCGTTCCACTACGGTCGGGTCGTTTCCCGAAGTGTCCGCCCCCAGGGCGGCTGCCAGACAGACTCCCGCGATTGTCCAACCGAACATGGATGCTCCTTGCGCATCAACGAAATCGGATCTCGCCGCGCTGCATCAATTTTGGCAGATATTTGACCCGGCGGCTATGCGGATTCAGCAAGACCCGCGAGAATTTGCCCGGAAGCCAGCGAATCAAAGCGACCGAACCGCAACCCGCGCGGGGTGATTCGGGTACAATTCGCACCGATTCCGACGTGTTATCCATTAGTACAATTCAGCGGAGCCCTCACCGCTGTCAACCGGAGTGCTTTATGCGTGGCGTGGTCAGCATTGTCATCCTCGGGCTGTTCGGCTCGGGACTTTATTATCTCGCGCTCGCGACCAATGGTTCGACGCCGCAGACTGCCGCACTGAACGGCCTCATTGCCGGGCTGGTGAGCTGGGGCATCGGTGCCGTGCTGACGATTGTGGCGATGTTTGCGTTCCGCGAACGGCGTCCGTAATTGCTTCATGGTGTGCCACTGGCTCTGCCAGTGTCTTTGCCTTTGATCAGCACCATTTGAAACTTCGCACTGGCAGAGCCAGTGGCACACCATGAAGTCTGGGGATTCGGCAAACCGCAAGCGGGGAATGTTATTTCATCCCCAGCACCTGCATCAGAAACGCGTACTGATCGGCGACTTCTTCGATGATCTTCGCGGTCGGTTTGCCGGCTCCGTGACCGGCGCGCGTTTCGATGCGGATGAGTGTCGGTGCCGATCCCGCCTGGCACGCCTGTAACCGCGCGGCGAACTTGAAACTGTGACCGGGAACCACACGGTCGTCGGTGTCCGCGGTGGTCACCATTGTCGCGGGGTATTTCGTTCCCGGCTTCAGCACGTGATACGGCGAGTACTTGATGAGCGCCGCGAACTGCTCGGCATTGTCAGCCGAACCATAATCATCCACCCAGAACCGCCCCGCGGTGAACTTATGGAACCGCAGCATGTCCATCACTCCGACGGCGGGGAGCGCCGCACCGAAGAGTTCCGGGCGTTGTGTCATGCACGCCCCGACGAGCAAGCCGCCGTTGCTGCCCCCTTGAATCGCGAGCTTTTCCGGCTTCGTGTACTTGTTGGCGATCAACCATTCCGCGGCACCGATGAAGTCATCGAAGACATTCTGCTTGTTGAGTTTCGTCCCCCCCTGATGCCACGCTTCGCCGTATTCCCCGCCCCCGCGCAGGTTGGGCATCGCGAAGACGCCGCCGAGTTCCATCCACAACAACCGCGAGACGCTGAACGTGGGGGTGAGCGAAATGTTGAAGCCGCCGTAACCGTAGAGCAATGTCGGCAGCGCTCCGTTCTTTTCGAGCCCTTTTTTGTAGCAGAGGAACATCGGAACCTTGGTGCCGTCTTTGCTCGTGTAGAAGACCTGCTCAACGGTGTAATCATCCGGCTTCACGTCAATCGCCGGAACGCGCAACAGGAAGCTGATCCCGGTGGTGGGATCGTATCGGTAAATGCTCGGCGGCGTGGCGAAGCTTTGATACGAATAAAACGTCTCGTTGTCGGTCCGTTTGCCGCCGAAGCCGCTGGCCGTGCCGATGCCATTACCATCAAACCCGACATCGCGTTCAAATTGTCCGCTCGTCGAGTAGACCTTCACCGCGGTCCTCGCATCGCGCAGATACGTGGCAAACACGCGGTTGCCGAGCAGATTCACGCCGGTGAGTACATGCGGTTGTTCGGGGATGACTTCCCGCCACGCATCCGGTTGCGAGGGAAACAGATCGATCGCCACCACCCGGCGTTTCGGAGCGCTGTGATCGGTGCGAAAATAGAACGTCGTCCCGTCGTTGCCGAGGAACGAATATTCGTGATCGAAGTTACCAACGAGGTGCGTGGCCTCGGCGTCAAGGTTGGCGACCGGCTTGTAATAGACGCGGTACTTGTCGTCGGTTCCCTTCCATGCGGTGATGACGAGGTACTTGCCGTCGTCGCTGATATCGGCCTGAAAGCCCCACGTCGGTTCGTCCGGGTTCGCAAAGACTTGTTTGTCATCGGCCTGTTTGGTGCCGAGCTTGTGGAAGAACACCTTCTGGTTGAGATTCAGCTTCTGAAACGCGGCCCCCGGTTCGGGTTCGGGATAACGGGCATAGAAAAACCCGCTGCCGTCTTTGAGCCATGTTGCGCTGGTGAACTTCAACCACTTGAGTTCATCGTCGAGCACGGCCTTCGTTTCGACGTTCATCACCTTCCAGGTGTTCCAGTCGGACCCGGCGTCCTGCACACCGTACGCCAGGAATTTTCCATCTTCACTGAATGATGTCCCCGACAGCGCGACGGTGCCGTCTTTCGACCACGAGTTCGGATCGAGCAGCACATCGGAAGGGCCATCGAGCCGGCGTTGCACATAGAGCACCGCTTGATTCTGCAGGCCATCGTTCTTCGAGAAAACGTACCGCGATCCCTGCTTCGATGGGCTGCTGAACCGTTCATAGTTCCATAGTTTCGTCAACCGGTCTTTGAGCATCGTCCGCTGCGGGAGCTTTTCGAGATACCCGAACGTGACGGCGTTCTCGGCTTCCACCCACGCTTTGACGTCGGGGTTTACGCGGACGTCGTCTTCCAGCCACCGATACGGATCGGCGACTTTCGTGCCGTGATGATCGTCGACCTGATCGACGGTTTTGGTCGGCGGATATTTCCACTCAGCAGCCACGGCGGTTCCTCTTCCTGAAAACCCGGCACTCATCATTCCGACAACCACTAACGCTGGGGCCCATCGCATCCGCACGCTCCCGCTGTCTGTTCGATGTCGTTCACCATTCCGCCGAATCATACCGGCACCGCGCGCGAAACGGGATCGCGGACCGCTCATTCGATGTCTTCCGCCGGAATTGTTACGCTGGCAATCACCTATCAGCGGCTCGGCGCTCGCCGCCGGTTCTTCAATTCGTGGACCCACCGGCGGCTAGCGCCGAGCCGCTCAGCACACGTGAGGACGCTCCATGAATCGACTGCTGTGGTTGTTGCTGTTGGCGGTTGTTGTCCCGTCCGTCGGTGAGGCCGACGAACCCGTCACCCTGAATGTCTGGCCCGGCAAGCCGCCGAGTGAGACGAAAGAACTGCCGCGGGAAGCCGATCAAACGAAACCCGAAGATAAACTCATCGCCGGGCGACGAATTATCAAGTTGGGCAACGTCTCCACACCGCAGTTGGCCGTTTATAAGCCGTCCGCAGAGAAAGACACCGGGGCGGCAGTCATCATCTGTCCGGGCGGTGGGCACTACATTCTGGCTTACGATCTGGAAGGGACGGAAGTCGCCGCGTGGTTGAACGAGATCGGCGTGACGGGCATCGTTCTGAAATACCGTGTCCCCTTTCGTGATCCCGCCCAGCGCTGGCGTGCGGCGGTGCAGGATGCTCAACGCGCGATAAGCCTGACACGCAGCCACGCCGCGGAATGGAAGCTCGACCCGCAACGGATCGGGATGCTCGGGTTTTCCGCCGGCGGACAAGTCGCGGGCATGGCTTCCATTCTGCATCCCCAGCGACAATATGAACCGATCGATGATGTCGACCAGTTTTCCTTTCGACCCGATTTTGCCGCGCTCATCTACCCCGGCGGTTTGGATGAAAAAGGGGAGCCCCGGCTCAAGGATGAAGTCAAAATCACGAAGGACGCGCCGCCGATGTTCTTCGTGCATGCTTTCGACGACAACGTATCCGTCTTGAACACGCTGTTGTTCGCGGTGGAGTTGAAGAAGGTCGGCGTGCCCGCGGAAGTTCACGTCTTCGCGACCGGCGGCCACGGCTATGGTTTGCGACATGTGGACGGCCAACCCGTCACCGATTGGCCACACCAATGCGCCGCCTGGCTGAAGACGATCAAAATCGTCCCGTAGCGTTATGCGACCTGCATGTGCAGAATCCCGCTGAACTTCACTGAAGTTTGCCGGACCGTTACGATGAATCATCGATCCCGTCTATTCTCCGATTTCAGGGAGATTCTTCATGCTGTGGACCTGTTTACTCACCGTGGCGCTGTCCGCCGATCCGACGATGATGCCGCTGTTGAACACGCTTCCAGAGGACGGTCGCTGGATCCGCTATGATTTGCGATTGCAGGTCGGTTCGCAGGATCATCTCCTGCCCTACAGCATCCGGTCGGTGGGACAGTTTCAGCAAGCGGGACGCGATGTCCGTTGCATTGAACTGGATCTGACGGGCAACGCCGAGATCCCGTCGATGCTGCATCGCCTCCTCGTTCCCAACGATGCCTTCGCTCCCGATAAGTTTGCCTTGGGGCAAGCCGTACGCATGTGGGTGCGGAAAGGAAGCGACCCCGTGGAGTCGTTCAACGACGTCACGGGCGACCCGCTCACCATGCTGTTTCAGGCGGGCATCACACAGGATCTGAAAAAGCAGGAGACCAAAGAAACAGTCCATTGGCAACGGGGCAAGCTGGAGTGCATGGTCTTCACCGGGAAGTCGGTGCAGGAAATCGGCACCACGAAGTTCAACACCGAGTCGACGATTTTGCGACACGACGACCTGCCCTTCGGTCTCGCCGGTTTGCGGATGAAACTCACTCCGGAAGGTTCATCCGACGTCATCAACGTCACGCTGACGCTGCAAGACTATGGCAAGGACGCCAAAGCGACGCTGCCAGAGTACACGCCGTAAGAGACGAGAGCGGAGAGTCGAGTGTCAAGGGCCAAACGAGTTTCCGCGAGGCCGCATACACAGGGGGAATGAATGTCGAAGAAATCGTGGTTGCAACGAGTCGGTTTCTGCTGTGTGGTCGTCGCTTTTTTCGGGACGTGTCACGCCGCTGACAATCCGGTCCCGAAAACCATCAGGATCGCGCTCATCGGCGACTCGACGGTTTCCACCTACACCAAGCCGCCGGTGGATCGGCCGGATCTTACGGGGTGGGGGCAGGTCTTCGGCGAGTTCTTCACCGACCGCGTCACCGTGCTCAATCATGCGGCGTCGGGACGCAGCTCGAAGAGTTTTCGCCGCGAGAACCGCTGGCAGCCGGTGCTGGATGCGAAGGCGGACTACATCTTCATCCAGTTCGGTCACAACGACCAGAAAGAAGGGGACCGCTACGCCGATCCGGAGACCGATTTCCGCGATCAGTTGCGGCAGTACATCGCCGAGGCCCGGACGGTGGGGGCGACGCCGGTTCTCGTCACCCCGGTGGCCCGCCGGACGTTCGCCGAGGGGAACGCGACGACCACGCTCACGCCGTATGCCGACGCCATGCACGCCGTCGGGAAGGAAACGAACACGCCGGTGATCGACCTGCACCAAGTCAGCGTCGCCCACTACCAGAAGCTCGGCGACGAAGCGAGTGCCGACCTCACCTTCGGCAACGCCGACCGCACCCACTTCACCCGCAAAGGCGCGACAACAATGGCCCAATTCGTCGCGACCGCCGTCCGCGAACAGATTCCCGAGTTACGACCGTATCTGAAACACCCGTAGGGTTTGCCGAGTCCGCGAGGCGAACCGTTTCGCGGTTAACATGAATGAAAGAGGTTCGCCTCGAAGATTCGGCAAACCCTACGATCTATTGCCTCGTCTGTCGCTCAAAAGCGCAATGACCGATGACGCACAGCAACACACAATCATTGAACCCATCACCACGGCCACGAAGAACAAAAATCGTCGTTGCCTGGATTGTTTGTGTCGCCACCATCGCAGTTCTGGTGTGGTACAGGGAGCGGATCGACTTCGGGATTCTTCGATTCAGAACGAAGGCTTCGTTTGGCGTCGTTCGTGATGACCATCAAGAAGCGGCTTTCTCTCTGGACGCAAAGCAAACCAGGCTGCTGTTGGATGTCATTGATAATCGGACGTATTCAACCCTGACGCATCGATCTGTCCTTTATCCTGACGAGGTCGTTGTTTTTCTTACTCGTTCCCACGCTCTGCGTGGGAATGCCGGGCCGCGACGCTCCGCGTCGCATGAACTATAAGACGTTGCGATTGCAGTCGACGCAGAGCGTCGCAACCGTGCGTTCCCACGCGGAGCATGGGAACGAGGGGAAACTGCATGCGTTGGTTGAATGGTCATCGATTGGTTGCGTTGTATGAAGGTGTGAAAGCCGTATTCATGGTGGCGATTGCGCTCGGGTGTCTGTCGCTGCTGCATCGCGATGTTCATGCCACGGCGGTGCGAGTGCTCGAACATCTGCACTTGAATCCCATGAGCCACTACCCCGAACTGTTTTTGCGGGCGACCAGCCGCCTCACTCCCGGATGGTTGCGGGCGCTGGCGGTGTTCATCCTCGCCGACGCAGTGCTTCGTTTTGTGGAAGCGTATGGGTTGTGGAATCAGCGCCGCTGGGCAGAATGGATCGCTGTCATCTCCGGCAGTCTCTATTTTCCCATCGAACTTTACGAACTGGCCCGCGGATTCAACGGGATCAAAGTGAGCGCGTTGCTGTTGAACATCGTCATTGTCGCTTACATGCTCTGGGCACTTGATCATCGGCCGCATGCCCATCACGAACACCGCCGATCATAAATCACATCCGAGGATACCACTCATGAAACCAACCGTCCTGGCATTATTCACTCGTTCCCACGCTCTGCGTGGGAATGCCGGGTCGCGACGCGCCGCGTCGCGTGGATTGTAATCCATTGCTATCGAAACGACGCAGAGCGTCTCGGCCGTGCGTTCCCACGCGGAGCGTGGGAACGAGTAGACGCACCCATCACTACCAAGGATTCCCATCATGCGATTATGCGGTCTAGTTACGCTGACGATGACGTTGCTGGTCGGGACATCCTTGCTGGCTGCGGAGCGCAGCGGCAAGCCCTTCAATACGAAACACCGCGAACTCTGGACGACGAACCACATCGTCGGTACGCCCGAGCCGCCGGATCCGTTTGTGACGGAGGAGGCGTTTCCGAAGCTGAAATTGCATGAACCGTTGTCGGTCGGGTTGATCCCCGGCAGCAACCGGTTTGGGGTGGCGACGCGGCCGGGGAAGATTGTTTCGTTTGAGATTCGCCGCGATGTGACCGAGGCGACGCCGTTGCTCGATGTCGGCCGCACGGTGTATGGCGTCGTCTTTCATCCCGACTTCGCGAAGAACCGTTACCTCTATGTGATGAGCGTTCAGCCGGGGCCGGAAAGCCCGACGGGCAGCCGCATCTCCCGCTACACGATGAAGCCCGGCGACGGGTGGGAGGCCGATCCGGCGAGCGAGCAGATCGTGCTCGAATGGCCGTCAGGCGGACACAACGGCGGCTGTCTGCGGTTCGGTCCCGACGGCTGTCTCTACATCGCGACCGGCGATGGTAGCGGCATCGCCGATGGGAACATCACTGGGCAGGATCTCACCGATCTCACCGGTTCGATTCTTCGCATCGACGTCAATCACCCCGACGCCGGTCGCCCGTACGGTATCCCGAAGGACAGCCCGTTCGTCACGACGCCGAAGGCCCGCGGCGAAGTTTATTCGTTCGGACATCGGCAGGTGTGGAAGTTCAGCTTCGACCGGCAGCAACGCCTGTGGGCGGGTGAAGTCGGCCAGGACCTGTGGGAGATGGTCTACCTCGTGAAGCGCGGCGGCAACTACGGCTGGAGCGTCAACGAAGGGAACCATCCGTTTCGACCGGAACGGGCCCGCGGTCCCGGTGCGTTTGAACCTCCGATTGTCGAACATCCCCACAGCGATTTTCGTTCGATTACCGGCGGGTATGTCTCTTATACGGATCGCTTGCCGGAGCTGAAAAACGCCTACATTTATGGGGACTATGACACCGGCAAGCTGTGGACGCTCAAGCATGATGGCACGAAGGTCACGGAGCATCGGCAACTGTGCGACACGCAGATTCGCATCGTCGAGTTCGCGCAGGACGCCGCGGGGGAAGTGTATCTCGTTGACTTCGCCGGCGGCGGGTTTCATCGCATCATCCCCGCGCCGCCGCATGTCGCCAGCGAGCAGCCGTTCCCGCGCAAGTTGAGCGAAACCGGCTTGTTCGCTTCGACGAAAGACAACACGCCCGCGGCGGGACTGATTCCGTATTCAGTCAATGCCCCGCTGTGGTCCGATGGGGCCGAGAAGGAACGTTTCCTCGCGCTGCCGGGCGACGAAAAGATTCAGTTCGACAGCGTGTTCTATCCGCATGGCCCGGCGTACGCCGATGTCGGCTGGCGGTTCCCCGATGGGACCGTGCTGGTGAAGACGTTTTCGCTGGAGATGGACTCGGGTGATTCGGCGTCCCGCAAGCGACTGGAGACCCGCATTCTGCAATACCGCAAGATGCCGGGGAATGATGATGAGTACGGCGCCCAATATTGGTACGGTTATACGTACATCTGGAATGATGAGCAGACCGACGCCGACCTCGCCCCGGCGGAAGGCGTGGACCGCGTGCTGACCATCAAGGACATGACGACGAACAGCGGGCAGCGCGAGCAGACGTGGCGATTCCCCAGCCGCGCGGAATGCACGCTCTGTCACACGATGGCGTCCAAGTACGTCCTCGGCGTCACCACGCTGCAGATGAACAAGGACCACGATTACGGCCACGGCGTCGTCGCCAACCAGCTCGCGGTCCTCAACGATCTGCACGTCTTCCAGAAGCCGCTGCCGAAACCGCCCGCGGAGTTACCCCGCCTCGTCGATTATCACGACACGTTGGCCAGCAAGAACCTGCGGGCGCGGGCCTATCTGCACGCCAACTGTGCCCACTGTCACCGTCAATGGGGGGGTGGCAATGCGGACATCGACCTGCAGGCGTCCATCCCCCTCACCGCCACGCGAACCATCGATGTCCGGCTCGGCCAGGGCACGTTCCAGCTCGCCGACCCGCGCGTCCTCGTCCCCGGCGATCCGGCCCGCTCGATGATCCTCAAACGCATGCAGCTCACCACCCTCGGCCGCATGCCCCACATCGCCTCGAAAGTCGTCGACGACCAGGGCGTCAACCTGATCCACGACTGGATCGCAGAGTTGAAGGATGAAAAGCTGCGGGATCAACCGGGGGCAATCCATCCACGACTGGCGGTGCCCTAAAGCTCAAAGCACGGTCTCGTCTACGGGGGAATCTGTCCCCCTCCGCAGGACTGAGCGCCACCCGTCGGTTACCGGCTTCCGCCCGAGAACGCGATCATTTTTGCCGGGCATAGCCGCTGTAAGGCCGGGTATGCGTGCCGGTTTTTTCGAGAATTTTCGTTTCCCCGCCGCGCGTTTCCTCGACGATGGTTGCGAACGGATCGCCGTTGTAGCAGACTTCGCCGAAGAACGCCCAGAAGGACGATTCGTCGTTCACAAACATGGGTGCCAGCTTGCCCGCCGTGGTCGTGTAACTGAGGCCGCCGAGGAGTTCCGTGCGACCGCCGCCTCGCGTGTTGATGAGCGTCCCGCCGCGCTCGGTTTTGTAACCCAGGACCCACGCGTTTCCGCCGTCGTTGGTGAGGTGCGTCCCCTCGTTCTCGATGTTGAGCTGGCGCGCCCAAACGTGCTGTTTGCGGAAGCGGAAATTGTCTCCCACGACGTCTTCGACAAAGACGTCGCCTCCTTCGCTGCGGGGCGTCCCTTGCAGGGTGTACGTCTCCATGCTGCGCAGGACGACCGTCCGTTTCGTATCCACTTCGATGCCCCCGCCCAGGTGGCCGAAGTGCTCCAGCACCACTGCGGGCGCGTCGCCGTCTCCGATGCGAAAATTGATGAGGTCGCGCCGGCCGTAATTCATCTGTCCGCCGAGGCCGACGATGCGCTGCACCTTGCCGCGGACGACGATGGTGGCGCTGCTCGCGTAGTTATGGCCGGGGAAAAAGACCGTACTGGCACCGGAGTCTACGGCCCGTTGCAGGGCAGCGGCGGAGTCCGTTCTGCCCGTCGGGTCCGCACCAAACGCATCCACCACGGCCCACTTCGCAGGCTCCTCCCAGATCGTCGCCGGGGTGTCTTTCACCGGCAGGCGAAGCGATGCGGCGGGTGAGGGAAACGCGGTCTTCGCGGCGAGCGTGGAATACTCGGCAATGTCCGGCCCGAGACTGCCCGGCCGATCTTCGCCGGTGACGCGATACGCGGCGGCGGAATCGGGAGTCTGAATATCGGCGAGGGCCCGTTTGTAACCGGTGGTCTTCACGTCGCGCAGGAAAATGTGCCCGCCGTTAAAGTTCACGATGGCGGGATGCGTCCCCGCCTCGCCACGACCCGCGAGCGTGGCATCGGCCATCAATAAGAGCCCGTAAGTCTTCAAAGCGGGAACGGCGTTGTCGCTATCGAACCCGCGAATGCTGATGCTTTGCCCTTCGTTTTGAAAGCCGACCTGCCGCTGCCCTCGCAGCGCGATGTTCTCGAACGTCTGGCTATTCACCGCCCGCGCCGTCGAGATGCCGCAGGCATACCCGACGACTTCGCAGTTCTTCACGAGCAGAGGTCCGTTCATGTCGCGATGAGCGAGATCCAACCCCACCGCGCCGCTGGTGTCGCCCGCGATGAACCGGCAGTCGCGCACCGCGCCCGTGTTGTTGGAATAGAACTGCAGCCCGATCGCACCGGGATTGCGACTGCCGACATCGAAAGTCAGGTTCTCGATGTAATTGTGAAACCAGTCGGCGCTGCCGAACCCCCCGCACCACATGATGGCCGCGGGCTTCATCGCATTGGTGAAAGTTCCCTCTTTCAGCCGCAGCACCGTTTTGTCCCGTTCGGCCCCGCGCAGAATGGTCTTCCCCCAGTTGTCGTGGCCGGCAAACGTCTTTGGCCAGGTGAGGGTGGAGGATACGAGATAGGTGCCTTTCGGGAAGTAGAGGACGCGATGCCGTCCCACGTTTTCATTGAGTGCCCGCTGGAGAGCCTCGGTATCATCGGTCGCGCCATCGCCCTTGGCGGAGTAAGGCGGTTGCGTCACATCCACAACATTCGCGTGCGGCGGATAGGCCTGGGTTCCCGCAGCCAAACCGGCAGGTAAGCAGGCCGATGCCGCGAATGCCAGACAGAGCGCGCAAGAGAATTTCATGATGATCGATACCGTTTCGTGAACGCTTCACGCGGTTGGACGGGTCTTCCTTCGCGGAGCGACAGGGCGACATTCATGCCGCCGGGGCGGCTTCGATTTTCATGCACTTGCCGATGGCGCGGACGGCTTGCCGCAAGCGTTGGCTGTTTTCGACGATCGCGAGGCGCAGATAGCCTTCGCCTTCTTCGCCGAAGCCGCGGCCGGGGCTGACCGCGATGCCCGCTTCTTCCATCAGTTTCATGGCGAAGTCGATGGACCCCATCTGCGCCCACGGTTCGGGAATTTTCGCCCAGACGAACATCCCGGCTTTCGGCTTTTCGACATCCCAGCCGATGCGGTTCAAGCCTTCGACGAGCACATCGCGGCGGTCCTGATACTCGAGGGCGATGGCTTCGACGGCCGGTTCGCAATGCCGCATGGCGACGATGGCCGCGATCTGAATCGCCTGGAAGATGCCGTAGTCGTAATAGCCTTTGATGGTCGCGAGGGCCCGCACCATTTCGCGGTTGCCGACGCAGAAGCCGATCCGCCAACCCGCCATGCTGAAGCCCTTCGACATCGTGGTCGTTTCGACGCCCACATCAATCGCACCGGGGCTGGCGAGAAAACTCGGCGCCTGATAACCGTCGTAGCAGATGTCCGCATACGCAAAATCGCTGATGACGAGAAATTTGTACTTCTTCGCCAGGCGGACGAGTTCATCATAGAAGTCCTGCCCGATGCACACGCCCGACGGATTGTGCGGGAAGTTGACGACCACGAGTTTCGGCTTCGGGAAGAGGTGCTCGCAGGTGTAGGCGATGTTCTCGAGGTATTTATACGGCTCGCGGACATCGAGCGCGATCACATTCCCCGAGGCGAGCATCACCGAATAAGCATGAATGGGGAACGTCGGTGCAGGAACAATCGCGGTATCACCCGGCCCCATCAGCGCCAGGCACATGTGACTGAAACCTTCCTTTGAACCAAGGCACGCAATGACTTCGTTCTCGGGATTCAGCCGGACGCCGTACTTGCGGAAATACCGAGCAGAGACTTCCTTGCGGAGGTTCTCGATGCCATTGGCGACCGAATAACGATGATTCTTCGGATCGAGGAGCGCTTCTTTCATCTTCTCGACGATGAGCGGATCCGGGGCATCGGTCGGGTTGCCCATGCCGAGGTCGATGACATCGACGCCCGCTTGCCGCTTCTGGTACTTCAACTTATTGATGCGGCCGAACAAATACGGCGGCAGTCGCTTCAACCGGTCGGCGACCGGAATGGTGAACGGCGTATCGGCGAGGGGCGTTTCAGATTCGTTGCGCATGGGATCAAAACCATCATCAGCTAAGGAACAGTCCAGCCCGATTCTAGCGGACACGCAAAATTGCCGGAAGTTCGGATTGCATGAGAACAAAAAGTCAGTCGTATTCGAGTTCGACCCCCAAAATGCAGATACTTGAATTTCCGAGATATTCAGAAAGCGTCGATGTGATCTCCCAAGCTGGCTCCCAGTCAAGGAATGTGACCAGATAGCAGTCCCCGCCGATATCCAAATTGCAGAGATAGATTTCTTGTTCTGCCAGTTTTGAACCAATCAGCTCCAGCATATTGAGAGTATCGCCTTGAAAATTTGCCAACGACGACCAGTCGAGCGGCAACTGTTCTGCGCCATTGAGCTGCTTTAGCCCTTCAGTAACCTCTTCGGGCCAAGCCTTCCAATCGAGGATTGCGACGGTATGTTTTTCGGCAGCGACGTCCATCAACTCACCCCAAAGATGATCGAGCATCATCTCAGGGTACATTGGCGGAGTGAATTGATGTGCTGTGATGTCAGCTTGCGTAAGTCCTCGCTCGGCGAGAATTTCTACCGCGCGGTGCAATGCATGTGGTAACTCAAGCATTTGAAAACTCCGGTACTCCAAAAGTCGGTTAAAATAATTCGCGATTGCAATCCCCGGGTTTCCGGCTTGCAATCTATCGACGGTGGTTTATGCTCGCGAGAGCGGTGAAAATCAAGTTCTTTTCAGGGTGACGGCGATGCAGCCCCGAGTTCCGATGATCGGTTATGTGACCATTTGGATCTTGCTTCCCGCAGTGATCGTCGGGGCCCAGCCGCCGAGCGGTGACCCGGCGGTGATCGATCCTGCGGCGAAAATCGAAGAGTTGTGGAACGATGGCGAGTTCACCGAAGGGGTCGCTGTCGCCAAAGACGGAAAGGTCTATTTCAGCGACATCGCGATGTCGGGGAAAACGCCGGGCCGCATTTTGAAGTTCGATCCCGCGACCGGCAAAACGACCGTGCATGTCGCCGACAGTGGTCAAAGCAACGGTCTCTTCTTCACCGCCGACGGCAAACTGCTCGCCACCTGTGGTGCGAACGTGGGACACCGGGCGCTCTGCGAAGTGACCGCCGACGGGAAGATGAAAAAGCTCAGCGAGAAGTTCGAGGGCAAAGGATACAACGCGCCGAATGATCTCGTGGTGCATCCCCAAGGCTGGGTTTACTTCAGCGACCCGCGGTACGTCGGCAAGGAACCGCTCGAACTCGATCATCAAAGCGTTTACCTCTATGCAGCCGACGGTTCCGTAAAACGCGCGACGACCGAGATCCGTAAGCCGAACGGCGTGACTCTGTCGCCGGATGCGATGACCCTGTACGTGGCCGAAACCGATAACGGCGCGACGGGATTAGAGCCCGCGGGATCGGCACCCCAGCCGCCGAAGTTCACGTTGAACGCCTTTCCGATTCAGGCCGATGGCACGCTCGGACCGAAAAAAGTGCTCGCCGATTTCGGCGGGGAACTCGGTATCGACGGCATGACGACCGACACCGACGGCCGAATCTACGCCGCCTTCCGGCGCGATTCGCACAAAGGGATCGTCATCTTCAACAAGGACGGCAAAGAAATCGCGTACATCCCGACAACAACGCTGCCGACCAACTGCAAGTTCGGCACAGGAGCCGAGGCCAGCACCCTCTACATGACCGTCGGCACCGGCCTGTTCCGCATCAAGCTGAAGAGCGTTGGCTATCACCCCGAGCTATCGAAATAAATGTGTTGAACTCGTTCCCATGCTCCGCGTGGGAACGCACGGCTGCGACGCTCTGCGTCGCGCGACCAGCGGTAACGAACAAAGAATCGACGCGGAGCGTCTCGGCCCAGCATTCCCACGCAGAGCGTGGGAACGAGATGAAGTGGTGTTCCCATATGGCAAAAACATCACCACGACAGGACGCTGAACCGCGGATTGTCCGGCTGAGCGATCTCGAACCGGGGCAACAGGGCGATTTCTTTGCATTGCTGGTCAAGAAAGACCCCGGCAAAACGCGCGACGGCAAACCGTTCTACCGCGCGGCTTTTCGGGATGCGAACCGCACGGCGACCGCGATGATCTGGGCCGATGGCGGGTGGTTCGAGGACTGCGAACAGCACTGGCAGCCCGGCCAGTATTTCAAGATTCGGGCGCGATACTTCGAGAATCAATACGGCGCAGGAATTGAACTCGAAAAATTGCGTCCGGTCGAAGAGGCGGACCAAAAGGCGGGGTTTGATCCCGGCGAGTTTCATGCCCACTCGCGTTTTGATCCCATTGCGATGCACGCCGAGTTGATCGCGATCGCCGAGTGTGAAATCGCCGATCCGCAGGTGCGACTGCTCACGGTGACGCTGCTCCGCGATCACGCCGACGTCCTGATCCGCATGGCCGCAGCGGTGCATCATCACCATGCGTTCCAGGGTGGATTTGTCGAACATGTCCTGTCGGTCACACGCACGGCGGTCTATCTGGCGGACAAATACGTCGAGTATTATCCCGCGCTGAACCTGTCGAAATCGCTGGCGGTTGCCGGAGCGATTCTGCACGATATCGGCAAGGTCCACGAGCTCGCGCACAGTCCGGAACGATCGGAATACACGCCGGTCGGACGGCTCATCGGCCATATCGTGATCGGTCGTGACATGGTCCGCGCAGCCGCGGCAGCGATTCCCGACTTCGATGCGGAAACATTGTTACGCCTCGAACATCTGATTCTCGCGCATCAAGGCGTTCCCGAATGGGGCAGTCCGATTCCGCCGAGCACGCCGGAAGCGCTGCTCGTGCATTATGCGGATGACATCGATGCGAAGTTCCACATGATGGCCATGGCGCTCACGGCTCCCGTCACCGCGGGGAATGAGGCATTCACAGCGCGGGATAATCCCTTGCAGCGGCGGTTGTTTCGCGGGTTGCCGCAGTGAAATGAAAAGACCCAGGGATCGGGATCCCTGGGCTTCGGTGTGGAACATGAATGATCGCGGGGATCAATTCGCCTTTGTGGAGATCGGATCCGGAATGGGTGCGAGCGTGGCAGCACTGGCGATGTTCGATTCTGTTGCGAACTTCAACGTGACGACATCGTTTCCCGGATGGACGGCTTCCTGGATCAACGCTTCCACCTGGGTGAGCGTGCGCGCCAAATCGGTCGGTGCTGCCTTGCGGTAACGGTCGAGCAGTTTCATGCCGTGATCATAGTCCTTCTGGACAAGATGCACGGCCCCATCGCGGTCGACGGCCCGTTCCACCGCGGGCATCTGCCTGGCGAGGAACAGCAGCGTTTCCCCGGCGAGTTGCGGATCTTTGAGCATCAAGTCCACCAGCTTGGGACCGTGCTGATAGTACAACTGCGACAGTGCCCGCCCGGCCTCGGATTTGTTCAGCACCCCATCACGGAATTTGCGCAGGCCATCCATGTCATCTTGCGACAAGGGGAACGGCAGGAATTGCTTCGCCGAACTCGCGAGCCGCGCGAGCAGGCAACCGCCGCCGCCCCCCCCGCAGGATGTGCTCACGCTGCCGAGTTGGGGCCGGAACGTGCCCACGATCGACCGTGCGCGGGCTCCCTGACCGGAGGTGAAATGATCCATACACGGATCGTCGACATAGTTCATGAAGTTGTGGACCGGAGACGACGTCGGCGGATTACACGACGGGCCGGTCGTCGGACAGCCGTAATCGGGATTCGCGTGCGATTGCGTATCCGCGACTTCATCGCCGGCACCGAGACAACCCCCTTCAAAGGTATGGAACAACCCCAGCCAATGGCCGACTTCGTGCGTTGCGGTATCCCCTTCGTTGTACGGAACGGCAGCCCCGCCGGGGAGGGATGTGTAGAGACAGACAACGCCATCGCGCTGCGTATCGATCACGGGGAAGGGGAACGTCGACCAACCCAACAGGCTGCCACCGGGATTCGCCGTATAGAGATTCAGAAACTTTTTTGGCTCGCGGCCCAGTGCGGTTTTCGCTTGAAGTTCGGCCGGCGAATTCGGAGCCATCGCGAACCATGCGGCATTGCTCGACACCCGCGGCGGATAGGCCACCGGGTCGTAACAGAACGTGAAGCCATGACTGTTGTACGCATTGTTCAGCACCTCGGTTTGATCGAGTCGCTGCTGTTCGGTAATGGTCCCGGCCGCCCCGTTGGTGATGTGGATGAACTGAATGGGAATGATCACATTCCCGGTCAAATCGGCCTGCAGTCCCCGCGCCGCCACGGCTTGTGCGACAGCAGCGCGCTGGGCCGCCGTCGGTACCGGAGTGGCACACCGCGCCCCGGCGGCACCGAAGGCTTCACGACTGGCAAACAGCTTTCCGCCAATCCGAATGCTGCCTTGGGTGTCGGGCTCCTGAGCCATCACCAGCCACGTGGCAAGGAGGGGCGCCAGGAGCGCGCAAGACCCGATCAAACTGGACGTTGATTTCATCGCCGGACTCCAACGTGGCAGCCTCGAAACGAGGCGTGGCAATTCGCAACCAGACGGAGAATAGAATCGCGTTCTGAAAGGCTAACGGTCGGGTTCTAAAAGAGTCAATCAGGATCGCTCCGCACGAGCGCATTTTCGCGGATTGCACCCACACACAGGTCATATCCTGAACGCGGTGCGTGCAGGTCGCATCAAATCCGGTCGAATACCCGCATATCCGATACACTCGGCAAGCGGATCCGTCTCCCGCCAAAGCGTTGAATCAGAATTTCAAATCCGCTCGCCATACGATGAACTACCGCTTCGGACGGGATTGCGGCGGATCGGCGAGCTGGTCGTAAAACCGGCGGACGGCCTCTTCGTATTGGGGCAGCATTCGTTCGCCATACGAATTGAGTAGCCGCTCGCGAAGTTTCTCGGGAAGGTGTCCCCACACGTCGACTTCCAGACGCTGGCGCTTTGCCGCGGCGGTGGTGGCCTTCCGGTTGGGACCGGTTCGTTCTTCGGAGTCCGCGGGGTTCTGTCGTTCTTTACCGCCCAGTTGAGAAGCCGGTTTGGGACGCATCTGGGTAGGGTCGCCCCCCGGCTGGTTTTTCGGTTTGGAAGAAGCGTTTTGTTGCCGACCCGATTTGCCGGTGCCGCTTTTGGATTCCGGTGGGGGATTCCCGTTTTTGCCACCGCCTCCGCCGCCATCGGAGGGCGGGGGTGTTTCCGGCGGCGTGTTGAGCAACGCATCGAGTTGATCGAGCACACTCTGTTGAGCCGATTGGGTGGCGTCGCCGGTCTCCCGATCTTTCAATTGGGTTTCAATGGCCCGCATCGATTCCACAACTTTGGCCAACTGCTCCGCGGCGGGAATCGGCTGCTTCCCAGATGTTTCGGCATTCGGCGCATCCGCCGGTTTCGGTTCCTGTGCGAAACAGGTCGAACAAACCAAAGCGGTGATCGTCATCGCTCGGCTCAACAGCAAAGTTATGAACCGCGTCATCATTTCGGCTCCGGTTCTGTGGCGGGTTTCGCATCCGGTGAGCGCGCGGGGCGGGCGAACTTCTCGATCAGTTGCTCGGCCAGTCCGGCGAGTTCGCCTTGCTCCGCGGCGAGTTCCTGCACCTGCATGGTTTCGTCGTCGGTCCATTTGCCGGCTTCCATCCGTTGTCGTTCCCAGGCTTTGGTCCGTTCGAGACAATCGGCCTGCATATCGCGCAGCAATTGCAGTTCGAGTCGCTGCGGCAATGATTCCCCCGGAGGCCCGGCCGTCTTCGGGGCGGTGTCCTCGTCCGGCGGTGTCGTGGCTTCGGATGGATTCTGCTCATCGCTCTTAGGCTTCGCGTTCCATGCCGTCAGCAATTGGTCGAAGCGTTTCACGACTTGCCGTTCCAGATCCTGCGTGACGCGATCGGTCTGACGGGCGTCCAGCCGGGCCGCCGCTCGGCGCAGATCGCGCTCGGCGAACTCGAGCGATTTCTTCACGACGGCCGTGTTGGCCAGGGATTTCTGCACATCGGCGAGTTCCGTGTGCAACGTCTTCTCCACGTCCGCAAGATCCTTCAGCGACCGCAGTTGCCCGCGCGTCCATTGGCCCCGCGCAGCACGCTCTTCTTCCAGTCGGGTCGTTTCTTCCATCACCGCTTTCTGTTGCAGTTTCAGCCCTTCGATTTTGGCCGTCAGCTTCTCGAAATCCTCGCGGGCCAATTGCTCCGCCACTTCCTTTTCCGCGGCGGCGAGTTCGTCCTGCAATTGTTCGATGTCTTCGCCCGCCTCATTGATGGACTCCATCGCCCCTTCGCCCGACTCGCCGCCTTCGAGGCTTTGTTCCGCGGAGCGCAAACGATCGGCGGCGCGGTGAGCGGCGTCCGCAGCGGGCTTGAGTCGCAAGCGTTGCAGTTGCCGTTCGAGCTTCTGCAATTGGCGTCGTAACCGGGCGGCGTCATCCCGCAGTGCGGTCTTTTCGGCGGGAGTGAAGCCGTCGCGTGCCGCGTCATCCGTCTTTTTGCGAAGCTGCTCTTCGTCGTCGGCAATCTGCTGTGCATCTTCCTGCGCATGGTCAATCCGCTTCATCAGTTGCTCGGTGTCATCCGGCGGTTCGGCATTCCATTCGTCTTGCGTTTTCTTGAGCAGTTCTTCCGCGGCCCGCTGTGCCTCACCCGCCTCACCCAATCGATTGGCAGCCAGATCATCGGCGGCCTGGCGCAGCTTCGCGCCGGTTTGCGCCGTCTGCAGTTGGTCGGCCGCATCGAGCAGTTGCGCGGCGGTTTGCGGTTCGCTCTCTTCGAGAGCTTCGCTTTGATCCCGCAGCAGACGTTCGAACTGATCCACGCGCTGCGATTGCTGCCGTTGTCGCATCGACAGTTTTTGCAGATCGGTTCGCTGTTGCGGGGACAGTTCCGCGGCCGATTTCCCCACGGTTTGCGAGCCGAGTTCGCCCGTCGCTTTGTTGATTTCGGACTGTTCTTTCAGCAGGCTGTCTAACTGCTGAGTTAAAGCGCGATCGTTCCGCCATTCCGAAAACTGTTTCTGCCAGTCATCGAGCGATTGCAGCACATCGTCCTGAATGCGACCGGCCCGATCGAGCGAAGAGGCGGCATCGGTCGGCATCGGCGTCTCGGCGGGCGGCTTCTTGTCGGGAGCTTCCGCGGGAACCGGCTGCGATTCGACGATCTTATTGGCCTGTGTCAGCTCCCGTGCTAACGGCATGAGCGATGTCTCATCCAGCTTGTCCAGCCCGTCAGCGAGTTGCTCCAGATTGGTTTCGGTTTCTTCGTCATGCAACTGGTTGATGGGGAAATCACGCCGCAGTTCGCGCGCTCGAGCGGCAATCCCCCGCGCCGTTTCCGTGAGTTGTTGCGTCAGTTGCCGTTGATCAATTTCGAGGCGATGCAGGCTGTCTTTGTCTGCGGGGCGCAGTTGGCCGACATCGGTGAGTTGTTGCAAGAGATCGACGGTTTGTTGACGCAGCCGCGTTTGTTGCTCGTGGGCATGCTGCAAATCTTCGACGATTTCGCCGATGCGGGCGGCAAGGTCCTGCTGCTTTTCTTCCTTGGAAACGACAATGAGCAACCGCGGGGCACTTTTGCCGGTGTGCGGTCCGGTGAGGTTGCAGATGTCGTCCGCTTCGATGCGGTACATCACGCGATCACCCGGCTTGAGTGCCAGATCGGACAACGCCCACGGGGCTTCCACACTGGCTTGCCGTCGGCGATCGGTCCACGCTTCCAACGGCCGCTGAGCCGTCGCTTCGCTTTCGCGTTGCCACACCAGTCGCGAGGCCACCAGGCCCCAGTCATCCGCGGCATCGAAGCGGAGGCTCAATTCCGCGTCGGGCGTAACGAACAGGTCACCGGCCGGTTCGCGCAATGTGACTTCGGGCAGCGCATCGAGTTGCCCCCGCAGTTCGAATTGCAGCGGTTCGAGTTCGGAGAAGCCCTCTTCGTCCGTCAGTTGGAACCACACGGGGACGGCTCCCGCCTGTTCGATGGTCACCGCGGTATGAAAATCGACATGGTTTTCGGCAAGCGTTACCGGCAATGTCACACCATCGCGGCGCCGGAGTTCGATCTTCTTCAACGGTTTCGACGACTTCGCGGCGATGGTGACACGACTGCCAATCACCCCGGACGCATGAATCGCCCCGCGCGGCAACGATTCTTCGGGCAGGTTGAGATAGGCCGGGGGCTGCACGGCCAGTGAGAAATCGGTGAGCGTCGGCGGTTCGACGACGTCGAGGTGATGCCAGGGCATCAGATCATCGTCACCGCCGACGGCGCGGAACTCGATCGGTCCCCGCGTCGCCGGGAGGCTGAGCGCGGCAACGGGGCGCGGTTTGCCGCTGGTTTCGCTTCGTGTGGTCCGCCGCAACAGTTCCCGAACCGGCCGCGGTTGGCCTTCGAGACGGGTTTCCAGCCAGACTTCATCGGGTAACTTCCCGCGAGCATTTTCAACCGTGAATTCCAGCAGGCTGCCGCGCACGGAACGAAGCACGGCTCCGGTGTCGAGTGAAAGCGATTTGCCGTCGGCGTTCACGATCACGAGAGCCGTCGCTCGCGGCCACGGATAATTCGCCCACGGGAAGGCCAACCGTTTGAGTGCGGTTCCCGCATGCAGCGGGAAGGACCATAACAGCATGACGCTCAGCAGGCAGGCACTCATCCCGCTGATGAGAGCCGGACGGATCCTGCGCGGTTCAATCACCTCGCGCGGATCGACCGCCCGCAGATCATTCCACGCCTGCCCGACGACGAGTTGCTGCAACGACGGCGACCCCATTCGCGGCTGGCATCCCGTGGAGCGGAAACTCATCGCGGCACTCAGCCGTCCCGCAAACCCCGGATAACGCCGTTCGATTTGCGACGCGAGAAAAACATCCGAAAGGGACAATCGCAACGGTGCGATCAGAAACCGCCAAGTGGCGACAGTCACTCCGGTCCAGACGGAGACCGCGAGCAACCACCGCAAGCTGGTGTCATCGAACCACCGATCCAGCAGCCCGGCGGTGACAATGCTGAAGAGCAACACCGCGGCGGTGAGACTCACGCCGGACCACCAGACCAACGACACCACCCGTCGGCGTAATGCCGAAAGTTTTTCATCAACGGCGGATCGTTCGGTGAGTGTCATGATGATCGCGTTGATTTGGGACGAGGCGGTGTTTTCAAGGCCGTGCAAAGTGACCCGTGAAAAATGCGAAATGACAGAGCATTGTTTCCTGACCCCCGAGAGGGGTCGCAGACGGTAGCCGGTGGTCGTAGCGAAGCGAAGACCACCGGAACAAGGGCAACCTCTCATGCACCCCGGAGGGTGTGCCAGAAGCGTGCAGTTCTGGCACACCCTCCGGGGTGCATTTCCTCTTCCACACCATTCCGGGGGTTTCGCATGCGCTCAACCCCCGGCTACCGTCTGCGATCCCTTCGGGATCCACACCAATATCATACCAACCGCCACCGTCTTCGTAAGAACCATTCCGTTCCCAAAATCAGGGCGAGCAACAACAGCGGTTCGCTTCGTTGCCACACCGGGACCGCGACGCCGTACTCCAGCGGGACGGCGACGCCGGGTGGAACCCACTCCGGAATCGACTTTGCATCGGCGAGTGGGACCAAACGACCGCCGGCCCGTTGCGCGGCGAGCTTGAGGTCCGCGCGGTCGGTCATCCGCTGCTGCAATTCCCGCTGCGTCGATTCCACCCGGAAATCGGCGGCGGGTGGCGGACCGGTGAACGACGGTCGAGACACCCACGCATGATACGTTCCTTCACCACTCGGCGTGATCTGCCCTTCAAACACATTGGGGGCGAACGCCAATGGTTTCAGCGTCACCTCCTGCCGACCGCCGTTGGTTTGCTCGACAATCACCCGCACGGCGGCATCATCGGTGGGAACTTGGCGCTCTTCCACAAAACGCACCCGCAGGACGACCGGTTCGTTGCGACGATAGACTTGCCGATCGGTGATGAATTCGACCGCGCGATCTTGTCCGAGTAATTTGCCGCGGCTGAGATAGCGGATCGACTGTCCCCAATAGCGGCCGTAATAGGCGTCGCCCTGGCGGAAGCGCCACCGCCACAGCTCGTCCGTCGCATGGAAGAGCACCTTGCCCGCACCGACCTGCTGCAACGTGATCACCGGTAATCGTTCGCGTTCACCACGACGGTAAGGATGCTCGGCAAGCACGCGCACGCCTGGTTTCAAACGGGGCAACTCGACGAGACCATAAAATCCCGGCAACCCTTTCAGCACTTGTGCGCTCGCCGATTCGGAATCCGCGAAACGAAAAATCGGGACGCCTTTTTGTCCATCGAGCGTGAGTTGCGGGGAATACGCTTCGGTGGCATCGGTGGTGGGCGGCAGCAGCGCCAGCGTGTCACTTGGCACTGGCAATAATGATTCCAGCACGCTCCCCGTCCAGCCGCGGGGATTCGCACGGGGGCCACTGACGAGAATCAGACCGCCCCCTTTTTCCCGCACGAAATCGAGAATCCACCCCGGTGCGGTCGCCCCCAATTGCGTGAGGGACACATCGCCGATCACAATCACGTCATACTTCCAGACCGCTTCCCGCTGCACAGGAAAATAGGGCAGGGCCGTGCGATCTTCCTGGGCATACTCCGGGTCGGCATCGACCAGCAGGGTTTGCAGTTCGACGGAGTTATCCCGTTCCAGCCATTGTTTCAGATAGCGAAACTCATACCGCGGGGCGGATTCCACCAACAACACGTGCAGCTTTTCTTCCCGCACGCTGAGATGCCGGCGTTCGCGGTTGTTGGATTTGTCGACCTCACCGGTGAGCACCGGCGTTTCCAGATCGAGATCGATTTCCCCCGCCTCATCGATCTTCACCGTGGTTTCGAATCGCACGGGCTGCCCATCGGCCCGCGGCGTGACATCGACCGTGGTCAGCGTCTTGCCATTATCCACGCGCTTGATGGCCACCGTAACTTTCGACTGCGGCAACCCATTCGCCCGAATCTTCCCCGCGATCGAAACGGGGTCGCCCTTGAAGGCCACATCGTCCATCACGACATCGAAAAGGTGAACATCGCGTCCGGCAACATCGCTGCCGACAGGGACCACAAACAACGGCACGCCACGTCGTCGGACGAGATCGGACACCGTCGATAATTTATCCGCGTCCCCTTCGCTCGCCACGCCGTCGGAGAAGATCACCATTGCCGCCGGGGGCATGCCACGCAGCTCCGCGAGGACTTGCCGGACCGCTTCCGCCGGGCGGGTTTCGGTCCCGTCGGGTTCGATCTTGCGGATGTTCTCGCCGAGTTTTTTCCAGTCATCGTCGGTGGCGAGTTCCGTCAGTTCGACCGGCGCAGCCTCTCCGGCGAACTGATACAACCGCAACGGGCGACCTTGCGATAGCGACCGCAACCATGCGGCATCATCCCGCAGGAGCAATTCGGTGACTTGATCGAACCGGCGGGCACCACTGTCGGTGGAATCGGTCGCGGTGCTGCCGCTATCGCGGAACGACATGCTCGCGGAGGAATCGATCAACACCGCGACGGCGGGCAAACCGGTTTTGGCAATCCACAAGGTCGGCTGCGACCAGAGGGCCATTGCTCCGAGCACCGCCGCGATTCGCAGCCCGGCCAATGTGGCGACTTGCCAGCGTTTCAGCAGTGCGGCATCGCGACGATAGGCCCACCACAAGCCGGCCACGAAGGCGACCGCCAGCACGCTGACGAACGCGACCGGCCATCCTTGCGGCCACGGCGTCTGCCACCCCCACTCCCACCGCGTGCCTTCCCCCGACTGCGCCGAAGGCAGCCCGAGATACCACTCCGAAAATGTCTTCCAGGTCGACATCACCAAAGTATACACCACCGCGCACGAGTTTGTCCGACGACAACCCGCCCCGCTTGCCGCTTTGCGGACGGCCCCGGCCGCGACGTCACGAAGAATGGGAAACGCTGCGATCCTGCAAAGCGGCAAGCGTTAAACGAGAATTTTGTCGAGCACATGCCCATGCACGTCGGTCAGACGCCGGGCCACGCCGTTGTGCATGAACGTCAAGCGGCGGTGATCGAGACCGAGCAGGTGCAGGATCGTCGCGTTGAGATCGTGAATCGATGACACATCCTGTACCGCTTTGAAACCGAGTTCATCGGTGACGCCATAGCTCACGCCGCGCTTCACCCCGGCACCAGTTAAGAAGGCGGTGAAGCCGTTCGGATTGTGGTCGCGGCCTTTCGCCCCCTTCTGGAACATCGGCATGCGGCCGAACTCGGTACACCACACGACGAGCGTGTTTTCGAGCAGGCCGCGTTGACGGAGGTCGCGAATCAGTGCCGCCGCGGGTTGATCCATCACGCGGCCGTGGACATCGTACTGCTCGCGCAGGGCTTGGTGACCGTCCCAGTTGAGCTTCCCGCCGCTGGCATAGGCCCCGTTGAAGAGTTGCACGAATCGCACGCCGTTTTCGATGAGCCGCCGGGCCAGAATGCAGTTCTTCGCGAACCCGGCTTTGAGCGGGTCTTGCGTGTCATCAGCCCCGTACATCTTCAGAATGTGCTGCGGTTCCGTCGAGAGATCGCTGATCTCCGGCACCGAGAGTTGCATCCGCGCGGCGAGTTCATAGCTGGCGATCCGCGCGGCCAGTTCCGTGTCGCCGGGGAAGCGGTCGAAGTGTTCGCGATTGAGCCGCTGCAAGAGATCGCGTGCGGCGACATCGTTCTCTTTCGTGATGGAAGTGGGCGGCGACAGATTCTGAATCGGCTGGCTCGAATTGAACGCGGTCCCCTGAAAGACGGCGGGGAGAAAGCCGGGACCCCAGTTATTCACGCTGGCCTGCGGGATGCCGCGCGGGTCGGGAATGGCGACGAACGCCGGCAGGTTCTGATTTTCGGTGCCGAGGGCATACGTCACCCATGCCCCGTTGCTGGGGAAGCCGTCCTGCACGAAGCCGGTCGACAGAAAATTTTCGGCGGGTCCGTGGGTGTTGGTCTTGCTGGTGAGCGTGTGAATGAAGGCGAAATCGTCGACCTGTTCGGCGAGGTGCGGGATCATGTCCGAGACCATCTTGCCGGTCTCGCCGTACGGTTTGAAATCGTACTGCGGCCGCGCGAGATTGCCCGCCGGTCCCTGAAACGTGACCGTCGGCCCGCCGGGCATCGGCTTGCCATCCTGCTTGATGAGTTCCGGTTTGTAGTCGAACGTTTCGAGCTGACTGCACGCCCCCGCACAAAAAATGACGAGCACGTTCTGCGCCGCCGGGGGATGATGCCCCAACCGCGACGCATGCGGCCGCGTGGGATCGATCATCGGTTTGTAGCCCTCATCGGCCAGCAGATGTTGATCGGCGAGCAACTGCGTCAGCGCGATCGCACTGAGGGCCGATGCAGTGTCGCCGAGGAAATCACGACGGTTGAGGAGTGGGTGCGGCATGGTGGTCTTCAAAGTTATACAGGGGCATAACGTGTCACAAATGGGAGGCGATCAAAATCGGTATCCCGGCTGGCCATGGCTGTTACGGCATGATCCTGCATGACGATGGCAATAATCGCGTCGTTCGTCATCAGTCCCGATGCCTGGCTCAACGATGCGGCACGAATCACGTGCGAGTCCGTCACCGCCGTGATGGTAAGCCCCAATTGAGAGATCGCCAGCAGCGACTGGCGAAAAGTCTGGAGTTGCGATAGCTCATTCGGATGCTGGCGAAGTCGGCTCGCAATTCCCTGATAGGACCAGCCGAACGTCCAGCAGGCTTCCAGCGTCATCAACCGATGCGCGACTTCCGCCAGAACATGCGGAGTACAGAACCCTTCAATTTCCTGTCGCTCGATCCGTTCGAGTAAGCTCGTACAAGCAGTCCCGCACGTGGGATCAAAAATGAAGTGATACACGAACGGATTGGCATCGATAAACACCGTGGTTCCATCGGGAATATCTGCAAACAAGCTCACGGTTCCCACGGCGTGTTCTCCGGACCCATCAGATACTCCAAGGCTTCGGGTGTTCCATTCCACGGAATGATTCCCGCCGTCTTTCTGATCTCGCTGGTTTGCGAACGGACACGCACGAAGACCCGTTCGTGTTCTTGTAAGGGCAACGGGTGGGCCGGTTTAAGCACGCCATTCTCGTAAACCGCTTCGACATCAATCGGCATGAGTAGCCTCCTTACGGCAGAAACAAAAACTCATTGCTGTTGAACAACACCCGGCACAACGTCGCCAAGCCATGCGCTTCGACCGTCTGTACGGCCGCGGCTTGTTCGGCCATCGTCGGAGGACGACCCAACACCAGCGCGAACGCACGCCGCACCTGATCGACGCCCGACATCGGAGCATCCGCTTTCACGCGCTCGGCGAACTTCTCCGCGCGCTCCAGTAGGAACGGACTGTTGAACAGGTTCAGGGCCTGAATCGCGGTTGTCGATCGGCTGCGCTTCGGCATTGATTGACCGGCGTCGGGGCAATCGAATGCGCCGAAGACCGGCACCGGTTCCATGCGGACTTTGTGCTGATAGATCATCCTTCGCATCTCTTTCGGCGTGAATTTCTCGACGGCCGGGAAGCCGTTCAGTCCGCCGCGGGTCTGGAAAAAATTGAAGCCGGGGCCGCCCATTGTCAGATTGAGTTCGCCGCTGATCGCCAGGACCGAATCACGCAGCGCTTCGCCTTCCAACCGTCGCGACGCGAATCGCCACAGCAGGCGGTTGTCGCGGTCCACCTCCGCCGCGGCGGTGTTCCACGTCGCGGCTTGTTGATACGTCTGCGATGACAAAATCAACTGGTGCATGTGCTTGATCGACCAGCCGTGCTCGATGAATTCGCACGCCAGCCAGTCGAGCAGTTCGGGATGCGTCGGCCGCACGCCGTTGACGCCGAAGTCATTGGGCGTCTCAACCAGCCCGCGGCCAAAATGTCCCTGCCACAAACGGTTCACCAGCACCCGCGCCGTGAGCGGATTCTGCGGCGACGTCAGCCATTTCCCGAGTTCTAACCGGCGGTCCTGCTCGTTGAGCTTCTTCAGATCATCCGCCCCGTGAAAGATCGCCGGGACCGCGGGACCGATCTCGCCGTCGCGCTGCTCGGCATCGCCCCGCCGCAAGACATATGTCGTCTCCGGCGGCTTGAACATGCCCGCATACGCCAACCGCGGCGCTTCGAGTTTTTCCCGCTCGCGATCCAAACGATCCAGTTCGGCGACCATGTCCGCAATGTCGGTCGAGGTCCCGGCCGGTTGATTCCGCAGCAGCGTCTGGTTCGCTTCAAACGGAGAGTTGAGCGGAGCCCGATCGTCGTGTCCCGACACGCGCTGCCAGTTCACACCGTCTGTGGAAACGGTGATTTCGTAACGGACTGGCAGCCGATCCTTCAATTTCTCCTTCCGATCACGCCCCCACACCACGCGATCAATCGTGGTGATGCGCGGCAGTTCCAGTTGCACCCAACCACCGCCCGGTTGACTGGAAATCCAACTCCGTTCGTTACCGTACTTCCCATCGTTGATGTGCTTCAACTGATGTTCTTCGTCGCCACCATCGCTGAAGACGCCGGAAGACGTCGGCACCGTCCCCACTTTGGCGAGGGCGAGGTTCCGCCGGGGTGCCTTCGGGCCGAAGATTTCCAACTCGTCGAGACACGGTTCGTGCTCGTTCTGGTTGATCGTTTCCAACGTCGTGAACCGCACGAACTTTGCCCCGATCGGTGCGAAGCGCTCGCTGTTTTCTTTCGCGCTGAGGGGATCGCGCAGAGGGGGCCACGCACGCGGCTCATCGCTGGTTGCTTCCTGAAGCACGATGACATCGGCGGTGATGCCGGTCCCGGTGTCGCCGCCACGGAGCACGAGTTTTGTGGTGGGCGTCCATTCCATAATGCCCAGCGAATGCAGTCCGCTCCACAGCGGTTTTTGTTCGCTCTCTCCGGTGGTGATGCCCGCCAGGTAATACTGATCGATGCGGGCGAGTTCGCGCTGATCGGTCTTCGTGGTGAGATCGCCATCGGCATCGAGCACATAGCGGGCATCGCGCGTGTGGACACCGCTGCCGTGAGCGCCCCAGGAAATCCACAATTGAAACTTGCCGGACACAGCGGGGTGGTACGTCAGCACGTCTTCCCCGGGGACGTTGCTCCACCAGTGATAGCGCCCGCCGCTGATATTGCCGACGCGGTGGGCGTCGCCGACATCGTCTTCATAACCACGTTTGTCGCCCTCGGGGTTGTCGCCGGGGCCGTTCGTCTTTTTAAGCGTCGTGACGCGCTGCGGATCGAGTTCGTCAATGATCACCGTACGGCCGGTAAAGGCATGAGGTTCGTACTGACGAAGATGCTCCTGAAGTTCGATGATCCGGGGGGCGAGCACTTTCGCTTGCGCTTCGCGGACGCCAAAGCTCGCATCCTTAATCGGTCGATCACCGTACTCCACCCCGGCGAAAAACCCCTGCATCGCGTAATAATCGCGCTGGGAAAGGGGATCGAACTTGTGATCGTGGCAGCGGGCACAACCGAGTGTGATGCCGAGAATCGTCGATGTGGTGCCGACGATAATCTCATCGAGTGCGTCCTGCCGGGCCGCGCGTTTCGATTCTTCGTCCGCTCCAATTTGCCCCGGCAGCAACACCGCCGCGGCGACGAGAAACCCGGTGGCTTCTTCGGCTTCGAGCGCATCTCCGGCGAGCTGCTCCCGCACGAACCGATCGTACGGTTTGTCCTCGTTGAAGGCCCGGATCACATAGTCGCGATACGGCCACGCATGCTCCCGCGGCGTGTTGACCTCGAAGCCATGCGTATCGGCATACCGCACCACATCGAGCCAGTGCTGCGCCCACCGTTCGCCGTACCGCGGGCTGCCCAGCAATTCTTCAATGAGCGCGGAGACCACCTGCGGATCGGTGCTTTCCACGAACGCCTGCACCCGCTCCGGTGTCGGCGGCAGTCCGGTGACATCGAGAAACATCCGGCGAATGAGCGTCGCGCGATCCGCAGGGAGTTGCCGCTCCAATTGCTGCGCGGCGAGACGTTGATCGATGAACACGTCGATGGGATGTTTAGACTCATTCATCGCCGCGGGTAAAGAGAATTTGATCGGCGGTTGATAAGACCAGTGCTTGCGCGGATCTTCTAACGGCATTTCATCACCGGGTGACTTCGCTCCCTGCGTAATCCATTCCCGCAGCGCCGCGATCTGTTCCGGTTTGAGCGGATCGCCCTCCGGTGGCATGCGTGTGGACGCATCTTTGGACGTGATCCGTGCAATCAGTTCACTGCCATCGGCTTTCCCAGCGATCACCGCCGGGCCGCTGTCGCCTCCCTTTTGAATCAGCCCAGCGGTATCGAGACGCAGCCCGCCTTCCTGTTTCAGTGCCGCGTGGCAAGTGAAGCAGCGTTCCCTCAGCACGGGTTTGATATCGCGCAGATAGTCCACCGGTTCCGCGGCGAACAGGATCGCCGGGAGGAGGACGATCATGGCAAACCACGGTTGCGATTGCGGTCGACTCATCGCGACGAACTACCATCGAGGTCGGGGAACTCAGGGTTCCATCTTATCGACCAGTCTCGATGCTTGCGAGATTCGTTCGCCGGGGATGGGGCGAAATGCGCGACCACGCGGTAAGCTCGGCGCTGTGTGCCACTGGCTCTGCCAGTGTCTTTCTCTGAAACGAAGCAGACCTCGCAACGTACCGGCAGAGCCAGTGGCACCCGCAAATCAAGCCGTGGCGGTGATCGACGAGGATCAATGCGCGGTACGGGCGAGTTTCAGCAACTTGCGGGCGCGGTTGAGGGCGGCGGCCTTGCGGGCGAACTGTTCGTCGGACCGGGCCGACTGTTCTTTCGCGGCCTTCAGTTCCGCCTCGGCGGCAGCGACGCTGATCTGGTCGATCGGCACCGCCCGCTGAGTGAGGAGCGTGACCGTGCCCTTGTTGATCTGTGTGAAACCGCCATCGATAAAGAAATGGCGTTCTTCGCCGGCTGGCATCTTCACCTTGAGATCACCGGCTCCGAGACGACCGATGAGCGGCAACCGGCCGGGCAACACCCCGATGTCGCCGTCGAACAACGGGAACCGGAGCTGAGCTACGGTTTCGTCGAAGATCGTCCGTTCGGGAGTGACGATCACCAGTCGCAGGGATTTGTCGATCGCCATGGGAACACCAAAAATCCGAAATTCAAAACTCGAAATCCGAAAGAAATCCTAAGCACGAAATTCTAAACCGCGTTGATGAAGCATGTTTTCCCTATTTGGATTTGGTGCTTCCTTCGGATTTCGTGCTTCGGATTTCGGATTTACTTCACCGACGCCGCCATGCGTTCGGCTTGTTCCGCAGCTTCTTCGATCACGCCGACATAGGTGAAGGCCTGCTCGGGCAGGTGGTCCCACTTGCCGTCGCAGATTTCTTCGAAGCTGCGGATCGTTTCCTTCAGCGGGGTGATGCTTCCCTTCTTGCCGGTGAACGCTTCGGCGACGATGAACGGCTGCGACAGGAAGCGTTCGATCCGGCGGGCGCGATGCACCACCAGCTTGTCTTCTTCGTTCAGTTCGTCGATGCCGAGAATCGCGATGATGTCCTGCAGTTCGCGGTACCGTTGCAGAATCTTCTGCACGCGACGAGCGACCGCATAGTGGTGCTCGCCCACGATCTGCGGATCGAGCACGCGGCTCGACGACGACAGTGGATCGATGGCAGGATACAGGCCCTTTTCAGCGATCCGGCGTTCGAGGTAAATGAACGCATCCAGGTGAGCAAACGCCGTTGCCGGAGCGGGGTCGGTCGGATCGTCGGCGGGGACGTATACGGCTTGCACCGAGGTGATGGCCCCGCGCTTCGTCGACGTGATGCGTTCCTGGAGCGCACCCAGTTCGGTAGACAGCGTCGGTTGATAACCCACAGCGGACGGCATGCGGCCGAGGAGCGCCGACACTTCCGAACCGGCTTGCGAGAACCGGAAGATGTTATCCACGAACAGCAGCGTGTCGGCCCCGGTCGCGTCACGGAACCATTCGGCCATCGTGAGGGCTGAGAGGGCGACGCGGAGACGGGCACCCGGCGGTTCGTTCATCTGACCGAAGACCATCGAGGTTTGCTCGATGACCGCCCGGCCGGTGTCGCCGATCTTGGTTTCCTGCATTTCGAGCCAGAGATCGTTCCCCTCGCGGGTCCGTTCACCCACCCCGGCGAACACCGAGAAACCGCCGTGCGAACTGGCGATCCGGGCGATGAGCTCCTGAAGAATCACGGTCTTACCCAGACCGGCACCGCCGAACAGACCAGCCTTCCCGCCGCGGACGAATGGAATCAAGAGGTCGACGACCTTGATCCCCGTCTCGAACACTTCGGTCTTCGAGCTGAGATCCTCGAGCAACGGCGGCTGACGGTGGATCGGCCAACGCTCTTCGGTGACGACATCACCACGACCATCGATGGGGTCGCCCAGCAGGTTGAAGACGCGGCCGAGCGTCCCCTTTCCCACGGGAACCGATACGGGGCCGCCGGTGTCAACGATGTCCATGCCGCGAACCATGCCGTCGGTGGAACTGAGAGCCACGCAGCGGACGCGACCGCCGCCGAGGTGCTGCTGCACTTCGCCGGTGACCTTGATGCGGATGCCGTTGACTTCCGTGTCGACCTTCAAGGCGTTGAAGATCGACGGCAAGGATTGTTCGGGAAACTCGGCGTCAAACGTCGAGCCGATGATCTGCGTGATGTGGCCGGTGGCGGTGGTCATGCGGTTCCTCGTGGATGCGGGGTGGCAGGTGATGGGTGGTCGGTGGCAGGCAGAGTTAGCGAATTGCCGCTTCCACCGACTTCCGTAACGCTGTGATCAGCCGTCCTACTTCCCCGATTTTCTGTTGTAGTTGTTCCGATTGATTCGTTTGGAGATAGCCAAGTTGCTTAGCGATCTCTACGTGGGTTTCCAGTTCGCAAAGTGAACCATTTGCAATCGCTAAATGATTCACGTAATAACCATTGAAACCTCTGCCTTTACCCTCTGCGATGTTTGCCGGTACTGAAACTGCCGCTCGCTGTAACTGCGATGTCAACCCGTACCGTTCTGTCGTCGGAAAGTGCGTTGTGATCTTGTAGCACTCAACCACTAGCTCAACGGCCTTTTGCCAGGCAATCAAATCGCGAAAGCCATCGACCTTCATTTCTGCCTACCACCTGCCACCGATCACCCGCCACCTTCTATTCGAGCGCCGCCGCCCCCCCGATGATTTCGCTCAATTCCGATGTAATCTGCGATTGCCGAGCGCGGTTGTATTGCATCTTCAACGTGCTGATCATTTCACCCGCGTTTTCCGTGGCGCTCTTCATCGCGACCATGCGGGCAATTTGTTCGCTGACCGCAGCATCGAGGAAGGCCTTGAACAAGCGAGCCTTGAATGAGGCCGGGACGATTTCTTCGAGGATTTCCTGCGGCGATGGCAGGAATTCGTATTCCACGGCTGCTTGAGATGCCGCTGGGGCAGCGGTTCCCGTGTCGAGCTTGCCGATGGGCAACAGTGTGACGACTTCGGCCTTCTGGCGGGACATCGTCTCGAATCGCATGTAGGCGATGTCGAGGCGATCGATCTCGCCGTTGATGTAGGCCTTGATGAATCGATTAGCGAGTTCGTCGACTTGCTCGAACGTCGGCTTGTCTTCAAACGTGGTGTAGGTGGCGTCAACCGGTTGCTTCTGGAACTTGAAGAAGTTGATCCCGCGCTTGCCGGAGACTTCGATCTGCAACTTCACCTTCCCGGCGGCTTCGCGAATCCGTTGCTGGGCATTCCGCAATACCGAGGCGTTGTAACCACCGCAGAGACCGCGGTTGGAAGTCAGCACCAGCAGGACCGCATTCTTTTCTTCGGCGTGTTTTTCCAGTAGCGGATGAGACAGCCCCTTCGCACCGGCATCGGCCAGAGCGGACGAAAGATCGGCGACGATCTCGGAGATCTTCTTCGTGTACGCGGCGGCTTCTGTGGCGCGGTCCATCGCCTTCTTGAAGCGGGCCGTCGCCACGAGCTCCATCGTCCGCGTGATCTTGCGGATGTTGCGCACGGCTTTCAGCCGCTTGATAATCGCTCGTGCTTTGGCCATGGGACGCCTGTGACAAACTCAAACTGCCCAGGGATCGCAATCCCTGGGCTTCAATGACTCACATTACATTACTTCTTATTCGCGGCGGCCCAGCGGACGACGAACTCGTCGAGGGCGGCTTTCATCATCTTTTCCGTGGCTTCGTCGATCTGGCCCGACTTCGTGATCGCGTCACGGACTTCGTGCTTTTCGTCGGCCATAAATTGCACCAGCATCCGTTCCGCTTCCTGCACGCGATTCACCGGCACCGTGTCGAAGTAACCCTTGTTACCGGCATAGATGCTGATGACCTGATCGGCGAAGTGGAGCGGCTTGAACTGCGGCTGCTTGAGTAATTCGACCATGCGGTAACCGCGGTCGAGCTGCAACTGCGTGGCTTTGTCGAGTTCGGTACCGAGTTGAGCAAACGCTTCCAGTTCGCGGAAGGCAGCCAGGTCGAGCCGCAGACCACCGGCGACCTTTTTCATCGCCTTGGTTTGAGCGTTGCCACCCACGCGGGAGACCGAAATACCGACGTTAATCGCGGGCCGGACACCGGCGAAGAACAAGTCCGGTTCGAGGTAAATCTGTCCGTCGGTGATCGAGATCACGTTGGTCGGGATGTACGCCGAGACTTCCCCTTCGAGCGTCTCAATGATCGGCAGCGCCGTCATCGAGCCGCCGCCGAGTTCATCGCTGAGCTTCGCCGACCGTTCGAGCAGACGGCTGTGGCAGTAAAACACGTCGCCGGGGAACGCTTCACGGCCGGGAGGACGGCGCATCAGCAACGACAACTGGCGATACGCCACGGCTTGCTTCGACAGATCGTCGTACACGACCAGCGTGTGCTTGCCCTGGTACATGAAGTATTCGGCAATCGCGGCCCCGGCGTAGGGAGCGATGTATTGCAGCGGAGCAGGATCGCTCGCCGTCGCGGAGACGATGACCGTGTAGTCCATCGCCCCGGCTTTGGTGAGGGCTTCAAAAATCTGGGCGGTCGAACTGGCCCGTTGCCCGCAGGCAACGTAAACACAGATGACATCGCCACCCTTCTGGTTGATGATCGCATCGATCGCGACGGCGGTCTTGCCGGTCTTGCGGTCGCCGATGATCAGTTCGCGTTGGCCGCGGCCGACCGGGGTCATCGCGTCAACGGCCTTGAGACCGGTCTGCATCGGCTGCTTCACGGGTTGCCGACCGGCAACACCGGGAGCAATCGTTTCGAGGGGACGGGACGCCGAGGCGACCACTGGGCCCTTGCCGTCGAGCGGGACGCCCAGCGGATCGACGACGCGACCGAGGAGCGCTTCGCCCACGGGGACCGACAGCAATTTGCCGGTCGAACGGACTTCCATCCCTTCGACGATCTTCAGGTAATCGCCGAGGATGATGACCCCGACGGACGCTTCTTCCAGGTTGAACACCTGGCCGCGCACGCCGTTGGAGAATTCGACCAGTTCCCCCGACATGGCGGAAGAAAGGCCGTACACCCGCGCGATCCCGTCGCCGACTTCGACCACGCGGCCGACTTCAGCGGTTTCGATCTGTCCGCGGAAATCCTCAATTTCCTTCTGGATAACGGAAGCGATCTCGCCCGCGTTGAATTTCATTCAGGCACCTCTCGCGCAGACTCGCGCGCAATTGTTTCAATCGAATCCGTACCGACCCGTCGTACACGGTGTCGCCAATGCGGACCACGATTCCCCCCAACAGGGCGGGATCGATCGACGTTTCCAAAATCGGATCCGCGGACAAAGCCCGCGTCAAATTTGCCCGCAACTCGCCCAAAGCCGCTTCCGACAACGGCGTGGCGCTCGTCACCTTCACTCGTTTCCGCCCGCTGCGATCCTCGATCTCGCGACCGAGGGTGTCGACCACCGAGCGGATGATGTCGAGCCGATCGTGCTTCACCAGAACCCGCAACAGGTTCGTGAAAGCCGGACTGGCGTGCGGAGCAACCACACGGTCAATCCTCTGCAGCTTCTCGTCCCGCGTCGTCGCCGGGTTGCACAACAGCCGCTCAAAGGTCGGATTGGCATCCAGGACATCGGTCACGAACGATTGCGCTTCTTCCAGCACCGCGGCAACATCACCCTGCGGGGTGGCGTCGAGGAGTGCAACGGCGTAGACCCGCGCGACCGAACGAACGGTCGGGTCTTCCAGCACACTCTTAATGCGAGTCTGTAGTCGCGAATCGGTCATCACTTCAGTCCTGAAAATTCGAAACTCGAAGCACGAAATCCGAAAGAAACGGGAAATACAGAAATGGGAAACATCATTGACTGACGATTCGCTGCCGCTCCGTTTTCTTTCTTATGATTTCGAGCTTCCTTCGGATTTCGAATTTCGTGTTTCGGATTTCCCGATCCACTAGTTCCGCCGGACATTCAAATCAGCCAACGCTTCGCGGACCAGTCGTTCCTGATCGTCACCGGTCAGGCTGCGTTGGACCACACGCTCCGTGGCTTGCATCACATTGGTCGACACGAAATCAAACAGTTCGGTCAGCGCCGTGTTCTTGGCCTGCTCGATGTCGGCGACCGCCCGTTGCCGGTTGGCTTCCGCTTCGCGCTGGGCTGCGGCGACGATTTCCTGCTTGGTGTGCTCGGCATCCCGCCGGGCTTCCGCGAGGATTTCCTTCACTTCGTCCTGCGTCCGGGCGAGCTTGGTTTCGTAGTCCCGCAGCATCCCTTCCGCCTTGCGACGGTTGTCTTCCGCGGCCTTGATATCGCCGCTGATCTTCGCTTCCCGTGCCGACAGAGCCCCGCCGAGCGGTTCCCAGGCCAGCTTACTGACGACGAAGAGGAACAGCAGGAACGTGACCGCCGACCAGATGGCCAGGTCGCCCTGGAACTGAATCGGCAGCGACGGCTTGCCGCTGCCATGCTCATCATCGTGCGATGTCGCGGCGTGCTCATCCGCGGCCGCGACCGTTGTCGCCGTCCACGAAATCGTCGTCAACAGACAACAACCAATGAGGAGCAGATGACGTAACATGGAAAACCTTTCCGGAAGCCAAGTCCGCTTGACCAGCGCCGTCACGACGAACCGAACTAGCTGATGATGCAGACGATCAGGGCGAAGAAGGTTGCCCCTTCGATGAGCGCGGCGGCGAGGAGCAACGCCCCGCGGATGTCACCGGCCACTTCCGGTTGACGGGCCATGCTCTCGACAGCAGCGGCACCAATCTTGCCGATGCCGTAAGCGGCACCCATGATCGTCAACGCGGCACCGAAGGCACCGGAGAAGGCGATCAGCGGCGCATGTGTTTCCTGAGCCATTGCGGGCATGGCGGTGGTCAACAGCACGACTGCGGTCAGACAGACCAATTGCAGCATACGATTCACGGGCGAATCTCCTCTGAGTCTTTCTCGAACAACCAGTTCACCCCAGCGGATACATCGCTGAGAGCATCAAATTCGTTTAGTGCGGGTGCGAACCCATCCCGATAAAGATGGTCGCCAGAAACGCGAACACATACGCCTGCAGGAACGCCACAAACAATTCCAGCAGACCAATACCGACCTGCCCCGCAATGCTCGCCGGAGCCACCAACCACCACAAGCCAGGCGTGTCGGTGTGCAGGATCAACGCGATAAAACCGAGCATCACTCCGATGACGGTGTGACCACCCATGATGTTGGCATACAACCGGACCGCCAGCACGCCGTGCTTGATAAGCAACCCCAGCACTTCGATGACGAACATCATCGGCACGAGCATGATCTTCAGCGCGGGCGGTGCATCGAGCGGCGGAATCAGATTCTTCCAAAAGCCGACGACGCCGAGTTGCATCGAACCGACAATGATGGTGGCCGACATGGCAATCACGGCCAACGCGCCGGTGACGTTGATGCTTCCCGTCGGCGACCCCAGATAGGGAACCGCGCCGAGCAGGTTGCAGAACAGCACATAGAAGAAGCACGTCCACACGAACGGGGCGTATTTGTCTTCGGGATGCGGGTCCGTCACACAATGGGCATGCGCGTTGTCATCTTCCAGATGCCCTTCGTGGCCGTCACCATGCTCGTCGTGATCGTGATGCCCGCCGAGCGTCGGCCGGACGACGTTGTCGCGGATGTAGAGCGCCAGCATTTCCCAGAAGTTCCACCACACGCCCCGGGCAGGCTTCCCCCCGGCGATGTGACTGGCCAATCCGCGGAAAATGAAGAGCGTCAGCAGCCCGGCGACCACCTGCAACACCATGAATTTGGTGAGCTGCAGTTCGTAGCCGAACAAATCGACCTTCGGCAACGTCAACGCGCTCTCGCCCACCATGTTCACAATGAACTGCGGGAGCTCGAACGTCGCCGAGTCGCGAACGTGATGGAACGGATCGTTATGACCGGCCGACATAGTCACTTTCCGGTACAAATCACGAGAGTCGCAATGCCGACAGAGGCGCTCGCAAATTGAGCGTCTTCATCAGCATGACGGTCTCGAATGTCAACGCTGCCATGTATTGAACGAACAAGCACGCCAGAAAGGCCGTGCGTGGTAATTCCGGACGAAGTGCAATCAGCCCCAACGCGCCGCCAGCGATGATCCCGAGGCGGAATCCGGCCCCCAGCAACGCGCCTGCCAACACGTAGCGCGGCAAACGATACAGTGGCTCCAACAAAAAGACCACCCAACCGGGAATTAAACACAGCCCGGTCGCCCAAGCCGCGGCTTCGACACCCGTCCGGCCCACCGCCACAGCGCAAATTGCCGCCGACACCCCGCCGAGGACAAGCAGTCCGGCAGTGAAGGCGGCCAATCGCAGCAACAGGGGGGGCTGGGCAGTCATGAGATGGTCGAAAGGCGTTTCAGTTTTTTGCGACGTCGTTCGGGCTGTTTTGTTCGTCGTTTTTGCGTTTGGCGGGAACTGCGGTGAGACGGATCAAATCCCGCAGCATCAATGCAAATCCCAACCCCGCTCCCGCGATCAACAACCACGGAAACGTCCCGACTTGTTTGTCGACAAACCATCCGAGACCTGCGGGGACCACGGCACTCATCGCAATCGTGCTGGCTCGGGAAGCCCAGAGATAGCTCTGTGCCAGCGAGTTACGATCACGATCCGCAGATGGAGCCATTGCGGGAACTCCCTCTGCGGCGAGGCTGCCGGGATTCCAGCCGGTCTGACAGGAAGCTGTCGAGACGGTAAGCCGGTGCGGCAGTCTAGGGGGTGATGCGGTTAGAAGTCAAAGCACGCTTCGATCTGGTTCCGAAATTCTCATTTTTGGGGCGCGGAAGAGGTTCGGAATCGCAAAGTTTGGAAACAGCGACTCCCGTCTCGGAGATACGACTCGGCATGCAACTCGTGCTCAATCACCCTTGGCTGCCCGATTGACTGCTTGAAAAAAGACAGTCAGCCTGTGAGGATTTCTCCAGTGATTCACGATCGACACGAGAGTTCCCGTTTCTGATCAATGAGGCCGGCATGACGCGAACGCTGATGTCCCTTGCCGCGTATCTGGTGGGCAGTGCATGGATTGTGTCGGCAAGCGCCCTCGCGGAAACCCCGGCGTCAAAACCGGCCCTTTACAGCCTGCAAGCGGACGGAACGGGCTGGGAGAAATTCTTTCAATTACCACAAGTCGGGGCGATGGGATCGCCCCAGGTTTCGCGAGACGGGAAATTCCTCGCATTTGACGGCTGGATGCCCGACGCGGGGGAAGGGACCAGTGACTCACGATTATTTGTGATTTCCACCCAGCGCGATGAACTCTGGTTGCTCGGCAGCGGTGCCATGCCCACGTGGGGGCCGGACAATTCGCGTCTGGCCTGCTCGTTCTACTCCGGCGGAGTGGGCATTTTGACGATCGACACGCAAGAAGTTGTGACCATCGACCGCAATGGCTGGGGAACGCAGTGGTCGCCAGACGGAAAGTCGATCGCTTATGCTGCCGGACGCGAACTCCGCGTTTACGACGTCGAATCCAAGGTTTCGCGGACCGTCTTTAATGCAGAAGGCCAATATACATCCTTGGCCTGGAATGGAACCTGGTCGCCCGACAGTCAGCGGTTCCTCTTTCTCGGCACCAAAGAAGACGGGAATAAAGACCTCGCATCGGTAAAAGTTGTCGGAAACGATCCCGATCTGAAAAGGCACATCGTTAACACGAAGCCATCAGCGAAATTCGCGTGGCATCCGACGCAGCCGCGGATTGTTTTTTCTCAATACAGTGCCGAGCAGAAGCGCTCGCAACTCTTTGAAATCGATCCGGGAAAGAACGATCCGCCCAGGCGACTGGAAGGGCAGGATGCGACGCTAGAAGTGGTCGCACCCGCGTGGACCCCGGATGGCAAACGCCTCTTCTGTGTGGGCAGAACAGCGCCGACGAAATGAGCGCGCGCCAATGATATGGCTATTGCTTGTATCGTCGCTTTGTCAGCGTGACCCGGTTTCCGGTTTCGTTATAAGAAATATCATCCATAAAGGCGCGCATCAGCATCACACCGCGGCCGCTGGGTCGGTCGAGATTCTCCATGTCCGTGGGGTCGGGCAGCGTTGCCGGGTTAAACCCTTTTCCTTCGTCTTGAATGCTGATTCTCGCGACGACCGGCGTGACTTCGAGCTCGAGTTGAATCCGCCGACGGGAATAGGGCGGTTCCTGGCAACGTCGTTCCGCGAGGGCGTAGAACTCGGCATAATCGGTTTCTTTCAACGTCGAGCTGATCTCCAGATTGCCGTGGTAAAACGCGTTCAAGAGCGCTTCTTCGAGCGCGGTTGCGATCCGCAACCGATCCGTTTTTTCCAGTGCCCAGAGCTCTCCGAGTTCGTGCTGAACCTGGCGCGATAATGCCATGACCAGCGACAATTCCGTTTCAATCCGGTAACTTTCCTGGCGTTGCTCGAGGCGATTCATCAAGGCGGCCTGGGAACGGATGTCGGTTGCCGCCGTGAGGACCCGCCGGACCGTGGGTTGCAGATCCAGAGCCAGCGTCCGTTTGGGAACATAACTCGCCGCCCCCGCACGGAGGGCCTGGACTGCCAGTTCTTCGCTTCCCTGAGCCGTCATCAGCACCACGGGAATTTGCGGAAACTGTTGCCGCAGGGCAGTGACGAGTTCCAGGCCGTTCATTTGCGGCATCTGCATATCGGTGACGACGAGGTCCGGCGTGTGTTCGACGACGGCCGCCAGGGCTTCGAGCCCATCGACAGCCGTTCGAATGGTCCAATCCGAGTTGCGTTCCAGGATTCCCGCGACCAGACGTCGATCGATGGGAGAATCGTCGACGATGAGGACTGTCGTCATGGTGCAACTCCGAGCGAATGACCGATTCAAAAGCGTCAGCGTTTGATTTCCACCGTTGAGTCCAGCCGCTGAACTGACTGGTGGATCGTACGTCCGTGAGAACAACTGCAAGGATGTTGCCTATTCTTTCCGTAATCTTCCGGTCTTGCCACTGTTCGCGGCACGGATTCGTGAGATTCTCACGGACACAGAGAGGATAGTTCGCGCGGCGAGACTGGGGAGACTTCGGCCCCGACGGTATGCTGCTGTGACCACGAAGTGCTCATCCGAATTGGAAACCTCGTTGAAAAAGAGCTGCACATGCCGACGTTGAAAGAACGACTGGACCGGGGAGAGACCGCGATCATTCTCGCCGCCGGGCGGATTTATCACCACAACATTCTGCAGATCGTGGGCATGACGGGCGGATTCCACGGCGTCTGGTTCGACATGGAACACGTCGGCTTGACGACCGAGCAACTGGAAGTCGCCACGCTGGCTTGCCGGGCGAGCGGCATGGATTCCTTCTGTCGCGTCGCCCCCACCGATTACGCCACCGTGACGCGCTGTTTTGAAGCCGGGGCGGGCGGGATCATGGCGGCGCAAATCTTCTCGGCGAAGCAGGCCGAAGAGTTCGTGCAGTGGGCGAAGTTTGCCCCGCGCGGCTGGCGCGGTCTCAACACCGGTGGAGTCGATGCCCGCTTCACCACAATGCCCGCCGCCGAGTTCACGAAGAAGGCGAACGCCGAAACGTTCACACTCATTCAAATCGAAACGCTGCCCGCGGTCGAAGAATGTGAGGCGATCGCCGCGATTGATGGGGTCGACGCCCTCTTCATCGGCCCGGCGGATTTGAGCCAGAGTCTCGGCGTTACGGGTGACTTCTTTAATGAGAAGTGCATCGCCGCCATCGACAAGATTTCCGCCGCGTGCAAGAAGCACAAGAAACATCTCGCCGCGGTGGCCTTCAACCCGGCCCATGCGAAGATGCTGCACGAAAAAGGCTGCCGGTTGATTTCACCGACGACGGATGTGCGCGTGGTGGTCGCAGGGCTTAACGCCGTGCGGAAAGACTTCGCGGAGTTCTTCCCGGCGGGATGAGTGACAACTCAACGAGCCCGAAGCGCAAGCGCCGGGTTCTTTTTGAATGCACCCGGCGCTTGCGCTTCGGGCTCGTTGATCACGCATCTCCGCGGTGACGCCTCTGCCGAATCTCGCCCAATCGTCGGGCGAGTTCCGCTTCAAACCCGCGGTCGGTCGGTTCGTAGTAGGTACGGTCGACGCCGAGGTATTCCTGGTCGACCCAACCCTCCGGGGCATCGTGCGGGTATTGATAGTTATCGCCGTGACCGAGGCGTTTCGCGCCGGCGTAATGGCGATCGCGCAAATGCTGCGGGACGGGGACAAGAGCTTTCTCGCGGACATCTTCCAACGCGCGATCGATCGCCATGTAGGCGGCGTTCGATTTCGGCGCGAGGGCCAGATACGTTGCGGCCTGGGCGAGCGGAATGCGGCACTCCGGCATGCCGAGAAACTCCACCGCGGCCGCCGTCGCCTGGGCAATGACCAGCGCCTGCGGATCGGCATTGCCGATGTCTTCGGATGCGGAAATCAGTAATCGCCGGGCGAGAAAGCGTGGTTCTTCGCCCGCTTCGAGCATCCGCGCGAGCCAGTAAATCGCGGCATCGGGATCGCTCCCGCGGATGCTTTTAATCAAGGCCGACGCCGCATCATAGTGTTCATCGCCGAGATTATCATAGCGAATCTGCTTCTTGCCGAGCGATGCTTCCGCAGAGGCGAGATCTAGGATACGTTGTTCCGGCGGCAACGACAGCACTGCGACTTCCAGCGCCGTCAGCGCCCGGCGGACATCACCGTCAGAACGTTCGGCAAGAAGCGCCAACGCATCGGCTTCCGCGGTGACATTGAGCTTTCCGAGACCACGCTCCTTGTCACTCAATGCGCGTTGTAATAAGGACGCGACATCACTCGGCGTGAGGGGTTGCAGTTCAAAAATCTGACTGCGGCTGAGCAACGGAGCGATCAACGCAAAGAATGGGTTGGCCGTCGTCGCGGCGACGAGCGAGACAACGCCGTTTTCGACATCGGGGAGCAGCACGTTCTGCTGTTGTTTGTTGAAGTGATGCAACTCATCAATGAACATCACCGACGATGGCCCGCCGGCTTCCACGGCGTTCCGGGCGATATCCAGCAGATCGCGCAGTTCTTTCACCCCGGACGCCGCGGCATTCACTGTGACAAATTTTCGCCGCGTGGTCTTTGCGAGGAGTTCCGCAAGGCTCGTTTTGCCGATCCCGGGCGGACCATAAAACACGACGCTGCTGAGGCGGTCGGCGTCAATCATCCGCCGTAGCAGTTTGCCCGGCGCGAGGAGATGCTGCTGGCCGACGAACTCGGTGAGTGTTCGCGGCCGCATTCGTGCCGCGAGTGGTTTGACGGCGTCACGATTCGAGGATTCGATGCCGGCGAAAAGGGACATGGCGAAAGCTGAGGGCTGAGGGACGGAGAGTTGTTCACACGGATCATTGTTGACGGTTGAAAGCAAAAGAAAAGCTGAGAAAAGGCGCGGGGTTTGGGATTCGGCAAAGCGCTAGCGAGTGCGCAGCAAAAAAGCCTCCGCCTGTGCCGGTGAGCGCTGAGGTTTCTGAACCCTTAAGAGTTCAGGGGGACACCGACAATCCGGGTTGTGTGAGCCGAAGCCGGGCCGAAACCCGACGGTGGATATACACGCAGCCGAACCGTGACAGCATCCTCTGAGGAATTTGTAGGGTCAACGCACAAGGCTCGTATCGAACACTGCAGAGGCTTTTAGAATCCAAGGATTCCACCTTCCACGCTACCGCCGGTCGCTCACATTCGCAACCCTTTACTTCGCCTCTTCGCGGAGAAATCACGCGGCTCGATCGCCCGGGCATTGATTCACAATGCGGATGTGATGGATCGGTCAGGACTTGCTCAATCACAGCCGCGAGTGGATCGGAAGAGTCGGGGCAGGGGCCCCGATCCAAGAATGGGAGTTGGATGCGAAATCATGGGTCGCGGCCCCGCCCCGACGCGCTATGTGACTTTGACGGTAATCGGCTTCACTTCCTCTTTCCGCCCGGCTTTGATGCCGTTCTGCTTCCATTGATCCGGACGATCCGTTCCGACGTGAACCGTGTAAGCTCCCATCGCAAACACCGGCGGCTGAAAACGTTCGCCTTGAACTCGCAACGAGTAAACCACCTCGCCGGTCGCGTCCGTAACGACTTGCACCACGGGATTCCTGGCGTTCTCGAAGATCAATTCCGGTAACCACGCGACGGGCTTGCGTCCATCGTTCGCGGCCATGTCGATCGTGATCGGCCAGCCGGGGAACTGGGCTTTGTCGCCGTCCTTCGCATCGGCAAACCGCGGCCAGCACTCGAAGGTGACCCGCCGGGTTTGCTTGTGAAACCGGACCAGACCATAACCATCGGCGCGTTGCTTTTCGTTGGCGATGTTCGGCGGATTGGCATATGCCATCATCGAAATGCGGTTTCCCAAGCCATCCTTGAAATCGCCGGTCCACGGTAACGGGCTGTCAGCGACGGGATTCGGCCCCGGCTTTTCGTCCTCCGGATGCCACCAGCGGCCGTAGATGGTGTTGACGAGGGCCGGACTCGTGAAGCTGTACGGACCGTCGCCGAAGTCGTCGATGCCGTGCTTCACCACCACGGCGAGATGCTGGTCGCCGCAGAGATGCACGGCCTGTACGCGGCGAATTTCCTCGAGCGCTTTGTTCCGTGCGGTTTGCGGCCAACCGTTGCAGTCGAGATCGGCGAGCAAGCGATCATTCCTGCCGCCGTGCATGTGAACGGCCCCACAGAACGCGGTCTGCGACAGCACGGCTTTCACGTCCGCACCGGTCCAGTCGGCAGACCATTCGCGCAGGAATTGGTGTTGTCGATCGCCGAGCAATTGCAGCCCCGGCAAGTCGATCGACTTGGGATCGTACTTCGGATCATTGATGTGGTCGGGCCGCGGACCCATCTGCGGAATCTTCCCCGCGGGACCGGTTTTGAATTTGCGGTCTTCGAGGATGGCGAAGTCGATGCCGCCGACCCGCAGCCGGGTGAAGTAGACGGTGATCCCGCGATCAATCGGTACGGGATCAACCGGATCCGGGAGATGCCACGTTTGATGCCGTTGAACGAGATTGACGTACTCCGGTGGATAGAAGTACCCGCCGTCGGCGTTTCCGCTGATGTACGACCGCTTGCCATTTTCGCCCCACAGGTTCGGATGGCCGACGTCATGGTCATCGGGAATGGTGACCGTCGGGCGATCCCGAATGACATCGCGGAACTGCAGCCCGAATTCGATCCACCCGGCGGTATGTTCGGTATGGCGATACGTTTGATCGCCGCCGAAGAAGAGCAGATCGGGATTCTGCAACTTCAGATTCTCGATGATCTCCGGTCGCAGCCCGGTGGTGCGGCTCGAATTGCAAGACATGTTCGCAACGACGATTTCCTCTTTGTCGGTGGGGTCTTTGCGGATCAGTCCCACGAACTCCGCGGTGGCACCGTGACGCACCCGGTAGGGAACATCGTGTGTGTTATCCCAGTTTTCGATGCGGAAGTGGGCACTCCAACCGGGAAACAGGACGGGCACTTTCGCGGCTTCGGTCCATTCGCCGTTGCGTTGGAATTCGAGCCGGGCCTCGCGCGGTTCGTCCGGTTTCAGCGGATAGAGCTGGGCCGTGAGCTTGAGCACGCCGCGGTCATGGGTGTACAGCGCGAACGCCACGACCTGATCGCGGGGCACGTTCATCATCGGCGGCGCGTTTGCCGTCTTCGGTGTCGGCTTGTTCCACCATTCCCCGACCGCGAACGAGTCGAGATTCGGGAATTCCGTGCCGAACGGTTTCGCGGCGTCGGCCGCAGTTTCCGCAGCCTGAACCGACGGCGTCCCGCGCCACCACAAACAGATCGCGGCCAATTTCAAAAACCAGCGGCGGGTCAGATTCATGGCGATTTGCTTCCCGGAAGGATGAAGTTTCGAGAATCGTAACGAATTCGGAGCGATGTGACACGGGCGTGAAGGTTCGTGCCACATCGCCGGCTGGGGGGCTGATGTGGTCCCTTCTCTTCCGTCCGCGGGGGAGAAGGGAACCGAAGGCCGGATGAGGGGGCTGAGCGTTTCAGTACGCTCGCTGTTTGAAGACCCCCTCACCCTAACCCTCTCCCCCGCGGACGGGGGAGAGGGGACCGAGAGAACACGAATCCACGAGATTTTGCCTGTTCCGCTTGGACGAAATCGACGTAACGGATTAGGCTCACTCTTTGCGCTGTGAATGTGTCGCATCGAGGAGGATCGCGTTGACGGAGCCATTGGAACCGACCCCGGCCGCGGTGGCCGAATCGTGGGTCACGGGAGTCGAGCGCAGTTTTCGCGCGCGCGATCCCGGTGCGTTCTTCGTCTTGCCGCGCGTGCTCCGCCGGGTCTTGCGGCACGAACTCGAGATCACCAGTCCGTGGGTCCGCATTCCGCATCGCAAAACGTATGTCGTCCGGCGCGACCGGCTGGTGTGGCTCGTGGCAATGGATGAACTCGGTGCGCCGGATGAAGCCTCGCTGCCGCAATGGGTGGTGCTCATTGCCCGTCCGGAAGAAGACCAGCTCGCCAAGCTCTCGGCGACCGATCTGCGACGGATTTATTGGCGTCTGCTGTTTCACGCCCGCATCGATGCAGTCATGCTGGACCGGACATCCTCCGAGCGGATGTCGATGGCTCAGGTGCGTCAACGGATCGATCAACTCGGCCAGGAGAAGTTTGACGAGATTCGTGCGGTGCTGCGACAGGAAGCGTTCCTGATGCACCCCGAGCAGGTCCGCCAGGTCTATGCCGAGTTCGTGGCGGTCTTCAATGAACTGCTGGTGTTCGCCCCCGATTTGATTGCGTCCTATTTTCCGTCACTGGGAAACCCGGCGGAAGTGTCGAAAATCATTGATGTTGACTGCGCCCCGAAACCGCTGTTGGAAGCCGCTCGTCCGCCGGAGTTAGCGGACGCCGATCCCGCGATTCCTCCCGGTTTGGAAGTGGTCGAAACGTCCGCCGGGGAAGTATTGCAGGTCGTCACGCGAACCCCGTCGACGCCGAAATATCGCCGGTGGCTGCGTGCCGCGGAGCAAAGTCGCGCACGGGGAAATCACGCCCGCGCTGCACTGTACCGACAACTGGCATGGACGGCCGCCCCCGCGGATGCCCTGGACGAAGCGGACGCGGCGCGCACGACCGATATTGCGACATTGGCGAATCGCCTGCAAGCAGCGCTGGAACTGGGCGATGCCGAAGCCCGCCGCTGGCAGGATCAGTTGCTCGCCGTGCTGCCCGGTGCCACGGAGGGTTTCTGGAACGCGAATCTCCGGCTGCTCTACGATCTGCAGAACGTCTGCGTGGACCATGAGCGCGAAGTCTACCGCGTCGATTTATGGCGGTGGATGCTCAGCGGTGGCGCTCGCCCATTGAAGCGCCCGCTGCCACAGATGCGGACCGTGCTGATTGCCAAGCATCTGCGCTCCGCGAGTCGTCGACTCGGTGCGTTGCGGGTCGATCGGGATACACGGACCGCGTTAACGGACCTGCTTCATCACGCGGCGGAACGGGCGGAGGAGTTATTGCGCGAACGCCTGCAGCCGATTGTTGTCGAAACGCTGCAAACCGTCGGCGCGGTCCCGAAAACGGTCGTCGAGCGAGTCGCGTTCCATAAGCTTTCCGCGGAATTGATCGACAGCGTGGTGCAGCGCGGATTCCTCACTTTGGGGCACGTGCGGGATGCGTTCTCGCGCAACCAGATGAAACTCGCCGATCTTTCCGGACCGCAGGAATTTCTGCAAGGCGATGTGCTGTTACGGGCGGATCGTGAACTGGGGAATCGTCTCGAAGGGGTCTATCAGCGCGGACCGTTTTATCTGCGATGGTTGCAGCGAACGACCTCACTGGCGTTCGCCACTCCGGCAGGCCGGTTCATTACGAAGTATTTTTTGATGCCCTTCGGCGGCGCATTTCTGGCTTTGAAAGGATTGCACTATCTCTTCGAGGAAGGTCATGCACTCTTTGGTACCCCGCACGTCCACATCTACGATCATGAGCGCATGCTCGTGCTGGGGCTGGTCCTGTTCCTCATTTTGCATGGACCGGGGATTCGTGAGATTCTGTGGACCACGTTGAAGCTCTTGTGGAAAGGGTTGACGCTCCTGCTCTTCGAAGCGCCGCGTGCGCTGTATGAATTCCCTCCGGTGGCGTGGCTGGTACGGAGTCTGCCCGGACTCGTCTTTCGCCGCTATTTACTGAGCCCGTTGATGATCGCCGCGTTGGCGTGGAAGGTGCTGCCGTTGCTGGGAGTGCCGATCATTCTCGACAAATGGGGCGCGATGGGCGTACTGGTCGCGGCGTTCGTGGTGCTCAATTCCCGCATGGGACGTGATACCGAAGAACTGGTCTGGGAAGCGATCGGTCGCCTCTGGCACCGCCTGCAGGCCACCGTCATCGTCGGGTTCTTCAACCTCATTATCGATGTCTTCCGACAGGTGATGGATGGCATCGAGCGCGTGCTGTACTCGGTGGACGAATGGCTCCGGTTCCGCAGTGGCGAATCAACCTTGTCGCTGTGGTTCAAAGCCGTTTTCGGGCTGGTGTGGAGCGTGGTCAACGCCGTCGTACGATTCTGCGTCACGCTGTTGATTGAACCGCAAGTCAATCCGATCAAGCATTTCCCGGTGGTGACGGTTTCGCACAAATTGATTCTGCCCATCGGCATCCCCCTCGCCAAAGCCCTCGAAGCGTTCTTCGACAAATACACCGCAGGCATTGTCGCGACGGCAATCGTGACCAGCATTCCAGGCGTCTTTGGTTTTCTCGCGTGGGAACTGAAAGAGAACTGGCGACTCTATGCGGCGAATCGCGCCAAAACATTGCGACCAGTGATCGTCGGCCATCATGGCGAAACAATGCTGCGGTTGTTGTCGCCCGGGTTTCATTCGGGGACCGTGCCGAAGCTGTTTGCCCGCCGTCGCCGCGTGGCCCGCAAGACCCGGCACTTGCCGCAGGTGAGTCGCGAAACGATCTACGAAGAGCGATTGCATCACGTCGCGGAAACCGTCCAGCACTTCGTGGACCGCGAATTCCTCGGATTGTTGCGCGAATCGCGCGCCTTGCATAATCTCCCGCTGACAGCAGCCAGCATGGCTTTATCAACGAACCGCATCGTTGCCCGGATTGCCCACGCCGAGTATCCGGAAACGCCGGCCGAGATCATGTGGATCGAGCAATCGGGCTGGTTGATGGCCTCCATCGGCGAACCGGGCTGGATCAACCGCCTCAGTCAGGAACAGCGTACGGTCATCGCGGCAGCACTGGCCGGATTATATCACCTTGCCGCGACGAGTCTGGTGCGCGAGCACATTCAACAACAACTGGGCAAACCGCCGAATCCGTTCGACATCAACGACGATGGTCTCGTTGTGTGGCCGACGCGCTCCTTTGAAACCGAAGTGCATTATTCGCTGACCGAAGGGACTCAACTGACGCCGCGCCCCCGTTCCGTGGCCCGTTCGCTGGGGCTCGATCCGCTGCCCGCCGCGACGGTGATCTTCCGGCTCCATCCACTGGCCTGGACCGACTGGGAAGCCTTCTGGACCGCGGAAGCCGCTGCCTCGCCCCCCACGCCGCTGCTGCCCGATGTTGCCGTCCTGCCAGCGTGATGCCGAACGGCAAAAGCCCGGTGCGTTCTTCCGCGTGGCACGTTATGATTTGGGAATCGAAATCCCATTCCAGATGTGCCGCACACGGAAATTGAGCGATGGCAAAGTGCGATCAGGGGTACTTGTGCGAAGTCTGCGGCGAAGAAGTCGAAGACATCACCGATAGCGACCTTTATCTGCGCTACGTCCTCGGTGAAGTCGAAGCCCGTTCGTTGATGACCGCCCCCGAACGCCATCTGCGCTGCAACCCAGTCGTCGCCCAGTTCATTGTCGATCCGGCTTTTCCGCCCATCATTGTCGATGGTCCATTCACCAAAAGCAATCTGGATCCGCTAGATGTCGCCCGGCGTGAAGAGCGAGTGACGCGCGCGTGGCAGCGGTTGCAGGAAGTCCGGGCGCTCGGCTTGCCGATCAGTGCGTATCCGTTGGATCGCATCCCGACGGAGCCTGCCGTATGACCGCCAGCCTGTGGCCCGATTCCAGCGCCCAGCAAAATCTGCTTGTCCAGGCGGGACATGGCGATCGCAACGCGATGAACCAATTGCTGGAGTTGCACCGCGCGGCACTCCGCCGGGTCGTTCAGATGCGGCTCGACCGGGCCATTGCCCGCCGCGTCGACGCCAGCGATATCGTGCAGGATGTCCTGCTCGAAGCGAATGACCGATTGGCCGATTACCTCGCCGATCCGCGGATGCCGTTTCATCTGTGGCTGCGACACATGGCGAAGGATCGCATCATCGAGATGCACCGCCGTCACCGCGGGGCCCAACGCCGCAGCCTGGACCGCGAACAATCGCTGGCGTCGCCACAGTACGGCGATCAATCGTCGATGAATCTGGCCCAGATGCTGGTCGATCACGAATTGACCCCCGCCGCGGAGAACATTCGCCGGGAACTCGAACAGCGCTTTATCGTCGCCGTGGATCAACTCGAAGAGGACGACCGGGATATCATTCTGATGCGGCACTTTGAACAACTCGGCAACAGCGAAGCCGCGGTCGCCCTCGGTTTATCCCCCGCCGCCGCCGGGATGCGACACCTGCGCGCGCTGCGAAAACTGCGGGCAATCCTCGGCGAACGACCGTCGTTGAATGGTGAGAACACGTCATCCTAACGAGCCCGGAGCGCAAGCGACGGGTTCCGTTGAACGAGAAGAACCTGTCGCTTGCGCTCCGGGCTCGTTAGTTGTTTTTGAATCATAACCATGCCCCAACTCAATACACCCTCCGATACCGACACCATCCTTGCGGAAGCGCTGGACCAACTCCTCGCGCAGTCGCGCGGGGGGAAACACGCCGATCTGGAAAGCACGATCCGTCAACACCCGGAGCTTGAACAGGAACTCCGCGAGCTCTGGGCGACGATGATGTTCGCCGAGGATTTCGCCAGTTTTTCGGGCGATCTGGATGCGCTGACAGTCACACCTCGGGACGCATCAGCGCCAGATGCCGCGCCGGCCCCGCGTGATTTTGGCGATTATGAGTTGCAGGATGAAATCGGCCGCGGTGGCATGGGTGTGGTCTATCGGGCACGGCAGAAGAGCCTCAATCGGACCGTTGCACTGAAGATGATTCTGCGCGGCGATCTCGCTTCATCCGACGACCTCGCCCGCTTTCAGGCCGAAGCTGAGTCCGCGGCGAAGGTGCTGCATCCTCATATCGTGCCGGTATACGAAGTCGGCGAAGTCGACGGCCGCCCATACTTCAGCATGAAGCTGATCGAAGGGACCACCCTCGCGCGCCGCTTAGCCGATGGTCCGCTCCCATCCCGTCAGGCCGCCGAGATGCTCGTCCCCATCTGCCGGGCCATTGCCGATGCGCATCGACAGGGCGTGCTGCATCGGGATTTGAAGCCGTCGAACATTCTCATTGATCGCGAAGGCCGCACCTTCGTCACCGACTTCGGTCTTGCCAAGCGGATTAACACCACCGATGGGGATGCCTCATTGTCGGGCAGTTTGACACAAAGCGGTGCGATCATCGGCACGCCGGGATACATGGCCCCCGAGCAAGCCGCCGGACAGCGCGGCGAAGTCAGCCCTGCCACCGACGTCTACAGCCTCGGGGCGATTCTGTATGCGATGCTTACCGGGCGGCCGCCGTTTCAGGCCCCGTCGGCACTCGATACAGTGATGATGGTCCTCGAACAGGATCCGTTGCCGCCGCGGATGCTCAACCCGAAGGCACATCCCGATCTGGAAATGATCGCGCTGAAATGCCTGCAAAAACCGGCCGATTTGCGATACGCCGATGCCGACGCACTCGCCGATGATTTGCAAGCGTTTCTGGCCAATGAACCGATCGCCGCCCGGTCATCGCAGTTCACGCAGATCATTACCCGCGCGTTTCGAGAAACGCATCACGCCGCAGTTCTCGAAAACTGGGGCTTGCTGTGGATGTGGCACAGCCTCGTCGTGCTCATCCTGTGTACCGTCACGAATCTGATGCAGGCCAACGGCGTGACCACCCGCGTGGCGTATGTCGGCCTGTGGGGCTTCGGCGTCGGTGCCTGGGCGGCGATCTTCTGGGAACTGCGTCGCCGCGCGGGACCGATCACCTTTGTGGAACGTCAGATTGCCCACATCTGGGCGGGCAGCACAATTTCGAGCACGCTGCTGTTTGCACTGGAATGGATGCAGGACTTGCCCGCGCTCACGTTGTCACCCGTGCTTGCGCTCATCGCGGGAAGCGTGTTTCTCGTGAAGGCGGGGATTCTCTCGGGGAAATTCTACATCCAGGCGGTCATCCTCTACGCGATGGCATTCGTGATGATCGCCCTGCAAAAGAACCCGCACGGCGACTTCGGCCTCACCCTCTACGGCCTCGCCCTCGGCCTCAGCTTCTTCATCCCCGGCTGGAAATACTGGAAGCAGCGCACTGCAACGAAGAGTTGAGGAGCAGAGAGTTTTGCCACAAGAGGCACAGAAGCCACAAAAAGGATTTCCCAGGCCTTCGGATTCTTTTGTGACCTTTGTGCCTCTTGTGGCGAGAAGCTCTTCAAATTGCCGCGGCAATACGCAGTGCGCGGCATGAGTCGAGATACGTCTTTTCCAGGTCCACGGGGATCATCGGGCCATCGTGCAGATAGAGTGGCAGCGTGGGCAGTGGCGAGCCGATGTTCAGGGGCGTGTGCCAGAGTTCCAGTTTCATCCGCTCACCGCTTAATCGTGGTCGGTAAGAACGGGCAAACAACTGACCCGATTGGACAACCGATTCTTCCGCATCGAGTCGGTCCAGTAGTGCATGATGCAAATCCGCCCGGCGTTCGGTGACGATATCCACCACGAGCAATCCGAGTTTGGTTTGCAGATATCGTTCGCACTTCGCCACAAAGCTCTCACGGCTGTCGGGACGATCTTTGTTAGACGGGCTGACGATTTCAATCGCGCCCGCCAATCGTCGGGGTCGGTCCGGTGCGTAGATTTCAACGGCAACGATATCAGTCCAGGCTGGAAGATCGATGACCGCAGTCGGCGCGGGAGGCAACCATGCCGGTTCTGTCGCGCCATCATCGGTTCCACTAACAACGGCGTCCCCGGCATCTTCGGTCGCTTCCAGTGCCGCCACGTCAATTTCAAGCTGAAACTGCACGTTCGGCTCGGCAAACCATCCCGCGGGCAAACGTTGGTTCAAGTCCGCTGCCAGCATGATGGCCCACGTCTGATGGAACCCATGCCAGTCACGAACCTGTTCCAACGCACCGCTGAAATGATCGAGAAGCATAAGCGGCTCTCAGATTGCACTAAATCGCGGCGACCGCTTTCTGGGCGGCGTCCGTGAGGTTCATGCCGGTGATGATTTTCTTGCCGCTGTCGGCGAGCATCTTGCGGGCGAGTTCGACGTTGGTCCCTTCTAACCGCACGACCAGTGGCACCTTGATGCCGATGTTGTCGTAGGCGGCGAGGAGTGCTGTCACAATGGTGTCGCACTTCATGATGCCGCCGAAGATGTTAACGAGGACGCCCTTCACGTTCGGGTCGGCGAGAATGATGCGGAAGGCTTCGGTCACCTGATCGACATTCGCACCGCCGCCGACGTCGAGGAAGTTGGCCGGTTCGCCGCCGTGGAGCTTGATGATGTCCATCGTGCTCATCGCCAGCCCGGCGCCGTTGACGAGGCAGCCGAGGTTCCCGTCGAGCTTCACATAGCTGAGGCCCCATTTCTGCGCCGCGATTTCGTTCGGCTCTTCTTCCTCAAGATCGCGCAGGGCTTGCAGCGCTTCGTGGCGGAACAGCGCGTTGTCGTCGAACGTCACCTTGGCATCGAGCGCGACGAGCTCGCCGACATCGGTTACCACCAGCGGGTTGACTTCCGTCATGCTGCAATCGTTGTCGAGGAAGAACTGGCACACCTGCCGGAAGAATTTCTCGGCGTTGCGGACCGCGGCTCCGGAGAGTCCCAGCGCGAAGGCCATCTTCCGCGCTTGATACGGGAACAGTCCGGCGTCCGGATCGAACGCTTCCTGCAGAATTTTTTCCGGCGAGTGCTCGGCGACGGCTTCGATGTCCATGCCCCCTTCGGAGGAGACGATGAGGACCGGCTTGCCGATTTCACGATCGATGACCACGGCAACGTAGAGTTCACGGGCAATCTTCAGCCCGGCTTCGACGAAGAGCGTGTTGACCTTCTTGCCTTCGGGGCCGGTTTGAATCGTGACGAGCGTCTGGCCCAGCATCCGGGCGGCGTTCTGTTTCGCTTCATCGGCGGAACGGACCAGCACGACGCCGGGTTGTTCGGGGAATTCTTTGAAGCGACCCTTGCCGCGACCCCCGGCATGAATCTGCGATTTCACGACCGCGATGGTCCCGCCCAGCGTGGCGAACGCCGCAGCGGCTTCGTCGGCCGACTTCACGACCACATGCTGCGGAACAGCAATGCCCGCGGCGGCGAACAACTGCTTGGCTTGATATTCGTGGATTTTCATAGGGCAGGCAGATTCGCATCTGGGGAGGGAATTCGGGCACAACGGGTCGCCCCTATGATATCGCCACCCGCGACGATGACCAAGCGTCTTGGCCGCCCGTCAATATCGGGCGGAAATCCGTTATGATTCGCCCGCCGGATTCCCCCGGTCAATCAACGTATTGCGCGGGGCATCAAACGCTTTGAAAGGAATGATGTCGGGAGCCAACTGGAGTGTGCCAATGGCTCTGCCAGTGTCTTTTTCGTTGGAAGTCCTGGTGATTGATTGCACTGGCAGAGCCAGTGGCACACGCTAAAAACAGTCCTTCGAGGAAACCGCCATGCTCATCGTTCCCCTCTTGATTCCGATTGTGTTGTGTACCGTGGGCTTGTTTTTTGCCAGTTTTCTCTCGTGGATGGTGCTACCGTTCCATCGCAAAGACTGGGTGAAAATGCCCAACGAAGACGTGGTTTGGGAAGCCTTACGGAATGCCGCCGTCACGCCCGGCAACTACATGGTCCCCGGCGTGTGCGATCCTAAAGAGATGCAGACGGAAGCCCATCAGGCGAAGATCAAGCAGGGCCCGGTCGGCGTGGTGACGATCTTTCCCGGCCTGAGCATGGGCCGCAATCTCGGGCTGACGGTCCTTTACTTTTTCGTAACGAGCATCTGCCTGGCGTATCTCGCGCGGCTGGGACTCCCCGTCGGTGCGCCGTTTCTCGACGTGCTCCGCTTCGTCTCGACCGCCGCGTTCATGACCTACCTCTCGGGCATCGTCTCCCACGCCATCTGGTTCCACTGCCGCATTGTGGGCCACGTGATTGAATCGGTGGCCTACGCCGCGATCGCCGGGCTGATCTTCGCGATCTTCTGGCCGGGTACGTGATCGTGGGAAGAAGGTGTATGATGTTTGCAAATCGTGCATCAAGGGATGACAGGTAGGGATGTCACCATGAATATCCAACTCACTCCGCAGCAACTGCCGGCGCTGGATTCCCGCGAGGGCGGAGCGCCGCGCGTCATCGATCCGCGCAATAATGTCGCCTATGTGCTGATCAGTGAAGCGGAATACGAGACCGTGCGGGAAGTTCTCGAGGACGAACAGCGACAGCAAGCCATCCACGCGATCGGAATGCGGAACGCCATTGGTCGCATGGAAGAGACCCCATGATTCGGC
>JAKFUG010000007.1 GCA_021732785.1 Planctomycetaceae bacterium
TTGTGATTCTGGATGTCGCGGGTTCGAATCCCGTTACTCACCCTTCTCCCCCGATGAATCCCCGGTGTTTGGTGGTCCGTTTGGCGAAATCGTCCAGGCCGGATCGTCATTGTGCAGCGCCCGGTTTCAGTGACGCCGGTTCGCCGCCGTCATGATTGCGCGGCGTTTGGCCAACGAATGGGCAGCCTCTCTTCGAGAGCAACCACGATATTCAGCGCGCGGGCCGTGCACCCGGCGATCAAGTGATTGTGCCTCATCTCAATCACGCATCCAATCAATCACGCATCGAACGCGGCTTGACCAAGTCCTTCATTGAGCCCTTCCGCTGGATGACATTGCGACGGCATGGATCGGCTCGATCTTTGCTGCAATTGAGATCTCGTTTGCCGGAGTGAGCAATTGTGTGACCGCTGCTGCCGACGCGGCTCCAATCAATTGTGGGCTTGCGTATATCGTGTCGCCATGCAACGCAGATGCCTTTGTTCACCCGGAGGCACTGGTCCGTGCAGCAAACGTGATGAAAGAGTGGACGAGATTGTCGTCGCACGCAGATTTTTCATCGTGGGATGCTTTCATGCGGGTGGGAGATGGGTGAATATACCAACATCCTGATCGACGCGGGAATTCGTCCTTGTGAACATCGATCGTTAAAAGCCACGAATCCATGTTCTTGAACTGTGTTGTTCCCGGCCTCATTGCCATGCTGATGGCGTTGTTCGCAACGCCTGTCGTGCTGAAAATGGCGCTGGCAGCCGGGTTTGTGGATGCCCCGGATGGCGTGCGGAAGCTGCATGGCCGCACCGTCGCTTTAGGCGGCGGAGTCGCGGTCATAGTGGCCGCCGCGCTCACCGGCGTCATTGCCGTGGTGGCGCAGTTTCCCTGGGCCGTCAGCCTGTGGCATCAACCGCTCGCCTTGGTGGGCGCGACAGGCGGGGCAGTGCTGATTTGTTTCATCGGCCTTCTTGATGACCGCGTCACGATTCGCGGTCGGCAAAAACTGCTGGGACAAGTTGCCGCGGCCGCACTCGCCGTCGCGGGCGGAATTGTCATCCGGCAAATCAGCATTTTTGGTCTCGAAATCCAACTGGGCTTACTCGCAGTCCCCTTCACCGTGTTCTGGTTGCTGGGGGCTGTGAACGCGCTGAATCTGATCGATGGCGTCGATGGATTGGCGACCAGCGTCGGCATTCTTCAAAGCCTTGCGATTTGTGTAATGGCTGCCATGATGGGCAACAGTGGTGAAGCCGCCGCCGCCGCGATTCTCGCCGGAGCGCTGCTCGGTTTTTTGCCGTACAACTGGTCGCCGGCGCGCATCTTTCTGGGTGACGCTGGAAGTATGTTTATTGGGTTTTCGCTGGGAATTCTGGCCATCCGCGGATCCTTCAAAGGTCCGGCGACGGTGGCCTTGATCGCACCCACAGCGATTTGGGCGATCCCGATTTTCGACGTCGGCATCGCGATCCTGCGACGTAAACTCACGGGACAAAGTGTCTACGCCACGGATCGGGGGCATTTGCATCACGTTTTGCAACGTTACGGCTTCAGCCATATCGGCACGGTACTGGTCATCGGATCGCTGAGCCTGGTCTGCGGTGTGGGAGCACTCGCTTCGGTCGTGCTGAAAAGCGAAGTGATGGCCATCATTGTGTGCAGCAGCGTGTTATCTGTTCTGGTTCTCAGCCGCAGTTTTGGCCACTCTGAATGCGGATTGCTTTGGCGACGCACGCGGTCATTTCTGGCTTCGTGCTGGCGACTCCCGCATCTTTCCCCGGTGAATGTGCCGCATGCCTCGCGTTTTCATGGAAACCGCGAATTCGATCAGGCCTGGGAATCACTCGTGGCTTTCGCCGAGCGGTTCGATCTTTCCGAACTGAACTTCAACATCCATGCTCCCATGCTTGGCGAAGTGTTTCACGCGAACTGGCAACGCCGAAACCCGCATGCGGTGAGATGCCTTTGGGAAACCGAAATTCCGCTTGTATGGCACCAATTTGAAGTGGGGCGCGTCCGCATTTCGGGAGTGGTTCCGGACAAAATCAGCCCGTTTCTCTGGAGCAGCGACTTGCTGCAATCCTTGAAACCATTTGAAACACAGGTTCTCGATATTCTCGATTCCACGCCGCTGGCAAACACAAAACAGGCACTGGAAAACAGAAACCCCAGCGATCCTGAACTCGCAGTGACGTCAACCTGACGGAATCGTTCAGTGCGGTTCCACATCAGCAGGTGGTACAATCCCTACGACTTATGGAGTCCGCTCTCGAAGACTAAACGCTGCAACCCACCTCGTCATGGAAGGGCTGCCAAAACATCGTGGTTTCGAGAAGCGGCAGATGTCACGTCGGCTGGAATCGGTGTATCGTCCTCAGCGATACTAGTAGAAATACAGAGCAGGAGGTCCCAAGGCATTCGTCAACCGTTCGCCATGAACGAGCGTGATGGAATGCCACGAGCCAGGAGGGCTTGGTAAATCAGAGTGAGGTTTGATTGCGAGCCGGTCACCCACGGGGACGAAGTCCGCGCAGAATTGGGCCAATCACGCCGATTGAGAATTCAATTGATTGAAAGTTCCACCTCTGATGCCCATCCTCTCTGCGGAAACGACGCTCTATCCCGAAAGCCTGTTTGTTGAATCCTCGTCCAATTCGACACCCTGGTGGGTGTTGTACACACTCCCGAGACAGGAAAAACTGCTCTGCCGTCATCTGAAAATCATCGGCAGCAGCTTTTACTGCCCGATTATCGAGAAACGTTACCGTTCTGCGGGCGGCAGATCACGATCGAGCTTTCTCCCGCTATTCGCCAACTACGTTTTTTTGCGAGGCCACGACGACGCACGCTATCACGCGCTCTGCACGGGATGTGTGAGTCGCGCATTGCCCGTCGGCGACCAAAAGGCGTTTGTTGCCGAACTGCGGCAGTTGAACGATCTCATCTCCCTGGGTGCCCCGTTGACACCCGAAGAACGGTTGCAGCCCGGCATGCGCGTCCGTGTCAAGACAGGTCCCTTCGCCGGTGTGGAAGGAACCATTCTGATGCGGCGCGGAGAACGAAAGCTGCTGGTCATGGTCAACTTCATTCAGCGTGGTGCCTCGATGGAACTCGGTGACTACGAACTCGAAGAAGCGGTCTAGCACCCATCTGCCCATGGAAATCGCGTCGCTCTCTCGTTCGGCTCGAATCTGGGTGACAGGACATCGCGGACTTGTCGGTTCGGCCGTGGTGCGTCGCCTGCAGGCCGATGGTTTCTCGAACATCCTCACAGTCACTCGGGCGGAATTGGATCTGCGCGATCAAGCCGCAGTCAGCAAATGGGTCCGGACGAATCTGCCGCAGTATGTGGTTCATGTCGCCGGAAAGGTGGGGGGCATCCTCGCCAACTCGCGCGCTCCTGCCGATTTCCTGTACGACAATCTGCTCCTGCATGCCACGGTGTTACGAGCGGCGTATGAACACCGTGTGGAAAAGCTCTTGTACCTGGGCAGTTCCTGCATTTACCCGCGGGAATGTCCGCAGCCGATTCGCGAGGAATCGCTGTTGGCAGGCCCGCTCGAAAAATCGAACTACGGTTACGCCATCGCCAAAATTGCCGGGCTGTTATCGTGCCAGGCTTATCGCGAGCAGTATGGCTGCAACTTTATTTCTGCGATGCCCACGAATCTGTATGGTCCCCATGACAATTTCGATCTGGAAACATCGCACGTCGTCCCGGCTCTGATTCGCAAGTTTCACGAAGCCAAACAGCGCGGCGAACAGACCGTCACGATCTGGGGAACAGGCACACCGTATCGTGAATTTCTGCACGTCGATGATCTTGCTGATGCGTGTCTGTTTTTGCTCGAGCACTACGACGCGGCGGAGCCCATTAATGTTGGTACGGGTGAAGACGTCATGATTCGGGAACTTGCCGAGATCGTCCGCGAGATTGTTTTTCCGGACGCAGAATTGCGATTCGATACGTCCAAACCCGATGGCACTCCGCGCAAGCGGCTCGATGTTTCGCGATTGCAGGCCCTCGGATGGAAACATCGCCGCGGGCTTCGTGACGGACTCCGGCAGACATACGAATGGTATCGCGCTCAATCGTCTCCGTGCTAAAGAAGCGATGACAATGAACCGACTGGAATCACGCAAACGGGATCGGAAATGATGGCCATGCGATCTCTTCCGCCCCGCAACGGCAAAACCGCCATGCTCACCGGCATCACCGGACAAGACGGTTCTTATCTCGCGGAGTTGCTGGTCTCCAAGGGTTATGAAGTCTGGGGAATGGTTCGCCGCTCTTCGTCCTTCAACACGGCACGCATCAACCATATCTATCAGGACCCCCATGAAACCGACATCCGTCTGCGGCTGTTCTACGGCGACCTGAGCGACGGCTCGTCGGTCCATACCATTCTGGAGCGCGTCAAGCCGGACGAAGTCTACAACCTCGGTGCGCAATCTCATGTGAAGGTGTCGTTCGAGATTCCCGAGTACACGGGTGATGTCACCGGAATGGGGGCGTTGCGTCTGCTCGAAGGGATTCGCGAGCTGGGACTGAACTGCCGGTTCTATCAAGCCTCGTCATCGGAGTTGTACGGGAAGGTGGTCGAAACACCGCAGAAGGAAACGACACCGTTCTATCCGCGCAGCCCTTATGCCGCCGCCAAGGCCTATGCGTTCTATATCACGCGCAACTATCGCGAATCGTATGGCATGTTCGCTGTCAACGGCATTCTGTTCAATCACGAATCGCCCCGACGAGGCGAGACCTTCGTGACGCGGAAAATCTCGCGCGCCGTGGCCGCCATCAAACGGGGACGGCAAGAAACGCTGTATCTCGGCAATCTCGATGCACAGCGCGACTGGGGCTTCGCCGGGGATTATGTTCGCGCCATGTGGAAGATGCTGCAGGTCGATACGCCCGATGATTACGTGATTGCCACCGGCGAGACGCATTCCGTTCGCGAATTCTGCGAGTTGGCCTTCGGTCATGTGGGATTACCATTAACGTGGCGCGGTGAAGGAGAACGCGAAGAGGGTGTGGATCCGCAGGGACGCGTGCTGGTGCAGGTTGATCCGCGTTATTTCCGGCCTGCCGAAGTCGACCTGCTGCTGGGCGATGCCACCCGGGCGAGACAGGAACTGAAGTGGGAACCGACCGTTGATTTCCACGGTCTGGTCCGCATGATGGTCGATCATGATCTCGCCAGTTTGACCGCCGCGCATAATTGATCTGCTCAGCTCAGTCTTGAATTGGCCGTTTCTGTGACCGTTTCGTCAAAACCCCGCGTCGTAGTCTTCAATCGGTCTTACTGGCCGGACGTGGAAGCGACCGGACAATTACTGACGGAGTTATTGGAAGACCTGAGCGATGATTTCGACGTCGAGGTCATCGCCGGACAGCCGAACGCGGTGGCATCGTCGGAAGCGTATCAATCAACTGGCACCGAAGTTCACAACGGAGTGAAGATCACTCGGATTCGACATACGCAGTTTTCCAAGCATTCATTCGTGGGGCGTGTGATCAATCTGGTCACCTTCACTGTGTCTGCGGCGTGGATCAGCCTGACGCGACAACGGCCGGATGTTGTCGTGACCGAAACGGACCCGTTCCTGCTGGCGTTTGTTGGTCGATGGTTTCAGTGGCGGCATCGAGCCAAATTCGTCGTCTATCTGCAAGATATTTACCCGGACATTGCGGTCGCCGTGGGCAAATTGCGAGAAGGTTGGATCAGCCGATGCGTGCGGTCGCTGTTGTTCCGCGTTTATCGTCAGGCCGATTGCGTAGTCGTGCTGAGCCGCGATATGGAACGTACCTGTCGGGAATATGGAGTCCCCGCCGACGTTCTTCGTGTGATTCCGAATTGGGCCGACACCACTCGCGTGCAACCGCACAAGGTCGAGAACTCGTTCCGAAAACGTTATCAACTCGAAGACACCTTTCTGGTGATGTATTCCGGCAACATGGGGTTGGCCCACAGGCTCGCGCCCATTCTCGATGCCGCGAATCAACTCCGTGACCATCCCCAGGTCTGCTTCGCATTTGTGGGCGATGGGGCCCGTCGCGAAGAACTTGCTTCCGCTGCGGCAATGCGGCGGCTCACCAACATTCGCTTCTTTCCCTATCAACCGCGCGAGCTGCTTTCGCAAAGTCTCAGCGCGGCCGATGTGCATCTCATCTCGATGCAACCCGAGGCCACGGGTTTGCTCATGCCCAGCAAACTTTATGGGATTCTGGCCTCAGGTTCAGCCGTGATTGCACTGGCGAATCCTCAATCGGAACTGGCGGAACTGATTCTGCAGCGGGAAGTGGGTTACGTTTGCGACCCACAGACACCCGATGGCGGTGCCGAACGTTTGGCCTACGTGATCAACTTTCTGGCAGGTCATGCTGCTGAAGTCCGCGTCATGGGCCAAAACGCGCGGCGCGTTGCCGAAGCCGAGTTCGATCGATCCATCCAAACGGCTCGCTTCGCCGCGATGCTGAATGAAATCCTCGGCACCGCGCCCTCACAGAAACCGTTCGCGATTCCACAACGCCCCGCGACTTCGTTGGACATCACGCAACCGGAGGGGGTGTGATGCGCGTATTGGTGAATGGCCTATCCGTTGGATCGCTGAGCGGGCGGCATGTGCTCTATGGGCATTTGCAGCAGTTAGCCAAATGGACGACCGGAACCCATGAATTGATCGTGGTTCATGCGCCGCATGAACCACCGCCGACAGCCTTGCAGCGGTCCAATATCACGTGGATCGCGGCACCAAACGCCGCAATCCATTGGGCATCGCGCAGTCTTTGGGAAGCGTGGGAACTTCCTCGATGGTTGAAGCGACATGGTTGCGATCTGTACTTCACGCCGAATGGGACAGTCCTGCCCCACTGTTCGGTTCCCCAGATTTCGTTGGCACAAAACCCGTGGTGTCTGATGCGTGATGTTCCGCGCACCTGGACCGAACGGACCAAAGCACGGCTTCAACGCACCGCCTATCGCCTTGCTTGGCAACATGCCGGATTGATGATCTACAACTCACAGCACATGCGCGAACTGTATCGACAGAACGCAAACGGCCTACCGGAAGGGCGGTCCTGTATCGCCTACCAGGGGGTGAACGAAGCGACCTTCGCCGCCGCGGCACTCGCCGGCGATCAAGTCGAAAGGCAACCGCAAACCATCGTTTCGGTTTCCACGATGGCCCGCTGGAAAGGGGCCGAAACGCTCGTTACAGCCGTCGATTGTCTTCGCCAGCGCGGCATTGCAGCACAACTGCGGCTCGTCGGTGCGTGGCCCCATCGCGATTATGAACGAATGGTCCGCCAAGAAATTACACGGCGGAATCTTGAGCGACAAGTCACCATTATCGGCGAGGTCTCCGTCGAACAACTTCATCGAGAATACGCGACCGCGCGAGTCTTTGCGTTGATGAGTCGGTGTGAATCCTTCGGAATCCCCGCCGTCGAAGCCCAGGCGTTCGGAACACCGGTCGTGGGTGCTACCGGTTGCGCCATGCCGGAGATCGGCGGCGACGGAGGCGTCTTTGGTCCGCCGGGTGATGCGCACGTCGCCGCCGATTTGCTGGCCCCCTTGCTGGTTGATGACGGCGTTTGGAATGCGCTCTCGCAACGAGCCCTGATGAATGCCGGTCGCTTCCGTTGGGATGAGTGTTCGCGACCGCTCCTGGAAATGTTTTCCCGTTTTTCACCGGCAACGATTTCCGCCGCCTGATGAAGCACATGCAATCGATTGCTTCCGGTTTTGCATTCCTTCAATGTGCCTTGTCGCGCGTCACATCCGGCCGTCGGCTGATTCCGGCGATCGATGGTCTGCGTTGCATCGCGATTCTGGCGGTGGTCCTCTATCACCTCGAAGACTACGTCACCCACAAACATCCCCATTGGCAGACCGACGACTATGCCATGACATGGATCCATCGTGTGCTGCACGCTGGCCGCTGTGGCGTACCGATGTTCTTCGCCATCAGTGGATTCATTTTGGGGTTGCCGTTCATCGAAGCGCGGTTGGGACAACGCGCGCCAGTGGTGTTGTCTCATTACTACTGGCGTCGAGTGACTCGCCTGGAACCACCGTATTTGATCAACCTCGTCATCATGAGTGGCCTGCTGATGATCGTAAAAAGTGCCACAATTGATGAGTTGTGGCCGCACTGGCTGGCAAGTGCGGGCTACGTTCACGGTTTTCTTTATGGGACGATGAGCACGATCAATTTCGTGGCGTGGTCACTGGAAGTGGAAGTGCAGTTTTATCTCGTGGCTCCCGTCCTCGCGGCAGTGTTGTTTGCCCCCTCACGCGGGCTTCGTCGAGGCTTGATCGGCATGGTCATGGGCGCGATCATCCTTGCAAAAATCTCGCTGAATGGGCCGTTAATCGCTTCCTGGCCATTGGCCCTCCCCAACTATCTCGATCATTTTCTGATCGGTCTGCTGCTCGCCGATATTTATGCCACCGACTGGTCCGGCGCACCGTCATTGGGTTGGAAATGGGATGCACTGGCAATCTGCGGCTGGGCAGGCATTCTCGCGACACAACTTATTCAAGGCGGGGGTGCCTGGTTGCCTTTGGTAACGCTCGTGGCATTTGCTGGATCGCTTCGCGGCCGTGCATTCCACGCGATCCTGACACAGCCAGCGGTCGTGGTGACCGGCGGGATGTGTTACACGATTTACCTGTACCACTTCGCCATCATCTCGGCAGCCGGCCGATTTCTCCTGCGAATAGAACCGAACGCAGGATACGGACCCACGCTCGCGCTCCATGTCCTCGTCATGCTCCCATTAATTCTTGCGACATCGGCGATGTTGTTCTGGCTGTTTGAAAAGCCATTCATGGCCTGGCGGGGAGCCGGTTGGCCACGCTGGGATGTCTCCGTGATTTCCACCCCTGCATCAATGACACCTTGAACCGATGACAATCGCTGACACCACATCGATTCCCAACCGTGCCGAGTTGCCAAACGGGACAGAAGACTCGATGCGCGTGATCACGGTGATTGAACCGCCGCGCGGATGGTTGCGTCTGAACCTGTCGGAAGTGTGGCGGTATCGCGATCTTCTGACACTTCTCATCTGGCGCGATTTATCGGCCCGTTATCGACAGAGTGTGGTGGGTTACGGCTGGGCCTTTATCAAGCCGATCGTCAGTGTGCTGATTTTTGCAACGGTATTTGGCGGCTTGGCGGGATTGCCTTCCGATGGCATCCCCTACCCGCTGTTTGCTCTCGCCGCCCTGATTCCGTGGTCCTATTTTTCCGCGTCTCTGGCTGGCGTGTCGACGAGCGTCACCAGCGGGGGACACTTGCTGACGAAAGTCTACTTTCCGAGACTAATCTTGCCGTTATCCAGCCTGGGCGCGGGCCTTGCCGATCTGGGTCTGCAATTGGTGCTGCTGTTCGGATTCCTGTTGTGGTTTGGAATTTGTCCCGGTTGGCCAGTCTTGTTGTTGCCAGTATTCATTCTCTATGCCGTTGTCGCTTCGCTGGCCTTCGGGCTTTGGCTCACGGCGTTGAACGTGCGGTATCGCGACGTGGGTCATGCGGTGCCGTTCCTGCTGCAAGCGTGGATGTGGTTATCTCCCGTGGTTTATTCGTCAACTTTGGTGCCGCCGCGCTGGCGGTGGCTGTACGATCTCAATCCCCTCGTGGGCATCATTGATGGATTTCGTTGGTGTTTGCTCAATACCGCACAACCCCGCGCGGCTTCCTTTTTTCTCTCGTTACTCATGGTCGCATTCACGCTGGTCGGCGGCGTGATCTTCTTCCGTCGGCAGGAAGCCACTTTCGCCGATATGATTTGAGCCCACAGGCTCCGTCCCATTTCATCTGACCGTCGATGCCGCCCATCATTCGCATTCACAATCTCGGCAAGAAATACCGCTTGGGTGAAACCCACGCCGCCTCGTTGCGCGACTTGGTGAACTCTGCTGTCAGCCGGTGTTTCGGCAGACAATCCCCTCTCCAATCCGGGTTGCCAAACTTTCGCCAGGCAGACCGTGACCGGTTTGACGATGCGGGAGAATTCTGGGCCTTGAAGGAACTTTCGCTGGAGATTCACCCCGGCGAAGTGGTGGGCATCATCGGTCGCAATGGGGCCGGCAAGAGTACCTTGCTGAAGATTCTTTCGAATATCGTGGCACCCAGCACCGGCCGGATTGAGTTGGCCGGCCGGGTCGCGAGTTTGCTGGAAGTGGGAACCGGGTTTCATCCGGAATTGACGGGACGCGAGAACGTCTATCTGAATGGCACCATCCTCGGGATGACCAAGTCGCAGGTTCGGCGACGGTTCGATGAGATTGTGGCCTTCGCCGGGGTCGACACGTTCATTGATACCCCCGTGAAACGATATTCGTCCGGGATGACGGTTCGGCTCGCCTTTGCGGTGGCAGCCTTCCTCGAATCCGAAATTCTCATCATCGACGAAGTGTTAGCCGTCGGTGATGCCGAGTTTCAACGCAAGTGTCTCGGACGAATGCAGGCCGTTTCCGAATCCGGGCGAACGGTCTTATTCGTAAGCCACAACATGCCATCCGTGCGTGCGTTGACGACGAGATCCATCGTTTTGTCCCAGGGGAAATTGCGGTTCGACGGCGCGACCGAAAACGCGATTGATTGTTATGCGCAGGAGAACTCCGTCACTCGCTCCGTCGCGATCTCTGTGACCGATCGAGACCGACCGTTCGATGGCTTGACCGGTGAAGTCCGCTTTGAGTCCCTCGAAGTAGAGCAAGTCGCACCGTATGTCGAAGGCTCTGAAGTCCCGATTTTGATTGGTGTCCGCAGCCAACGTCCAGCGGAAAGGTTTATCGTCGGATTAACCGTTTTTCGGCGGGATGAATCGCCGGTGGGAAGTTGCTTCTCACCGCCGTTAGCGCCGCCACCGCAAGACGCCGTCGCACAATATCGACTGACAATCCCGGCGCAGCAATTGACTCCGGGCAGTTATCACTGCGCGATCTCCCTGGCCGAAGCGCGAAGCCAGGGACGTCGTTTGCAGGACTCGTTGACCGACGTTCTGTCCTTCGAGATCGAACCGGGACCGCTGCAAAGTCAGGGATGGCCTGCAGCCTGGGGCCCGATCCGATTTCCAGAAATGCGTTTGCTTCCTGCTCACCCCTCGGTCGTGCCAGCCTCATTTGATTCCATCGCATACCTCAAGTCATAGAGTGACCGCTGTCTCCAACGCCTCTCTCGTCAGACGCCGACTGCCCCGCTTGTGGGTCTACGGCAATCCGGGATCGTGGCCCGTGTCGGTTGCCACCTTATTTCGAAATGCTTCCCACGGAAGAACGCACCCTGCTTGAGTCTGCCGCCCCCGCTCGGCTCTTGTGTTGCGATTCCTGTGGATTGAGTTTTCGCTTTCCGACGACCACCGAAGAATCTTTGCAACACATGTATGCCGCCATGCCGACGGATCGGTGGCACTATGAAACCGACAATGTTTCCTGGACGCTGGCGAAAAGATGGCTGCGCAAACAGTACGCGACTTCCGATCCCATTCGAATTCTTGATATTGGTGCCTTTCACGGTGCTTTTTTGAAATCGCTCCCAGCCACGTGGGAACGGCAAGCCGTTGAACCCTCAGCCGCTGCCCGCCTCGAGCTGCGGCAGGCCGGTATTCATTGTCTGGCAGAGTTCCTGTCGGCTCCCTGTGAAATGAATACCGGCACATTCGAAGTCGTCACGATGTTTGATGTCTTCGAACATTTGCCACGCCCGCTCGAATCGTTATCTCACGCCGTGCAATATCTCAAACCCGGCGGATATCTGCTGGTATCGACAGGAAACTGCGATCACTGGACGTGGCGACTTCTCGCAGGAGAACACTGGTACTGCAGCACCTCGCAGCATCTCTGCTTTGGCAGCCCGCGTTTTTTTCGTCGACAGATCGATGTCTGTGATGCACGATTACGCTCGCTGCGTAAACATTCCCACCAGCGACCGCGCTTTAGTCATGCTGTCCGGGAAACGTTCGAAACGCTGGCGTACTCCGCGCTGCGCGATCGTCGTTGGTGGCTGCCGTTCATCAAACTGGCATTGAACTGTCCGGGATTGGGATATGCACGCCACAAGACGTTCGCGCCCTACACGCCGCATCTTCGCGATCATCTGTTTGTCGTCGTGCAACGTAGCGAAGGTCCTGAACATTGAAGCCGCGAGTCGCCATTCAGCGTAAAGACGGCTTGTGATCGCTGATGCCCGCTATCGCTTGAAACCTGAATCGTCCCGTCCATGAATGCCTCGGTTGGAATGACAGCGCCGCAAACAGTTCTGATTACCGGTTCCAGTGGACTGATTGGTTCAGAAGCCGTCACGTATTTTTACGCGCTCAAAGCCCGCGTGCATGGCATCGACAACAACATGCGGGCGGATTTTTTTGGCCCCGCGGGAGATACGTCGTGGAATCTGTCGCGTCTGAAAGAAGAGTGTCCCGGATTCGTACATCATGCCGTTGATATCCGCGACCGAACTGCCGTGTTGCGGACGGTTGAGGAACTCCGCCCCGATTTGATCGTTCATGCCGCCGCGCAGCCTTCGCACGACCTTGCTGCCGAACGGCCGTTTGATGACTTTGATGTCAACGCGGTCGGGACATTGAACCTGCTCGAAGCCACGCGCCGGCATGCGGGCGACGCGGTGTTCATTCACCTGAGCACCAACAAAGTTTATGGCGACGCCCCGAATCGGATTCCGCTGGTGGAGTTGGAAAAGCGTTACGACTATGCCCGCCCGGAAGATTTCGAAGGCGTTGCCGAATCGATGACCATTGATCAATCGCTTCACAGTCTGTTCGGTGCCAGTAAAGTCGCAGCCGACGTTCTGGCACAAGAGTATGGTCGCTATTTCGGCATGAAGACCTGTGTCTTTCGAGGCGGGTGTCTCACGGGTTCACGGCACTCCGGCGCGCAGCAGCATGGGTTTCTCAACTATCTTTTCCGTGTCGCAGCGGAAGGACGGGCTTACACGATTTTTGGTTATCAAGGGAAGCAGGTCCGCGATCAGATTCATAGCCAGGATGTCGTCCGGGCCATGCACGCCTACTTCCAGAATCCTCGCCCCGGTGCGGTCTACAACATGGGCGGCGGCCGTGCTAATGCGGCGAGCGTGCTGGAATGTATCGATCGCGTGAATCAATTGTCCGGCCGCAAGCTGACCTGGAGTTACGCGGAACAGGAACGGAAAGGGGACCACATCTGCTACATCAGCAATCTGGCGAAGTTCCGTTCCGACTACCCCGACTGGTCCATGGACTGGTCGCTCGACCGAATCTGTGAAGACATTTGGAAGGCCGCCCGCCAATGACGACGGCGACGGAAGCCGTTCCGCGTACCAACCCTCCATTGCCGGCGTTCCAGAAAGGACTGCTGGTGACGGGGACCGCTCCCGGAGAACCGGGTGTCGGCGGTGTGATCCTCAAAGACCTGATTCAGCACAGCGACGTCAGCCGCTGGCATTGTTGCTGGCTGGCATCGAAACAGGGGCGGCAGGATCCGTATTGGAACGAACTCGCGACGACAGTTCGACAACGACGGTATGAAACCGCTTATCGCCCCGTGCCGGGACTATTAGGCGAAGCGATCTCCGCCGTGGCACTCCGGGTCCTTCGACCGGGAATGATCAATTCCCTCACGGCGGCACTTCGACGGTTGTCTCAAGAGACGCAACCGGATTTCGTGCTCGCCGTTCTGGATTGCCCCGCGGTGATTGAGTCGGCGCTACAATTGCAACGGGAAACGTCGATCCCGCTCCGCTGCATTGTTTGGGATGATGTTGAACTCTTATGTCGCCAAGGTCAATTGGACCGCTGGTCGAGGGCACGGGTCGAACGCGCCTTTGGCAAAGTCTTACAGCTCAGTGAACGGGTGGCGGTGATTTGCGAAAACATGCAGGCCGAATATCGTCGCCGGTATGGCATTGAAAGCTCCATTCTGCGGCATGGTGTCCCCACGCTTGCGAATTCATCGTGTGCCAGGCCATCAGAGGACGTCTTCCGGATTGGATTTGCCGGCTCGCTGACCGCTCCCGATTGCATGCGGGCGTTCATGGAAGGACTGGATGCCGTCCAATGGAAGATCAATGGTCGCGAGGTCGTCTTGCGAATCCTCGGCGCGCGAATGCTCCTCGATTCGCGTGTTCCTCAGCGGATGGAGTATTTCGGCTGGCGTTCGGTCGAGGAAACCTGCCAGCGGTTGTCGGAATGCGATCTGCTTTACCTGCCCCAATCGTTCACCGATGAAAACCGCACGTTTTCCGAATTGTCGTTCCCCACAAAACTGTCAACGTATGTCTCGGCGAGACGACCGATCCTGCTGCATGCCCCCGCGTATGCGAGTCTCTCGGGTTTCTGGCAACAACATGCCATGGGACCACGGTGTGGTCGGTGCGACTCTCGTGACTTGCGGGACACGGTCACCAACGCGCTGCTGGCCGATAACGAACAACAACAAGCCTGGATCGCGGAAATTGCCAGGGTGCATGCCGACACTCTCGGCACCAGGCAATTTGAACTCGGTGTGGAAGCATTGATCGCGCCCCGGCAGTAACAGTTCAACGCGATGTCTCAATGTGTGTTCACGCCAGAACGCAAGGATACGGAAGCGACCGGCATGAATGTTGGTGACGCAACTGGAACATTGACGCCGAGTGAGCGTGTCAGTCGTCCTCTGCGCATTGCGATGGTGCATACGGCCGATCGGGGCGGCGGGGCCGAAGCCAGCACGTTGTCACTCCACCTCGCGCTGCGTCAACTGGGCCACGAATCTTTTCTCTACGTCGGCACCAAATACACCGACGCTCCCCACGTCTATGAAATCCCGCGGCATCGGTGTTTTCCGGGGCTATTGCGAACCACTCATTTTCTCGAAGATCGCTTCGGATGGCAGTATCTCTATCATCCCTGGTTCCGCAAACTGGACAGACTCTTCCCCACGACCATCGACGTCATTCACTTCCAAAGTCTGTGGGGCGGAAGGCTCGGGTTTGCCGATGTGGGAGGATTGCCCGGTCTCACGCGTCGATATCCTTCGCTGATGACCTTACGCGATCTCTGGATGGTCACCGGACATTGCGCTTATCCGGCCGTGGGATGCAATCGCTGGAAAACCGGCTGCGGTCAATGCCCCGATCTCAACCTCGCTCCAGCGATCCATCACGATGGCACCGCCCGCAATTGGCGACGAAAACGTACCGCGATTCAAAGTTCGCCACTGCGCGTCACCACAGTTTCCAACTGGTTAGGTGAAGTTGTCCAATCGAGCCCGATTTTTGCTGGCAAAGCGGTCCACACGGTCTACAACGGCATTGACGAAACCGCTTTCTTTCCGCGCGATCAGGCCGCCGTGCGCGCGACACTGGGACTGCCTGCGGACGCGATGATTGTCATGCTGGCGGGACAGTCGGTGGAAGGGACTTCAAGTCAAGGCAACGGGGCCGCCGCATATGCGTTGCAAGCCCTGAAGAGTAGTGAACGGAAGATTTTTCTGCTCGCCGTCGGCAAGTCGTCCTCGAATGTCCTGCAGCAATGGGGACGCGAGGGAATCGCCGTCGCATTCCAAAGCGATCCCCGGCAACTCGCGGAGTACTATTGCGCCGCCGATGTGGTCCTGGTGGCCTCATTGTGGGAAACGTTTGGCCGCATCCCCGCCGAAGCGCAGATGTGCGGTGTCCCTGTCGCGGCCTTTGCTACGGGAGGCATTCCGGAAGTGCTCGCAGATGGCGTCACTGGCATTCTCGCACCATGCCCGGATGCCGGAGCGCTCGGCCGGGCACTCCAAACACTGATCGATCTTCCGGAACTCCGGGCCGAGTTCGGCCGCGCCGCGGCCCCAAGAGCGAAACAGCTTTTTAGCAACAAGAGGGTTGCCAAGACTTATCTCAAACACTACGAGGAAATCATCGCGGAACGTCAGACGACGGCCAATCCTCTCTTGCGAAAGTCTTCGCTGTAATGTGTGGAATTGCCGTTCTTCTGCACACAAGCGGGGCACCGGTCGACTCGGGCATTCTCACGGAGATCACCCGGGCGATGACTCACCGTGGGCCGGATGGGGAGGGCTATTATTTTGACGGTGCAGTGGGACTCGGGCACAGACGACTGGCCATTATCGACGTGGAAGGGGGACGGCAACCCCTTTCAAATGAAGACGACACGATCTGGATTACCTTCAACGGAGAAATCTACAACTACCGCGAATTGCGGCGCGACCTGATCGGGCGCGGACATCGCTTTCGAACGGATACCGATACGGAAACCATCGTTCACGCCTATGAAGAATGGGGCACCGACTGCGTCCCGCGATTGCGTGGGATGTTTGCGTTCGCGATTTGGGATGCACGCAAACGAGAACTGTTTCTCGCGCGAGATCGCTTCGGCATCAAACCGCTTCTTTACTGGAAGAAACCCGGACTGTTCGTTGTCGCTTCGGAAATTCAGGCCTTCCGCCATCACCCCGACTTCGCCAGTGCGGTATCGCTCAACGCGATCGATTTGTATCTCCATTATCAATACATCCCTGCGCCCCATACGATTTATGAGGATGTCCACAAACTCCCGCCCGCTCACACGCTCCTGGTAAAAGCGGACGGCACGCACAGCGAGCCGGTTCGTTATTGGGATGTCACGTTTGAGCCCGATTCGACGCTGAGTGAACCGGAATGGATCGAGCGATTGGATGCGGCCCTCGAAGAAACGGTCTCTGCACACCTTGTCTCCGATGTCCCCTTTGGTGCGTTTTTATCGGGGGGGATTGACTCCAGCACGGTCGTGGCTCACATGAGCCGTATCATGACGACCCCCGTGAAGACGTTCACGATTGCCCATCAGTCTGCGGAATACGATGAACGCCTCTGGGCCGAGCAGGCCGCAAGGATATGTGGGGCCGACCATTTCATTGAGACCGTGAATCCCAATGCCCTTGCGGTGCTTCCCGAACTCGTGCGTCACTTCGGTGAGCCCTTTGCCGATAGTTCCGCGGTCGCCACACTGGCTGTTGCCGGGCTTGCGCGACGGCACGTGAAAATGGCCCTGTCGGGTGACGGCGGCGACGAGATTTTCGCGGGTTACCACGCCTACCCCGCGATCCTGCGGGAGATGGAACCGGAACTCCGACTCTGGAAACGGAGCAAACGAAACATCGCCGATGTGCTCCGTTCCTGTCAGCTTTGGCCACCGCGCGTCTCCGCCGCCGACCTGAAATATGCACGGACAGCGCTCGTGCCGGCGTCGCTGCGAGCCGCGCTCTGGCAATCTCAAGCCGGCGACTATCTCGCGGCCACTCGAGCCCACTTTGATCGCCAATTTACATCGCGCCGTGGCGAAGGCCTGCTGGGTCGACTGCAACATCACGATCTGGTCAATTACATTGCTTACGACAATCTCCCCAAGGTTGACACTGCTGCGATGTATCACGGATTGGAAGTTCGTGTTCCCTTGCTCGATCATGTTTTTCTCGAAACGGCGCGACAGGTTCCACCGGAACTTAAACTCCACATCAATCCTGTTTCGGAAGAAAACAAGGGCACTTTGACCGCAAAATATTTGTTGAAACGGGCCGCCGAACGATTCTTTCCTGCGGACTTTCTGCATCGGCCCAAACGCGGATTTGAAGTCCCCGTTCGTGACTGGTTCGGTGGCCCTTTCGCAAATGAACTTGCGGATCGCCTCACGGGACAAAACAGCCGCATTTGCCGATATTTCCACCGCGATGTGGTTCAATCGTTCCTTCGTGAAGCTCGTGACGATCGGCCCGCCGCATGGCGCGGTTGGGCTTTGCTGATCCTGGAAGAGTGGCTGAAACAGAGTGAACGGCGTCCCTGTCCGACGCCAAGGCCAATGGCGGCCGTTACGCCGGTGAACTGTCCAACATGAACGATGATCAAGTTTTCCCAGATCGCGCCTCGTTGTATCATCACCTTGCCGTAGTGCCCTTGTCGTGAAAATCTCCACCGTTATCCCCGCTTACAACTCCGCGAAATATTTGCGGCGGGCGGTGGAGTCGCTGCTGGCAACAAAGGATGCGAACCACGAAATCGTCATTGTCGAGGACGGCTCAACCGACGGGACGCTGGAAGTCGCGAGAACTTTGCAACGCGAATACGCGGAAATCGTGCGATTGATGACACACCCCGGCGGACAAAATCGTGGTGTGTCCGCGTCGCGCAATCTGGGAATCGAGTACAGCACCGGTGAATTGATCGCCCTGTTGGATGCAGACGATTATGTCTATCCCCATCGGTATCAGTCCGCGCGAGATATTCTGGCAACAAATCCCGAAGTTGATGGTGTGTACCAGCTCTGTGCGCTCGAATTCGAGGACGAGCTGGCTCGCACCGGATGGTGGGATGACCGACGGACCTTTGGATTTGAAAACGCCATTCAACCGGATCAACTGATCCTGCAATTGCTGCGGGGAACTTGCTGGGCCACGAGTGCCATTGTGTTTCGTCGGTCGCTGCTGGCTCGTGCGGGCCGCTTCGATACCGCGCGAAAGCTGGCGGAAGACTGTCATCTCTGGTTTCGGATGGCGACCGTGGGAAAACTGGTTGCCGGCGACTTGTCACAACCGGTGAGTGTCTATTGGCGACATGGCGAGAGTGCGTATCAGCCCGACCCTAAGTTGCGCATCAACATGATTCGCGCCATGACGTCATTCTGGCATTGGGTGACAACTCACTTTCCATCCACACCGAAGCGACGGGAAATCTCACAATCGATTGCGGAGTACATTCTCTACGGAATGGATTCCGCGCGCAAGAGCGGACAACGAACGCTTGCCTGGCAAGTGGCACTGGAGTCGGCCTGGCGATACCGCCCCTTGATGCGTCAGCGCCGCTGGTATGGCCAAATGGCGCGGATGGCGCTGGGACGCTAAATGGTTTTCAGCTTGTTATCACTGCAAAGAATGTTCGGCAGATTGTTTCAGCGGAATACCGACGAACCGATTGCCATCCAGGCGATCAATGCCCGACTCCAGCCGGCGCGAGAACGGCTGACGACTTTGCTGGCGAGCTCCCGTGCGCCGCGGATTGCCCTCGTCAAACAAGACGTCTGCGAAGATCTTTACTGTGGACCGGTCAATGCCTCGCCGCGGGATCTGCTGGAATCGACGCAGCTTCGATCCGGGCCGATTGCGCTCCTTTCCGCGGCGCAGGCACGATTTCATGTGCTGGAGACCGTGTCCGCCCCCGAGTGTTGCATCTGGCAGGAACGCGCCACGGACCTGCATTGGGATACGCTGGATTTTTTCGCGAGCTACCGGGATCGCATTCCCGGCTGCGACTATGGGCAACGTCAATTCGCGGTGTCCCCCGAGGCAGTGGATTGGTCGCAATACGAGATCGTCATCAGCATCGACGTGGCTGTTCCCGCATCCGTGACGCGCAACTTTCCACAGACCGCCTGGGCGTATTACGTTCGGGAAATCAAAGCGCCTTCCTATCACGCAGGACTGATGAGTCCCGCGACGGGCCAGGACTTGTTCCTGAATCATGGTTTCCGCTGGAATCCCCCTGCTGCCGCGGCCCATGTCGTGGAGTTTCCCTACCACCTGCAATTCGCAGGCTGCTTTCATGAACTGTTTCAACTTCGGTTTGATCAACCACGGAACGGCACGTTCGTCGATCACCATACGCTCGTGATGATGTCCAGCGATGATCGCCGGCGATTCTCGCCTTTTGGCCCCCTTGCAGGACCGGAATTGCCGTTTCACTTGCGTCACGAAGGCGGTAAGTCGGTTCCGCCGCGACGCACGATGGATCCCGATCTACGCGAACGCCTGCTCAACAGCAAGTATTTTCTGATCACTCCCGGACAACGGCATGTCCACGGTACGGCCTTGGTGGAGGCCATTGCCGCCGGGTGTCTGGCCATCGGATCGCCTGCGGCATTACGCACGCATAGCTTCCTGTTCACGGCTCGGACTGCTGCGGAAAGCGTCTCTGATGCGGTCGAACGAATCCGGCGTTTCGAAAGTGACCACGATGCGTACTTCATGGAATTGCAACGTCAGCGGTTGTTGATCGACTGGCTTTGCTATGTTCGCCCGATGCTGATGCTCATCGAAAAATCCGCGGCCGTTGTTTCCTGTCGTTCGAAGAAATGAGATGACCCTGACCCAATACATCCCGACGGCCATTCGAGAGCAGTTCCGCCCCACGGTGCAGCGAATTCGCCAGTATCGTCAATCGACAATGCGTCAACTGGTGGATTCACCCTGGTGGCCGAAACCAGCAATCTGGAAAGAACTGAAAGCGTCTCTTGCGGAAGTTGAAGATCCCCGTCGACTTTATGCGATCGCGGCCCGTGAATTTGGCATCCTGCAGATTGAAACAGAGATCGTGCCCTTTCTGGAATACGTCCGCGACAGTCGACCGAAATGTGTCGGAGAGATTGGTCTGAAGCATGGAGGCAACACGTTTCTGCTGATGCGAATGTTTGAACCCAGCACGCGGTTTATTGGACTCGATCTGGTCCTGCAGAATATCGGCAAAGCCCGCTTTTTATCGCGCGCGGGGCAACGTCTCGATGTCATCGAAGGGAACTCTTATGCGCCCCACACCGTGAACCGCACGCGGCAGTTATTGGGACCATCGCGATTTGATTTTCTCTTTATCGACGGCGATCACGAATATGCCGGCGTCCGCGCCGATTTTGAGGCCTATTACCACATGGTCCGTCCGGGGGGATTGATCGCGTTTCACGATATTGTGCCCGATGAATTGGCCCGTACTGGCAAACGTCACTCCGAAAGCCATTGTTACGGCGGCGGAGTCCATCGACTTTGGAAGGAACTCCGCAAGCAGTTTTCGCATCGCGAATTCGTCGAGAGCTGGGATCAAAATGGTTTTGGGATCGGCGTCATCGTCAAGCCGAATGATCATCAGATTATGGGATCGATATCAGCCAGCGGCTCGGTCTCAACATGACGAACAACGATTCGACATCCTGCATTGCCCGCGCCGCCAACACAACCGTATGGCTCGCCGCTTTCCTGGCAGGGGCCTGCGTCGTTTGGGGATGGTTACCGGCGGGGGCACAACTCGATGTTTGTCCCGACAGTGTCGAGTACTTGCAGATCGCCAGGAATCTGCACAACGGAAACGGCTATCGGACCTTGAGTGATGTTTTCGCGATCCATCGAAGTCCGGCTTATCCACTCCTGTTGTCACTGATCTACGACGAGAACACCGAGTCATGGAATAAACGCATCCTATTCCTTCATCGGATTCTCGCATTTCTGGCCGGGGCGCTCTTACTTCTCCTGGCGAACCGGCTCTTTGATCGCGTCGGCATGTATTTCAGTTTGCTCGCCTGTTTTCTTGTCAGCCACGATCGAGAGCTTCAATACAGTGCCGTTGAAATCCTCACCGAACTTCCAGCGACGACGTTCTTGCTCCTCGCACTTCTCAGTTCAAGCTGGGCGCTTGAGGGTCGACCCGAGCGAGAGTTCATTTCCGCGCTCGCTCATTCCCTGTTGTTCATGACTCGCTCCGCTTTGATCTTTGTCAGCGTGGCTTATGGCATCTTCCATGTTGCCTCGGCCATGAGACAACGTGACCGTCACGCACTTCTGCGCGTCCTGTATTTCGGCGGCCCCTGCACGCTGACCATCGCCCTCTGGTCAGTATTTTTGTGGTCCTCGACAGGGCAAATCATCTTGCTGACGTCAACCGGTCCCAGCAATTTGGCGGCGGGGATGGCACCGGGCTTTGTTGCCCAACTCAAGGACCTTCCAGTGCCGCACACAGATATCGAATTGGAAAAGTTCTGGACGGCTGCTCCGGGGCTCACAACGGACGAGGCCTCAGCCGCGATCCGACATTCGGCATCCACACCGATGACCACGCTTACGCTGCTCATTCCCAAATTCAAAATCGCTTTTCAGCGAATACCGCCCGGGTGCTACTTCCTGGGCGTATTCGGAATGGCCGTGCAGATCCTGTTTACAGCCCAATGGTTACCAACCGATGGTCGGAACAGTCGGGAGACAAGGGGCAATCTCCGTCATACCGTGGCCGCCGTTTTTTTCATGGGAGCCCTATCGATCTGCATTCTGGGGGCCTGCGGCTACAGCCATCCGATTGCGAAAGCCAGCATGGTGATTTGTACGGCGGCGGTGATTTTGTTACGGGTGCATCCTGCGAATCGAGAACTGCGCATGGGCCCCGTTCACAAAGGGGTTTTTGCGGTGTGCGCTGCTACAGCAACTGGCTTCATCTTGATGACTTTATTTGCCTTTGGCCTGCCCCGGTTCACCAGACCGTTTCTTCCGGAACTGTATTTGTCGGCGGTGTTATGCGCTCCATTGGCGTCCATGATGCTCATGCGACATTCGCCGCGATGAATGAACCGTGCGCAACATCACTTCACGCCACCCGCTCATCCATGTTTAGACGCCTTTTCCAGCCTTCTGTTGCGGTTCCCATAAAATGTCGCGGTCGACGGCAATTGTTGTTACGACGATCTTTGAACCTCTGTTTCTGGATGGCTTTCTGAAAAGCATCGAGACGGCGGGGCACTCCGATGATGTCACCTTGTTTATCATTCCGGACCATAAGACCCCGGCCTCCGTTTCGGCAGCCGCGAAGGCGGCACAGGCGAATGGGTTTCGAGTCATCTGTCCTTCGCTGTCTGAACAGGATGCCTTCCTCAATCGAGTCGGAGCACCGGCCGACTTCATTCCCGATAACTCCGACAACCGCCGGAATGTCGGCTTTCTCATGGCGCTGGCTGCGGGCTGTGAGGTGTTGATTTCGATTGATGACGATAATTTCTGTTTGCCAGAAACGGATTTCATCGGCGGGCATCATGTCGTCGGACAGCCATCGTGCGATCCATTTGTCCGTTCGTCCGACGGCTGGTTCAACATCGGCTCGCTCCTCGACACGTCTGCCGGACCGGATGTCTTTGCCCGCGGATTTCCTTATGCGGCTCAGCGGGCGAAACGAACCGTTGCGTTCGACGTTCCAGCGAAGCCGATCCCCATTGCGATGAATGCGGGACTATGGCTCGATGAACCCGATGTGGATGCCATTTATCGACTCTGCCGACAACCGAAAATCGCGGGTTTTCGGGGACAGAGTGTCGTATTAGGACCCGATGTGTGGTCGCCCATTAACACCCAGAATACCGCTCTGACGCGCGAAGCCGCACTCACGTATTACTATGTGCGGATGGGATTTGCTCTGCTGGGGCTTCGCATCGATCGGTTCGGAGATATTTTGAGCGGTTACCTGACTCAAAAAGTGATCAAGCATCAGGGGCAAGGCATCCGCGTGGGAACGCCGATTCTCGATCATCGCCGGACGCCGCACAATCTCTTTAAGGATTTGTACCACGAGCTTGCCGGGATTGTGCTGGTCGAAGAACTGGTCCCCTGGCTGCGAGAACTCCGGCTATCAGGAACGTCTTCATTGGATGTGTATGCCGCTCTGGCCGATGCGATCGAGGAGAAATCAACGACGTTTTCCGGTTTCGTTTGGGATGAGGGGGGGCGAACATTCTTGTCGGAAACCGCACACCTCATGCGAACCTGGATTGGTATTGTCCGTCAGTTCCACTGATAATTCCCCGCCAGTGAATTGTCAGCCCATCGAGAGTCGACTTCAAAACCGATCTGCACCACGCGAAGGTCACTGTCGCGGGTGCAGCAGAGATGAGTAGCCATGTGCGGCATTTTCGGTGTTATCGGCCGGCCTTCAACAGACGGCCTCCGCGCTGCGGCAGCAACGCTTCACCATCGTGGACCGGATGCCTTTGGGGAATGGTCCTCGGCAGAGGGGCCCATCTACTTGGCACACTGCCGATTGTCGATCATCGATTTGAGTGACGCCGGTCGACAACCACTCGCGAATGAAGACGGTTCCATTCAAGTGGTCTTTAATGGCGAAATCTACAATTTCGCCGCATTGCGAACGGACTTGATCAGTCGCGGCCACCACTTTCGTTCGAAGACGGACACGGAGGTCATCGTCCATGCCTACGAAGAATGGGGCGACCAATGTGTGGAATTCTTTCGAGGTATCTTTGCGTTTGGCTTGTGGGATTCGAAGCAGCGCCGACTTTTGCTGGGGCGTGATCGAATCGGAGTGAAACCGTTATTTTATAGCATTCACGGCCAGCAACTCGCGTTTGCCTCGGAGCCACGCGCGCTCCTGGAAATCTCGGGATACGGTCGAACGTTACACATACCATCCGCCGTTCAGTTTTTGCAGCTTTCGTACACAACCGGCACCGACACGGTCTGGCGCGGGATTCATCGCCTACCACCGGGGAATGTGATGAGTTACAACGCCGCTTGTGGGTCGGTACGACGTCATTCTTATTGGTCGTTACCGGAATCAATCACACCGCGTTCCTTGCGTGACACCGTGGAACAAGCCGATGCCTTGCTGGAAGACGCGGTGGCCGAAGAACTGGTCGGCGATGTCCCGGTGGGTGTCTTTCTGAGCGGCGGAATCGATTCGTCCCTGGTGGCAACCTACGCGGCAAAAGCCAGCCCCCATATCAAAAGCTTTTGTGCCGATTTCGTGGGCTGGGACGGATCCGAACTGGCAGATTCCACCGGAATCGCCAATCACCTTGAGACCGAGCATCACGCCTGTTCGATCGCTCGCCCGGGAGGCGTCCTGGGCAATCCGGAAAGTGCGCGAGAGTTCTTTCACACCTGGGACGAACCCTTGGGTGATACGGCGATCGTTCCAACATGGCAGTTGGCACAATTGACACGACAGCATGTCACCGTCGCCCTCTCCGGGGATGGCGGCGATGAAATGTTTGCCGGCTATTCGTCGTACTCGCAGGTTCAACCCACTCCGCGCCGACAATTCGCCTGGATCATCGAGCGAATTCGACGGCAATGGAAAATCGGCCGCGAATGGCCCAAGGGCTGCGCCAACGATGGCGAATTCTTCCAGATGCTGAACTGTGCGTCGTTCAGCCGTACCGAACTCACGGCACTCTTCCCGGACTGGAAACGAGAGATCGACGCCGCCGTGCCTGGGCAGTTGGTGAATGAACTCGTCAATCGTACGCAAGCCCCTTTTCGGCAATGGCAATCGGTCGACATGCTGACGTATCTCGTAGACAATAATCTGGCGCGTGTCGACCGGGCCTCGATGGCTCATGGCCTGGAAGTGCGCGTGCCGATGCTCGACCATCGGCTGATCGAATTTGCCTTCTCGCTCCCCGACGATGTTTGCTTCAGTGATGGAAAATCGAAGCGCGCCCTGCGTGAGTTGACGAAAAGATATCTACCGTCAACGGTCGCTTTGAAGCGAAAACAAGGGTTTTCGTTCCCTCTCGATCAGGTCGTTTGCCGCGAAGAAATGCAGCGCACGATTCGGCAGGGAGCCCTGGCGAAGCACGGTCTCCTCGATCGAGTCGCATGGGACCGATGGCTACTCGATTCGAAATCGAACGTACTGAACATGAAATTGTGGTTGCTGTATGTGCTGGAGCAATGGGCGAGTTGTTGGTGGATGAATGAGCGCTAACATTCTCGTTGCCGCGAACTCACCGCTCGCTACGGACGGCAGCATACGCATGTGGTTGCCCAAGTCCGCTCCCATGACTCCGGTGGCACTCGCTCCTTTGCCGTCCCAGCCGTTGATTTCGATCGTGGTGCCCAGTTTCAATCAAGGCCGCTATATTCGCGCCACCATTGATTCCATACTCTCCCAGGATTATCGGCCGCTGCAAATCGTAGTGATTGATGGCGGATCGCGCGATGAAACCGTTGCGGTGTTGCAATCCTACGGTTCCATTCCCGAACTGGAGTGGACATCGGAACCTGACCGTGGTGTTGTTGAAGCAGTGAACAAGGGATTTGCCCGTGTCCGTGGCGAAATCGTTGCGATCCAAAGCTCGGATGATTGTTATTTGCCGGGGGCCTTGGTCACGGTTCGGGACGAGTTCCTCAGCGATTCCGAACTGGGATTGCTGTACGGCGACACGGTGAAAGTGGATGCCGATGGTCGAGAAGTGGCCCGGCATCGCATCGCTCCCTACTCGCTACTGAATCTGTTCCGCCTGCAAACCTGGATCCCGCAGCCGTCCGCATTTTTTCGAAGAGAATTGCTGGATATCCTGGGCGGATGGGATGAGCGGATTCCCTATGCCCCGGACACGGATCTTTGGATTCGCATGGCGTTTCGGACTCTCGTGAAGAAACGTGACGTCTATCTGTCCCAGCGGCGCATGCACGGCGAGCAACGCGATACGCAAGCCGCGAAGATTATCCGGGATTATAGTTTGATGATCGATCAGTCACCGGATATCGCCGCGTCGTCTCGGGAACTCCGCGCGGCGGCACAGGCCGGAAAGCATTTGCTTCGATTGCGATACAATCCCAGCGGCAGCGATTGGTACGCCGCATGGCACTTGCTGCAAGCCGGTCTGTGCGATCCCGCATGCTGGAATCGGCGAGGGATTGCCCGGTCGCTGTTCTGGATGCCGGTGCGGCGTGTGCTCTCCCGCGGAAAGCAGATTCTGTTCGGCAAACGCCGCGCTGGTAGAGCATCCTTAACTCCATGAGTTATCTGAAGTCACTTCGAGAGTTGCTGGGGGTCGCCATTTACGATTGGCGACGTTTCCAGCAAGCCTTGCGCGAACCTGTCACATCCGGCGTTTCACCGCCGCGGGGATGGATTTCGCTGTGCAATCGCATGGAGCAGTTGACCGCGAACCGGCAAGGACCGGGCGTTCAATGCGACTGGCAATGGGGCACGGAATTGCATGCCTCCCATATCTTGCCGTCACTGGGGCGTCAACTCATGAACGTCGCCCTGAAGGATTGGCCGATCCAATTTGCCGATCTGCCCCGAAGCCGGTCCGGTCCACGAATCTCGTTCATTTTTGCCCACGGTGGCCGCGATCGTTTACCGCAGTTACAACGCACAATCCGCTCGCTCTATGCGCAAGAGGATGTCACCGTTGAATGTCTCGTTGTGGATCAATCGGACGAACCGATTTTAAACGACCTTCCCGCGGAAACCCACTACATCCATTTAGCCAAAGGGGCTGCGACTCGAGGCTGGCATAAATCGTGGGCGTACAATGTCGGCGCGCGGGCTGCGACCAGCGAGATTCTCGTCTTTCATGATGGCGATATCTGCGTACCGGTCCGCTACGGCGCTGAAGTTGTCCGAACCATTCAGCAGAATGGCTACGATGCAGCCTCGATCCAACGCTTTCTGTTTTATCTCAATCCGCGCGGCACCGCTGCAGTCGACCGTAGCGATCAATTCCGTACGCGACTCGTTCCTCAGCGCGTCTATCAGAATTGGAAAGGGGGCACGATCGCGATTCGCCGCGATGCTTTTCTTTCGGTCGGTGGCTTTGATGAAGGCTTTGTCGACTGGGGTGGCGAGGATGATGAGTTCTTTGATCGCTGTCGTCAATCGCTTCGGCATTGCCGATTTGGATATGTGCCATTCGTACATCTCTGGCATGCACCGCAGCCGGACCGGAAGGCAACGGACAACGTGAACATCGCGCAGATTTTACCCTGGCGAATGGAAATCCCTGTCGGCGAGCGCGTGCAGGAACTGCTCACAAGGCAATTCGGCAACGTCGCAGGGCCTCAGCCCGCGGTGAGTTACAAAGCGACATACGCACGAACCAAACAGACCTAAAGGGAACATGAGTTTTCGCTGGCTGAAGTATTGCATTCCCCAAGCGGCTCGGCCCACACTTCGTCGAGTGTGGAATCGCATGCGCTATCGTGGTACGGAGTTTTTCTGTCCGATCTGCACTAGTGGATTGCGTGAATTTCAACCCTGGAAAGAAGCGATGGCGTTTCGTTGTCCGGTCTGTGCTTCGAAACCACCGCATCGACTTGCCTATTTGTATTTCCAAAAGCATCCCGAGTTATTCCTCGATCACGAAATCCTCGTGCATATCGCCCCCGAGCCGGAGTTGAGAGTGTGGCTCCAAGCGAGGTGCATTCAAACCGGGATGCGATATCGTGCTGGCGGAATCACTGGAGTCGGAGACGAGTATCTCGATCTGCGGAAGCTCCCGTTTGCAGACCGGTCGATTCGCTTGTTCTATTGTTGCCACGTGCTCAATGCGATGCAGGAAGATCGACAGGCGATGTCGGAAATCTTTCGTGTCATGCACCCCCAAGGCATAGCCCTGCTGCAAGTTCCCGCGTTCTACCGCGGTGAAACCACTCTGGAAACGCAATCTCAGGAAGAACGAATCGCGGCGTTCAATGATGACGGAATCGTCCGCTGCTATACCGATGCAGATTATGTGTCTCGCTTGCATGACGCCGGTTTCCAAGTGGACTACTTCCGCGCGTCGGACCATCCCGCGGAAGTGATCCACCGAATGCAACTCAAAGAAGAAGTTTTGCACGTGTGCCGAAGGACTGGGCCGAAAACGTCATGAACGCAGGATGGATTTCCTTATCGTTTGACGATGCTCTCGAGCAGCATTGGAGAACTGCCATTCCGTTGATGAACGACCGTGGGCTGGTTGGGACGTTCTATGTGCATCTGTCCGCGCCGGGGTTTCTTCGCCATTCGGATCAATGGCGGAATGCCGCAAGGGCGGGCCACGAACTCGGTAACCACACGGTTTTTCATCCGGCCGTTTCCTCGAAAGCGTGGGTCCGCCCCGGCAATGCGATTGAGCATTACACTCTCGATCGCATGCGGATGGAATTAGAGTTCGCGAACGAATGGCTCTCCCAGATCGACGGGCAATCGGAGAGAACCTTTGCCTATCCGTGCTCAAATTCATTCATCGGTCGGCAAGGCTGGATCCATCGGTCACTCGCAGCGCTGCATCTTCACCGAACGCGGCTGACCACCTGGGTGGATCGATTGCATCTGGACATTGGATCGACTCGGCAATCGTACGCCAATCTGGTGGGGGAACTGTTCGTCGCCGGCCGCGGCGGGGGTTTGGCTCGCCATGATCGAATCCCGCCCGTGAGTGAATGGTCGCGCACGAACCTGCTCAGCGTGGCAGTCGAAAACGGGACGTTGGGTGAACTGCAACACTTCGTCAACACCACTGTTGAGAGCGGTAGGTGGGCGATTCTTCAGTTTCATGGCGTCGGTGGCGGACACCGGATGGATTGCTCCGAACTTGTCTTTGCGGAATTCATCCGCTGGCTGGGACAAGAACACGCATCGCGGGTGATCACCGTTCTGGACGGGGCACGTCGACTGTGGCCGCAGTGGAGCACAAAATCAATCCCCGCGGTCGAAATGAAAACGATTCCATGAGCGATGTCGTTCCCAATCTCGTCTCCACAATCATTCCGGTCTTTAACCGGCCCAGGATGCTTCGGGAGGCCGTATCAACGGTCCTGAATCAGACTCACACTGACGTCGAAGCCCTCATCGTCGATGACGGTTCCACAGACGACACTCCCTACGTAGCCGAAGAGTTGGTTCGTCAATCACCCGAGCGCGTCCGCTTCTTCCGCAAGCCGAACTCCGGACCGGGGCCCTCCCGCGAAATGGGGCGGCTCGCGGCACGGGGGGAATTCATCCAATATCTCGACAGTGATGACCTGTTACGCCCCGAGAAATTTGCCATCCAGGTTCAAGCCTTGCGAGAACGCCCCGAATGCGGAGCCGCTTACGGTTGGATCTGCGTGCATCCGTTTGGCAAATCGCCGTCAACCAAGCCGTACAAAGGTTCGGGCGAGCAGCGCGATTTCCTCTTTCCGAGGATTCTCGCGGATCGATGGTGGAATACGAACTGCCCTCTCTGGAGACGATCGTTGTGCGATTCACTCGGCCCGTGGAGCGATCTGAAGTGGTCGCAAGACTGGGAATATGACGCCCGCGCGGGAGCTTCAGGGACCAGGCTGGCATACTGCCCGCAGTGGGTTTGCGACGAACGGCATCATGGTGAGGCGCGGCACACAGCAACCGTCAATGGCTTGGATCCCGTTCGGCTGAGCGAACGTCTGCGATTTCTGCAAATGGTCTTCGATCATGCGGAGAGTGCCGGAGTGGCTGCCGAAGCGCCCGATCGTGTCCACTTCACTCGCTGGGTCTTTGCCATCGCCAGAAGCTGTGCCGCGGCAGGCTTGATCCCCGAAGCTCAGGCTTGCCTCGCACTGGCCGATCGCGCCGCGGGAAGCCATCGCGGCGCCCGTCGTGGCTTCCGGAGTTTCGCCTGGTTATCGGCCACTGTCGGCTGGCGCGCCGCCGGTCGTTTCTCGTTATGGGGGCAGAAATGGAAACGGCCCTCGTCCATGACATTATCCCAATCCTTCGCGGAAAGCCTGCAGAATTCGTGATTCGGAATCCGTGTCAGTGACGGCCTTTCCCCCCCCGCGTGTCTCGGTGGTGATGAGCGTGTACAACGGCGAGGCTCATCTCCCCCGTGCTGTCGCCAGCATCCTTGCCCAGTCGTGGGCAGACTTTGAATTTCTCATTGTCGATGACGGCAGCACGGACTCCACACCGGCATTACTCCACGAGATCGAGCAGTCTGATCACCGAGTCAAGGTGTTCACTCAAACCAACGTCGGTATCACCCGGGCGCTCATTCGTGGATGTGCCGAAGCGCGTGGCGAATACATTGCTCGTCAGGACGCCGACGATTGGTCCGCGCCGACTCGCCTCGATGAGCAAGTCGCCCTTCTCGATTCCGATTCGATAATCGGATTTGTTTCCTGCGCCACACAATATGTTGGTCCGAATGACGAACCGCTTGAGATCGTTTCGCGCAATGACTCACCGGCCGAAGCGACGCGAAAATTACTTGATGAGAGAATGGGGCCGCCGGCACATGGCAGCGTGATGATGCGCCGCTCGATCTATGAACTGGCAGGGGGCTACCGACCGGAATTCTATTACGGGCAAGACTCCGATCTTTGGCTGCGAATCGCCGAACGTTCGCTGATCGCTTACACTCAAGCATGCCTTTACACATATCGGCGTGACCTCCACAGCATCTCGGGGCGAATGGGCGGGTTGCAGCAGGCGTTTGGTGAACTTGGTCAACAATGCCGCGCGGTCCGAAAGCGGGGGCAGTCGGAGGAGACGATTCTCGCCACTGCCAACAACCTTTGTGAATTGGCTCGAAACCGTCTGCCTCAGAGCGTCTCACGCCGGGGCCAATCGTCGATGGCGTTCCTAATCGGTGCATCACTGCGAGCGCAACGCGACCCCCGTGCCATGGCATACTTTTGGCGCGCGGTGATGCTCTATCCTCTGAACTGGCGGGCCTGGTTGCGACTTTTAACGTCTTAAGTCTTTCGTCCAGATCTGTGCATCAACGTGAGTAATGTGAATATCGCACCGCTTCGCATTCTGGTCGCCGCAGATGTCCTTCCTGATCCCAATGCCGGAGCTGCGGGCACCGTCGTGCAGATGAATCTCGCCTTGCGTCAAATTGGACACGACGTCGAGGAAATTTGGGCGCCGGAACTCGGCCGGCGCATCCGCCATGGCAATCTCCACTATCTGCTGGAATTACCCCTGGCCCTCCGCCGTGCGATGCGTAAACGTCTGAAACATCAACGGTACGATGTCGTGGAAATTCATCAGCCGCATGCTTATCTCGCGGCGGCTGATTTTCGCCGTCTAGGCACAACGGGAATCTTCGTGAATCGAAGTCATGGCCACGAGGTCCGCGCCTACGAAGTCGGTCGCGAATGGCGGCAGAACCTGCAAATGCCCGCACAACGCGGGATTCGTAAGTTCGCCTCGGATGCACTTCGTCTTTTGCTGGATCGACAATGGGCAAGCATCGCCAAATCGGCGGACGCGTTTCATGTTTCCTGCCAGGAAGACGCAGACTTTCTTGTCACTCGCTATCAGGTTTCTTCCGAGCGAATCGCAGTCATCTCACAGGGGATTCCGGAATCCTTTGTCGACATTCCTGCATCGCCGCTATCCCCTGCCCGACTCAAACGACTGCTTTATGTGGGACAATATACTTTTATCAAAGCTCCGGTGATGGTTGCCGCAGCCGTGTCGAGTCTGTTGACGAAACATCCCGACATGACGATGACGTGGGTTTGTGCCCAGCCCCATCATGCCGAGGCGCGACAGTTCCTGATGCCGGCCGTTTGTGATCGCGTTACATTTTTAGACTGGATGCCGCAGGAGTCGCTGCAAGCCCTACTGGATGAGCACGGCATCTTTCTGTTTCCATCCTTCTTCGAAGGCTTCGGCAAGGCTCCATTGGAGGCCATGGCGCGCGGATTATGTGTCGTCGCCAGCAACGTCGGCGGTATGCGCGATTTCATTTGCGATGGAGTGTCGGGACGGCTTGTCCCTGCCGGTCAACCAGAATGGATGGTGCAAGCTGTCGAGTGGTTGATTTCCCACCCGGAAGAGGCCGTCGCGATGTCGCAGGCCGCCCGCGAAGCCGCGATCCGTCATCGTTGGGATGGCTGCGCCACGGATCTTGCCAACCATTATCGCCGATGGCTGATAACGAAGGATTCGTCGCGGAATACAGAGCAATTACACATTTCAGGAACGTTGCCGACTGATGGTTGAAGTGAGTCGGAAGCCTGCGTTTGCCGCGAGTGGCGAGTCTGCGACAACGCGTTCGCAGTTCTTGCCAGCGGATATTTGCATTGCCATCCCCACTTACGGGCGCGACGAAGTCCTCGTGGAAACGATTCGGCTTTGTCTCAACCAAACGGTGACTGCCGGCGAGCTGATTGTTCTGGATCAGACGCCGGTTCACTCTCCCGAAGTCGAGCAGACGCTCGCGGCGTGGCATCAATCCGGTCAAATTCGATGGGAGCGGCTGACGATCGCCTCGGTCCCCGCGGCCATGAATCGCGCACTGGAAATCGCTACCAAACCGGTCGTGCTCTTTCTTGATGACGATGTCATCGCGGCACAGGGCATCGTGGCCGCGCATGCCGCAGCGTATGAAACGGATGATGTCTGGATCGTGGTCGGTCAGATTATTCAACCGTGGCAACAACCGACGGACGTCACACCGCGACCATCGCCAGCGGGAACATTGAGAGCCGATCTCGACTTTCCATTTCATTCCACTCGGGCCTGTTCCCTGCAGAATGTGATGGCCTGTCAAATGTCGGTGCGACGCGATCGGGCCCTGATGGTCGGCGGGTTTGATGAGAACTTTGTCGGTGCCGCCTACCGCTTTGAAACCGAATTCAGCCGCCGAATGCTTCGCGCCGGGGGAAGGGTTCTTTTTGAACCATCGGCGAGTGTTCGTCATTTACGAGCAACGCGCGGGGGCACACGAATCCAGGGGAATCATTTGGCATCCGCCAGCCCGCGACATGGGGTTGGAGATTATTACTTTGCCATGCGACATGGTGTCTCTTCGGAAGTCGCCTGGTATTGCCTGCGGAGAATGATTCGCGAAGTCTGCACCAAATTTCATTTGCGACATCCGTGGTTCATTCCAGTAAAGCTCCTTGGTGAACTGCGTGCATTCCTGTGGGCATGCCGATTGGTTCAACAAGGTCCCGCTTTGCTCGGGACCAAACGCCCATGAAGTTGCGAGTCGGATTTCTCACGTCGCATCCCATTCAATATCAAGTTCCCGTCTTTCGGCTTCTGGCGCAAGACGAGGAACTGGATTTCACCGTTTACTTCTGTCAAATCCCCGATGCGACCATGCAAGGCGCAGAGTTTAATGTCCCGTTTCAATGGGATCTGCCGCTGCTCGAAGGATACTCCTACACGGTCCTCACAAACGTCTCACGAAAACCGGGCGTCATGAGCTTTCAGGGTTGCGACACTCCGGAAATTGCTTCCGTCATTCGAGCCGGCCATTTCGACGCCTTCGTGATCAACGGCTGGCATGTCAAAAGCAGCCTGCAGGCGTTGTGGGCCTGTAAGCGATTTGGCGTTCCTTGCCTCGTCCGCGGTGAAGCCAACGATCTCCGTCCCCGGGCCTGGTGGAAACGGTTCGTGCAACGCCTCCTCGTGCAGCAATACGCAGGCTGCCTCGCGATCGGTAAGGCGAATGCCGATTTTTATCGATCACGCAGAGTTCCTCCCGAGCGGCTATTTTCCGCGCCATACTGTGTCGACAACGAACGCTTTGCCGTCGCCAGAGATTCGGCACGAGCAGCCGCAGCACGTCAGAAGTGGAGCATTCCTGCTCAACACGTTTGCTTCCTCTTTAGTGGAAAGTTGATCGCGAAAAAACGCCCCCTGGAACTTCTTCAGGCATTTCGCGATGCACAACTTGCCGATCACGCCACGCTTCTGATTGTAGGAGACGGTGCATTACGGGGGGTATGCGAGTCTTTTGCTCATGAGCACAATCTGAATGTGACGTTTGCCGGATTCTTGAATCAGACAGAAATCCTCGACGCTTACTCCGCCTGCGATTGCTTGATCCTGCCCTCGGATGCCGGCGAAACGTGGGGGCTTGTCGTGAATGAAGCGATGGCGGCGGGAAAACCGGCGATTGTCAGCGATCGGGTTGGTTGCGCTCGGGATCTGATCGTTCCGAACGAGACCGGCGCTGTTTTCCCGTGCCATGACACCCGTGCGCTAGCCGCTTTACTCAGACATTATTCGATTTGCCGCGACGCGCTCCGCACGATGGGCGAACGCGCTTTGAGGCACATCGCACAGTATTCTCCACAGAGGGCTGCCGATGGCATTATTGAAGCCGTTCGCCGCGTCGCAAACACATGATTGAATTGCCGCTGCATAAAGAGATGTTTGTGGCGGTTGTCGTCCCAGGCAACGTGGATTTGCGACTGCACGTCGTGACGTTCACAGCCGCGGCCGACGCTTGCCTTGACTGCGGCAGAACAGGTTAGCGATGGAATACGCATACATAGCGCTGATTGTCTTTACAGGGATTGTGGCGCTGACCAATTGGCGGCTCGCGATCTTGCTTTGCCTGGCAATCGATGTCATCCGTGATCCGGTTCGCAAACTGAGCGAAGATCAACCCGTCTGGATTACCGTAGCAGGAGCATTGCCCTGGCTTCTCGTGATGTTACGGGCCTTCAGCCAGGAGCAATCCGAACTGAAAACGATCTTGAAACGATTTCCACTTGCTTCACGGGTCCTGGGGCTGTTCCTCATCGCAATCGTCCCCGGGTTTGTCATTTCCTGCGTCAGCTATTCTTCCGGATACACCTTGGCCGTCATCGGCACGGCGTCTTATCTCGGCCCGTTTGTCGGTCTTGCGCTGGGGTACCTCTTCATCGATGATGAGTCCACGATCACGCGATTCTTGACACTCTACGTTGCCATCAACAGCGTGATGATGATCGGAACTGTGCTGGAGTTCGCCCACGTGACGTTTCCGGGACTGGGTGGGATTCGCGTCGACTGGATCCGTTATCGCGACGGGTACATTGTCGATTTGATCTCGGGCTTTTACCGGAGCCCGGATGTCATGGGATTGCATGCGGCCCACATCATGATGTTCGGACTGATTCTTGCCTCTCGATCGAAACCGGCAATTGCGCTCATGTGGCTCACGGGCGTGTTGTGGGGAACCGCGTGCATCCTCTTGTGCGGCCGCCGCAAAATGATCGCGATCCCGCTGGTGTTCCTCGCAACTTACCTGGTCCTGTCCTTATTCTATGGGTCGGCAAAGCGTGTGCGGACGTTGACCGGGGTCGTGATTGCACTCGTGTTCGTCGTGGCCGTGTTGATGTTTTCCAATACGGGACTTCAATGGGCCGAGTATGGAGAATATGCCTCCACGACGCTGAGTGAAATGCCCGATCGACTCAACGAGAATGTGGTCGGGGGCATTTTTGAATCCGTGAAACAGAGCGGAATTCTCGGTGCCGGATTAGGGACGGGAACGCAAGGACGATATTACGTCGGCGTGCGGACGGGCAAGAATGCCCGCGGTTGGCAAGAGGATGGACTGGGCCGTCTGATTCTTGAAGTGGGCGTCCCGGGTTTCCTTTTGTTCCTGTTCGCCGGTATCAACCTCGTGCTGTCATTTCGTCGCGCTTTGGATTTGGTTCCACGCGAATCGTCCGTTCGCGATCTCCAGCTTTTATTGCTGGGAGTTGTTGCCGGAGATCTTGCGTCATTTATCGTCGCGCATCAACATTTTAGTGGTGATCCCGTGAGCGCCCTGATCGTAACGTTGATTGGAGGAGCCGTGCTTGGTGCGCCACGCGCTTGGGCAAGCAGGAATCTCGACGAGGCGATTCGTCATTAGCATCCGATTACCACTCTTGTTGATCGATATTTTGTGTGTGCTCACACCGATCATGACTGCGCTTTCGTTGTATGCTCCCGTTTTTTTACGTTCCGACTCACAGTCGATTTATATTTCTCGGCAAGGATCGGATTGGAATGGCGGCCGATCGGAAGCAACCGCATTCGCCACGATCCAATACGCACTCGATCGCGCGCAGCCGGGCGATCGGATTTTCATCGCGCCGGGAACTTACTACGAACGGCTCCATTTGCGACGCGGCGGCACCGAGAAATTGCCCGTGTCGATCAAGGCGATCACTCCCGGAAGCGTTGTCATTACGGGTGAGCGACCAGAAAATATCCCTCGGGGCTGGGCATGGCGCGAAGAAGGCGAAGGCATTTTCTCGACGGCCATTGACCAACCCGTCTATCGCTTGAATCACAGTGATTTCACCTGTTTTCGACTGCCCTGGGGTGGAAGCACGGCATTGCGGAAAATGGTCGCCAAACCCGGCGCATGGAGCGCTTTCTGCGAAGAGAACGGACGACTTTACCTCTACTTGAAAGAGGGAAAACATCCCGCAACGGAAGAGCTGCGGACCCATCGTCCGGCTCCGGCCCCGCGCGAGTGGGGGGAATTCAAATCGGCGACGGTCTGGATCGAGGCCGATCACGTGCGGCTGGAGGGGTTGCACATGGACTTTGGAATCGGGGCCGCAGTCCACATTGGGGATGCCGACGATGTTGAAATCCGCGATTGCGTCTTGACCGGTTCAACGTTTGGCGTGAAGTCCAGCGGCGGAGAGAAGCCCGCCCGTCGTATCAGCATCGAAAACTGCCTTTATCATAACTATCCGCAATATCACTGGCTTAAAGATTGGCTGAGTTGGGATGAAGTTTATTCTGCTTACCCATCGTCTTCGTTGGCTTCGAGCGTTGACGCGCCGTTACAAGTGCGAAACTGTCTCGTCACTCACGCGGGTGATGCCCTGCAGATTTCGCCCCGCGCCAATCAGGACCGTATGCCAACGACGATGGAAGGGAATTGGCTGGCGTTCTGTACGGACGATGCGATCGAGTTCGACGGCGATGGCTGCCGGATCGATGTTCGCAACAACCTGATCTATGAAGCTCACCAGAATCTGGGGTTCAGCCCCGTGACTGTGGGTCCGATTCAAGTCCACAACAATCTCTTTGCCCATGCGCGAGCTGGCATCAATGGTTCCCAGATCAAGCTGATCAATAATCGTCCGAGTGATCGCACGCAGAACATCTCCGTCCGCGAAAACGTTTTTGTCGGTGATTGGCTCTGCTGGTATAACGATTCGTTCTTCAGCAATGTTGTCATCGACAGCAACCAATTCTACGTACGCCGGGAAGCGAGCCCACCTTGGCCGAAAACGGGAGTCGAAGTGGGAGAGCATCAGGTCGTAATTCAATCGGAACCTCAACGACCGGAGGACACCCTGGCGGCGTGGTATCACCGCGAAAACCAACCGGACTGGGTCCACACGGTTCTCGATCGACGGCCGGGGCCGGCCTGGTTTCGAGCCGAGGATCATCCGGCGACCAAAGATCTCATCTTCTGGAAGAATCGATTACAACAGCTCCTTCTGACGGTCGAACCCCGTTGAACGTCGCGACCAAGCTTGTCACATGGTGCTACGTAGTAATTCTCTGTTCGGCAAGCGGCCTCGGATTGGGAGGGGCGTGCGATTGCCTGCTGTGGGAGTGGAGTTACGACTATGTTTTTCCAGAAGGCCATTGCCGCAACGGTGGTTTACGGCTTGGCTTTCTGCTCGGCACAATCCTTGCGGCGGTGGCAGTCGTTGGTCATCGCCCGTTACCCCATTGGCGAAGCATAACCACGCAGTGGGTGGGAGCAATGTTGGCAACGTCATCGATCGCTCTACTTGCGGCAACGCTGTCCTGGTCGCTGGCAAAATGGGGAGGAATCCTGCATCCCGTCGACCACTTCCATCCCTTGTCGAGAAGGGCGTTTTGCTCCACTCTCGTCGATGGTGCTTATTATGGAGCATGGACAACAACGATCTGCTGGATGGTGATCGTGTATCGCCATCGGACATCCAAATTGTCCTCGGAGTCGCAGTGCCGATTATGAAGCATAGACATCGCCCGTTTGTAACGCTCGATGACCGAATGTTGGCCGCAGAGCAACTCGTCCGCGTGTCGTTGATGTCGGAAGCCGAGTGCGCAAAGTCCGGAATCGCATTGTGAGGGTGCTGCTGATTGAAACCGCAGCACCGGACCGTCCCGGTAGTATGCAGCGTTATGCCGATCTCATTGCGCTGGCATTGTCAACGGAACCTGCCATTCAGGTCTCGCGATTGAGCATCGCCCCTACCGCAGCGGCGTTGCGGAAGTATCCCCGCCGACTGCGGATGCTCGTGCATCACGCCACAATTGCCTGGGGCGCGATTCGCCGACTAAAGCCAACCGATGCGGATATTTTTCATTTGATCGATGGAAGTCACGGTTATGTCGCGCGATGGCTCCCGCGCGGTCGCAGCGTGGTCACTGTGCATGACGTGATCCCTTACTTGCAAGCTCGAAGGCGATTCCCCGTGGCGTCGCCTTCGTGGAGTGCCCGCTGGTTGATTCATACCGGCCTTAGGGCTCTGCGACATGCCACTCGAATCATGTCCGATAGCGCTGCGACCGCGCAAGATCTGATTGCGGCAGAATCTTCTTTAGTGGGCCGCGTGACTGTGGTTCCCCTGGCCGTTCCACCAACGATGTTGCCCGAAAATGGTGTTGCCTTACCGGGGTGGAGCGAGCGCCGCTTGCAGGATCGACCTTACATCCTGCACCTCGGTAACAACGGTTTCTACAAGAACCGCGCGGGGGTCGTCCGGATTTTTGAACGGATTCGTCAATTGACGAAGTGTCGTCTCATTCTGGCTGGGCCGCCACCGGACGAGTTCATTCTGTCGACGATTCGTGAACGAAATCTCGAAAACGAGATCGACGTCGTCATTGATCCGGATGACTCACAGATTCGATCGCTCTATGCCATGGCGCGGCTGCTCCTTTTTCCCAGCTACTATGAAGGCTTTGGCTGGCCGCCGCTGGAAGCCATGGCGTGGGGATGCCCGGTTGTCTGCAGTCGCGGCGGATCGCTTCCCGAAGTGGTTGGAAATGCAGCGCTGACCGCCGATGTCGACGATGAACCGGAACTGAGTGCGCATTGTATCCGCGTTTTGTCCGATCAGACGATAGCCGATCAACTCGTTGCCGCGGGCCATATTCAGGTCCGGCAATTTTCACTGGAACGTTTTCGTCACCATCTGCTGGGAGTTTATCGCGGCCTTGTCTGAATCCTCCATCGACTCATCGCGTCATGACAATTCACAGCTTCAAGTGCGCGTGGGGAAGCGCGAATGTCCGAGCCGACATTCGTTTCGTAACAAGCTGGGACGGATCGCCTGGGGTGTGGTGCGGGCCTTTCTGTTTCGGCCCAGCCCGCGGATCTGTTATCGATGGCGGCGTGTGATCCTGCGTTGTTTCGGGGCAACAGTGGGACGCAATGCCCGGATTGATTCCACAGTACGCATCTGGGCACCGTGGAATCTCTCGATCGGCGAAGAGGCATCCTTGGGGTACGCCGTGGATTGCTACTGCGTTGATCGGGTCTGCATCGGTGCTCACGCGACGGTCTCGCAGGAAGCCTTTCTTTGCACGGCCACACACGATGTCCACGATCCGCACATGGGCTTGCTCACGGCACCGATTCTCATCGACGAACAAGCGTGGGTTTGCGCCCGCGCCTTTGTCGCCCCCGGTGTACGAGTCGGTTGCGGTGCCGTCCTCGGCGCTTGCGCTGTTGTCACGCACGATGTCGAACCGTGGACCATCGTTGCCGGCAATCCCGCCCGATTCATTAAACAACGCTTGCTCGAAGCGAAATCACCCACGCCTCAATGAACTCAATTTCTCTTTCCGTCGTTGTCATCACGAAAAACGAATCGAAAAACATCGAGCGTTGCCTCGCATCCCTGCATTGGTGTCACGAAGTCGTCGTCATTGATGACCATTCGACCGACGGCACTCGAGAACGGGCGATGGCGTGCGGAGCCCGCGTGATCACTCATCGCTTCGAAAGTTTTGCGAAACAACGCAACTGGGCGCTGGATGAAGCCCGCATCATCGGCGACTGGGTGTTGATGCTGGATGCCGATGAAGTGGCCACAGAGCGTTTTCGCGATGCCGTTCTCGCGGCGATCCGCAATGCTGACGCGCAAGTCGCGGGCTTTCAGTTATGTCGCAAGACCATGTTCTTCGATCACTGGCTCCGCTACGCCGATGGGTTTCCGGTGTGGATCATGCGGTTAGTGCGACGCAATCGAGCCCGATTCGTTGACTCCGGTCATGGCGAAGTCCCCGTACCAACCGTGGACGGGGTGTTGCCGCGCATCCGCGAACCTTTCCTGCATTATCCGTTCAGCAAGGGTCTCAATGATTGGTGGCAGCGCCACAACGTCTACTCCACACGGGAAGCGGAGCGGGAATGGAATGAAGCGCAGCCACTGCATCTGGGTGAATTGTTCGCGCGCGATCCGGCAACGCGACGACGCGCAGTGCGTGATCTCGCCCGAATACTGCCATGTCGTACCTGGCTGCGATTCTTCTATCACTACGTGTGGCAGTGCGGCTTTCTGGATGGCCGCGCCGGCCGGGAATTCAGCTCGATGATGGCGACTTATGAAGGGATGATCGTCCAGAAAAAATGGGAGTTGGAAATGCACTGCCGCGGACGAGCACCGTAAGGATTTTCGCCGTCCCCCGGTGGAGTTGATGCGCGCGTGAGCACCCTCCGCTCCCTTCCTGGCAAGACCTCGACGCGCGTTCCATGCCCGCTCGTTCTTGACTGCCATCTCGCGGCGCACTTGTTATCCTGAAGACAACCCTTCGTTCTCACTCGCCTTCATCGGAGATGACATCATGGCTACCGCCGCTGCGTCGAAGAAAAACGGGTCTCACAAGTCCACGCTCGTCGCCACTCCATCCGTGAAGCAGGCCAGGCTGCTCATTGATGGCAAGTGGGTTGCGGCCAAAAGTGGCAAGACGTTCGCCACGTTCAATCCGGCGACCGAACAGAAGATTGCCGATGTCGCCGAAGCCGATGCGGCGGATGTCGATCTCGCCGTCAAAGCCGCGCGGAAATCGCTCGAATCCGGTCCGTGGGCAACGATGGATGCCCGCGACCGTGGCCGCCTCATCAACAAGCTCGCCGATTTGGTCGAAGCGAATCTCGATGAACTCGCCGCGCTGGAAACTCTCGACAATGGCAAGCCGATCCGCGACAGCAAAGCCGCCGATCTGCCGCTCGTCGTCGATTGTCTCCGCTACTACGCCGGGTGGGCCGACAAAATCAAAGGCGACACCGTGCCCGTCCGCGGCAACTTTTTCTGTTACACCCGTCGGGAACCGGTCGGCGTCGTCGGCCAGATCATCCCCTGGAATTTCCCGCTGCTCATGGTCGCCTGGAAATGGGGCCCGGCTCTCGCGACCGGCTGCACCATCGTCTTGAAGCCCGCGGAACAGACGCCATTATCCGCGTTGCGACTCGGAGAACTCGCACTCGAAGCCGGCATTCCGAAAGGGGTGATCAATCTCGTGCCGGGATATGGCCCCACCGCGGGTGCAGCCCTGGTAAAGCATCCGGGGGTCGACAAAATCGCTTTCACCGGGTCGACGGAGACCGGCCAGTTGATCATGCGCGATGCCGCAGCGACGCTGAAGCGGACCACGTTTGAACTCGGTGGCAAGAGCCCGAACATCGTCTTTGCCGATGCGAATCTCGATGCCGCGATCGCCGGGGCGGAGTTCGGCCTCTTCTTCAATCAGGGCCAATGCTGTTGTGCGGGCAGCCGGTTGTTTGTCGAGCAAAAAATCCACGATGAGTTCGTCGAAAAGCTCGTCAAGCGGGCTAAAACCAGAAAACTTGGCAACCCGTTCGATCCCAACACCACGCAGGGGCCACAGGTCGATCAGGCCCAGTTCGACAAGATTCTCGGCTATATCGACGCCGGTCACAAAGCCGGTGCGAAATGTCTGACCGGTGGCAAGCGCTTCGGTAAGACGGGCTTCTACATCGAGCCGACGGTCTTCACCGAAGTGACCGACGACATGCCGATTGCCGTCGACGAAATCTTCGGGCCGGTGCTCAGCGTGCTGCCGTTCAAGTCCACGGACGAAGTGATCCGCCGGGCGAACGCGACGAACTTCGGCCTCGCGGCGGCGGTGTGGACGCGGGACATCGGCAAGGCCCACCAGATCGCCCACAGCGTGCGGGCCGGAACCGTGTGGGTCAACTGCTACGACGTCTTCGACGCCGCCGCTCCGTTCGGCGGCTTCAAACAAAGCGGCATCGGCCGCGAACTCGGCGAAGCCGCGCTGTCCAACTACACGGAGTTGAAGACGGTGACGGTGAGTTTAGGGTGATGTCTCAGGTCCTTGCCCCCGGTCATCGACCGGGGGCAAGGCGTTCAATCACTGACATGACCCGACATCATTTTTTACAGTTTCACGCCAAGATCGTTGATCGCTCGAAATCATCGTCGTTCAACGAACGATCCCAAATATTTTCGAGTTAGCATTGTCGCACGTTGCTCGACTCTCAGTGGAGTGCCGACGGGTGGCGGGTAGTTTACGCTCCTACCGGGCCTCATCCCACAATTTCTTCAAGGGCACCACGGTACCGTTGTGGGCTTTGCTTTCTTCCGCGGCTTGCATTAGCGCGAAGAGTTCCAGAGTTTCGGCAGCATCGACGGGGACCGGGCCGCCTTTGAGGAACTTGGCGATTTCGATCGCGAGGCCTTCATAGCCGACGTATTTGTCGGTAGTCGGAACAACGCCATTCACCGGGATGCCGTGGCCATAGATGCCGGCGGTAGACACCCCCTTCTCACCGAAGACGGTGGCACTGTACTTCACCGCCCCGTCCTTGATACCTCGATAAGTGCCGACGCGGCCGTCTTTCCACACCGCGGTGATCGATTCGGCCAAGGGAGTGGAGGTACACGACACCGTGACGACGCCCGGCCCCATGATCGCATAGAGCGTTTCGAGGCTGTGCAGCGGCCGCATGAACTTGTCGGCTTCCGGCACATTGACGGTCCAGCCACCATAGACGTCGCAACCGAGCACGCGCCCGACTTCGGGATGATTGCGCATGCCACTGAAGCCCGCGCTGTAACGATGTTGCGAGCTGCTCCAACACGGCGTTTTCGTCTGTTCGGCCAGCTTCAGAATGGCGACCGCCTCTTCCGGCGATGATGCCAGCGGCCGACTGATGAAGAGCCGCTTGCCCGCTTTCAGAACTGGTTCCGCCTGTTTGAAATGCAGCCGTCCGTCCATGCTGAAGATCATCACGGCATCGACCTTGGCCAACAATTCATCGACGGAATTCACCCATTCAATGGGCGGAACGGCATCCTTCGGCTCTTTCGGCGACTGGTACATCTTCGTGAGCTGATCTTTCCACCGCGCGGTCAGCTCGGCGCTTTCGGGATAGTCGCCATTGACAACCGGATACGCCGCGACGACGCGCACGCCCTCAAAGACGCCTTCCGCATGCGGACGGTTGAGAAATTCGGTGTAGGCGACTGAACCGAAGTTATCGATGCCGAGGATGCCCACCTTCACGGGCTCGGCGGCGCAGCCAACCAATCGGCCACTGAATACCAGCGCAATTCCAACAATCCACACGGTCCAATGAGATGTCAACATGCACTCCGTTCTCTCGAAAAAGGATAGAAACGAGGATCGGGTATCGGGATGAAAATCATCCGAAACAGCGATGACGATCCGGCTCAATGTTTCGGAACCACGATCTCAATTCCATAGCGTGGCGCTACAGCCAGGAGTTTTTCGATGTCATCCATGGTGGGAACTGGTGCCGTCGTGCCATCATTTTTAAGAGGCTGGCCGACTTCAAAAAACATCCGCTCCAAACCCGCCGGAGCGACTGAAATCAACATTTTTGCCGGTTCGCCGCTCTCATTCTTGAAGGAATGCAAAGAACCCACCGGCATATTCGCGAACATTCCGGCTGACGCGACCAGTCGCTGGCCATCGATCTGAAACGTGATTTCGCCTTCAAGAACATAGAAGGCTTCTTCTTCACGGCTGTGAATGTGCGGCGGCGGACCGCCTCCGGGAGGGACGACGGCTTCCCACATGGCGTACTTGCCGCCCGTGTCTTCGCCGGTCGCAAAGAACCGATAGACATCGCCCACAACGCCGATCGTTCGTCCCTCATCGGACTTTCGAATGACGGGCTCGCGTTTCATAGTCATTGATGGCTTTCCAAACTATGTGGCGTGTTTCACCGGGGTCGCTCGATCATCCGCACGAGCGAATTTCCCGATTGGCCTGCGAACACTGAGGACCGTGACTGATGTTGTGTCGACTTCACGAATCATAACGGGGCTGACCGGTGTGGAAAAAGCGAGGCGAGGATCCCTCTTGATAGAAAATTGATACGAGCCACCTCTGCTTTTACCCCCTTTTGATGCGACATCGGGTTCAATTCACTCGATGGATTTCCTTGAGGAGAAATCAGACATGGACATCGTGTGGCTCGGGACTGGCATCGCACTGTTTGTCGGCTGTGTTGGCCTCGTGCGATTCTTCCACAGCCTTCAGGGGGAGGACTGACCGTGGACTGGACAACGCTTCTGGCACTGACCGTGGCAGTGATCCTGGCGATCTATCTCGCGGTGGCTTTACTCGCACCGGAGAAATTCTCATGACGACGAGCGGACTCCTTCAACTGGGACTTTACTTCGCGGTGTTACTCGCCTGTGTGCGGCCATTAGGCCGTTACATGGCGAAGGTTTATTCCGGCCCGGCACCGTACCTGGAACGGTCCCTGGGACCGGTCGAGCGATGGCTCTACCGGCTTTGCGGGATCGCTCCGGCAACCGAAATGACATGGAAGCAGTATGCCAACGCGGTACTGGCTTTCAGTGTCGTGAGCTTTGTCACCGTTTACATCTTTCAACGAGTGCAAGGCGTCCTCCCGCTGAACACGGAAAGGTTATCCGCCGTCTCGGCGGACTCCGCGTTTAACACCGCCATCAGTTTTACAACAAACACGAACTGGCAAGGATATGGCGGCGAGACAACCATGAGTTACCTCACGCAGATGGCCGCTCTCACGGTCCAAAACTTTGTTTCGGCGGCAGCCGGAATGGCGGTGCTGATCGCGCTCATCCGGGGCTTCATTCGGCACTCGACAGACACCATCGGCAACTTCTGGGTCGATTTGATCCGAGGCACGCTCTACATCCTTCTTCCGCTGTCGCTGGTCCTCGCCGTCGTGCTCGTCTCTCAGGGAGTCGTGCAAACGTTCGATTCCTATCGCGAAGTCGCCCTTCTCGAACCGGCGATCGATGCCGAAGGGCATGCGGTCACGACACAGCGGGTTGCTGTCGGTCCGGCCGCTTCACAGATCGCTATCAAGCAACTCGGCACAAACGGGGGCGGGTTCTTCAATGTCAACTCGGCGCACCCCCTGGAAAACCCAACGCCGCTGGCCAACTTTCTGGAACTGCTGGCGATTCTGCTGATCCCCGCTGCGCTGTGTTGCACGTTCGGAGAGATGGTCGGTGACCGGCGACAGGGCTGGGCAATTCTCGCGGCGATGATGGTCATTTTCGTGCCGCTGCTCGTTGTGACGACGGTTGTCGAACAGGCCGGTAATCCTGTGCTAACCCACATCGGCGTCGATCGGGTGCCTTCCGAGTTTCAGTCCGGTGGAAATATGGAAGGGAAGGAAACCCGGTTCGGAATTGTGAACTCGTCCCTGTGGGCGGTGGCGACGACGGCCGCATCGAATGGTTCGGTCAATTCGATGCACGATTCCTTCACGCCCCTGGGGGGACTCGGGGCGATGTGGCTGATGCAGCTTGGCGAAGTGGTTTTCGGCGGTGTCGGCTCGGGCCTTTACGGCATGCTGGTGTTTGCCATCGTGGCAGTCTTTCTCTCCGGCTTGATGGTCGGCCGCACTCCGGAATATCTGGGCAAAAAAATCGGTGCCTTCGAGATGAAGATGGCATCCCTTGCCATTCTCTTCCCCTGTGCGACGGTGCTGGTGGGCACAGCGGTTGCCGTCACAGCGCCGGCGGGACGTGAAACGATCTTCAACTCGGGTCCGCATGGATTCAGCGAAGTGCTTTATGCGTTCTCTTCGGCGGCGAACAACAACGGCAGCGCCTTTGCCGGACTGGGAGCGAACACGCCGTTCTATAACGGTCTGCTCGGTCTGGCGATGCTGCTGGGGCGATTCTGTGTAATGCTGCCGGTGCTGGCGATTGCCGGCTCACTGGCGGCCAAGAAGACGGTTCCCGCCGGGCCAGGAACTTTGCCGACGCATACGACTCTGTTTGTCGTTCTGTTGGTTGCCGTGGTGATGGTGGTCGGGGCGTTGAGCTTCTTCCCGGCTCTGGCTTTGGGACCGATTATCGAACATCTGCAACTGCCGACGACGAATGCAGGAGACACATCATTATGAAAACGACAACTCCCTTGCTCGATCGTACCATTCTCACCGGAGCCATCACGGCTTCGGTCTGGAAGCTCAACCCACGTGTCCAGCTTCGCAACCCCGTGATGTTTGCGGTTTACCTGGGCAGCCTTTTGACGACGGTCTTATGGGCGAATTCATGGGCCGCTCCGGCGGGTGAGTCGTCCGGATTTATTCTCGGAGTCACCGTTTGGCTGTGGTTCACGGTCCTGTTCGCCAATTTTGCCGAAGCGATCGCGGAAGGCCATGGTCAAGCGCAAGCGGCTTCACTCAAGAAGAGCCGCACTTCGGTTGTGGCGCGAAAACTTTCGGATCGAAAAGGACGCCGTGCGACAGAAGTCGCGGCGACGGATCTGCAGATTGGCGACGTTGTAATCGTCAACGCCGGCGAGACCATCCCCACCGATGGCGAGGTGATCGAAGGGGTTGCCTCGGTCGATGAAAGTGCCATCACCGGTGAAAGCGCTCCCGTTGTCCGCGAGAGTGGCGGCGACCGAAGCTCGGTGACCGGCGGAACACAGGTCATTTCGGACTGGCTGATTATCGAAGTCAAAACCCTTCCGGGCCAGAGTTTTCTCGATCGAATGATCGCCATGGTTGAGGGAGCCAAGCGGCAGAAAACGCCCAATGAAATCGCTCTCGCAATTCTTCTTGCTGCACTGACACTGATCTTCCTGCTGGTGGTCGCCACGTTGCTCCCTTACTCGATCTTCAGTGTGCGTGCCTCCGGTCAAGGTCACGCCATCAGCTTGACTGTGCTGGTGGCTTTGTTCGTCTGCCTGGCACCCACCACCATCGGAGCCCTGCTCTCGGCAATCGGGATTGCGGGAATGAATCGTCTCAGTCAGACGAACGTGATCGCCATGTCGGGCCGGGCTGTGGAAGCGGCGGGCGATGTGGACGTGCTCCTGCTCGACAAGACCGGGACGATTACGCTTGGAAATCGACAGGCGACCCGCTTCATTTCTGCCGACGGTGTGACGGAGCAGGAATTAGCGGAGGCGGCTCATCTGGCATCCATGGCCGATGAGACTGCCGAAGGCCGCAGCATTGCCGTCCTAGCAAAGAAGCAGTTTGGTTTGCGGGCCCGGGAACTGGAACACATCAAACCGCACTTCATTGCCTTCTCCGCCCGCACGCGCATGAGTGGGGTGACGCTGGATGGCCATGAAATTCGTAAAGGAGCCACCGAGGCCGTGGAAACTCACGTACGAAGCCTCGGAGGATTCCTGCCGGAAGACGTTCGTACCGCGGTGCAACAGATCGCCAAGTCCGGCAGCACGCCCCTCGTCGTCAGTCGGGATGCGAAGGTGCTCGGGGTGATTGAGCTCAAAGACATCGTGAAGGGCGGCATCAAAGAGCGGTTCGCCGAATTGCGGCAGATGGGAATCAAGACCGTCATGATCACCGGCGATAATCCGTTGACGGCCGCGGCCATTGCTGCCGAAGCCGGCGTGGATGATTTTCTCGCCGAAGCGACACCCGAAGCGAAGTTGGCTTTAATCCGGGAATATCAGACGGGCGGTCGGCTGGTCGCCATGACCGGCGATGGTACCAACGATGCGCCGGCGCTGGCGCAGGCCGATGTCGCCGTGGCCATGAACAGCGGCACTCAAGCGGCAAAGGAAGCCGGGAACATGGTCGATCTCGACTCGAATCCGACCAAGCTCATCGAGATCGTCAACATTGGCAAACAACTGCTGATGACGCGCGGCTCATTGACCACATTCAGTATCGCGAACGATGTCGCCAAGTATTTTGCCATTCTGCCAGCCGCCTTTGCGACAACGTATCCGGCGCTGAAAGCGCTGGATTTGATGCGGTTGTCGTCACCGTCGAGCGCCATCCTGTCGGCCGTGATTTTCAACGCCGTGATCATCATTGCGTTGATTCCGTTGGCGCTGAAAGGGGTGGCCTATCGCCCCGTCGGAGCGGCACAACTGCTGCGAAATAACCTGCTGATCTACGGCCTGGGCGGACTCGTGGTCCCGTTCATCGGCATCAAAATGATTGACCTGCTTCTCTCCGCGACTGGCCTGGCATAAAGAGACCGATCATGTTTCAACAACTTCGCACCGCGACGATGGTCCTGCTCGTCCTGACCGTTCTGTTGGGCGGCATCTATCCACTCGTTGTGACGGTCATTGTTCAAGTGGTCTTCCCGAATCAGGCCAACGGCAGTTTGGTTCGCATCGCCTCGCGGACGGTCGGCTCGGATCTGATCGGACAACCGTTCTCGAAGCCGGGATATTTTTGGGGACGACTCTCAGCCACCGGCCCGGTTCCTTACAATGCGGCCGCTTCGACGGGGTCGAACTTCGGCCCGATGCACCCCGACCTGAAGAATGCGGCCGAGGCCAGAATTGCCGCACTCGGAGTTACCGAATCACGTCCGGTGCCCATCCCCGTCGATCTCGTAACGGCATCGGGGAGTGGGCTTGATCCGCACATTTCTCCCGCAGCGGCGGAGTATCAGGTCCCGCGCATCGCCGCCGCGAGAAAAATGCCGGAAGATCTGGTGCGCAAGCTTGTTCAGGAGCATACCGAAGGTCGACAATTCGGCATGCTCGGCGAACCGCGGGTGCATGTCCTCCGCTTGAATCTGTCTCTCGATCAACAACAGACGACGAAATAACGAATTCCGATGTCCACGGCGCGACCCAATCCTGACGAACTTCTTGCCCAGGTGCAGGCGGATGAGGCTGAGGCCAACCGCGGCTCGCTGAAGGTCTTCTTCGGATATGCCGCCGGTGTCGGAAAAACCTATGCCATGCTGGAGAACGCCCGGCGTGTCCGGTCGGCGGGGCGGGACGTCGTGGCGGGCTATGTCGAACCGCATGGTCGACAAGAGACCGAAGCGCTGCTCACCGGACTCGAAATCCTGCCGGTTCGAGAATACCAGCATCATGGCGTCACGTTACGAGACTTCGACGTGGATGCCGCATTGACGCGGCATCCGGATCTGCTGTTGGTCGATGAACTCGCGCATTCAAACGCCACCGGTTGCCGCCATGAAAAGCGCTGGCAAGATGTCGAAGAACTCCTCGCCGCCGGAATCAACGTCTGGACGACCCTCAACGTTCAGCACATCGAAAGCTTGAATGACGTCATCGGTCAGATTACCGGTATCGTCGTGCGCGAGACGGTACCCGACCGGGTGTTCGATTTGGCTGATGACCTCGAACTGGTGGACATTACTCCGGAAGAACTGCTGGTTCGGATCAAAGCCGGCAAAGTCTATGTCCCCGAGCAAGCCCAGCGCGCGATTCAAAGCTTCTTTCAAAAAGCGAACCTCACGGCGTTACGCGAACTCTCGCTCCGGCAGGCCGCGCGGCGGGTCCATACGGACGTCGAGTCGGCGCGCCGCGAAAAAGCGGCCGTTCTACCCTGGGCAACCGCAGAACGATTACTCGTCTGCGTCGGCCCGAGTCCCACAACAGCGCGTGTGATTCGCACGGCAAAGCGGATGGCGGCGGCACTCGATGCCCCCTGGTTAGCCGTGTCGGTGGATCTGACAGGAGCGCCCTCAAGTCATCCCACAAAGCAGCAGGTCGCGCAACACTTTCGACTGGCGGAACGGCTCGGTGCCGAAACCGTCACTGTGGCCGGTCAGAACGTGACCGATACGATTCTCGACTGCGCCCGCTTACGAAATGTCACGAAGATTCTGATCGGCAAAACGCACCAGCCGCGCTGGCAGCGACTGCTCTTCGGCACGGTGGTGGACGACCTGCTGGAGAAGAGTGGCGAAATTGATGTCTATGTTATCCACGGTGACGAAGACAAAGCAGAACGCTTCGCCGCAGTCGGCCCCGCGGCTTCCACGAACTCGCGACCCTACTTCTTCGCGGCGGGGCTGATTGTCGGCACGGGATTCGTGGCTCATGGTTTGCGTTTCCTGCATATCGCCGACGCCGAAGCCAATACGGTGATGCTGTTCCTGGCAACGGTGGCATGGGCGGCCTTCCGCTACGGCCGCGGCCCGGCAATTTTCGCGAGCGTGTTGGCCGTACTGACGTTCGACTTCTATTTCGTGCCTCCTTTTCATACGTTTGCTGTGGCCGACGCTCAGTACCTGGTGACCTTTGCGGTCATGCTGATCATCGGCCTCGTCATCAGCAACTTGGCATCGCGGTTGCGGGCCCAGATCGAAAGCACGCGCTTGCGCGAACGCCGGACCTCGGCACTCTATGAATTGGGCAAGCAACTCAGTTCGCTGTCGGGAGAAGTGTTTTTGATCAATGCCGCGGGTGAAAAGATCGCCCAGATGGTCGGCGGTGAAGTGGCGATTTACCTGGAGCACGAGCCCGGCCCACCGGAAGTCGGCTACGGCCAAGCCAGTTCCATTGCCAACCACGCTGTCAGCCTGCCAGTCGCTCAATGGGTCATTCAACACGACCAGATCGCGGGAGCCGGGACGAACACGCTCCCCAACGCAATTGCACTCTTCGTACCGCTCTCGGCCTCGCAACGAACTCACGGAGCGATTGCCATCCGCGTGCCCGATGCCGAACGCCTGCTCGACCCCGACATTCGGCGACTTCTCGAAGCCTGCGCCAACCAACTGGCTTTGGCACTGGAACGCGATCAATTGGCGATCGCCGCCGCGGACGCGCGCGTTGTGGCGGAAGCGGAACAAGTTCGCAGCAGTCTGTTGAGCAGCGTCTCTCACGACTTGAAGACGCCGCTGGCCGCTATCGCCGGCGCCAGCAGCAGCTTGCTGGAATCGACGTCCTTCGATGAAGAGACGCGTCACCATTTGCTCGTAACGGTGGCAGAGGAAGCCGCCCGCCTCAACCGGCTCCTCGAAAATCTTCTGCAAATGTCGAAGCTGGATGCGGGAGCCTCCACTCCCAACCAGCAATGGTACGTTCTGGAAGAAATCGTCGGTTCCGCACTGCATCGCACACATCGTGAACTGGCCCATCATGAAGTGACCGTGCTTTTGCCCCTCGAACTTCCGCTCGTGTTTGTGGATGGCCTGCTGATGGAGCAGGTTTTCGTGAATCTTCTGGAGAATGCGGCGCGATACACGCCTATTGGAACGAAAGTCGCCATTCAAGCCGCGGTCGATGGGAAGCACATCCGCATTTCGATTTCGGACAACGGACCCGGTGTCCCCGTCGGTGCCGAAGAACAAATTTTCAACAAATTCTATCGGGCATCACCCACCGCGGATGCAGGCAGAGGAAGCGGCCTGGGACTCGCCATCTGTCGCGGCATTGTCACCGCTCACGGCGGCAGAATCTCGGCAGCCAACCGTCCCGGAGGGGGAGCCGAATTCGTGATCCGCCTGCCGATTCCGAAAGATACCCCGCAGGTTGTGATAGAATAACGTCATGGAACAAGGCGGCCATCACATCTTGATCATCGAGGACGAACAACCCATCCGGCGGTTCTTGAAGGCCTCGTTGTCCAATGAGGGTTATCGAATCAGCGAAGCGGTTGCGGGCGAGGAAGGATTGCGAATAGCCGCCCGACAGCCCCCCGATCTCGTGATCCTCGACCTCGGCCTTCCCGATCTCGATGGACAAAACGTCCTGAAACGTCTGCGGGAGTGGTACACCGCGCCGATTATCATTCTTTCTGCGCGCGACCAGGAAACTCAGAAGATCGCGGCTCTCGACAACGGAGCCGATGATTACGTGACCAAACCGTTCGGCGTCGGCGAACTCCTCGCGCGGATGCGAACGGCGATCCGACACGCGCATCGCAGCGGCCCGGAAGCCATGACAGTGACCGTCGGCGATCTGCAGGTGGATCTCGCTGCGCGGCTTGTTCATCGCAAAGACGAAGAAGTTCATCTCACACCCCTGGAGTACAAGCTCCTGGCGACGATGATGAAGCACGCCGGAAAAGTCCTGACACACCGCTTTCTGCTGCGCGAAGTCTGGGGACCGTTAGATTCGCAGGAAAACCATTACCTGCGTGTCTTCGTTGCCAGCCTTCGGCGGAAACTCGAAGACGACCCGGCCCGGCCAAAATACATTCTGACCGAACAAGGCGTTGGTTATCGCTTCGCAAGCGATTACTAGAAACGCTCAGGAAGACATCTGATCGGAGTTCAAATCACGAACACATCGCCGGGCTGATTCCAGTCGAAGCCCAGATCGAGTGCCGGAGCGGAATGGGTGAGTCCGCCAATACTGATGCGTTCGACACCGGTTTCGGCAATGGCACGGACCGTATCCAGCGTGATGCCGCCCGAAGCCTCTAAAAGCACATTGGGTGCGGCGGCATCACGAAGGGTAATGGCATCCCGCAGCATCGCTGGGGACATGTTGTCGAGCAACACGATGTCCGGATTCCCTTGCAGCGCGTCGCGGAGCTGATCGAGCGTGTCGACTTCCACTTCAATCGACACTCCCGGCGGGCTTGTCTCGCGGGCGGTCTTTACCGCAGAGGCAATGGAAGCGTTTGCCGTCCATGCCGCGAGATGGTTGTCCTTGATCAGCACCCCGTCGAACAATCCCATGCGGTGATTCGTGCCGCCGCCGCAGCGAACCGCATATTTTTCGAGGCGGCGATATCCGGGCAAAGTCTTTCGCGTGTCGAGAATCACGGCTCGCGTTCCCGCAATTCGTTCGACAAATTGTGCCGTGAGCGTCGCCACACCGGAGAGATGCGTCATGAAATTGAGCATCGTCCGTTCGCCGACGAGCAGCCCGTTCAATGGCCCGGTGACCGTTGCGACCACATCACCGGGGGCAAGTCGATTACCATCGGACTTCACCGCCTTCCATTCGATCGCCGCATCCAACTGTGCAAAAACCATCCGTCCAATGGGACTCCCAGACAGCACTCCCGGTTTTCGTGCGACTACATTCACTGCCGCGCGGCTGCCTGGGGGAATCAGCGCCTGGCATGTCAGATCACCGCGATCGCCGAGATCTTCCATCAGCGCCATCGTGACGAGCGTCGCCGCGGAATGACGTTCGATAGGGCCAAAAGTTTGTTCGATGGTCATGGACGAATTCCAAGGCTGCTTTAGCGGTGTCGCATCCCGGCTGCTTCCTCGCAGCCGGGATGCTTTTGTCGAACGGCGCGTAACCTCAAGCACTCCGGCTGCCCGGAAGCTGCCGGGGTGCGGTCGCGTCTTCCTTCGGATTTCGACGTTCGGATTTCGTGCTGATCCGCCTCCGATTACAATCCACCCACCTCTTCTCAGCAAGGACGAAACGATGCTCATTGGCGTTCCCAAAGAAATCAAGTCGGACGAGTACCGCGTGGGGATGATTCCTGCGGGGGTCGATGAATTGGTGCGGCGAGGACAACGTGTCCTCATCGAGCGCGGCGCGGGGCTGGGCAGCGGCCTCACCGACGAGCAATACGCCGACGCGGGAGCGGAACTCGTCAACACGGCGGCGGACGTCTACAGTCAGGCGGACTTGATCGTCAAAGTGAAGGAACCGCAGGCCAGCGAATGGCCGCTGCTTCGCCCGGGGCAGCTCGTCTTCACCTATTTTCATTTCGCGGCCAGTGAAGAATTGACGCGGAACATTCTCGCCACCGGTTGCACCGCCGTGGCGTATGAGACGCTGCGTGGCCGGACAGGAGATTTGCCGTGCCTGACACCGATGAGTGAAATCGCCGGGCGCATGAGCATTCAGGAGGGCGCGAAGTATCTCGAACGCCCGCAACTCGGCCGCGGCATTCTCCTCGCCGGCGTCCCCGGTGTGGCTCCCGCGCACATCACGATTCTCGGCGGCGGAGTGGTCGGTAAGAACGCGGCCCGGATTGCCGCCGGGTTTCAGGCCGATGTCGTGATTCTCGATGTCAACGTCGAGCGCTTGCGGTACCTCGAAGACATCATGCCGCCGAACGTCAATACGATTTTCAGCGATCGTCTCAACATCCGCGAGCAGTTGCGACTTGCCGATCTCGTTATCGGTGCAGTCCTCGTCGAAGGAGCGCGGGCTCCCCGGTTGGTTTCACGCGAAGATCTTTCGCTGATGAAACCTGGCGCGGTGATCATTGATGTGGCGGTGGATCAAGGGGGCTGTATTGAAACGACGCGACCGACGACGCACTCGAATCCGACGTACATCGTGGATCATGTCGTCCATTACTGCGTCGCCAATATGCCGGGTGCCGTGGGACGCACCAGCACATATGCCCTGTGCAACGTCACGCTGCCGTATGTGGTGAGGCTTGCCACTCAGGGGCTGGCGGCGGCATGTGCCAGCGACCCCGGCTTTGTCCACGCCGTGAATACCCATGGTGGCCAGATCACGAATCAGGCCGTTGCCGATACGTTTGGGCTGCCCTATCAACCACTGATGCTGGCCGGTGTTTGAACACCATTTTTTTTGTAGAACAGTCGGCATGCCGCATCAGAATTAATGACTGTGCGTGGCGGTCGATGTTCTTCGCGGAGTGCCGCCGTAGAAGCTGTAGAGCACGGGGATCAGATTCAGCAGGAACAGCGTGAGTGTCATCCCCCCGACCACGACAATTGCCAGCGGTTTCTGGCTTTCGGAACCGATGCGGTTGGACAGCGCGGCGGGGAGCATGCCGAAGATGGCCGTCAAAGGGGTCATCGTCAATGGTCGCACGAAGCGCTTCATCACATCGCGGAGCGTTTCGTCCAGCGACGTTCCATGGGCCCGGCTGGTGTTGAACGCCGAAACGAGAATCAAGCCATTCATCATCCCCACGCCGAGGATGGAGATGAAACCAACACCGGCCGAGATATTAAAGTTTTCGCCCGTCAGGAAGAGCGACCAGATGCCTCCCAGGCAAATGACGACCACGTTGGCACCGACCGTGACCACGTCCATTAACGAACGCAGTGCCAGATACAGAAGGACGATGATCAGAATCATCGCGAGCAGGGCGACGATCGCCAGGCGAAAGACAGCTTCCTGCATTTCTTCGAATTCACCCGACCATTCCACACGGTAAGGCGCGGTGATGAGATGCGCGGTTTTCTGTTGCGCTTCGGCAACGGCCCCGGCGAGATCACGATTGCGAACACTGAATTTGACCGCAATGAGTCGCTGGCCCTGTTCGCGGTAGATGGTGGAGGCACCGTTGCGCGTCAGTGGTCGACCGGGATCGGGTTCGCCCTGTTCGTTGAGCGACGTCACAAGGTCCCCCAGCCGTCGCCGCGCGATGAGATTCGGCAGCGGTTGATCGAGGGAACCGGTCACCGACGGCAGAGGAATGGAAGACCCGGTGGTCGCGAATCCCGCAGCGAGTTCATTCGTCGGCACAACACGATTGCGGAGCACGTCGACCGGGATGTTGAGAATGGCTTCTTCATCGGAGCGGAGCGCTGCGGGCCAGCGGAGTGTAATGTCGAAGGTCTTTTCTCCTTCGACCATTCGCGTGAATGCTTTGCCGCCCACGGCGGTTTCCAGGGCATTCTGAACGTCGGCAATACTCACATTCCAGGTCGCGCACTTGTCACGGTCGATGTTCAATTCGAGGTTGGTTTGACCGAGAATGCTGAAGACGCCGACGTTCTGAATGCCCGGAATGGACGACAGGGTGACGGAGGCTTCGGAAGCAAGTTTCTCCAGTTGTTCGAGATCGGGGCCAAAGATTTTGATTGAGTTTTCGCCCTTCACGCCGGACAGAGTTTCCATCACGTTATCGCGAATGCTTTGCGAAAAGTTCCAATCCACACCCACAACAGTGTGATCGAGGTCGCGATCCATCAATTCCACGAGTTCCGATTTGGTACGCGGACGCATGGCTCCGAAGATTCGTGACCATCCGTGGCGTTCGACGACCGCCGGCCATTCGCGTTGGTCCTTCAGTGGGACAAAAATTTCGGAGTTATAGAAACCGGTGGGATCCGTACCATCGTCGGGGCGTCCGAGTTGCGACAGAACCGCGGTGATTTCCGGATAACGCTGCAACCGTGCGCGGGCGAGTGCCGACTTTTCAGCAACCTCCTGCAGCGACACGTTGGCCGGGAACGTTCCACGAACATAGACGTTTCCTTCTTCCAACTGCGGCATGAATTCGCGACCGAGATATGGCAACGCGATTCCCGTTGCGATCACCATCACGGCAAACCCGCCGACGACCCATGCACGGCGATGCAGCGCCGCGTCCAGTTGCGACAAGTAGAACCGCTGCAAGCTGCGAACCAGCCAGTTGTCTTTGGCTTCCTTGACGCGCGTCATGAACGTGCGGCAGAGCACTGGCGAAACGGTGAGCGCCAGCAACAACGCGCCCGCCAAAGCCAGGGCATAGGCATCCGCCATTGGTCCGAAAATCCGGCCTTCAGGACCGGACATGGTAAAGAGCGGCAGGAGCGCACAAACCATGATCATCGTCGAAAAAAACAGACTTCGCTGGACTTCTTCCGCTGCCCCCAGGATTCGTTGTTCCAGGGGCAACCCCTCGTCCATGTGCGAACTCAACCGGTGATAGATGCACTCCACCATAATGACCGAGGAATCGACGATAATGCCGAAGTCGACCGCACCGAGGGACAGCAAATTGGCCGATTGCCCGCGGAAATACATGATTGCAAAAGCGAACATCAGTGACAGCGGAATGTTCACCGCCACGATCAGCGCCGAGGGAAGATGATTCAAAAAAATCAACAAAATGAATGTGACCAGAATCATCCCGACGATCAGGTTTTCGTGAACCGTCTCCGTCGTCTTGTTGATGAGATTGGTCCGGTCGTAGAAGGTTTCCAGCTTCACACCGGGGAGCAACTTCCCCTCGGATTCATTCAGTTCATCCACTTTCTTTTTCACATCGGCTAGTGCGGGAAGCGATTCCTCGCCCTTGCGTAATAACACCGTCCCCTGCACCACATCCGGGAATTCGTCCCATAGACGTTCGCCTTGGGAACCGAGTTTGTCGGTTCCCAAGGCGTCGCGCTGGGGGCGACTCAGACTGACACGCCCGGCTCGTGTACTGTGGCCGACGACGACCCCTTTTTCGCTATGGGTCAAACGATCGGGCAACAAGCCCCCTTCCACAACATGGCTCACCCGCACGGGCACATTGTTCGTCGCCGCGAGCACGATCTGCCGAATTTCCCGCAAACGGACCTGTTCCTGAGCCCGCAAATAATCCCGCGCCGCGGCAGGATCGTGCTGAGGGACGGTGATGAAGGGATCCTGTCCGCGCCCGAGCAAACCGAGGCCGCGCACGACCTGCGCAGCATGCGGCTGGATCAGATAATCGCCGCCGGCATTGGCATTACTTTGCGCAATCGCGGTTTCGAGTTGATCGAGCGTGACTCCGTAACGCCGCAAGCGATCGGGATCCGGCTGCACTTCGTAGCGTTTCACCTCACCCCCGAAGCTCACCACGTCGGCAATGCGCGGGACCCGGCGGAATTCCCGCGATAAGGTCCAATCCTGCAAGCCTTTCAAATCTCGCAATTCATAAATGGGTTGGCCTTCTTCGTCGAGCGGATTGCTGAGCGTGTATCGATAGATTTCCCCCGTGGGTGACGTCGGCGCAAGGGTCGGCGTCACACCGGTTGGAAGTTGCGAGAGCGCGAGCCGATTCAGCACTTCAATGCGGGCATCTTTGTTGCTGATCGCATAACTGAATTGATTTCGCAGGTGAGCGAGCCCAAACAGCGATTTGCTGCGTGTCGATTCGAGCCCCGGCATCCCCGCCAGCGCGACTTCCAGTGGCACCGTCACCTGACGTTCAATCTCTTCCGCCGATGCACCGGGATACTGCGCAATGACTTCCACGATTGCGGGAGCCGGGTCGGGATACGCCTCGACGTTGATGTTCACGAAGGCATATCCGCCGACGCAAATCAGCGTAACGGTCAACAGGAACACCACCAGCCGGTTTTCGACGGACCATTTGACGAGGGCTTCAATCATGGTGATGTCGCCTTGGCAGCATTGGCAGCAAACGCATCCGAAGCGAGCAATTCCACCAGTTTGGCGTGCAGTTCAATGGTTCCGGACGTAACCACAAGATCACCGGCAGCAATCCGGCTGCCTTCCGATTCCTGGGGGGCAACCGACAACCAGGCTTCGGTCGGCGTACGACGGAGGACGGTCACCCACCGACGTTGCAGTCGCGGATGATCGCGCTCCGTTACGACCAGAACGCAGGTGTCTTCGCCTTGATCGATGAGCGCACTCAGAGGCACGCTGACCGCGGGAGGGGTGCCAGGCATTTCCACCATAGCGCGGGCGAACTGCCCAACGCGTAACTGTTCGCCAGGGTTCTCGACCCAGCCGGTGACGATCGTCGTGTGCTGGTTGGGATCGATCACATGCCCAATCGTTTCGATCCGGCCGCTACATTCGGGGCAGCTTGGTTGGTTCGGGAAAACAATCTGCCACCGTCGCTCCTCGGGGGGAAGTCCCAGCAGCTTGGGCAAATCATCCTCATACAAATTCGCGAGGACGCCCAACCGGCTAAGATCGGCGATCTTAAACAGATCCAGCGTCGGATCGACGATATCCCCGACGGTGAAGTTCTTTTCGAGCAGCACGCCGTCGCGCGGGGCGTGAATGTCCATTTCCGCCCAACGTTGATCACGTTTGAGATTGGCCGGTTCTTCATCGGCTTTGGAAGCTCCGTCCGACTGCTGCGCTTTCAGATGCAGGCGCATGGCTTCTTCTTCGATTTCGACCAGTTCGTGCTCATCGATGTGCCAGGAACGGAGGGTTCGCCGCCAGCGGGAAACGGAGATCAGGTCCGATTCATACAGCCGCTGCATTTCATCAATGGCCCGCTGAGCCACCGTCCCTTCGCCGGCACTTTTCAGTTTCTTCAACAAGGATTCATGCAGCCAGAGATTGCAGAGCGCATCGACGAGATCGCTTTTCTTCTCGCCGACTTCACGACTCCAGATCACCGCGAGGAGTTGTCCGCGGATGACGCGATCGCCCACTTGAATCTCGCGCGTTCCCGCTTCGGGCCCGGGGTGCGTTGCAGCGCGGGCCGATGCGTTCGCTCCCGCTGCGGACAGATATCCAACGGAGATGACTTCGCCCGTAAACCGCGATTGAACATGCACCAGCCGGCTTGGATCGAGCATCAACTGTCCGGACAGTCGCAACGGCAATGCCGAAGTCATTGGCCGGGCCGCAGTCCACTCAATGTGCATCCGTTTGATGAGGTCCGGATCGACATCAACGGCTTCGGGTGCATCGCGCGCCACAGAAATGACCGGAACAACGGGCGCAGCAGATTCGACTTGGGATACACGAAAAGAATCCAGATGATCCCAATACAACCATGTCGTTCCCACTCCGATGGTGGTGATCATCGCTACGATGCCCCACCGCCGCCAGCGCGAACGGGAGGGAATTGTGACCGGTGCCTCATCCATAATTGTCGTCATTCGTTCGAGCCTCGCTGCGCTCTACCCGGTCCCATCTTCCACCCTGAACGTTAAGATCGACGAGGGACGCCTGCGCAGCCCATACGATTCTGCAAAATGCTGGATGGCGCTCATCTCGGCGAACACAGCCGTGTCCAATTCGCGAAGCTCACGGGTTGCGATTAGCGCCGAGTGCTGCCTCATCTCTGCCTGGAATTCGTTCTTTTGGCAGTGAAGAATGGCAAGCCATCCTCATTGCACCCCGCTCTACGATAGGATTGAAAGCAGCTCGCTTCGATTCCAATTGACTGAGATTCTCGAAAGCTTACGAGTAATGGTGTTTTGTCTTGCAAGAATGTCAGATGAATCGTCCGTACCAATTCGACAAAGCCAACAATATCGACAGGAAACGACTTCAAGGCTCAGCTACCACGCACTTCGGCGGCGATCAATACTTCGGCAATCTCTACGGCGGCCGAGACGTGCCGCAATCGATCTCGAAAGACTCCGTCCGCCAGCAACCGCATCAGAAACTCCGATTGGCGCTGCATCACTCGACGGTTCGTTCCCGGTGTCTCGTAGGGTGCGAGACACAGCGCAACGATATCCGTCGGTTCGCGGTCCAGGCTGTCGAATTCGATGGGCAGTCGGCATACCGCCACAATCGCAATCGGCCTGGACAACGCGGCCGATCGGGCATGCGGGATCGCCACGCCTTGTCCAATCCCCGTCAAGCCCAACGACTCCCGTCGTAACACCTCTGCCGATATCACGGGCACGTCCGCCATCGTGATGTGGCCATCGTCTGCGAGTCGTTCCAGAAGTTCCCGAATGATCTGCGATTTTTCAACCGCTGGGCCGCCATCGAGCAGCCCGGTGCTGACGATCCAGTCCGTGAGTTTCATGATCGCACTCGCCGCGTGAATCAGAGACCAAAACGCGTTCTGTGGAATGCAGGTCTCGCGCCATACCGCGGCTTCAGAGATCGATTCCCAACTCTTCAATTTTTCGATACAGGCTCGATAAACCGAGCCGCAACCGGCGTGCGGCTTCGCGCTTGTCGGGCCAGTTACGGAGCACGCGCAGAATGTGGAGCCGCTCATAATGACGCAACGCGGAACGAAGTTCATCGGTGTCCGGCAACGGCTGACTTCCGCCGATGAGATCCGGCGGCAATTCCTCCGGACGAATCTGCGATCCTTCGCACATCATCACGGCCCGTTCGATGGCATTATCGAGCTGCCGGACGTTTCCCTTCCAGTTCGCAGAGATGAGGAGGCGGATCGTTTCGCTGGTCGCACCGGTCACGCCCTGCCCCATCGCGCGGCTGTGTTTGGCAACGAAGAATTCGACCAACTCGGGAATATCATCCAGCCGTTCGCGTAACGGAGGAATGCAGATCTTCACTCCATCCAGGCGATAGAACAGCGCTTCATCAAATCGTCCTTCGGCAACTTCCCTGGCAAGATCGCGCGTGGTCGCCGCGACAATGCGGGCATGATGTTTCTGCGGATCGGTCGCACCGAGCGGAGTGAATTCGCCATGTTCGATCACGCGCAGCAATTTGGCTTGCGTTGAAAGCGGGAGCTGCGAGACCTCATCGAGAAACACCGTTCCTTCGCCGGCCTGACGGAAGATGCCGGCCTGATCGCCGCTGCCCGGCGAAGCGGGCGTCTGGCCACCGAAGAGCTGCAGTTCGAGCAACTCTGCCGGGCGGGTGGCGCAATTCGCGGTGAGGAACCGTTCGTTCCGTTTCGGCCCCCAGCGATGAATCGTGCGTGCGGCAAGCTCCTTGCCCGTTCCGGACTCGCCGCACAACAGCACATTCGCCCCCGTCACGGCGACTTTACGCGTTGCATCCTGCAATTCGCGCACGGCGCGACTGGAGCCGATCAATTCATCGCTGTCGTCCCGACGGGCGAGTTCTTTCCGCAGGGTCTGATTCTCTTGCGACAGTTCCCGGTATTGAAACAGACGCTGCAATTTGTTCGCGAGATCGTCAAAAATGACCGGCTTCACGAGAAAATCGAACGCCCCGGCTTTGAAGGCCTCGACGGCGTTTTCCACAGTCGCATACGCCGTGATGACGAGTCCCGAAAGGTTCGCGTTGAACTGCAGCAATCGCCGCAGCAACTGCACGCCGTCTCCATCCGGAAGCTGCACGTCACAGATGGCGACCTGGAAATCGCGCTGGCGGATGGCGTGCAACGCTGCGGTGGCGGTCCCGACGGCGATCACATCGTAGCCTTCCTCGGCAAGAAACTCGCGCAGCGAAGTCCGGATGATCTCTTCATCTTCGCAAATCAGAATTGAGCGGGAGAGTTTCACGGTACGGTCAATTCCTGCGACACGGGCTCGGGATTGGTTCGATGTGAAGGTAACGCATCGGCACGATTCCGCAAGGCCTCATCGGTCAACCGGACAGAAAACGTCGTCCCGGCAGGAGACGTTTCCGTGAGTTCAATGCGGCCTCCCATTTCCTGTTCCACGATATTCCGGCACACGAAAAGTCCCAGTCCGGTGCCGGTTTCTTTTGTCGTGAAGTACGGCTGGAAAATTCGTTCACGATGGTGGGGACTGACGCCCACGCCGGTGTCCCTCACATCCACTCGCAGCCAACCATCGATGATAGACGTGCGAATCTCGATGGTCCCCCCTTCCGGTGTCGCGTCCATCGCATTGAGAATCAGGTTGAGAAAGACCTGCACGAGTTGGTCGCGAATCACGCACAGCGGCGGGACATCGTCCACAAACGACGTCACAATCGTCTTTCCTTTTTTTCGCTTGTAATACTTGGCGATGCTTAACGCGGAGTCAATCATGCTGTGGACATCGCCCGGCGCTTTCACATTGGTCGCCGGGCGGCTGAAGTCGACGAGTTCGCGCAAGGTGCGTTGAATCCGCCGCAGTTGGTCGTCCACCATCATCAACCGTTCGCGCGTGTGCTCGTCGATATTGCGACGATTCAGCAATTGCACCAGCGAACTGATGGCCGCCAACGGGTTACCGACTTCATGCGCGATTCCGGCGGCCAGCAAACCAAACGCCGCCTGCTTTTCCTGCTGCACGATCATCGCCTGCGATTCCTGCAACTCACGTGTCCGCGCGGCAATGCGTTCTTCGAGATGCGTCTGGTTCTGCTGCAAGGCGACATTCAATTCCCGCAGCCGATGACTGGCACGCTTCAACAGCCCCGCGAACGATGTCCCGGCCCAGGTCACCCAGCCGATGACCACGGGCGTCAACACCAGCGACGTCGTTTCCTCCCAGTTCTGCACGCCGTGAGTCATCGCCACGGTGGCATAGCTCAACGTGTGGAACGCGAATGTCGAATACGTGATCATCGGCGTGAAGCGGATCGCACACACCAGGAGTGACAGAATGTAATAGAAACGGAACGGACTGAGCGCCCCCGTATCGAAATGGCAGAGCAGTCCGATGAAAACCGCTTCCATCGCCGACGTGAATAACGGGTAATCGCTGAGGAACAAACGGCCGCGAACACTGAAGTAGGTGTCGCAGAGCGCATAGCCCGCGCCGAGTGCCAGAATGGCGTTCAGCGGAAATGTCGCCGAGCCACTGCCAAGAAAGTTCACCAGCACATAGCCCACCGCGATGCCAAACCATCGGATGCGTACCGTGATCGCCTGGGCTTCAAGATCCCAGTCAAATTCGGTCTGGGGAATGGTCCTTGCGGTCACCACCGGCATCCTGTGAGACGCGCTGGTCTCGTCGTCGGCAATCCGAGCGACCGCCAAACGGCACTGGTATTATAGGACCGTACGACCCACAAGGCACGCGTGCGCGTTTCCTGCTCGATTCACGGTCCGGCAGACGCTTTCATGCGAATCATTCGGGCTCAACGATGCCTTGGATGATTACCGTGGAGATTGCCTGGCGATATTCTCCGCCGCCCGGAGCACGCGCAGGATGTTGCCGCCGAGAACCTTGTGAAGCTGTTCACGATTGTAACCCCGATTGACGAGTTCCTGCGTGAGCGCGGGATATGTCGAAACGTCTTCGAGTCCCACCGGAGTGCGGTTGATGCCATCGAAATCGCCACCGAGCCCGACGTGATCGATTCCCGCCGTTTTAATCGCATGCTCCACATGATCGGCGACATTGTTCAAGGTGCCGCGGGCTTCTTTGTCACGCTTTAACTCTTCGGTAGGAACGATGAACCCCGAGTAAAAATTGATCATCACCACGCCGCCATTTCTGGGAAGCTCTCGCAGAATGTCATCGGGCACGTTCCGTGGATGGTCCGTCAGCGCCCGTGTTGATGAGTGCGAAAAGATCACCGGGGCCGTCGTCACCCGCAGGGCATCGCGCATCGTGTCGGGCGACACGTGAGAAATATCAACCAATAACCCGATCCGGTTCATCTCGCGGACGACTTCCTCGCCGAATTCGGTCAGCCCGCCATGTTCGGGTTTGTCATTCGCGGCATCAGCCCACGATAGATTCTTATTGTGCATCAGCGTCATGTACCGCACGCCGAGGTCATGAAACTTCTTCAGAATCGGCAGCGATCCCTGCATCGAGTAGCCCCCTTCGACGCCCAGCATCGAGGCAATTTTGCCACTTTTTGCAATCCGCTCGACATCGTCCGCGGTCTTCGCCTGCTCGAAGGTCTCCGGATACCGCTTAAACATGGCGTGCGCGATCTCGATCTGTTCGAGCGTTTTGACCAGCGCATCGCCAGTGGCATCGGTTTCCGCGGGGACATACACCGACCAGAACTGGGCTTTGATTCCACCTCGTTTCAGCTTGGGAATATCCGTATGCAACTGCGGTTGCAATTGCGCGATGTCGAGCTTGTCGAACGAACCGCCCGCCAACTCCCGCATCTGCCAGGGCAAATCATTGTGGCCATCGAAGAGCATGGCACTGTGATGAATTTCCAACGCCGCGGGAGTGATGGGCGGCGATTGTGCGTGCGATGGAACTGAGAAAAACAAGGTCACGGCGGCGATCCAAGCCCTTGACCACAAATACTGCTGCCATCGCATTGCCATCTCTTATTAAATGTTTCGCCACAACTCGGCTGAGACAAAACGGGAAAGATGTCCTACGTTCGTCGTGGCGATTACGTAAACCGCGGCTACCATGTCACGCCCTTGAGCTCGGGCGGATAGAGCCGACGATCCGAAAGGCGATCCGCGTCCAGTTGATGGAGCATCTCGTCACTGGGTGGTTCTGTCGAACCTGCTTCAACCCACCCTTGCAGTTCGGCGGCCAAGCCCTCGCGGCGAACCGAGACGGGATGACTCTGCGCCAACACGCCAAGAACATACGCCTCGATCGGCATCCCCAGCACCGCCGCTTCCTGCGCGAGCCGCGTCTCCAAATCGGGCGAGAGTTCCAGTGCGAGGGTCATTCTGCCTTCCGTCGCGAAAGAGATGGATGGAGCGATACGTCGCATTATGGCGTGAGGATGAGTTCTACTTATCCACCTGTGTCGCTTGAACATATCGTGATTCGCATAAGCACTCAATACCCCACCGCGGCCCCATCCTTACGGCTATCCGTGGCACCGTGGAGGACGTTGTTGGTCCAGTCAATCCAGATGCCCTGGTAGCCACCAAAGCTGCCGGGGGATTTTTCGAGTTTGTGGCCGAGGGCTTGCAGCTTTGTCCGGGTTTCCGGCGGGAAGCCGGATTCGAGAAAGACCGTGCCGCCATTGGGTTCGGCCGGCGTGCCGGTGGGAGTGGGGCTGCCGCCGTGGCGGATGCGGGCGGCGTCGCCGGCGGCTTGGACGTTCATGCCGAAGTCGAGCATATTAATGAGGACGGAGACGTGTCCCTGAGCCTGCATATCGCCGCCCATGACGCCGTAAGAGAAAACCGGTTTCCCGTCTTTGGTCACCATTGCCGGGATGATGGTGTGGAACGGTCGTTTGCCCGGTTCGAGTCGATTGAGATGTTTGTCGTCCAGTGCGAAGAGTTGCCCGCGGTTCTGCAATGCGAAGCCGACATTCCCAGGCACGACTTGCGATCCGAAGCCATGAAACAAACTTTGGATCAGCGAGCAACAATTGCGGTCTTTGTCGACGACCGTGAGATAAACCGTGTCGACATGCTCCAGCTTCGGATCACCGGCGGGGACATCGACGAGCGCCTTTCCCGGGTTGATGAGCGCGCGGCGTTTGTCTGCATACGGTTTCGAGATCAACTCGGCAATCGGCAGCGGATGAAACGCCGGGTCGGCATAGAATTTGGCGCGATCGGCAAACGCCAGCTTCTTCGCTTCGACGAACAGATGCACATACTCCGGCGACTTCGGTCCGAGCGACTTCAAATCGTACGGTTCCAGAATGTTGAGCATCTGCAACGCCGCAATCCCCTGCCCGTTCGGCGGCAACTCCCAGACATCGTAGCCACGGTAGTTCGTCGAGACCGGATCGATCCATTCGCTGGTGTGTTTCGCCAGATCGCTCGCGGTGAGGTAACCGCCATTCGCGAGACTGAAGCGATCGATCTCGGCGGCAATCGGTCCGCGATAGAACGCATCGCGGCCGTACTCGGCAATGAGGCGATACGACTGCGCGAGTTCCGGCAACTTGATGATTTCCCCAAACGCCGGGGCTTTACCGCCAGGGAGATAGACTCGCGCGGCATCGGGCCATTTCGCGAGTTCTTTTTGCGATGCTTTCCAACTGGAAGCGATGATTTCGGAGACGGGATAGCCGTCTTCCGCGGCGGCAATGGACGGTGCCAGTAACTCGCGCAGCGGTTTCATACCGAATCGGGACGAGAGTTCGTGCCAGCCATCGACACAGCCCGGCACCGACCACGACAGCGGGCCGATGGTCGGAATTTCCGTCAGCTTTTTGTCGGCGAAAACCTGCCGATTGAGCGTTTGTGGGCTGCGTCCGGAGGCGTTGAGGCCGTAGAGCTTTTGCGTCCTGGCGTCCCAGACGATGGCAAAGAGATCGCCGCCGATGCCGCAACTCATCGGTTCGACAACACCCAGCATGGCATTGGCGGCGATGGCGGCGTCAACGGCATTGCCGCCATCGCGGAGGACATCGAGCCCGGCTTGCGCCGCAGTCGGATGACTGGTTGCGACGATGCCGTTACGAGCGAGGACCACCGACCGGCCCTGCGCGGACATACCCGATGGACGGTCATACTCCGCAGCGGAAAGGGGCGTGAGCACGAATCCTCCTAACACCATCACAACAAGTGGACGCATTCCTCACACCTTCCCATCAACCAAGAGGGGCACTCAGATGCAGCTCCATTCAGGAACTACGGAGCGATTTTTGCGACTGCGGCGTCGACCATCGGGACGACCGTGTCGTTGATCGAATCGTAGGCAAAGGTTGCGCTGACGATCTTTTTATCGACAACCACGGCCGTCACCGATGCACGATCGTTGACCGCCCAGCCATCGGGACTCGTTGCGCCGTCTTTCCACACGGTCCATTGACTCGCGGCGAGTTTCAGCGAGCCTTGAACTGCCGTGGCACGAACGGCACCCTTCACGGCGTCATCCGACATGAACACAATCACCACCTGAAGAGTGGGATGGAGCATTTGTCGCTTTTGGATGGCGGCGTCCAGCATCTTGATAAAGCGCGCCGCGGGACGATCGAAACGAGTATTGGAGAGGAACACATAGACCGTGGGTTGTTCGCCGCGCTGGACTGCGAGATCAATCGCTTCGCCCGCTTGACCGTTTTCGACAGGCTGAACTTTGAGCGAAGCCACGGCCTGACCAGCCGGCGGCCCCGATTCCACATCGGCAAAGCAAACGCTTGCCGAAAACGCCGTCCAGGCAACGACGGTCATCGAGAAAATCCAGCGCATGATACGACTCCGTACGGTGGGGGAGGGGCAGCCACCCGGACAGTATATCCAGTCCCTCCGTTCAAACGAGTCGTGGAAACGACAAAACCGCTGGGAGGCTGTTGTGCCTCCCAGCGGTTCATGATTGTCGTGTCCGGTGAAACGAGTCCGCGAGCCTTCACCTCGTTTTCCGCCCCCCTACAACTTAGTGAAACCCGCGGACTCGTTTCGCTCGATGAGGCGATCTTAAATCGCCACTTTGAGCACTCGCATGGCCGACCCGTCGTTCCGTGCGCGGCGGGTTGCCATATTGATCACCTTCGGGTCTTGAGCGGCCTTGAGCGCCGCCTGCAAGGCCGGGTCGCGGTCGGCAGTGCGGTTCGTGCTGATGATCGCGATGTCGGGATCCACACCGACACCCGCCATTTCACGGCCTTCGGGTGAGTAGAACTTCGCGGTGGTCAATCGCAATGCGGACGGCACAGTTTGCAGCGGGAACAACGTCTGCACCGTTCCTTTGCCGTACGATTTTTCACCAACGATGACACCGCGATGATTTTCCTGAATCGCCGCCGCAAAAATCTCGCTTGCCGAAGCGCTATCGTGATCGACCAGCACGACCAGAGGCGTTTTCCATGTGTTCGGTTGCTGAGCGACTTCCTGGCTGTTGTCCGCATCGGTTCGACCTTTGGTGCTGACAATCGTGCCACTGGGAAGGAACCGGTCGGAGAGAGCAATCGCCGTGGTCAGCAATCCACCGGGGTTGCCGCGGAGATCGAAGACCAGCGACTTCATGCCTTCGTTGTGTAACTTCCAGAGGGCCTCATCCATTTCCTTGGCGGACGATTCGGCGAACTGATCGAGCTTGATGTAGCCGACGCCGTTGGCTTCCATCCGAACTTCGGAAACACTGTTCACCTTGAAGGACCGCCGGACGAGCGTAACGTCGCCGATCAAGGCATCCCGCTTGAGATCAATCTTCACTGCGGTTCCAGCAGGACCGGCGATCAAATCCGCAGCACGATTCAATTCGAGACCCGCAATCGCCTGGCCGTCGACCGACGTGATGACGTCTCCACGACGCAGCGTCACTTCCGCGGCCGGACCACCCGGCAGGACCTTGAGAATCTTCATCCCGTCTGGATGCGATTCGAGTTCGACACCGATGCCGACCATGCTCCCTTTCAATCCGAGAGCCGAATTTCCCGATTTTTCCGGGGCGATAAACATGGAATATTGATCGAGCGTATCCAAGGCACCGTAAACAAATTCCATAGGGACCACGGATGGGTTCACACCTTCGTCGGCGACCATCTGCTCGACGGTCCGCATGGCTTCGATCGATTGCGAACGGTTCCCCACGCGAAGTTGATTCGCATAATCACGAAGCTCCTGTTGCAGAACTCGTGTCGCGGTCGAGGTCAGCCGAGTCCGCATCGTCTGTTGAAAAGAGGGAGTTTTCAGCGCGATCGTCAGGTGTTCCAGCGCCGATTGCACACGTTGATCGTACGTCGTCGGTTTCACGTGCCGGCTGTCAATCATCTGTGAGACTTCAAGGTACAACGCTTCTCCGGCTTGGGGAGTGAGTTGCTGCACGATCCGGATCACACGCGGGTCGGCATAACGCTTGGCGACTTTGTCGGCGACCGACGGTTGCGGCTTGGCGGCGGGTGCCGTCGGCAGATTGCGACGCGGCTGGGCCTCTTCGGTACGACTCGCCGGGACAACGTTGCTGTTGAACGGGATCCGCTCCAGCGTCGGGCGAAAATCCGCCGGCAACATCGGAGCGAAGTCGTCGTTTTCATCGGCACCCAGAAACGGCCTTAATCGTTCTTTCAACGATGAGGGATCTCGCGAACGAACACTGGCTTTACCACGGTCGATAGAACGGGGTGACTCTTCCGTGAAGAAAGGTGAGCGAGCCGGAGCGTTCAATGCGGCTGCGGGGGCCGGTCCGAAGTCCACAGCGGGCTGATAGAACGGTGACGGGGCTTGAGCATCAGCCACGGGCGCGGCGAGCAACAATCCCAACAATCCAAAGGCACTGACCAACACGAAACGGCGAGCAACGGCAGAATTTTTGGGCTTCGCGAACATGGGGGCGGACTCCTTCCAGAGTGACAGGGGCTGTGTTCTCACAGCCGCAATGAACAAGGGGTACTAGTTGTGGACGAGCAGCTCGGCAATGTTTTCGATGTCGATTTCGCATTCCGGAAGCGGGGCGAGTTCGCCGCGAACGACGCGGACATCGTTCGGGGCCGCGACACCAATCTTGACGCTCGTCGGGCCGGTGCGGATCACTCGGATAACAATGTCGTTACCGATGCGGATGATCTCATCGCGCTTGCGTGTCAGAACCAACATGATCCAGATTCCTTGCCAGGGTTGTGCAGTTGCTGATTTGGTCTTGACGGGTTTTGAATTTTTGCCCCGTCATGCCAAGTCCATATTGCAGGACCTGTGCCAAACCCTTCGGCCATCTTTGCCGACATTCCTAATGGCAAACGCCATCGTGTTTTGCGCGCAAGATAGAGTTTCAATCGAAATTGGGATGGACTGAAATGCCGGAATCGTTTGTAAGTCTTACCGAGAGCGAGCACCGGCATTGCTCCACAGCAATACAGACTGACAATAGGCCGATCATTCTGAGCAGACATGTCATCGAACTGACTCAGCTTTCGTAAGGCTTCCTGGAAAAATCACGATCCGTCATTAAGAAGTCTCAATGCCATCGCTGCAGACTGTTCTCGATTTGTGAAATCAGCGGCATGCCTTCTGCGATTCTCGTGACTTCCATCCGGCCGGCAATCTCGCTCGGTTGTGGAAGTGACCCGCACCCTCGCGGGATTTAAAAGAGAAGGAACGGATCATGAGTCTGAAACCCCTTACCGGCCTGTTGACAGCCGCGGTCGTGGCCCTCGCGGCAACATCGGCTTCGGCCCAGAATGTATTTGACCCCACAAGCTGGTTCGCGCCGCCGCAACGCCCCTATTATGGACCGAACTGTCGGCCGACCCCGGCTTATCGGACGGGCTATCCGAGCTATGCCGGTCCCGTCGGCTATGGAAACGACTACCGTGGCAATTACGGCAATGCTGGAAACTGTCCGGACGGAATCTGTGGCCCCTCGAACTATGGATCGAGCGGCTATCGTGGCAACGGCGGAAATTGTGGCAATGGACCATGCCGCCCGCGGTATTACGCTCCCGTGGCCCCACAGCCGTACAACGGTTATCCGACTCCGGCGCCGGCCCCGATCGGATGGAACAACAACCCCGGAGTGAGCCCAGCACCACGGATGCCGTATTATGATCGCAGTATCACGCCGACGAATGACTACGATGACTGGAACGTCAGCCAATTTCCAGGTTCTGGCCGGAACTACGCTCCGAACAATAGCCCGTTCTATCCGTAGTTCCGGAACGTGTGCCCGAGTCCGAGCGGCACACCCTTCGTCAGCGACCATCAATACGGGAGGGCGAACCATCGCCCTCCCGGTGGTTTTTACTGCGACGGCTTGTCGGGCAACGATTGCAGATACAGCCAGACCGCATCGAATTGCTGGCGGGCCTCGCCGTCGTAGATGTGGTTCACCTTGGTGATGCGACCGTCCGTGACGAACTTCGGCATGCGCGTGCCGATGTCGTACCGCGGCGGATCGAGCACGAAGCGGCGGTAGAAATCGTACCGCACCCGCTGTTTCACCGCGAGGAAATCAATCCCGCGCGCTAACTGCGACTGCGCATCGCCCGCGGCGAGTTGCCCGCCGATGCCGTGACACTGCCGGCAATCGAGCCCGCCTTGCGTGAGCGTCAACTTGCGGCCGGTCTCCAGTACGTCCTCGGTGACCTTGATTGTAGGCGCATCGTGCTGCGTCGCCGCCACCCCATGTTGTGCGGCCAGCCCGTGCGCAATCGTTTCGGCATAAAACGGAAACGCCGGCATCCGCGCTTTCAGCCACGTCCGTTGCGATTCCTTCACCTTGCCGCCGATGATGTCCGCAATCGCTCGTTCATGCAATTTTTCTCCGGCAAACGTGAGATTCGGCAACGTCTCCGGCGGCAACCCGCGGTCCGATTCTTCCGCGATGATTTCACCGCGGGGACTGATGATATTGTCGCGATGATGGCATGCGGTGCAGCGCAGACGTTGTATGGACCGTTCCGCGTCTTCAGCCGCTGACGGATAAAACTGGTGGCGGAGGTCTTCGCGGAGAGACACGAACTTCTGTAACGCGGCGCGATCACTGTCAGAGAGTGCGAACCACGGCGACGATCCATCCCCACGCGTCTCGGCAAGACAACCTGCGGTAGTGGATTTGATGGCGACGGCCTCAATCGCGTTCTTTTTGTCGTCGGGATTCAGTCCGGTATGACAGGCCGCACAGCGCAGATTCGCGATGTGCTTTTCTCCCGCCGTGCGATCTGCGCGGCCGAGTTCGGGAACTTCGTGCAACTTACCAACCGACTTGGCACGAATGACGTCCGCGAGCGATTGGGCTTCGTCGTCGGTCAACCGAAACTGCGGCATGCGGATCGCCGGGAAGTGTCGCGAAGGTTCTTTCAGAAACGCCGTCAGCGCGGCGGGCTGGTACTTTTCCCGCGTGAAATACAATGAAATTCGGGTGTGGGCATCGGTTTCGCCGGGGGCTGTCCAGCGGTGACAGGCGATGCAACCGAGGTCTTCAAACTTTGCAATGGCCGCCTCGCTGGCTTCACCTGTTGTAGGCGTGTTGGTCGCCATGGCTCCACAGAGAAACGCGGTCACATCCGCTGCGGCTTGGCGTCCTTCCGGAGTATCGGCGAAGAGCGCGGGCATCGTGCTGTCTTCGCGCTGCTGATGGGGATTCATCAGCCGATGAAGCACCGCTTCCGGTCGCAGCCGCTGGCCGAGGTCGCGCAGGTCGGCCGCGGCTTGTCCCTGCATGATCGCCGGAGCCGTATGGCAACGACCGCAGCGATGATCTTCAAACAGGTGCCGCATTTTCCGCCATTTGTCCGGGATATCCTGTCCGCCAAAGAAGGGGTCGTGCCACAACACCGTCGGCGGCACGGGTTCTTCCGCAAACGTGTTGCTGCGCCAGAAGAGCCGCCCCGAAGCGGAACCGTCGTTCGTACTTGTGAGATCGAGTCGAATCTGAAAATGGCCGCGGCCCAACGAAACCGGTGTAGTCCATCCCCTCTCGTTGAAGGCCAGCACTTTGTCATTCAGCCAGAAGCGGAACACCCGCCCACCTTCGACACGGAATTGATACGTACCTTTGTCCGGTATCTGAATGAGTCCATCCAGTTCTGCTTGCCAGTGACCGGGGACGATGCGTTGTGCCGGCGATTCATCAGTAGCGACCTGCCAGGCCGCCAGCCGCGACACCGCGACATCGTGCGGATTGGAATCCGGTAGGAACCGCGTGACATGGAACTGCAGTCCGAGGCGAATGCGTTCGCGCACGTCAGGGGTTAATCGCCCCTCGGTGAGTTGATGGACCCGCGTCGGCCCGTGGTAATCGTCTTCACGAACTTTGTTGATGGTGGGATACAGCGCGAGTGTCGCCGTGCGGTCTTGCGCGTCGACCACTTCCCCTGTGAGCGCATATTGCATCGACGGCTGAAGTTGATCGACCATCAGGAACAGTGTTTTGCGGTCGTGATGCAACGTCGCCGAAAGGACTTCCACGTCTTCGCGGCCGACCACGCCTTTCTTCACATCGCGGTATTCTTCCGAACCATATTCCGCGCCGTAACGGTAAGCCCAGCGCTGCACGCGATACCGCGCCGCGTCTTCAACGGCCTTCGCGTTGAGCGGCTGCGAGAACGTCAGCGCGATCCCGTTGCGGTACGACTTCATTGCCACCGGAGTGAGGACCGGTTGGCCGGTGTAGCGGACGCGTTGCAGGCAGCCATCGTTCACCGCGGATGAGACCCAACCTTTCAGACCGCTGACGTAGAGTTGCCCGTCGCGCGGGCTGAAGCGGCCGCGCATCACGCCGGAGTCGAACGCCAGCGGCCATTCCATCGCCGCGCCTTGCGCGACACCGTCGACCACTTCCCGCAGCACCGGCAGCATCGTGCATTGGCCGAACGAGAAGTGCAGCATCAACCCCGAGAGCGGCCCCCAGTTTTTCGTATCGGCCCAACATTGCCCGCCGCAGGAATTGTCCAACCGCCGCGGCAACCAGCACAACGGCGGATCGTAACCGAGCGGCCGTTTGTCGGTGATTTTCGGGCCTTTGTAGCCGTAGTGATCGCCGGGGTGGACTTCAAAAATCGCGGACGCCGGGGTCCATTCTCCTTCCTGCGGAGCAACGGTGATCATGTCGCTGCCACCGACACCAAGGCCATTGGGATTGCGCAGGCCGGTCGCAATCGATTCCATTTGGCGACCATCCGGACTGATGCGGATCACCCCCTGATTGGCATGCGCGAGATACCAGTTCCCTTTCGAATCGCGTTCGAGACACGTCACATAATCGTGCCCGCCCGGCGAGGTCTCGTACCGATTGCAGAAGCACTCATACACATCGGCAGCATGGTCGCCATTGGTGTCGACGAGCCGCGTGATCTGATCGCGTCCCAGCACGTAGACGTGATCCTCAACGACCTTCAAACCGAGCGGTTGGAATAGCCCCGTGGCGTAACGCTTCCAGACCAGTTTCGACAGCGTATCATCAACTCCGGACACGCGCCACACATCGCCATGCGCGGTGCAGAGCGCGATGTCGCCGTTCACAAAAAAGTCGTGGCCGCCGACGAACAGCAACGCTTTGTACGGGTTATCGACGGGGAGCGTGAGGGTGTCGATGACATAACCGGCGTTGTCGGCACCGCGCACGCCTTGGGTGATGATCTCTTCCGGCCAGAGGGTCGCCGCGGGTTGAATCCAAATTGCAGGATCTTCGATTGATCGCTGGGCCCGCAGCGCGGCAAACAACGCGGGCTTTTGCGGCGCGTGAGCAATGCCGAGCCGGACTTCAACGGTCTGCGTGGTCCTGGACGCGCTGAATCGGATGTTGATGGCACCTTCGGGAGTAATATCCCAGCGGGCGTTGTTTCCACCGAACAGCACGGCGGCGAGGGTCTGCTCGCCCCGTTCGCAAACGAGCAGGCTCTGGCCGTCGTGCTGTTCGATCCGCGGATTCGTGCCGAGGTGTCCCCAATGCAGCAAGAGGTCGGTGGGAGTCGCCCCGATCTCGATGTGCCGCCGAAAGAGGCCGACATGGTCAACCCGCAGGAAGTCCGGGCGTTCGCGGATCGGAATGTCATCAATGGTGTATGCCACGGCTAACTTCGGGCCGCGTTGATACAACGCCTTGTATTGCAGCCGCGCGGCTTCGGCGCTGCCGGGGATTGACCAGCCCGGCTGATTCTTCACGGCGAAGGTGAGGTCGCCATCCAGTTTTGGAGCGGCAATCAATCCATAGCGGGCGGGATCGAACTTGAGGAACCCGCCGGTCCACGCGGCCCGCCATTGCAAGAGTTCCGTGTCGAAACAGACGGTGGCTTCCTGCTGTGGGCCGACGCGCATCGATAACGCTTTTCGCACCGGCGGGAGTTGATGCAGAAACAGATTGCTCGCCAGAAATGGGCCGACGTTGGTTTCATTCCAGCGGCCGTCAACCGAATCATTTTCGGTCCAATCAAACCCCACGGCGTCTTTTCCCCAATGGCTGCCGGGTTCCTTCGCGGGTTTCGCGGACACCTTCGGCAACGCTTTTTCGTCATCCAACGACCAGAGTTGAATCGTCTGTTCATCTTTATTAAGCGGGCCCGTGGGAATCATGGTGATTTCCCGCACACCTTTGGACAGCCGCACGTCATCAATCAAGCCGCCGCAACCGATTTCGCGGCCGACGAGTTCGCCGATCGCCAAGCCGCCGGGTTGCGATGGGCGGTCGGTCCGGCGCTCGATTTTCTGGTCGGCGACGGGCTTGCCATCGACGAACAATCGCACCCGCGTCGGTTCGTAGATCATGGCGAGGGCGTGCCATTGGTCGTCGCAAATGTTCGCAGCGCTGTTGACGTGGTCCGGCTGATGCCCCGGCAGATAGACCGTGAGATTCCCGGTCCCCGCCATCGAGAACAACTCCCAATGCGTTCCCGACGATTTGAGCTCGTTCGCAACGAGAATGTTGTACGGCCCGCGATCGGCGAGTTTCGCCCAGAGTTCGAGTGTCAGCGGCGCTTCCCGAAACGCGGGTTGGCCATCGAGATGGACGCCGCCATTGCGGGCTTCAAGCGCTTTTCCAAACTTGCCGGGCACGAGTCGCGCCTCACCGGGCGGCTTGGGCGGGGTGAAGGTGCGATACTTCGGCAATGGTCCCGCAGGCTTTCCGCTCAGTTGTGGCAGCAGCCATGCGAGACCGTCGAGGTTATCGCTCAGCCGCGCTTCCGCGTCATCCTGCGTGTGGCCGAGGATGCCAATCGGTCCACGATAACCGCTGTCTTTCACCACCTTCAACAAGGGGAGATCGAGCGATCCCGTTCCCAGCGGCATGATTTTCTGCCCGATCTGATCGCCCTTGGGAATCATGCCATTGAGATTGAGTGCGAGCAGATGCGGCAGCATTTGTTTGAGCAACGTCGGGAACCGGTCGACGTGGTCGTGGCCATGATGCTGGTTGTAGACGATGCCAACATTGGGCATTTTCAGCGCGGCGATGATCGCGAGTTGATTCTCCGGTTCGCCGAACCAGCCGCCGTGGTTGTAGAGCGCGACCTTGCAACCGATTTCCGCTGCGGCTTCGGCAATGGGCCGCAGACGTTGCACTTCAACGTCGATCCGTTGTTGCTGTTCGTCGGCATTGGCCGTTGGTCCACCACCGCCGGTCACCCATAATTGAGTGCGTACCTTGTGATCCTGCAAAGCGGCAAGCAGGGTGCGCGCTTCGTCGTTCATCGCCGTGGGGAACCACAATCCGGTGAGTTCGATCTGATGCTGCTTCAACAGATCGAGTTCTTCGCCAAACGTGGGCAAATGCTCGGCGCGCCAGTCGTAGGCGTACTTTTTGAAGCCGAGCCTGGCGAGCATCTCGACGCGCTCTTTTGGCCCGCGCTTCTTCGCATCGAACGGCACGATGCACCACGCGACGAGATTGTCCGCTTGAAACGGTTCTATGACCGGCGCGGAAGGTTCCGCAGCGGGCAATGCCGCCAGGCACGCCATTCCACCGATCCAGACCGCGAATCCGGTCCGCAACAAACGCCGCCGCATGATGTCCGCTCCGCAAGATGTGACCACTGTGGATTCTGCGCCACAGTTGTAACATCCGCAGGCGGAAACTTGCACCCGTTAGCGCGGCGTGCGTGACGGCGTGGTTGCCGTTCGGTCGGGATCGGAAGAGAAGAAATCATCGTCCGCGGGCAGAGCCGGTGTGCGGGCCGGCGTCCGTGTGCGGGGCGGTTCCGTCCGACTCGGCAATGGTTCGAACCCGGGAAAGTCGTTGTCCTGCGGCAGCGGGACGGGCTTTGTGCGCGACCGCGGTGCCGTGGTCGATGGCGTGGTTGGTTCCAGTGAAGGGAACAAATCTTCGCTGAGATTTTTGGGCGCTGGTTCTGGCTGTGTTCGCAGCCGACCGCTGTTTCCCGCTGCCGTCCGTTTGGTCGGCACATCGCGCACATCATTCCGCACGGGGGGGACGTAACCGTCTTCGTCATCGAACCGCGTCGGCTTGGCGAGACCGGCTTTGCGGGCGATCGTCCGCGTGACCGACGTTTGAGGAATCAGGCGTTGGTTGACGAACGGCCAACCCTGATTGCGTTGATCCGGCGGCAACTGATCGTTGAGGTTCTGCACATACGGCCTGATCAACGCGTTGAGGGCATCGGGCAGAATCGGCGAAATGGTGTTCACCGTCCGGGCAGCAATCGTGCTGCTTTCCGATTTCAGAATGATGTCCCGCGCTTGCGGCGAAACGGAGATCAGTCCAATCGTGATGACGATGGCAATCAAGCCCCCCTTCACCAGACCCAACAGGCCGCCGAGGTGCTTGTCGAATTCTGAAAGCTTCAATCGATCAAACGAATCCCGCAGCGACCGCATGAAAAGATAGACCGCCAGCGAAACCGCAGCGTAGATGGCGATCATCGCCCACAGTTGATTGAGCGGCGGCTGCCCGAAATACGGGGCCGCGGTGATCGACATCGGATAAGCCACGACGTAGCCCAGCACCAGCGACACGATGGGGGCGATTTGCCAGATCATGCCGCGCCAGGCCCCTTGAATCATGGCCCCCACGACCACGATCAGCATGACAACGTCATAAATAGTGATGGACATAAATGCCTTTCCCGGAAACTCGGGAGTTATCGCTGATCGGCGTCAAAGCGGCGTAATCGGGCCTGATAAGTCGGGCGACGAACGGTCGGCGTTAGCGCGGGGCCTTCGCCAAGATGGATCAGTTCGGAATCGGTCGACGGAATGGACAACGGCGGGGGAACCGAATTTCGATGGCCCAAGTGTAATGATCGCTGGATGCGGGCGGTGATCGGCGCGTTCTCGATCGCTGATTCCTGAAACGTTGTCAGCCCAAGAAGGATCAAAGCGGCATAACAGAACGAATTCCCACCGGGCTTGGGGCCAAAAAATTTGATCGCGGTGCCGAAGGAGGATTTGAGTCGCGGCCCTCCCGGCCCTAATTTGACGCTCCAGATTTCGTCCAGCAGCAAATGCGAGAAGAACCCGAGGGCCATACCGGACGCCTTGAAGACGCGCGCCGTGGTGACCCCTTCATCGCACAACAGATACGTGATGAGATAGGCAATAGCCATCGCCGGAATGCTGTGAAACATGCCGCGATGGATCGTGAATTTGCGAAAGATCGCTCCGAGCCCGAAGCGAATGAGCAGATACAGCGGCGCCCCGAACAGAATCATGTGCTCGACATCGATGCCGATGTAGTGCAGCCGTTTGAACAACAGCATGGGCGCGACGGCGGCGGCGAAGTTCAGCGTCTCTCGCGCGGGAATACCGGAATCGCTGTCGAGGTCGGGCATCATGCCACCCATCGAGCAGAGTGTCCCGCCGACGGCGCAAGTGCCCCAATCGAGTTGGTAGTGTTCGTGCCCCACCCAGGCCAAGCCGAAGCCCAGCACAGAGCTGACCGTAATATGCGTCTGAAAGCCGGCCATTTTTGACTGCTTGGAGGTGCGAAGGGCCCCGTGCCCGAAAACTTGCAGTTGGCCCGCGGCGCGCGGCTGAAACCTTATGCCGAGAATGGGAATCGGTCAAGACGGAGTCGGCCTCCGGACAGAAACCGGGCTGGTCGAAATACCAGATGCGCATAGAATCGGCTCTTTCCGCCAGTCAGAGACCGCGGTGCGGTCGAGGAGCGAATCCGGATGACGCCATTCCGTGCTTGGATCACGACTTTTGTCACGGCCTGTCTATTCGGACCGGGAGTATTCGTTCCCGCGGCTGAGGTGGCTTCCCCACAACAGGACGACGCCGCGCTAAACGACGTGCAATGGCTCGGTTCACGACTGGCGTTCGCCGTCGGTGAACGCGGGACATTGTGGCGGTCGATTGACGCGGGGCAAACATGGACGTTCATTCCGACACCTACGACGGCATCGTTGCGCAGCGTTTCCTTTCTGACGGATCAAATCGGCTTTATCGCCGGTACGGAGTTTCAACCGTTCGTCGGCCTCGAAAAGGGCGTCATCTATGCGACGGAAGACGGTGGCCAAACATGGGATCGCTGCGGCGATAACCGTCTGTCGGGCGTGAAATCGCTGCGGTTCTTCACGCCGGATGACGGCCTCGCGGTCTGTACGCCGTCGCCATCGGCACCGACGGGGATCTATCGCACGCATGACGGTGGTGGAACATGGTCGCCGATTTCGGGACCGAACGGTTCGAGCTGGAGTGCGGCATTCCTCGCCTCGCCGGAGTTGGGCATTCTCGTCGCAGAATCGGGACAAGTCGCCCTCATCGCCGATGCCCAAGTGCTGCCCTCGCGATTGCCACCGTTGGGTTCGCGGGCGGTGCATGGAATCTGTTTGAGTACTCCCGATAGCGGCTGGCTGGTCGGCGATGGCGGTCTCGTGTTGAACACCGCAACGGGGGGTGTCGTGTGGCAAAGCCCATCGGGACCGCTGCCCGAAGAACTACGCAACATCTGTGACTTCCAGAGCGTCGATGCCCGCGGCACTGGCGTATGGATTGTCGGTGCTCCGGGGAGTGTCGTCTGGCACAGCCCGGATGCCGGCAAGTCCTGGTCCGCACAGCCGACGCCCGATCCGTCGCCGCTCCGTAAAGTTCGATTCGCTTCGCCCCAGCTTGGACTCGCGGTGGGGGATTTCGGCCGCATTCTTCGGACAGAAGACGGCGGACAAACATGGAAAACCGTGCGCGGCGGCGGTCGACGACTGGCATTGTTGTCGGTGACATCCCGCATCGATCACGTCCCCACCGAACTGTTCGGCAAGATCGCCGGTGATCAAGGATTCCGTGCCGCCGCGTGGGTGCCAACGCGATCCACTGGCGACCAGCAAGTCGCAGTGACATCGGACGGACTCTCTGTCGCAATGACATCGGTCGGTGCGAACAGCGGGGCCATCGACTGGCGGTTGCCGGTCGATTTGCCCGGGCTCGATCATGATGGTGAACGGTTGCTGACACGCTGGCAGGAACGGACGGAAGGCCGCGCACCGAGCGTGTTCCTGTCGTCGATTGTCAAACAACTGCGCATGTGGCGACCGGATGTCGTCGTCATTGATGATGCCCCCGACGGGAATGCGCTCGCGCAGTATGTCCAGCAGGCATTGCTGGCGGGTGTCCGCGAAGCCGGCGATGCCACGCGGCATCTCGATCAAGTCGAATTCGCCGCGTTGCCAACGTGGAAAACGCCGCGCGTGTACCTGCAATTGCCCGCCGGTAGCCGTGGTTCCGTGAGTGTCGACCCGCAAGAGTTTTTGCCGCGCTCGCGAACCACCGTCCAAATGGCCGCCGCTCCGGCCCGATCATTACTGGGGCAACCAGCCAATCGGGCATTGTCGTTCCGTGCGCTTTTACCCGAAGAAGCCGCCGGCTCCGGCAATCGCGACTTCTTTCAGGGATTGAACGTCTCCCCGGGATCACCCACCCGGCGAACACTTCCCGCGATCAACGAAGCGGAACTGGCCGCCGATCAGCAGCGGATACAGAAACAAAAGCACTTCTCCTCGCTGGCCGCATCGGCGATGAAAGACAAACTCCAAACCCTGCAATTAGCGGCACAACTTCCCGATGTCCTGCGGCAAGCGCGCAAAGAAGAAGCCATTGCGCTGCTCAGCGATCTGGCCCAAAGCCACGCCGAACGCTCGCAATGGGATTCCGCGGAAGCCACGTATCTCGATCTCGTGCGGCGCTATCCTGAAGACCCGGCGGCACTCGCGGCGATGCGGTGGTTGTTGCAGTATTGGACCAGTGCGGAGGTTGCCTGGCAGCGGCAGAAAAGTCGCGGCACCACAGTCACCCTTCAGCAGAACGATGTCGGGGCCGTGGGAAATCGTGTGCAACAAGCCGGTGGCGAAAACGCCTTCTTGTCGGCACCGCGAACAATCCAGGATGTGATTCCCACCAGCGCTGCGGGATCGGTGAATCGTGGGTTAGCCAACCGCAAGGGAACGAATCCGCAAGCCCCCCCGGATGCACTCGCCGAGTGGAGAAAACGGGCTTCGGGACTCGCACAGCAGGTGGAAGAGCAGTCTCCCACATTGTTTGAACGCCCGGAAATCCAGTTCCCGCTGGCAGCATTGCGGCGGGCGCGTGGTTCAGACGGGCAAGCGGATGGCGTCTATCGCCGGTTCTCCACCGTCTCGCCCGATGAAGCCACCAGGCTGCTCGCCGAGCGCGAATTGTGGCTCGGACAAGGGACGGCGGAGGTCCCGCGGCATCTCGTGGTCTGCAAACGAACGAACGTTCGCCCCCATCTGGACGGTGTTTTTTCAGATCCCTGCTGGCATCAGGCGATGGAGTTGAAAATCCGCGATCAGTCTCGTGAAGAGGACGAAGGCGAGCCGTCGGCGTTGGTCATGCTGGCCTACGATCAAGAGTTTCTCTACATCGCCGCAAGTTGCACCCGCTATCCCGGTACGTCGGTGATCCTGCCCGAGCCGAGTGATCGGCAACATGATTCCGATCTCGATGCCCACGATCGGCTCGCCATCGCGGTGGATACCGATCGTGATTATGCAACGTGGTACTCTTTCCAGGTTGATCAACGGGGCGAAACGCACGATCGCTGCTGGCACGACGACGGCTGGAACCCGCAGTGGTACGTCGCTGCGCAGGGAGATGAAGAACGCTGGCGGGTCGAACTCGCGATCCCGTGGGATGAGCTTGCTCCCTCGGCTCCTCAGCCGCGCGAGGCGTGGGGCATCAGCCTGATGCGCGTCATCCCCGCGCAAGCGGTACAGAGTTGGACGCCGCAATCGCATTGGCCCCCGCAATGGGATAGTTTTGGGCTAGTTCGGTTCGAGTGAACGGTCGCAAGTCGTCAACGCAATCCAGTACACTCGCGATTGATCCGGATTCACTTCCCCGAGTGAATGACGATGTCGTATTGAGGAACTGTATTGATGAAAGCGTTCACGGTGGAAGCCCCCGGCGGTTGGGCGGGAGCCGCGCTGCGTGATGTCCCCGTTCCTGAACGCCGACCGGGCTGTGCATTGGTGGAAATGCACGCCGTGGGATTGAACCCGGCGGATAACGATCAGATCTTTGGGCGTTATCCCGGCGGACCCCAGCCCCCGTTTATTCCGGGGCGTGACGGTGCCGGGGTGGTGCTCGAAGCCGATGAGGGTGGCCGTTGGAAAATCGGCGATGAAGTCGTCGTCCTGCAATCGTCGACAACGGACCTCGCCCATGGCACATTGTGTGAACAACAATGGCTTCCCGCAGAAAATCTCGCCCCGCTGCCCGCGGGGTGGACAATGGCCGACGGTGCCGCCGCGCCGCTGGTTTACCTGACGGCCTACCAGGCGCTGACCATCGGCGGAACGCTGCGCCCCGGCAATGTGGTTCTGGTGACGGGGGCCTCCGGCGGTGTCGGGGTCGCGGCGGTGCAATTGGGATTGGCCTTGGGGACGACCGTCATTGCCCTGTCGCGCTCGGCGGAAAAGCGCGAGCGATTGCTTGGTCTCGGCCTGCAACACGTCTTCGCGCCGGATGACCCCGATCTCAAAGGAGCGATCCGCAAGGCCACCGGTCGCCGGGGGGTAGACGTCGTGGTCGAAACCGTCGGCGGGCCCTCGCTGGGACAAGCGGTCCATTTGCTCGATGTCGGCGGACGCGTCGGAGTCGTGGGTGTCCGCGCAGGAATTGAGGGATCCGTCCCCATCGTCCCGCTTATGTTCAAACGCTGCAGTCTTCACGGAGTCCTGCTGACCACCGAATCCCCGGAATCGGCCCAGCAAGCGTGGCGGACAATCGTCGAACTCCTGCAGGCACACCACGCGGAACCCATTATTGCCAAACGATTTCCGTTGACGGAAACTGCCGCCGCGTTCCAGCAACTGGCGTCCGACGTGTTCGGCAAGATCGTCGTCGATGTCCGCTAGCGGCGAGTTGGCTGCTCCCGGATTTCCGGCTGAACGGCAAGTCTTCATGTGAAAACGAGCGATTGGGCTCGTGGGGCGGATTTCTGGTGATCCGCGGCTGACAACCGGACGTTTCTCGCTATCGGGAAAGGCTTTACGCCACTGTCGAGGCAGAAATATTCCCCAAATCTTAACAATTGTGAAGTCGCAATCTTAACAATTCTGCGATACCGTTCTGACAACTTAGCCAAACCGTGACGTCCCCACTTCGACCTCGCAGAACGTAGAACATCATGAAGCTCTCGAAACGGAATTCTTCCACAACGCTTTTAAGCTCGGTGCTAACCCTTTCGACATTGGCTTTGCTGGTGTTGACCGTCCCGATGGGTTGCAAAGTTGAATCGGAAAGCAAACCGGGAACGACCGCAACCGATGGCGCAGGCAGCCCCGCCGCAGCCGGCGGGCCAGTCGAAGCCATCACGGTGAACGGTTCGAGCACCGTCTACCCGATTTCGCAGGCGGTGGCCGAAGCGTACAAGGAAAGGAACCCGGGCATCGAAATCTCGGTCGGTCTGGCGGGAACAGGGGGCGGATTCGAAAAGTTTGCCCTCGGCGATCTCGACATTTGCGACGCCTCGCGGCCGATTCGCGATTCGGAAAAGGAAGCCTGTGCCAAGGCGGGCGTCGAGTATCTCGAACTGGAAGTCGCGATTGATGCCCTGACCGTGGTCGTCAATCCCGCGAACGACTGGGCTCCCTGCCTGTCGGTCAGCCAGTTGAAAAAGATCTGGGGTCCGGGGAGCCAGGTGACCAAGTGGAACGAAATTGATCCCAACTGGCCCGATCACAAAATCGAGCTCTTCGGGGCGGATACGGCGTCAGGAACGTTCGACTATTTCACCGAGGTGATCGTCGGCAAAGCCAAACAAAGCCGCACTGACTATACCCAAAACTCGAACGACAACGTCCTGGTACAAGGTGTTGCCGATGAGAAATACTCGCTGGGCTACTTCGGTTACGGCTACTACGCCGAGAATCCGGATCGCCTGAAAGCGGTCGCGATCAAAGCGACGGACGATGCCGAATGCGTGCTGCCGTCTGCGGAAACGGTTGACAACAACACCTACATTCCCCTGTCGCGACCCCTGTACATTTATGTGAACAAGAAGTCGCTGCAGCGCAAAGCCGTTGCCGGGTATGTGCAATTTTATCTGAGCGACGCCGGGCAGAAGCTGGTCACCGAGCGAAAATTTCTGCTGATGAAAGCCCTCGTGCTGGCAGACATGCAGGCGAAACTGGCGGAAGCACTGAAGTAGCGATGATTCATCGCCAAGCCTGGTGATAGCCTCTTCCCGGATATGGGCATGAACGCCGGATCTCCGACGCCAGCAGTACCGACCTTAACCGCAGTGGATGCACCACGGTCATCGTCGCTGAAGCGCCGCTTTTCGTGGAACGGCGCTTATGAAAAGTGCATTCGGATCGTGCTGTTGTGCTGTGCGCTGGTGTCGGTCATCACCACCGCGGCGATTGTTTTCGTGCTGCTTTACGAATCGGTCTTGTGGTTTCCCGGACACACGCCGTTCTTTGGCAAAGTGTCGCTCATCGAATTCCTGACGGCGAGCCAATGGACGCCGCAGTTTGCAGGAAATCAGCACTTCGGCATCATGCCATTGATTTGTGGAACGCTGCTGACGACTGTCACGGCGGGAGCCATTGGCCTGCCGATGGGATTGGCGAGTGCGATTTACCTCAGTGAATATGCCTCCCCGCAAGCGCGATCGGTGCTCAAGCCATCGCTGGAGTTACTCGCAGGGATTCCGACCGTTGTGTATGGATACATCGGTCTGTTCTTCCTGACGCCCATGTTGATCAAGCCTGTCCTGTCGGGTGTGTTTGGACTTTCCGTCGACGGTTTCAACGCTCTCAGCGGCGGGATTGTCGTGGGCATGATGATCATGCCGATGGTCGCCTCGCTCAGTGAAGACGTTTTGCGGGCGGTTCCTTCGAGTCTGCGGGAAGCGGGCTATGCGTTGGGAGCGACGAAATACGATGTCTCCGCGAAGATCATCGTCCCGTCGGCTCTCTCGGGAATTATCGCCTCCTTTCTGCTCGCCTTATCGCGGGCGATTGGTGAGACGATGGCCGTTGCCATTGCCTGCGGTGCCCGCCCCCAACTGACGTTGAACCCCCTCCGTCAGATTCAGACGATGACCAGTTTCATCGTGAACATCATGCAGGGCGATACACCAGTGGGCTCGATCGAGTACCAAAGTTTGTATGCGGTCGCACTGGTTCTGTTCTTGATTACCCTCACGATGAATTACGTCTCGCAGTGGATTCTGCGACGGTATCGGGAGGCGTATCAATGAGCCAGACTCCCGAAAATTTCTCGGCGAATCTCGCATGGCGGCACCGGCAGGGGTGGCTGTTCGCCGCCGCTTGCCGCCTGGCGACCTGGGCAAGCGTTGTCTTTCTGGCGATCATTCTGCTGGTGATTATCGCACAGGCATGGCCCCGTTTAACTCTCGGCTTCCTCACGCGGTTTGATTCTTACAAGCCGGAGTCCGCGGGGATGCTGGCCGGGATACTCGGCAGCTTCTGGTTGATCGGTTTCACCGCGGCGATTTGCGTCCCGATTGGTATCGGGGCAGCGATCTATCTCGAAGAATATGCCCGGTCGAATTGGGTGACGCGCTTCATTCAGTTGAACATTTCCAACCTCGCGGGTGTACCGTCGATTGTCTTCGGCATTCTCGGCTTCACGGCGTTCGTGCGCATGTTCGGTCTTCCACGAAATACCATTGTTTTGACACTCGGTTTCGCCGACGTTCGCATCCCATTGCCGTTCGGGCGATCGGTCATTGCCGGGGCCTTGACGCTGGCGCTGCTGTGCCTCCCGGTGGTGATTATCGCCTCGCAGGAAGCGCTCCGTTCCGTGCCCGCATCACTGCGACATGCGGCCCTCGCGCTCGGAGCCACGAAATGGCAGACGATTTCCCGGCAGGTGTTGCCCGCGGCCATGCCCGGCATTCTGACCGGGGTGATTCTGGCGTTATCGCGTGCGCTGGGAGAAACCGCTCCCCTGGCCGTCCTCGGTGCCGCATTCTTCATTACGTTCGCTCCGGGTCGCATCAATTCCGCGACCGATCTGGGCCAACATCCCGATCGCCTGCTGCAAGTTCCGTTCGATCAATTCACAGCGATGCCCTTACAGATTTACAATTGGGTAAACGAACAATCCCGCGATTTCCAGCAGCAAGTGTCTGCCGCGGGGATTGTGGTGCTCCTCGTCATTCTCGTGTTAATGAATGGTTCGGCGATTCTGATTCGACAACATTTCCAACGGAAGATTCGTTGGTAGGTTCCGCAACGAGACACCATGTCGACCGAGCAACATCATTCCCCGACGCCCGACTCCGATCGCCCCCCTTCGGTCGGTCAGGCATCGCAGAATGAGCAGCGTTTCCCTCAGCCAGAAGTGACACCCATGCCTAATGCTGTGTCCGGTAGCACCGGTTCGCTGGAGACCAGGCGGTCCGCAGGGCCGTCGTTGCCTCCTCCGACGTTGGGCGCCGCCGCGAACGCGACGCCGGATGCCAAGCGGACAACCAAGATCCAGACGCAGGACATGGGATTCTTCTACGGAACCCATCAAGCCCTGCAAAAGATCACGCTGAACATTCCCGAGCGATCGGTCACCGCGTTGATTGGTCCCTCCGGCTGTGGAAAGAGCACCTATCTGCGGTCGCTCAACCGGATGAACGACATCATTGAAGGCACGCGGATCACCGGCACAGTCCTGCTCGACGGCGAAGACATTTATGCGCGCGATGTCGATGTGGTGGAACTTCGCAAGCGCGTCGGCATGGTCTTTCAGAAATCGACACCGTTCCCCAAATCGATCTTCGACAACATCGCCTTCGGACCACGGATCGCGGGGGTCAGCAGCATGGCGACACTAACGCCGCTGGTGGAACGCTGCCTCAAACAAGCCGCCCTGTGGAACGAAGTCAAAGACCGCTTGAAAGATTCCGCGCTGGCGTTGTCCGGCGGGCAACAACAGCGGTTGTGCATTGCCCGGGCGCTCGCCACCAATCCCGACGTGCTGCTGATGGACGAACCGGCGTCCGCCCTGGATCCGGGATCGACCGCCCGAATTGAAGACCTGATTGATGATCTGCGGAAGAACTACACCATCGTCATCGTGACGCATAACATGCAACAGGCCGCGCGCGTCAGCGAACTGACCGCCTTCTTCTGCATGGGGCGGTTGGTCGAAGTCGGGCGCACCAAGCAGCTCTTTACGAATCCCAAGGAAAAAGAGACCGAAGACTATATCACCGGGCGTTTCGGCTGAGCCGGCGCTGCTGCGAATTTCCACACCGCTCCCGGCCAGTTTGAGTGCCAGGGAAGGAATGCGTTATGTCGATTCACCTGATCCGCGATCTCGATTCATTGCACCGGTTGCTGCTCACGATGTGCAGCCGCGTGGAAGACATGATTCACTCCGCGGTCGAGGCGTTGCACAATCCGGATTACAGCCGCGCTCGGGACATCATCGCTCAGGACGACGTGATTGATGCGCTCGACGTGGAAATCGAAGAAGAATGTTTGAAGCTGCTGGCGCTGCATCAACCGGTGGCCATCGATCTCCGTCGCATTACCACAGTGATGAAAATCAGTGCCGAGCTGGAACGCGTGGCCGACCTGGGGGCAAGCATCGCGGAACGAGCCCTCGGCATCATCAGCACGCCGGAAATCGCCGTCCCCGAGAACCTGAAGGAAATGTCGCGGCAGGCGCTCGACATGCTGCATCACAGCATTGATGCCTACGTCCAACTCGACGTCCGTCTGGCGCGCCGTGTCTGCCTGCTTGATGAATCGGTCGACCAACTCAATCGTGAAATCATTGACGAGCTGACCTCATTGATGCGCAACCGTCCCGACTTAATTGATCCTGCGCTTCATTTATTCTCGGCATCACGACAGATTGAGCGCATCGCCGATCATGCTACGAACATTGCCGAGGACGTGGTGTACCTCGTTCAAGGTGAGATCATTCGCCATCGCAACCGTATCGATGCCCGCGGTCCGCAGGCCGATTCAGCAACTGATGTTGCCTGATTCTGCACTGCCGGCTCACAGCGCGGACCATCGTCCATCACGTCGATCCATTTCGGGAATGGTTCCCGGAAGGGTAGCTCCGTTGTTCTGGCTATTGAGCGAAGATGTCGAAATCTCGATTGCTGATTGTCGAAGATGAACGTTCCCTTGCGGAAGTTCTTCAGTACAACCTGGAGAAAGAAGGGTTCGAAGTCATGACGGCGGCGGATGGCCAGGACGGCGTCCGCAAGGCACAGGCCCACACGCCCGACCTGGTCGTGCTCGATCTAATGCTGCCGATCATCGAAGGCTTTGAAGTTTGCCGCATTTTGCGCAGCGATGCCAAAACGCAGAACATTCGCATTCTGATGCTCACCGCGCGAAGTGAAGAAGTCGATGAGATTGTGGGCTTCAATATGGGAGCCGACGATTACGTCACCAAGCCCTTCAAGATCAAACCGCTGGTGCATCGGATCAAGGCGTTGCTGCGGCGCGATGCTTCGGCCGAGCAAGCGCGCGACGTCATCAACGCCGGGGGCATTGAAATCGACCGCATCAATCATTCGGCCCGTGCCGATGGTCAGGATCTGCATCTGACCCCCACCGAATTCCGGCTGCTCTGGACACTCGCGCGGCAACCGGGACGTCCGTTTGGCAGGAACGAATTGATGGATCGATGCCGCGGTGAAGATGCCAATGCGCTCGAGCGAACGATCGATGTGCATGTGCGATCGTTGCGTCAAAAGCTCGAACAACGTGCCGATCTGATCGAAACCGTCCGGGGTGTGGGTTATCGATTTCGAAGTGAACCGATGGCTGGTCCTCTCGAAGGTGAAGCGACTTCCGCATAGCCCGTCCTGAATCGGCGCGGTAAACTCACGAAGAGACGAACTCTTTCGTGGGATGCGAACACACCATGCGGCGGGTATGGTTCTGGTGGATGGCGGTGGCATGCCTGAGCGGTTCATTCGCGCAGGCTGCGGAGCCAATGCCTGTCGACTGGACGCAGCGTCGCATTGATCCGGCTCTTCGCGAAGGTTGGGCGTATCGCCCTTTGCAAACCGTTGCCATTCCCGCAGTCGATAGCGCGGGTGTTGTGAATCCCGTGGACCGGTTTCTCGCGGCGGCTCAATCGCGTGCCGGCGTGACACCCAATCCGACCGTCGATCGTCGAGCCTTGTTGCGGCGGCTGTCGTTCACATTGACCGGACTTCCCCCCGCGGCGGAAGAAGTCGCCGCATTTGTCGCCGATGATGCACCGGACGCCGTTGATCGCTGCGTGGACCGCCTGCTCGCCAGTCCGCACTATGGCATCCGTTGGGCGAGGCACTGGCTCGATATCGCCCGCTTTGCGGAAAGCCACGGCTATGAACACGACTATGATCGCCCGACGGCGCATCACTACCGCGACTTCGTCGTCCAGGCGTGGAATGCCGATCAACCCTTCGATGAATTCGTGCGTTGGCAAATCGCCGGCGATCAAATGTCGCCCCAGGATCGTCTGGCCTGGATGGCAACCGGCTTCCTTGCCGCGGGGCCGCACAGCACGCAGATCACCAAGCGCGAAGTTGAACGTCAGCGCTACGATGAACTCGATGACATGGTGATGACGATCAGCACGGCCTTGCTCGGCTTGAATGTGAGCTGTGCGCGATGCCACGACCATCCGTACGATCCCATTCCGCAAGCCGATTTCTATCGTTTGGCTGCGTTCTTCACCCGCACCGTTCGCAGCGATGTCGAAGTCGATTTTGATCCCGCAGGCTTTCGCACAGCGCAAGCCGAATTTGTGAGGAAACACGCCGCGTTTGAAGATGCGGTCGCCCGCTATGAAGCAACAGAACTGCGGACTGCCTATCAACAGTGGCGACGGACGGCTCTTCCCGAAAGGCTGCGATCGACATGGTTGTTGCCATCAACGATGGCCGTATCGTCGAAGGAGAATCTTGTATGGACAGAACAGGCCGATGGTTCGTGGTCAGCAACGGGGCCGACACCGAAGCACGATGAATATCGGCTTCGAATGCAAACCTCTGCCCGGCGTGTCACTGCGATCCGACTGGAAGCGCTCACCGATCCTTCCATGACGCACGGCGGTCCTGGCCGTGACGCCGACGGCAACTTCGCGCTCAGTCATGTGGAAGCCTTCGCGCGCGTGAAGGGCGATCACACCCCCTCGGCGATTCCGCTGGCCCGTGCGGTCGCCACTTTCGAGCAATTCGAAGGAAGCATCGCAGGGGTCCTCGACAAGCGCGATGAGACGGCGTGGGGCGTTGATCCGCAACTGGGGCGTCCACACGCGGCCGCGTTTTATTTTGACAAACCGGTGGACTTGATGCCGGACGACGAGTTGGAAATCAGACTCGCCTTCAGGACGCGACCAGCAGCGTCAATCGGGCGGTTGCGTGTCTCGTTCAGCACAATGCTGAATCCTGCCATTGAGGAAGCAACGACACCGATACCGGAACGTGTGATTTCCGCTTTACAACAGAACCCATTCGCACTGACTGAGAATGAATGGCCCGCCGTGACGCGCTGGTTTGCACCGCAGGATGCGGAATGGCAACGCCTCGATGATCTTCGGCGTGATCATGCTGCAACGGTGCCGCGTCCACAGATGAAAACGGTGTTCGTCGCGACGGAAGGCCGACCGGCCATTCGACTGCATACTCAAGCGGCGGAAGAGTATCTGCCCGAAACGTGCTTTCTCGTACGCGGCGACCCTGCAAATCCGCTTAGAGTGGCGAACCCAGGCGTTTTGCAAATTCTCGATCGCGGTGAATCAGCTGCCGTTTTGAATGATCGAGCGGCACTCGCCAAATGGCTCACCGATCATGAGCACGGGGCGGGAGCTCTTCTGGCCCGGGTGATTGTGAATCGACTGTGGCAGCATCATTTCGGCACGGGATTGGTCGCAACCCCGGACGATTTCGGGACTCGCGGTTCGTTGCCAAGTCACCCTGCATTGCTGGAATGGCTCGCGGGGGAGCTGATTCGTCATCATTGGCAAATCAAGCCGATTCAGCGGTTACTCGTCACCAGCACTGCATTTCAACGGTCGTCATGGCTCACGACGAATTCTGCCGCTAACGACCCTGAGAACCAACTGTTCGCACGCTGGACTTCCCGCCGTCTGGAGGCCGAAGCGATTCGCGACGCGATGCTGGTTTTCGCGGATGCGCTGGACGATCGCCTCGACGGTCCGTCCGAACGGGAACCAGAACACCGTCGTCGCAGTCTTTACAGGTTCATCAAGCGAAGTGCGTCTGACCCATGGTTCGCCTCTTTTGATGCTCCCGATGGTTGCCGCGTGCAGGGACGCCGACCGCAAACGACATCCCCCGCTCAGATGCTCGCGCTGATGAACGGCGAACAAACACACGCGCTTGCCAGGATCATGGCAGAACGGAGGACGACGAATGCGGACGATCCCATTCGGCATTTTGTTCAACGTGTCCTGCAACGCGATCCTTCGCCGATAGAACGTGAGTCGATGGTGCGTCTACTCGATAAGTCACCAACCGTCGAACAGTGGACCGACCTGTGCCACGTCCTGTTGTCGCTCGATGAGTTCGTTTATCTCGATTGAATGTCGTGAACGCAAATCGACCCCGATCAACGATGACTGCCCTGCTTTCTCGTCGCGAATGGTTGCGCCGTGCGGGAAATGGCTTTGGTGCGATGGCGCTGTCCGGAATGCTCGCCGAAGAGGCGGGATTTGCCGCGGAATCGGTGAGAGCCAGCCATCATCCTGCCGCGGCGCAGTCGATCATCTGGCTCTTTCTGAACGGGGGACCAAGTCAGATCGACACCTGGGATTACAAGCCGGAACTCGCAAAGCGACATGGCCAGGAACTGCGCGGACTCGATCCGACCACCGGATTCTTTCCTACGGCAATCGGTCCGGTGATGACGTCGCCGTTTGCCTTTCGGCAGTACGGCGAATGCGGTCACTGGGCGTCGGAGTTATTCCCGCATCTCGCGCACCACGTCGATGACATGGCGTTTCTGCATGCGTGTTGGGCGGATTCGAACAATCATTCACCCGCGTTGTTCCAGATGAACAGCGGCTTCACGCGCCAGGGAATGCCGTGCTTCGGAGCTTGGGCGGCATACGGCCTTGGCAATGTCAGCCATAACCTGCCGAGTTTCGTTGTGATGACCGATCCGTGGCAGCGCGGGCTACCGAAGGGACACGGTCAGAACTGGACATCGGGCTTCCTGCCACACCCCTGTCAGGGGACGGTGCTTGGTGCGGGACCGCACGCGCTGCCGTATGCGACCATGCCGGAGGGCATGACGCCCGAACGACGACAACAACAACGGGATGCGCTATCGACGCTCAATCGGGAGTATGCCAGGCAGAGCGGTTTCGAAGACCGCATGGTGGATCGTCTTGCCACATTCGAATTGGCGATGCGGATGCAATCGGCGGCCCCGGAGGTGATCGATCTCGGCTCCGAAACCGCTGACACGCAATCGCTGTATGGACTGAATGATCCGCGCTGTGCCCCCTTCGGTCGGCAGTGCCTCATCGCCCGACGGTTGGTCGAACGGGGCGTTCGGTGCGTGCAAATCTTCAGCGGCGGGACCGAAAACGAACAGAGTTGGGACGGCCATCAGAACATCGAGACGAATCACCGCCGGTTCGCATCGGAAACCGATCAACCGATTGCCGGGTTGCTTGCCGACCTGAAACAACGCGGGCTGTTGGACTCCACGCTGGTCATCTGCAACGGAGAATTCGGCCGTTTGCCCATCGTCCAGCGCGGCGGCAGCGGCCGCGATCACAATCCGCACGCGTTCACCACCTGGCTGGCGGGCGGCGGCATCCGTGGTGGCGTGTCGTTCGGCGAAACCGACGAACTCGGCTTTCAAGGCATTCAAGATCGAGTGAGCATTCCCGACTTGCATGCGACGTTGTTATGGCAACTTGGCCTGAATCACGAACGGCTGACCTACCGGCATCAGGGCCGCGATTTTCGACTGACCGATGTGAGCGGCCGCGTGATTCGTGAGATTGTGTGAAAGTCACAAATGATGAATCAAACTTCGTTTTATGAAGCTGTAATCCAGCAAACCAAAATTGCGCCAACGATAAGGTTCAAGGCAGGAAGGGCAAGTGACCAGTACGCGTTCGAGAATTGACCTACACGGCTGAACCTGACTGCTCGCATAGCGGATATGAAGCAGACAACGGGGAAACTGGCCACGCAAAGAAACAACACGAAAACGTCAGTCCGTCTATCTGATCCGGGGGAGTCAAACGTCATGACGGAGAATCCCGCGGGTAATAGTCCAACGACTCCAAAGAAGTACCAGCCAATGACCATGATGTTCAGCTGACGGCGATGGGTCTTGGCATCCATCAGAGTTCATCTTTGAAAGTGATGTCTTGCAGGAAAAGCGGAGCACCCGTTACGTCACCGGGCCCCATGTCCACGGGTAGAACTCTTCGTCGCCGATGCCCTGCGCTTCGCTCTTTGTCGGTTTCCCACTGGCAACCGCGATCACATCTTCGAAGATTTCGCGGCCGACTTCTTCAATGGTGGCCCCGTCGAGAATCGTGCCCGCGTTGATGTCCATGTCATCGACCATGCGGTTGTACATCGGCGTGTTAGTGGCGATTTTCATTGTGGGCACTGGTTTGCATCCGAAGACGCTGCCACGCCCCGTGGTGAAGCAAACCACATTACACCCTCCAGCAACGAGCCCCGTCACCGACGCCGGGTCATAACCAGGCGTGTCCATGATCACGAACCCCTTTTCGGTGATGAGTTCCGAGTATTCATAGACGGCTCGCAAAGCCGTTGTTCCGCCCTTGGCGATCGCCCCGAGCGATTTTTCGTAGATCGTGGTGAGGCCGCCCTTCTTGTTACCGACCGACGGGTTGATGTCGATCCGTTCGCCGAACTTAGCGGTGTAATCAATCCACCATTGAATCCGTTCGAGGAGCTTGTCCGCGACTTGTCGGTTGATGGCGCGCCGCGTGAGGAGATGCTCGCCGCCGTAGATTTCGGGAGTTTCCGACAATACCGACGTGCCACCGTGGGCGACGAGCAAGTCGCTGCAGTAACCGAGTGCGGGGTTGGCTGTGGTACCACTGTTGCCGTCGCTGCCGCCGCATTCCACACCAAGGATGATCTCGGAAACGGGAATCGCCACGCGCTGAGCTTTATTCGCTTCCGGAAGCATTTCACGAATCATGTCCGTGGCGCGAGCCACCGTTTTGGCGACGCCCCCCTGCTCCTGAATGTTCATCACGAGCGGACCGTTGCCGAAAATATCTTTCTTCTCATTGAGTTGCACGAGCCCGCCATTATCCATCAGGAACGAGGCTTGTGCGGTTTCACAGCCGAGGCCGATAACGATGTAAGCCCCGATGTTGGGATGCCTGGCGAACCCCGCCAGCGTTCGCGTGAGTTGCTGATGATCCTTGCCGCCATACTGCATCGCGCACCCCCCTTTGTGAGTGAGTGGGACGACGCCATCGACATTCGGAAACGCTTCCAGTAATTCCTTCTTGAACTTTTGCGCGACGAGTTTCGAGGTGTGTGCCGAGCAGTTCACCGTGCTGACAATCCCGACATAGTTTCGCGTGGCGGCGCGGCCATCATGCCGACGGTATCCTTGAAACGTGCGCCCGGTGATCGGTGTCGGCGGGGCGGGGATATCGCTGCAGAAAGCGTAATCCAGGCTCAGCATACCGGCATCCACATTGTGCGTATGGATCCAACCCCCGGCGAGAATGTCCGATTTGGCAAAGCCGATCGTCTGTCCGAATTTGCGGATCGGTTGGCCCTGTGCGATCGGTCGCAGCGCGACTTTGTGTCCCATTTCAATCGTTTCGGCCGTCTGCAGATTCGAGGCGGCATCCACACCGATCACCACACCGGCGGGCACACTGCGAGCGGCAACCGCGAGATTATCATCGGCATGCAAACGGATGAATGGTCGAACGGACATGGGCGGCTTTCAATACGGATGAAGTCGTTTGAAACTACCACAGCCCGGAGCGCGAGCAACGGAGGTCTCGTGGGTCCGTCGCTCGCGCTTCGGGCTGGGGAATGGTCTCGATAATTATCGCCGTTCGGTACCGGCGGGGTCGAGTGTGCCGAGGAACGACAGCGACGGATTTCGCACGCGGCGGCCGATGACGACGGTTTCCTTCGGCACGGAGCGCTTGTTGCGATCGATCGAAATGATGGCGACTTCGTCCCATTCAAACGGCAATTCGGGGCGTTCCCAGCCCTCGCCGTTAATCAGGAAATAGTCGACGTCGTCGGCGACTTCGGCTTCGGTTTGTGGCATGGGCAACAGATCGACCGGGCGACCGAAGTAGTAAAGGAAGACGTGGTGAATGTGGCCAAAGCTCTGCAAGTGTGCGGTGGCTGGCAGGCGTTGTCGCAGAATCGCGGTTGTCTCGGGAAGATCGCCGCTGCGTTGTGCCTGACTGGTGATCACCGGGCCGAGGTAACACGCGCCGAGAAACGCCGCGACCGTCAGGCTGACACGACGAACGCTGGTCGTCGAAATGACATCGCCCCACGTTCGCAGCAATACGGTAGCGATGGCGGCCGACAACGCAAACGCGATGGCTTCACCGATCGGCGGGAAGAACCCCGTATTCGGCAAGGCCATTGACAATGCCGGCACGATCGCCGCCGCGCCAATCATCAGGACCGTGCAACCATTGATGAATCGTGTCCACAAAGGTGTCCGCTGTTGATCATATCGCTCCAGCAATGATTCCAGCACGATCCCGATCAACACCGCAAAACAAGGAAACAGCGGCATGAAATACCGCGGCCGCGCTGCCGGAGGCAACCAGACGGAAGGGAAGCAGACCAGAATGCCGATCGTCAGAAAGACCGCGACATCGCGTTTGTTGCCGAGCGATTGTCGCAATGCACGGTCCGCATAACCGAGCAACAACCACGACCACGGCGCAAGGCACGCGACAACGATAATGATGGGGAACGTCGCAATGTGTTCGATGATGGTGCCGATTCGCGGATCATGAAAGCGGTTCTGCACGTTCCAGAAGTAGATCATCCAGCCATTGGCGAGGCCCATTTTGGTGACGAATGCGGCTTGCCAGAGTCCCACCACGCCGGCAAACGCCGCGATCCCCAACGCATGCGCGGTTTGAATCAGTGCCCGCCATTGCCGCGTCCAGACGAGGTATGCCCAGACGGGACCGAAGAAATAGAGCGGCGCTTGCAGCCCTTTCGCGAGCATGGCCAGACCGCCGAAGAGGCCGCCGAGCAGCCATGCCGAACGGTGACGCGAGTCGAGCCAGCAACCGTGCCACAACAGCAGCGACGCCGCCACAAGGAACGTAAAGATCGGTTCGGTTTCGCCCGTACGGCCCTGCTCCAGCACCTGCAACACGCTGGCATAGGCCACCGCGGCGACGAGGGACGCCGTGCGGTCCAGTCGACGGCGGCTGTACCAGTAGATCAAGCCCACTGTCAGAACCGTGCAAATGAATCCCGGCAGGCGGACGGCGGCGGCGTTCATTTCCCCGAAGACGACTGCCAACCCGGCAATCAGCCAGTTCTGCAACGGTGGACGACTCAGCCGCACCTCCCCTTGGGTGCGTGGCACAATCCAGTCGCCGCGATCGATCATCTCGCGCGCGATGATCGCCCGGCGGGATTCTTCCCCACGGACGGTCAACGTTGTCAACCGGGGGGCATAGAGCGCGACCGCCAGCAGCAGCACGATCCAAAGTTCGCGCTCGCGCCAGAATGAAGTTCTGGATTCTTCCGTCATGCCCGCTAGCCCTATTGTTCTCGGCGTTCGATCGATTCCGCGGCGAGTGTCTCACGGCGGGTCATTCGGAACAGCGTGTAACGATCTTGTGGAGATTTTTCGCGGCGTGTCGCCCGGCTTTGCATCACGGTGACGACATTCCCGGCTTCGCGGAGTTCGTCTTCCGCGCGACCACGAGCGATTACGAACAATTCCTGCGTGTTGTGCATCATTGCCGCAATCCGCTCGACATGACTCACACCAGTGAGCGGGCGGGCAACATAAAACACATGCCGGGCGACTTCCTGCCCACCGAATGCGGCGAGCGGAGCCTCCGCGGGAATTTGTTGTTCGACTTGTGAAAGAAATTGCGTATCCGCGGCGGAGGGGTCCCGCTGCGGCAAGATCACGGATTGCACTGTGAGATGGCCAACGATGACCACGGCCAGCAGACAAGGTCCGGCGTAACTCATGATCATCGGTGTTCGCAGCGCGACAAACCGGTGAGCGAGATCCTTCCCGGCTCGGAACAATCCCTGCACGATGATGGGGGTGAGCGCCGGCAGCGCGTAGATCAAATAGTGATGATGCTTGCCAGACGACAACGTCAACAAGGCAGGATGACTGAGCGCCCACCACCATAAGAGCCGGTCAGCGCTCGCGGGTTCTGTCCGGGCGCGTTTCCATGATGCCGCGGCACCCACAAACAGGAACGGGGTCCACGGCAGCAGTTGCACCGGCCAGTGCAACAGGTAGTACCACACGGGCTGATGATATCCGAGCGATCCCGTCGCGCGGCCGAGGATTTGGTCTTTCCAGATAGCAATGCCCGCCGGTTCATACACGGCAACAGCGACCGGCCATGCGAGTCCGATCACCATCGCCAGCGCGGCACCCGGCCAGGACCACCATTTTCGCAGTCCACGCGCATCGCCACGCAACACCAGCCAACCCGCACACGTCAGCACGGTGAGAATCGCGCCGAAACCAACACCCTTCAGCAGATTCATCAATCCGAGCAGAGTCCAAAAGCCAAGCTGAATCACAAAATGTTGCCGCATTGTCCAAACGGAGTTGCCCCATTCCCGCCACACGAACAACGTGATGGCCCCCAGCACCAGGGCCTGCAGAATGATGTCCGATTCCGCCAGGCGCGCATGCGCGATCTGATAGACGCAGGTGGCTTGAATGAGACCGCACCAGAGGCCGGTCCGCGGGTCGAACAAGCGGGACATCAATACGGTTTCAAGCAGGATCACCACGACGCCAAAAGCGGCAAATGGCATTCGCACGGTGAGTTCATTGAAGCCGCCCGCGAGCATCGCCCAACAACCGACAATCCATTGAGGCAGCGGGGGTTTTTCGAGCCGCGGGATATCGCCGATATACGGGACAAGCCAGCTTCGTTCGGCGACCATTTGTTTCGCTGAGCCCGCGAGGAGGGCTTCGTGATCGGTCAGCGTACGGCACGAACCGAGGGCGAAGAAGAACAGCAATGCCCCGACACCGCCGACGATCAGCCATGATCGATACAGCGACGATCCGCTGGCGTGCGCCTCAGGCGAGGTCATTACCTTGTTTCCCCCAACACGATCCGTGATGCCAGTGTTCCCTCAGCACGCACCGGCTCCATTCCTGTAAATACGGCTTGTAGGCGGGATAGGTGGTTTCGTCAATGCGAATTGAATGAAGAATCTCGATCGTCGAAATACGAGCATGATCTAGCTTGGCTCGCAGAGTCACGACCCCGTTTCAGGCACTGCGTTCGACCGCGAGTCGGCTTCGTGGTATCGTCGCGATTGCTGACTTGAGTTTTCCTGATCCAGAGTTCTGTGCGCGATGGCCCGTTACTTCAAATACAAATCGCCCGGCGATCTCGCAGCAGATGCCCGCTCGTTCGGTCAGGAACTGCGGCTGCGCAACGATCTTGCCCCACTGTTCCAATCGATCAAGGTTGGTCCGCGCACCGTTGGCAATCGCTTGTGCATTCAACCGATGGAAGGGTGCGATGGCACTCTCGACGGGCTGCCGGACGAATTGACGTATCGCCGGTATGAACGTTTCGGTGCCGGTGGAGCGAAGCTCCTCTGGGGCGAAGCGACGGCGATTTCCGATGCCGCCCGCATGAATCCGCGGCAATTGTGGTTGCACGATGGTTCGGCCAGCGCGATCGAATTGATGCTGAAGAAGTGCCGCGAGGCCCATCGTACCGCCGGCTTTGATGGCGGCGACTTGTTGCTCGGTCTTCAACTGACGCATTCCGGGCGCTATGGCTATCGACGACCATTGCTGGCAACGCATTGCCCGTTGCTCGACCCACTGACGCGCGATAAATCCACCGGCCTGATTGTCGATGCCAGTTATCCGATCGTCACCGACGACGAGCTGAAACGGATCGAAGATCAATACGTAACAGCAGCGCACTTCGCGGCGAGGATCGGGTGCGACTTCATCGATCTGAAGCAATGTCATCGGTACTTGTTGTCCGAATTGCTCGGTGCGACGAATCGCGCCGGGGAGTATGGCGGTTCGCTGGAGAATCGGACGCGGCTCATTCGTAATGTGATCGGTCGGATTCGATTGGAGTTGCCGAACCTGATTCTTGCGACGCGGATGAATGCGTTCGACGGCGTGCCACACCGCGGTGAAGGTACGGATTTCGTGGGCGTGCCGGTGCCGCATTCGTTGCCGGTCACCACGGCGTTTGGCACCGATCCCGACAATCCTGCCGACCCGAAATTGGACGAACCGCTGCAGGTCGTGAAATGGCTGCGGGATGCCGGGATCGCGCTCTTGAATATTTCCCTCGGAAATCCGTATGCGAATCCGCATTATGTCCGCCCGGCAGAATTCCCGCCGGTCGACGGTTATCACGCGCCCGAGCACCCGTTGAAGGGCGTGCTCCGCCATTTTTCGATCACCAGTCTGATCCAGCAGGCGGTTCCGGACGTTCCTGTCGTCGGCAGCGGCTATTCGTGGTTGCAGGAGTATTTTCCGGCAGCCGGGGCAGAGAATGTCGCCGCGGGCCGCTGCGCGTTTGTCGGACTGGGTCGCGGAACGTTATCGCAACCGGACTTCGCCATTCATTTGCGAAAGTCGGGAGCACTGGAACGCAAAACGATCTGCCGAACGTTTTCGTACTGCACCAACTTGATGCGCACAAAAGATCATCCGCTGGGACAATATGCGACCGGTTGCCCGCCGTTCGATAAAGAAGTGTATGGCCCCCTGTGGGACGAAGTGAAAGCGAAACGCCCCGCGGGTTCATAACCGGCGCTGATTGGAAAGTCCTGCTGGATGGCCGATTTTTTCACGACTGAAAACCTCGTCGCGTTTTTGACGCTGACCAGCCTCGAAATTGTGCTGGGCATCGACAATATCATTTTCATTGCGATTCTCGCGGGGAAATTGCCCGAACATCAACGCGATCGGGCCCGTACCACCGGATTGATGTTCGCGGTGATTTCGCGCGTCATGCTGTTGCTCGGCATCGGTTATGTGATGCGTTTGAATGAGCCACTCTTCACGCTGCTCGAGCATGGTGTTTCCGTGAAGGACCTGGTGCTGATGGTGGGCGGGGTGTTTCTGATCGGCAAATCGACTTATGAAATTCACCAGAAGGTGGAAGGGGAACATACTGATTCGGATGCGCCGCGTGCGCCAGCATCCTTCGCGGCGATGATCGTGCAGGTGGTCGCCATTGATGTCATTTTCTCACTCGATTCGGTCATGACCGCGGTCGCGATGTCCAACAACATTCCGATTATGATTGCCGCTGTTATTGCCGCTGTGGGGGTGATGCTGGTGTTTTCCGGACCGGTCGTCCGCTTTGTGGACCGCCACCCGGCAATCAAACTGCTGGCATTGTCGTTCCTGTTGCTGATCGGCGTGCTGCTGGTCGCCGAAGGGCTGCATCAATCGTTCGACAAGCGGTTCATCTACTTCGCGATGGCATTCTCACTCGGGGTCGAACTGCTCCAGATGCGTTCGGAACACACGGCGGCCAAAGCGATGCGTGACTCGCCGGAATCGTCCTTGCCGGGACCGTCGTGAGTTTTCGCCACATTCATGGCATGTCGGCATCTTCGTTGCAACCGGAATCCTCATCGGGAATGTTGCCGCGCGGCAACCGTTGTTTTTGGGATCGGCCACGTCTCGTTTGGAAAACGTGAGCTAGGTTTCGATGGCGTGGAGAAGTGTTCCTCCCGCCATGGATTGCCCACCCTCCGACAATGAAGCCCCACCGATGAGCACTTCCGTTCTGGATGCACCGACCGTGGTCCCGGCCGACGTGTCGGACATCTACGATCACTATTATTTTCAGGCCGACGAAAGCCTGCCAACACCAGAATGGCTGACGCGGCTGCGCCTGGAACGCCCTCGTCGCAACACCCGTTATCTGGGCGAAACCATTCGCTTCTGGAAGCGGATGATGGATATCGCCGGAGCGTTGGCGCTGTTGTTCTTTCTCTGGCCGGTGATGTTGTTGACGGCCTTGGTCGTCAAGCTCACGTCACCGGGACCGGCGTTTTACTCGCAAGTGCGTATCGGTTTGAATCTGCGCGAGAAGAAACGGGACCGTCGTCATTTCACCGCATTGCCTCCGGATGGGATCGATCGCCGTGATCCCGAATCCGACCGCCGCGCGGGACCGTCCTACGGCAAGCCGTTCGTGCTCTACAAATTCCGCACGATGCGCATCGACGCCGAGAAAAATGGAGCCCAACTGGCAACCAAAGGCGACCCGCGGATTACGCCCGTGGGCCGCTTCCTGCGTAAAACTCGCCTCGATGAATTACCGCAGTTGTGGAACGTGCTGCGGGGCGAAATGTCGCTCGTCGGTCCGCGTCCCGAACGCCCGGAGTTCATTGAAACATTGTCGGAAGAGATCCCGAATTACATCAACCGCCTCGGCCTCAAACCGGGGCTGACCGGGCTCGCGCAAATCATCAACGGCTACGACACCGATCTCAACAGCTTCCGCCGCAAGGTGAATTTCGATCTGCTCTATCTGCAAAATTGCTGTCTGTGGAACGATTTCAAGATCCTGCTGCGGACCGTCCGAGTGGTGCTCACCGGCAGCGGGGCGCTTTAAGCCTTCGCTGCTTTTGCGACGCGACGGCTGAGCGCATCGGCTTCGCGAATCGGGATCGGCGTGCGCCCGTGTTTCCAGACGGCGCGCACGCATGCAACTGCGGACGCGACGGACAACCCGTGTCCGGGAGAAATCTGCAACGGCTTCCGACTCGTGGTGCCAATGAGAGATTGTCCCAACACGGCACCGTTGAGTTCCAGCAACGGTTCTGGATCGCCGGAAACCGCCCGGCCACAGAGACGATGTTTCGCCACGCCGATCGTCACGCAATCGGCAACAACTCCCACACCGACGGCGATCCCTGACCGGCGGGGATGCAATTGCCCTGCGCCGTCCACCAGAATGACTTTCGCTAGCGGCTTTTCCTGCCGCACCTGTTCGATCAGTGCGAGGTGGATTGGTAGCTCGCGGAAGGTGAGATAACCCGTGAGATACGGGAACCCAATCTCTGCGTGGTGTGTCGCCGAGAAGACCGTCGCCCCCGACGCGACATCGATTTCGACATACGCCGCCACCGCTTGATTGTCCGAAACATAGGACACATCCAGTCCGCCAATTAGCGGGGGAATCGCGACTTCCGTGGTTCCATCGGCACGGACTGCCAATTCCGATTGCCAGGCGGCGAGTTGTCGCAATGGCGCAGGACAAGTGAAGTCGCACCAGCGACAATCAGCGAGATCAATCCGTCCGTCGTCGTTGAAATTGAGCCCTTCTGCTGCGAGCATGTCACGCTGAAGAGCCATTCGATCAGAATCGGTACCGGCGAGCTCACCTGTTCGTTTCACGACACGATACCACGGTCCGATGGGGTGGCTTCCCAATTCCTGTGCGATCCATCGGGCCGCCGTCAGGTCACCCAGCGCTTCCGCCAGGTCGCCGAAGGTGGTGACACATCCCGCGGGGATTTGTTTCAGGAGTTCACCAAGCTCCCAAGGCAAATTGGGGATCCTCGGGCACAGCAGCGATTCTACTCGATTCACAATGCGGATTCCCATTCGTGGTCGGCCAGACTATCCTGCCATTTCAATCTCGGCGATGCGATCCCGCGAGCGGGCAGGCTTGACGCCGACGCCAACATCCGGAACATGACGCATGTTGGAATGATCGGCGGAGGACGCCGGGCGGAAACACGGAAAGCGGTGAGGAGGCCGCATGTCGAATACGGTGAATGATTACGAAGAGTTGGCTCAGCGATTACGGGATGCCGAGTTGCTGGCATCGTGCGCGAGTGTTCTCAGTTGGGACGAGCAGACGCACCTTCCGACCGGGGGAGCCGAACATCGTTCGAATCAACTCGGTTTGATCGCCGGGCTGGCACACGACCGAAAGACCGACGCGCGGATTGGCGATTTGCTGGCGTCGCTCGAATCTTCCCGAGACTTGGGTGACCCCGATGGCGATGTCGCGGTCAATGTTCGCGAAGCTCGTCGAACCTTTGACCGGGCGACAAAACTCCCAAAGAAACTGGTGGAGGAGTTGTCCAAAACCACGTCTCTCGCCCAGCAGGCGTGGGTGGATGCCAAGAAAAATGCCGATTTTCCGAGTTTTCAGCCGTGGCTTGAAAAGATCATTGGCCTGAAACGGGAAGAAGCCGCCGCCATCGGGACAACCACCGGTGTTCCTTATGATGCGCTGCTCGACGACTACGAGCCCGGCATGACTGCGGCACAAGTGAATGCGGTGTTCGAACCGTTGCGGAAGGAACTGGTCGCGCTGGTTTCGGCAATTCAGCAATCGGGGAAAGTCGCACCGCTGGAGATTGTGGAGCGGCATTATCCACAAGTGCCGCAGCGCGTGTTCGCCGAAGCGGCGGCCCGACAAATCGGTTTCGACTTCGATCGCGGCCGATTGGATGAATCGCCCCACCCGTTTTGCAGTGGTTTCGGCCCGGGCGATTGCCGGCTCACCACGCGGTTTAACGACCACCATTTCAACTCGGCATTCTTCGGGGTGCTCCACGAAGCCGGTCACGGAATTTACGAGCAAGGCCTGCCGACAGCGGCCTACGGCTTGGGGATCGGTCAGGCGTGTTCGCTCGGCATTCACGAATCGCAATCCCGCATGTGGGAGAACTTTGTCGGCCGCAGCCGGTCCTTCTGGACGTATTTTTACCCGACCGCGCAACAAGCGTTTCCCACTGCGTTGGGAGGTGTCGCGAGCGATGATTTTTACGCGGCCGTTAACGATGTTCGACCATCGTTCATTCGCGTGGAAGCGGACGAAGTGACGTACAACCTGCACATCATGCTGCGGTTCGAGTTGGAACAGAAACTTCTCGATGGAACGTTATTGCCCGCGGATGTGCCTGCGGCATGGGACGCGGCGTTTGAACGCGACTTCGGCATGCGGCCGGCGAAAGCGTCGCAGGGATGTTTGCAGGATATCCACTGGAGCGGCGGTCTCGTCGGCTACTTCCCGACCTATGCCCTCGGCAATATGTATGCGGCTCAATTCTTTGAGACGGCCCGCGCTGAACTCGGCGATCTCGATGCGATGTTTGCGAAAGGGCAGTTCAAACCACTCAAATCGTGGCTCAACGAAAAAATTCACGTCCATGGAAAGCGCTACACTGCGGCCCGGCTGGTGGAAGTGGTGACCGGCAAACCATTGACATCGGCCCCGCTGGTGCAACACTTGCAGACGAAATTCAGCGCACTCTATGGCATTTAAGGGAACGCACGCATCGTGAGCGACGATCGCACTGGCAACCGGTCCATTGGCAACAATCCCGGCTCGGAACTCCCGCCGCAATCGAGCGGAGGGGGCTTTTTCGTCGTTCTGATTCTCGTTGCCAGTGCGGGCTATTTCCTGGCGAGCCTGCTGCAAATGCCGCCCGAGAACGATGCGCATGTCCCCGCGCCCGGCCCGGGACTCATCGGCATGAAGGCCCCGGCCATTCAAGCTCAAGGGTGGTTCAACGGAGCGGCTCCCACCGATGAACAACTTCGTGGCAAGGTCATCGTTCTCGACGCCTGGGCGTACTGGTGTGGGCCCTGCCGTCAAAAAGCACCGGCATTGATTAAGCTCTACGAGAAGTACAACCCCAAGGGCGTTGTGTTTCTCGGTTTAACGAGCGAAGACCGCCGCATGCTGAAGCAAAGCGAAGAGTTTATCGCCGCGACAAAGATTCCCTGGCCGCAAGGTTATGGCGTCGACACGACGCTCGCGCGACTGAACGCGGACTACATACCGCAAGTCTGGGTCATCGACCAAACCGGCATGATCGTCTGGGATCGGACCGCACCGGAAGACGTCGACAAGACGCTCGATCGATTATTGAAATAATCGATCTCGTGTTCCGATCATGCCGCATCGCGCATGGGTCGCGATTTCCGGATAGACGCCGTTTCCAGCCGTTCGAGTTTGTCGCCCATTTGCCGCATTTGCAGCGTGACGGCATCGGTCGTCTGCTCCAGACCACTGGCCACAAGCGTGACCACGCCGAGATACAGCAGCATCTGCCCGACGGTCGTGAGCAACCATCCCGTCGGTGCGTAGGCCGAGGGGCCGCCGAAGTAGCTCCAGATCACCAGCGTCATACCGACACTGAGCAATCCCACGCCGCCATACGCGGCGAGATGTCCGGCCAATTGCGACCACGAGAACTTCACTGCGGGGGCAACGTCCGATTCCGATCGGAGTCGGACAACATCGGCCGCGGTCGCGTCGCGACGCCGACGTTTGTGGCGGCGCGGACGTTCCGTTGCCAGCGTATCCATCGGCTGCGTTAGTAAATTCGATGGGATGTGTTCGGTGCGGCCATCTTCTTGTGGCAACAAGTGTGCCGGTTCGATACGGACGGTTGATGCGGACGAGGGGCCGTGCTGCAAAGGCTCCAGGACCGAGAGTGCCGACCAGCGTGCCAGCAGTTCGCGGGCATCGCGTTCCGACTCGGCGATGCGCGGCATCCCCGGACGGCTCGACATCCCGGCGGCATGCCCCAGTTCCGTGCCGCAGCGCGTGCAGGAGAATCGCCGATGATCCAGCGATAACTCCGCAGCCACATCCGCTCGACAGCACTCGCACCACATGGAGTCACACCCCGTGATTGCCGCGAACCACCCGCATGGTGCCCGCGATCGCGCGGAAGGTAGCTCGATTCCGACGACCGTGTCGAGAGAATTCACGCGTGATGGTCCGGGGGCCAGCGCGCAATTTCTCAAGGCCGAGCCGCAACCGGCAGGAGATGCCGGATGCGTTGCTGCGGAAACGAAGAGACCCAGGGATCAGAATCCCTGGGCGTCCTTCGTAATCATTGATGAGTAGTAAAGATCAAAACTCTTTCGCGTTGATCCACTTCATCATGCGGCGAAGTTGCTTGCCGGTTTCTTCAATCGGATGGTTCCGTTCGCGGCGCTTGATCGCCTGGAATGTCGGCTGGTTGGCCTTGTTTTCGAGCATCCATTCCTTGGCAAACTGGCCGGTCTGGATTTCGTGGAGAATTTTCTTCATTTCTTTCTTGGTTTCATCGGTGACGATCCGCGGGCCGCGGGTGTAGTCGCCGAATTCCGCCGTGTTCGAGACGCTGTACCGCATGTAGTTGAGGCCGCCCTGATAGAACAGGTCGACGATCAGCTTCATTTCGTGCATGCACTCGAAGTACGCCATTTCCGGTTGATAGCCAGCTTCGACAAGCGTTTCAAACGCGGCCTTGATGAGCGCCGAGACGCCGCCGCAAAGGACGACTTGTTCACCGAAGAGGTCGGTTTCGGTTTCTTCGGCGATCGTGGTTTCGATCACACCGCCGCGCGTGCCGCCGACGCCCTTCGCATAGGCCAGCGCGAGCTTGCGGGACGTTTCCGATGCGCCCGGGCTGAGGGCGATCAGGCACGGAACGCCACCACCTTTTTCATATTCGCTGCGGACGAGGTGGCCGGGACCCTTCGGAGCCACGAGAGCGGCATCAATCCCTTCCGGCGGGACGATCTGATTGAAGTGCAGGTTGAAGCCGTGGGACGCCATCAACAAGGCCCCCTTTTTCAGATTCGGCTTGATTTCGCTCTTGAACGCATCGCCCTGCACTTCATCGGGCAGCAGGATGTTGACGAGGTCGCCCTGCTTGGTCGCTTCGGCAAGCGAAACCGGCTTGAAGCCGTGGCTCACGGCGAGGTCGTAATTCTTGCTGCCCGGCCGTTGACCGATGACGACATTACAGCCGCTGTCTCGCAGGTTCTGCGCCTGAGCATGGCCTTGGCTGCCGTAGCCGAGGATGGCAATGGTCTTGCCTTTGAGGAGCGACAGGTCGGCGTCATCGTCGTAATAAATCTTCGCGGCCATGGTGTGGACTCGTGAGAACAGAGGGAGAAATCGATAGCGGTGGTCTTCAACGGAAGACGCACCCCGCCGGCGACCACCGCCGGAGTCGCCCGAATTACGCCAGGGCTTCGGCGGGTTCGTAAGGTTGTGGCGGCTGCAGCGCCTGATCGACCGAAAGCGATGTCGTGCGCGACAACGCAATCCGCCCGGTGCGGACCAATTCGATGATGCCGAACGGTCGCATCATGTCGATGAATGCCGACAGTTTGCTTTCCTGCCCGGCGATTTCGACGATGACGTGCTCGTGGCTGACGTCGACAATGCGTCCGCGGAAGATGTCCGACAGCTCGCTGATTTCGGCGCGTTTACCACCCGCCGCATTGACCTTGATGAGCATCAAATCGCGTTCGACGAGCGGTTGGTTGATATAATCCACCACCTTGACGATGGTGATGATTTTTTCGAGCTGCTTGCGAACTTTAACGAGCGTCAGGTCATCGCTGGCGACGACGAACGTCATCCGCGAGAACTTCGGGTCTTCGGTTTCGCCAACCGCCAGACTTTCGATGTTATAGGCGCGGGATGCGAGCATGCCGGAGATGTGCGCGAGCACCCCCGGTTGGTTCATGACAATGGCCGACAGCACGTGCTTCATGGAAAATCCGTCCGGGCGGTGACCCACGGCCGTGAATCGCGCACCGCGACCCCGCCGCAGGCTTCCGCGCTGCGTGAATCCAACACTGTAGTGAGCGCCGGGACCAGAAACAAGCCTATCCCGAAGACTTTACGCCGCTACCGCCCCTTCTGCGGCCGAACGTTCCATCGCCGCAAATCCAGGCACGGATTCGGAGACTCCGTTTAAAGGAAAAGTTCGCGGCAACGAGTAACTTTCAATGCTGTCGAGATTTCGGAAACGGGGGTGCTACCAGAACTGTCGTCCACAGTCGGGCATAACACTCCGATGTTCGAGGCGGCGTCTTCGCTCAATAACCGCTAACGGAAGCCGTCACAGCAGTGGAAATCGAAGACATCCCCAGCCGTTGACGGGCGTCGTCCAGGATTTCTCTGGTGCGGCTGGCACCACACCGTGTCACGCCGATTTCGCGAACGGCCAGAAGCGTATCGAGGTCGCGAACCCCGCCAGCGGCTTTCACCTGAACATGCGGGGCCGCATGTTCGCGCATCAATTTCAAATCGGCCGGAGTCGCGCCGCCCGTCCCGTAACCGGTGGAAGTCTTCACCCAGTCTGCATTGAGGTCCGAACAGATGCGGCACAATTCGATCTTCTGGGCATCGTTGAGATAGCAGTTCTCAAAGATCACCTTCACTTTCTGTCCGGCGGCATGTGCGACCTCAATGACGGCCCCGATGTCGCTGCGAACGTAATCCCATTCGCCGCTGAGAACCTGGCTGATGTTGACCACCATGTCGAGTTCTTCACAACCGTCCGCAATCGCCCGTTCGGCTTCCGCCCGCTTGATGGCCGTCGTGTGGCCGCCGTGTGGAAAGCCGATCGTGGTACTGGCTTTCACCGTGCTGCCACGGAGGCGGTCCGCACAGTGCTTTAGCGCGTAAGGCATGATGCAGACACTGGCCACATCATAATCCAGCGCGAGTTGTATCCCGGCATCGAGATCCGCCGCCGTCATCGTGGGGTTCAGCAACGAATGGTCGATCATTTTCGCAAGATCGGGATAAGTCCAGGACATGGCAGTTCATTCTTCGAGGAGGGATCGAGCGGACGATTTCCACGAAGAATGATCCCATTTCGCCCGGACGAGATCAAGCCGCGCACGAAGGTGGCGGTTTTGCGCGCTGTCGTCATTCCGCACGGGGCGGATAGACATCCAACGCATCCACCGGGGGAGCATCCGGGACCGTCGCGACGGAATTCAACAGGATCGACTTGGCCAGAACTCCGTCGCCTTTGGTGATGACGGGAGGCTTGAACGGACGATTGGGCTGCAGTCGTCCCCCAAGATCAACGGTGAGAAAATCGATCTGCAATTCGGTCCCGCGCCCATCGCCGTCATCATCGAGCAAGCCGTGTTCTGTCGACAAGAGCTCGCCCTCGAAATAGGACTTCGCTATGTTGCGAACTGTCGTGATGTGGAGGTCGAACAGAGAAAACTGGCCATCGAGGTCGGCATCCAAGTCCCCCGTTGTCAGATCGGTGGCCGCCATTACCCGGGCCAGTTCGTGCGGGTATTCGGTTTCGTTGGTCTCCCATTCTGCCTCGGTCGCCGCGAGGATCGTCCGGTTTTTGGCGGAAAGGCTTTTGATCCAGGAACCGCTGGTGGAGGTCGTCAGCACGAACACCTGTTCGCGGGCTTTCAAACCTTCAAACAGCTTGGCGAACTCGGCATTTTGCAGATCGGGACCGGGGAGATTGAGCCACGAAAGCCGCCCGTCATAGTGTGTATGCCCGAGCACAATCACCCACACGCGGTCATCCGCTTGAGTCCGTTCGTTCAGCGATTTGATGGCTTCGATCACAGCCTCTTTGGTCGCGCGCGGTGCTTTTTGAATCAGTTCCGAATCACCATCACGCGGTTCATCTCCGACAAGAAGCTGGACGGAACCAGGGCTGATCCCGTAGCGGTTCTCCAGCCCCGTCACCAGCGTGTTGACCGTCTGAGCAAAGAGATTGTGATGATCGCCATCGCCACTCAGCCCCCATAAAATGAGTGCTCGACGCTGACCGTCTGTCGCGAGGGGCTCATCGCCACGGGCGATCGATCCGAAATCAAACATCAGCCCCAGCAACAAGGCCGCAGTGTGAAGCGGGCGGGGGGTGATCGTTGTTTCCATTTCAAACTTTCACGAACAACAGCAGGTAGCCGAACGGCTGACAGGAAGCCGCCGCGCATGCTCGAAAGGATGAGACAGGCATCAATGCCGCACCGCGGGACTTATGGCACCTGCTCGAGCAATTCCTGCAGAAACGAAAACGTGGAATCGGAGGGCGCTTTTGCCATCGTCGGGAGCAACGCCGCCTCACGCAGACCGGGATTGTCGGGCGAAAAAGCCGCTGCAGCAACAACGTTCTTATCGACCGCGCCTTCCGCAACGATTTCGTTCGAGGCGAGATTCCACAACTGCACCTGACCGGTCCAGCCCCCGAGGATGAGTTCTTCATCGCTGGCAAAAGCAATGGCCCCAGTGGTGATGGAACGTTTCTGGTGGGTCACGCGACCAGTGTCGGCGTCATAGAGCACAACCTGTCCCGACGATGTGGCCGCCCATTCGCCGCAACTCACGGCCAGATTCCGGCCGTTCGGTGAAAAACGAACACAGTTCACTGCCGCGGGTGCCGTCCATGTTCGCAGTGCGGCTTGGCCGTCGACACTCAACACCGCCACCTGACCGGCGCGTCCACCGACGGCAATCCGATCCCCTTCCGGTGAAATGGCAATCGTGTTCAGCGTCGCGGGATGTTCCAGCAAGACCCGTTCGATTTCCCCCGAGGTAGCGTTCCAACGAAGCACGCGGCCGTCGTGGCCGGCACTCACAAACCAGCGTCCGTCCGGCGAGAAAGCCACCGCGGCAATGGAAGTGGAAGGCAGTTCTGTGACCGTGCTGTTTTGCATGTCGGTCAGCGTGACACGACGGATGGTGTAGACACGAATCACAAATCGGCCGTCGGAGGAAACCGCGGTCGACCAGACTTCGCCATTTTTTCGCGTCCGTGGAGGACGAGGCGGCTTCCGCATTTGCGGTTGAACAGTTTGCGGCTGTTCGGCCGCAACGTCCGTCGGCGGCGGGTTCGATAATTTTCGGAGTGGATCGGTCGAAAGCGGATCCCATGTTCCACCGACAGTGGTGACCAGAGTTTCCGGCAGGCGGTTCGTCACACGATTTCCGTGGGCGGCCCTCAGCACAAAGGGCTGGATCGGCAACAGAATGCTGCCCATAAGCAATAAACCGCAGCGGGTGGAATGCGATAACGGGGGAATCGTGGCGCCGGCCATGATTTGAATCAAACGCCGTCGCAGGAACGGGGCTTGGCCGAGACCACTGGCCAGCGGCGGAAGCGCGCGGCGCGATTCACACAGGAAATCAATCGTGTCGAGCAGCGCTTCGGCATAGCGGCGCGGAGCTTTCGGGAACTGTTCAACGACCCAGGCATCACAACATTCTTCTTCGGCCTGTTCGATTTGCCGACGGGCAATCCACAGGATCGGATGCCACCAGAAAAGGCCCGTGGCGAACAGTTCCAGCAGACGCACCAGATGGTCGCCGCGGCGGTAGTGGGCCAGTTCGTGCATCAGCAGCGTCGCGCGGGATTCCGCATTCATCCGGGCGGCAAGTTTCGCCGGAAAAAGAAGCTTTGCCCGGCTGCCCATCCCCCATAACATCGGGGAGATCGCGGCTTCAATCATGCAGACGCGCGGAGCCCGCATGATTCCAAATTGATGCGCCAGTTCGGAACACTGGGACTGCAATTCTTCGGGGCAACGGCTGCGATACGAAATCAGTGTTTCAAACCGAATGGCCCGGAAAAGTTGCAGCGCGATCCAGAGAAGCGAACCGGTCAACCACAGCGTCAACGCCAGCGACGACCAACTCGAGAACCAATTCCCATCCGCCGGTATCGGTGGGGCAGATGTGGTCGATGTCGAGGGGGTCTTTGCGGGGTGGTGGGAATCATCGCGGGCCGGTCCCATTCGCTTCGGGGCCGAAGACTGTGGAACCGCGTTCGCTTCCGTCCGAGAAATTTGAGACGGCGGCGCGACACTCTCGGCGGTTTGGATCGCCAGCGGTTCCGGAAGGATGGCCAGATTCACGGGCAGGCTGAAGACGGGCGGCGTGACAAATTTCAACAGCACGAGCACCCAGACGGCATGCTGCAACGAAGCCCGACGAACGCGCCAGGAAACGAAAGCGGCGATCAATGCCAGCGGAATGACCGAAATGGCATTCGCGATTGTAAAATTGAGCAGGCTGTTCACGCTGCCACTCCCGAGAAATGCGTTCGTCCCCGGCTCTCATTCTGGTTTGAACAGGGCTGACGTGATCTCCCCATCGCCCCGAACGGGACGCCGGTTACCATCGGCGGACAACGTTCTATTTCGTGTCCATGTCGAGTTGATCCAGCAAACCACGCAAAGATTGACGGTCTTCCGCGGATAATCCCTTCGCCTTGACCAGACAGGTTAACAGGGGATTCAGCTCCCCTTCGCACAGTTTATTGGCCGTGGTTTGCAACTGGCGGGCAATCAATTCTTCGCGTTTCAGAATGGCGGAGAATTGATGCGGCCACGTTTTGCGATCGCGTTTGACGCACTTTTTGCCTTCCAACCGCTCCAGCAGCTTTTGCACGGTCGCCGTTAACGACAAGGTGCATTCACGATACAGCTTTTCCGTCAATTCGCGGACCGTCGCCGTGCCCTGATCCCAGAGGACCTGCAACACGTTCAATTCCGCATCGGTGATGTCTTGGGGCGTTCGTGCCATGGATAATTCGCAGTTCGGGTGGGATGAATTCCGGACATTATCGAGTGCTGGCGTCTATCGTACAGACAGATCGTCTGTCTCACAAGGGAAATTTGATTCTAATTCTTCGTTCCGGAAGGATTCGGAATCGGCTTCAACGGTTTCTCCGCAGAAAACGTCGTATAGGACGCTTCAGTTTGCTCGTTCGGATCGGCAAGATAGTCAGCTTCCCAGACAACGGTATCACCCCGAAGAACTTGAATCTGGTCGCGGTTCATGCGGGCAATGCCAAACTGCCATACGGATTTCGATTGAGCGGGGACCGCTTCAATCAGCAGCAGCAACTCCGGGTCCGTCCCTTCCACGAAGGCAAACACCGCTCCATCAATGTACTCGGCATCGGCCGTTGGCGACGCGTAGCGGTACACCGGCTGAGTCAATCGCCGCAAGGTGCGCTGCACCCCCGTATCACCGGCACGCGTATCCACCAACTGTGCCCGAAACGCATTGGCCATCCGTCGCAACTGCACCAGCCGCGTCCCCGGATTGGCGGCGGGAGTTTCTGCATCCGAAAGTGATGTGAACTTGAGTGCCGAGCTTTGGGGCTTCCAGAAGCGAACGCCGTCGACCTGACCGACGAACGGTTCGGGATGCAGCGCACAAACTTCGATGGTGCTGCCCCAGTTGGGGGTCAACCAGCGGTAATAGCTGACCGCCGCAGCCGGTCGACCACGATGGGTGTAGAGAAAAATATCGCCATACACGGCTCCCGCTGTCGGATTCGACCAGCGCAGAATCGGCTCGGGCTGGAGCTGAAATGACGCCGGAGTTGGTCCTGTCACGGTAAATTGACAACGCCCGGCGAATTCCTTTGCCTGACGAGACACCGTGGCAATCTGCTCTTCCGTAGTCGGCTTCGGATCGGCGGCGAAAACGAACCGCGGGCTCACAATCAACGAACTAAGCGCCATCATGGCAACAGTACCGATGGCCAGGAATTGATTCGGCCGCGGGGGGAGTTTCATGGTGCGGTCCCTGTTTTTTTGACAGCGTTGTCATTCATCGGGGCATTCGCGCCGCGGAAGGGATGAAAGCTGTTGTAGATTTTGCTGAGACCTTCAGCATCGCCGAGGTTGTTGTTCTCGTGACTTTTATCGAGCGGCATCTGCCAGATTTTGTCGTCGCCGTGGAACGCGGCAACATCCCAATAATGAAAGCGGGCGAAGGCGTATCGAAAGCCGGCGGCCCGCGTGGGATTGCGAGTTTCGTCGAACGACTCCATCAGCAACAGCACCTCGGGATCGGTCGCCAGCACGAATGAGAGAATGACTCCGTCCGAGACGCCGGTTTCCGGTGAGGAGTATTCCAACAGGGGCCGCGGTGCGAGCCGAAGGTCATTGTGATCGTTCTTGGGGCTGGTCAACTCCGCGCGAAAACTGCGGGCCAGTTGCCGCATTTGCAGCAACCGCCCGACGCGCGTGCCAGCGGGCTCCGGTGCTTCGGGGACATCTTTCCAGACGAGTCCCAGTTGCCTGGGAGCCCATGCCAGCTTGCCGTCGAATGTGGCCCGCAATGGTCCTGGGGCAAGCGAATGAAATTCGTGCTTCACGCTCACTTTTTCGTTGTAGACATAACTGAACATCGTCGCGATGGCATACGGGCGTTGTTTGTGCATCCACACGTACGTCGCCCCGCGCTCCTGTTGTCGCGCGGGGTTCGTCCAATTGAGAAGAGACTTCTCGTTGAGCTCCAGTCGAGTCCCTTCGGGAACCGTCTGGATCACGTACTTTCGCGCGTCCTCGAGAAAATTGGGCGGCGCATTTTCCGTTGTCGTCTGCGCACCAACGGAACGCGTGAGAAGCATCAAAACGAACGGCAAACATCGAAAGGCATGGGCTGCGGAAAGGATGAAGGAACGCGTCCATGGGAAGGCTGTCATCGGAGATTCTTTGCAACAAAGGTGCGGTCATGCTGCGGCATCACGCCAATCCTACCATCCGGCGATAAATCCATTCAGCAGTCAGCAAGCCCAGCAGCCACGTCCACAACCACCAGGTGCTCCACAAGGGGGTCTTCTTGATGATGGGAGCCCCGGCTTCAATCGGCACCTTCCGCAAGACATCAGCGAGTTGCCGCGCGTCGTGAAGCACCTGGCCCCCCGAATTCTGCGCGATCGATTCCAGCAAGGCGTGATTCGGAAACGGATTCTGTTGCTCGAACGGATCGTGCAAAATCTGAATGTCGACCGATGTGCTGTCGACCTGCGTGTACTCTTCCATGGCCGTCAGTTCGACTCGCAGCGACTGGCTCGCGGAGCCCACGGAGAGTGCGTCGGCAATCGGCAACTCCATGGCATACGCCGGTTTCCCGCTCGATGCGTCGGCGCGGGGCAATTCGAACTCTTCCCCCCAGGCGATGAACGGTCCCGTTTCGCCACTGGTTCGCGGCTGTGATTGCGGCCAACGGATTGGTGAATCATTGGACTCCAGATCGCTCAACGACGATTGCGGCTCGATCATACTGGCGATTTTGTAGGTCCCCGTTTGCTGCGCCCCTTCGTCAAAAGCGGTGGCGGAGAGCACGAGTGTTTCACCGGGCCGATAGAACTTCTTGTCGGCGGTCACCACGAGCCGGCGTCGGCCCACCGAAGAGCTTTCGGTCAACCAATACACGGCGTTGCGCCAGAATTTCCCGTAGGCTTTATTGTCGTTGCCGCCCCAACTGGTCAGAAATTCGTTGGCCCATGGGGACGTGATGGGGACCGCCATCGCCATCGTGCGGCCGCGGCCGTATCGCCCGGCCACAATCGCCGGCTGATTCGCCGCATTGGCCTCCAGTGTCGAAGGTGACGCTGGCTGCGGCGTCCCATTCGTATTAGAAACGGAGGGCGGTGTCCCCCCCGACTTTTGCCCCAGCAGATTTTTTCGGAGGGAATCGAACAACGTTGATTTTGGTGCTGCTGCGACTGGTGCTGCCGTCGCTCCCGCGGGGGGTTCCACGGCAGCGAGATTCGACAGCGCCAGCACCGAGGCAAAGTTCGGTTTCACATCCTGCCAGCGATTGGCACCGAAGAACGACGGAAACTGCCCGACAATTTCCTGATTCCGACGGGCATCGCCGACAATGGACCACAGCGGATGGCCGAGCGCCGTCTGTTCCGCACGAACGCTGACCTGGGTGCCGGGCAACCAGTCTCCGTCATCCCGCATGACAATCGGCAACATTTCGGCCAGCGGCGAATCGTGCCAGCCGCCGGCGGCGAAACTCCGCGGCCCCCCCACCATCAATAACCCGCCGCCGCGTTGTCCGATCCACTGGTCGATCCAGCCCAACTGCTGTTCGGTAAACGCATTCAAGCCAATATCACTGAGAACGATCGCATCGAAAGCGGTCAACTCGGCAATCGTGTCGGGAAATCCGCGGGCGGTGTTCACAGCTCCCGCTTCGGCAATCCGTTGCAAACGTGAGCGACCGTACGGTGCATGCAGCACCACGCATTCAATGTCGTCATCTTCCGTGAGTGCCTGCTGCAAGTCGGAATAGGGGCCCCGCACCTCCGAACGATCGCCGGTTTGCACGGCGCGTAACGGCTGGGCACTCCCTTCGATATACAGCACGCGAATCTTCGTCCTGTCGATTGCCACTTCCGTTTTGAAAACGTTGTTATTCGTCGAGACTTCGTTCGGCATTCCGGAGACGGCCACTTCCAGCTTGCGTGTTTTCGGATCGCTGCGGAACGACAGGCTGGCCGTTTGGAAGCCATCGTGCAGTGTGACGGGAGTCGGCACGGAGAGTTGCCGGGGCCCCTCGTCCGGCGTTGCTCCGGGGGCGGATAATGTCAATTCGCAGCGGCGGCCTTCGTAACCGTAGCTACGCAGGAACACCTGGACTTCCACCTCCGCAAATCGCCGAACACGCGGCGGGACCACGCAGGCGACGATCGAAACATCTCCGCCCCGGTTCGTGTCACCAACGGGGACGACATGCACCGGGATCTTCAACCGGGCAAATTGCCTGGCGAGTGATTCCACGCCGGTCTCATCGCGCGCACGTCCATCCGAGAACAGCACCACTCCCGCCGGGGGGCGGCGTCCGAAGCGGCTCGACACCTGCCGCAATGCGGTGAGCAATTGCGTGTCGGAATCGCTCGGTGTCACAGGATGCGGCTTGGCTGGAAGTGGGGTCGATGCGGTTTCGCGAGCCAGAGCTTCCCCCGACCGTGCCGAACTTGCGGCAAGAGTCTTTGGCTCGGGTTTCAGTCCCAGCGATCCGGCATCGGGAACGGCGGCGAGACGATGACCGAAGCGGAACAAACGGACCTCGGCACTCGGAGCATCCGCCGTCAACGCGGCCGCTTCGCGCATCAACCGGGTGGCGTGATCAAAGCGTGTCTCACTGTCACCAACGGACATGCTTTGCGAAGAATCGAGCAGGTAGAACAGATCGGGACGATCGAGCGGGCCGGGCGTCTGCGTGACATTCGAGGGATTCAACAGAATCAGAACGACGGTTCCCACGGAGAGCGCGCGGAGCAGATACAGCCCGTTCCGTTTGGAAACCGCCGCCGGCGCACCACTCAGCCAGCGCAGCCCAACGAATCCCAAACCGATCGCCAGAACCAGTGCGGCGAACACCGTCAGCGAGAGCGGGGTTAATAAAGTCAGCGATGCCAGCATGGGATCCGTCATCAGGAAAATGTCTGTAATGGGAGTCGTTGAGTCAAGTTGCCGTTCGTGAACATCGGGGAATCTCTCAGGGCTTCTTCGTCAATGGTCCATTAGTGGGGTTCACTGGCGTCGCATCCGTTAACCAACCGTTGGCGTAGGCATCGCGCACCGCCGGGGGATCGGCTTCGGTTCGTGTCCAGACTTCGCGATCATCAAGAGTGGCATAGACTTCCCCGCCCGTCATCTGGACGAAGGCGTATGTCCATTCCGCGGGCTTGTCGGCCTCCCGTCGGGCCACTTCCAGCACCAGCAACACTTCGGGATTCGTTCCATTCGTGTAGGCAAACACGGCTGCATCGAAGAGCCCGTTGGTGGCATCCTGATAGCGGTACAGCGGGTTCGGCAACGGACGAAGCTGGATGCGTCCTTCGACCGGAGTTTTCTCGTGCGCGGTGAATCGCTGCCGCAATTGCTTCAATTGAATCTGCCGCGCGGCTGAAGCGGCCGCAGGTTCGGGAACATCACTCAGTTTTTGACGAGCTTGTCCGGGTTCGCGGGCTGTCCAGCGGATTTCCTCACCGCGCTGCACCGTGATTTTCTCGGGTGATAATGATGCGACTTCGTATAACCACCGCGGGCCGACAGGCGACTTCGCATAGTATTCAACGGCGAGCAACGCAACCGGCCGATCCCGTTCCGACCAGAGCCAGAGCGTCGCTTCATCATTCCGCCGCGTGGGATCGGCATATCGCAGCACCGGCGTGGCTTGTAACGTTCCGCTACGAACCTTGCCGGTCGACGGCAAGGTGATCTCGAATGACTCTGCGATCTTCTGCATGCGGGCCAGTTGTGCGGCTCGATAATCGCTCTCCGAGGCCTCTTGGGCGCGGACCGATATCAACAACGGCGACGACACCACGAGGCATGTCACACCAACGCGGACCAGAGAAATTGCTCGTCGATACAAATCACTAATTCCGGGCATCGATGGCCTCTTTAGTTTCAATCCGGCCCACGGGACAGGAGATGTAGGCATCGCGCAAGAGTTTTGAGGTGCGGGATTCCACTCTTTCCGGAACGTGCCAGATTTCGTGTTCACCGTGTTTCATCGAGAGTTCGCGCCAACTGAAACGGAGAGGAACGAAATACCACGCGATACCATCTTTGCTTCGATGGGATTCCAGCAGCAGCAACGCCTCGGGATCCGTTCCCACATCCCACAGGTAGCTGAAGAGCGCCCCATCCATTACATCACCTTCGGCAACTTCGTAGTCGTAAATGGGAGCCGGCGATAACCGAAGCTGCGACACTTGTTTGCCGGCGCGCATTTCAAAGCTGAACTCCCGCGCCAATTGCCGCATTTGAAGCAACCGCAGTCGGTGCGTTGCCGCGGGCGTCGGCGCTCCCTCAACGCGTTGCGGCGATGGTCCGGCTTCGGTTGCTTCCCAGACATAATCATTTCCAATCCGCGTCCGTGGCAACGGTTGAGCGGCGATCGCGTGAAACTCGTGAAAGCCTTCCACCTCATCATCGCCATTGCGAAACGAACCCAGACATCCCACGAGTTGCGGACGGTTCTTATCCGTCCAGACCCAAACCGCCCCGAAATTCCCGTCGGCCGTCCAGCGCATCACCGGCGTTTTTTGCAGAGTCAAAAGGTGCTTTCGATCGGTGTCTAACGTAAACGAATAGGCTTCGGCCTGCTGCTGGAATTGCCGCTCCAGATTCTGCGTGCTCCGTTTCTCTTCCGGTTCCGACGACGTGACATCCGCTGGCAAACCGGCACTGAGCACCGCCGCGACCACAAACACATTCATGACCAACACTCCATCGTCTTTGTGAGTCGAGGCATTACTTCTTGTCTTTCGACATCGCAGGCTTGGCTTTGGGGTTTGTGGTTGCGGGCGGGTTCTCCGCACGAGTGCTGCCTTCCCGCGAGAGCACCTGATAGTACCGCTCCACCAGTCCCTGATACTTTGGCGGGGCGAGATCATCCGTCATCGAAGCGAAGTCGCCGAGTACCAGACTTTGAATCCGGGATTGGATTTCTTCCTGAAGTTCAATCAATTGGGCCTTGTAAACCGGCGGAGCCATAAAGCGGCCATCGGCGAATTGCAGCTTGGCGGTCTCCATGACATTGCCCACGCTAAAACCATTCTGCTTCATTTCCGCGAGCAGGTCCTCGCGGCGTTTCTCGCTGATGCCAAGTTCGTCGGCTTTGTCGAGCATTTCAGCGACAGCGCGATGCCACGCAACGACCTGCGCGGGTGTCTGCAACTCATCCAGCTTTGAATGGAGTTGTCCAAGCTGCTGTTCGAGTTTGCGAAGCTCTTCGGCTTGCGGTCCGACCAGCGCCCGGTAGACCGAATCCAGCCGTTGCGTGGTGATCTGGAAACGATCCGCCACATCCAGGGCCGTGGCCTGGGCGTCTTCGGGCTTCTGACTCCGGATCTGATCCGCTGCGGATTGCATGGCCTCGACCGCTTTTTTGAGGTCCGTCTCCTTAAGAAGGGCTGTGACTTTTTCCGCAGCCGTCTGATCTTCCGGCATTGGCGATTGGGCAATCGAATCGAGAATGTCAAGGAGCGTTGCCGCCCGTGCGGCCAAGGCGGCGGCACGTCCGGCGAGTTGTTCGCGACGTTCCTCCTCCGTCAGGGGACGTTTTTCAGCGCGACCGCCTCCGCTGCCGGGCGTCATTTTTTCAGCGGGGGTTTTGGCTTGATCCCCCGTCCCTCCCCCAGCGGGCGGCTGTTTGTCGGCGGGCATGTCGTCTTTGTCGGCTGCCTCTCCGCCGCCGTTGGAATTGGGGTCCGCAGGGGCCTTGTCTTTGGGTTTGCTTCCGCCACCAACCCCCTGCTCTTCCGGTTGATCCTTATCCGGCATCCCCGAGCCAGAACCGGTCTTGTCTTTGTCAGACGGCTTCTCACGAGCGCCATCTTGACCCGTTTGATCTTTGTCCGCGTTCTCTTCTGGCTTGCCACCGGTCCCTTCCGGTTTTTCGTTGGTCCTCGGCTCCCGGGGATTCTTTCCGTTTCCTTGTGGGTCTTTCGGCGGCGTGGTCGGGTCGGGTTTATCGCCGGACTTTCCGTCAGCGCTTTCGGGACGTGGGGCATTCCCATTCGGCTTATCGGTCGGTTCTGGTTGCGGTGTTGTCCCCCCTTGTCCCTTGGATGGGTTCGGGTTGGGCGGCAACTTGGGATCGGGTTTTCCTTGTCCCGAGGCGGATGCCGGAGTTTGCATCATGGCCTTGGACATCGCCTGGGTTTGTTGTGCGAACTGCTGCTCGGCTTTGGCAAGCTGAGCAGCCATGTTCCGCGCCGCGGCGATCTTCTGCGGTGTCTCTTCGGTGAGGAGGGCTTCCAGAAGCGTGGCAATCTCCTGAAACATTTTCGCCGTTTCTTCGGCACGAGCACGGGCGGCAACCGGATCGCGTTCAATCGACCCGGCAACACTTTCCGCGGCTTCGGCGGCTTCCGTCATGCGCTGTTTCGATAATTCGGAAGCGCGCTTGAGTCGCGTGAGAATGCGCTCGATTTCCCGGGCATCCAGCGAGACATCGTATTGCTTGTCTCGAAGTTCGACGCGCGACGGCCGCGATTTCGCCGGTGCGGTCTCCGGTGCGGCGTCATCAGCGCGAGCAGTCGCGGTATACAGGGCAAGGATTGCCACCGTCGACGTTGCTCGCCGGAAAAATGTTCGATTGGTCATCAGAGAACTCCTGCTTCTGTCTGTCGCGGCAACCGATGGATCACCGAATGGAATCCAAAAATCGCTTGGTATTACTGAGGAACCGTAGCCGGTGTGGTCGGTTCACCCGCGGCGGGTTCGTCGGTCAATCCGTCCGCGACGACGCCTTCCTGGCGAATCAATTCTTCCAGCCGTCGAATCAACTCGCGGGCTTCTTCCTTGTCGGTCTTCGGGCGGCGCAGCTTTTGATTCTGTTCGCGATCGAATTGCCGTAACCGCGCCAGCACCGCCGGGTCGGGATTTTTCATCACGAAACGGATGGCCCGTTCACGTTGCTCGATCAAGAGCTTAAGAGCATCTTTCATTTGCAGAGATGCGTTTTCCCAATTGCCGACGGAGAGCGAATCGACAGCCTGCAACATGGCATTCTGCGCTTGATAGAACAATTCCGTATCATCAAAGCCGCGCGCTTCGAGCCCTTGCGCGGTTTCCTCCACCGATTGGGCGAGGTCCGTCTCGAATTTCATGAGCTGATCGAGCTCGCTGGCGTCGGGCTTGCGGCCGACCTTGGCGCGCTTCTCAATCTGAATGGTGCGGTTGACGGCATAACGCTGACGGGTGATCAACTCTTCGAGCGATTTGAAATTGCCGCCCCCCATGCCGCCGTTGTTGGGCATGGGGTCGGGGTCAATCACGCGAAACTGCCGTTTGAGCGGACGGATATCAATAAATCGCAGATCGGTTTCCGTCCGCTGCGGTTTATCGGGACGGTTGTCTTCGGCATAGGCGTAGTACATCACGCTGTCTTTTTGCGTCAGTTCAAAGAACTCCAGCGGCAGCACTTTTTCGAGAGCCGCCTGCGTCGTCGGCGAAAGAGACCCTTCCGCGGCTTCTTCGGCCGCCGCGGCAACCACCGAAAAGTCTTCTGCCACCAACGGCACTTCCTGTTCATTGTTGATTTGAAACAGAATGCCCGCGCGGGCGATGCCATAGTCGTCACGCACTCGGACGCGCATCGGCAACTCGGCCAGGGTGTGGACTTCCACTTTGTCCTCCGGCGACTCGAAGAAGACTTGCGGTGGCTGATCCTGCCGCACGCGAATGCGGTAACGATTCTTTGGCAGTTTTGTGCCGTCGGCCGCTTCGCCCTGAACGCTGAAGCTCCGATCTTCACTGAGTACCAGTTCAATGGACGCCATCGTCGGATGCTCGTCTTCCAGCAGAACAGTGGATGTAGAACTGTTTCCCAAACTGTGATCGCTCAAAACCAGGGGAAGGACTGCGTCTTCTTCGGGCGGTTCCTCTTCCGAAGTCGCTTTTCGCGCCGCGAGAATCATCGTTGCGGATTTTACCTGCTTGTCGAAGAGGATATGAAAATGCGCATGCGTTCCTTGCAGTGCCACGACATTGCCATCGCGCACTGTGCTGGTGGGTTGACCTGTATAACTTGGTGGCGTGAGATCGACTTCGAACGACTCAATTCGTAACGGACGGCGAATGCGGATGCGGTAAGTGGGGCTTTGGAGATCACCGGCACGAACGAAATACTCCATCGGTTTAGTGAGCCGATCAAATTTTACCTGGAACGATTCCTGCGGCCGGCCATCGGATGTGGATGCCATCTCCGCCGCCTTCGCCTGGACGGTGCCATCGGAAAGGATTCGTTCCGTCCATTCGGCGTCGGGTTGACCGGCCGTGCGCGTATACATGACGACCGCGCGGTTCGTTCGTCCGATCAAGGTGGCTTCCAGCGCGAGGTGGCCCCCCTCTTCCACAATTTCGTTACCGGGGGCAACATTCAGGTCGCGATACGAGCGATCGCCGATCAGCGTGCGGGTTGTCGCCGTCCGCCATTGCCAATCGGCGTCCGACGCCACGATCCAGATCACGGCTCCCGCGACGACGGCACCAGCCATCAGCCAAAGTTGACGCAAAGGGATCACGTCTTCAATCGTCAGCGGGAGGGCCCGGCGATGCGTTTCCTCCACGAGGGCTGCCACCAGCGTCGTCGCGACCCCTTCCGATTGCACCTGGGCCAGCGACATCCTTCCGAACTGCACCGAGGTGCGCACCGACTGTCCCAATTCGGGAAACGAGTCTTCGATTTCCGCAGCAGTCTTCGACGTTCCCCAGGCACGGCTCATTTGAAGGGCGGCCCGAAGTCCATAAGCGATGGCGACGAGCCCGACACCCGCCAGGCAAGCCACCCGCGTGTTCCGGTCGAGTTCCCACACATAATCCGCAGCGACGGCAATCGCGGCCCCGATCAGCAGGCACAACCCCGTTCGTGCGAGAGTTTCACCAATCAGAACACGGAGCTTCTGTGCCCGCACGGATTGAAACCGCTTCAGAAAGGCGTCATTCATGATTCTGAGTCCCTCTCAACGCTCACCACGGATTCCGATCCGGCTCTATGCCGTGGTGCGGTTTCCTACAAAGCCTTCGAGCAGCAACGCCCCTAACAGGAGACAGGCCACCCAATGCCATAATTCGTCGCGATGCAGGTCGACCGCATGCGCGGACACCACCTCGTTTGTGGAAGACCCGTTCTCGGACACAAATTTCAAAGCAAAGCGGTTTTCAAATTCTTGTGGTGTGCAGCGTTCGGTTTCTGATTCGCGCGGGCTGACATTCACCACGTCGGCGTGATCCGGCCGGTTCCAAACTCCCGGCGTGTTCCATGCGGAGGCACTCGCGGCGAGAGAACCCTCAGAATCGGCCGAGGGTTCTGTCTCCGTGTCGTTCCCATTCGCGGCGGTATCGAGCAATACATTGCGGACACGGCCACCGGCGGTGAGACCGACTTCATACCCGAGCCATTGGTGCATCAGCGGGAGATACAGCGACGTCTGGCACCAGTCGCTCCATTCCCGTCCGCACGAGGTGGTCACCCAGAGAACCTTCCCATCACCGACAGGACGCTCGATCACCGCGGCATCGCCGGTTCCGAATTCCGCGATGACCGTGGCATCTTTGACAACTTTGATCGGCGTGTAGGCCGCAAACGCCAGCCGCCGCAAATCGCCGTGCTGGGGGTCGCTCAACGATTGATAGATCGGATGGTTTTCTTCCCAGCGGCTGAACCGGAATGGCAAATCAACCGCGATCTTCGTTTCGCTCACATCGCCTACGGTGAGCCCCGCTTGTTTTAGTGTCGCCATGCTCTCGGCCGTGGTCTTGTCACCGGTAAAGACGAGCAACCCGCCCCCCGCTTTCACGAAGCCTGCCAACGCTGCCGCATCACGCGCGGTCACAGCCGGCACATTGGCCAGCACGACCGCGTGGTAATCATTCAACTTGGGCAGAGGCTCTTCGTCCGTCAACGCGATGACCGTCGGACTAAACGGGCTGTCGGCAAACGTTTCACCCGTGTTGGCCAAGCGTAACGCGGTCTCCAGAAAATACGTTTCGCTCACTGCGGTATGGGCACCGACACCGTTGTTGACAATCAGCACGCGATACGCCGGCGACGCGGAAATGGCGAAAAAACGCTGGTTGTCAAACGCCAAATCATCTGTGGCATCGACATAGACGCGGCCTTGCCAGAGCCCTTCGTTCAATGCCGGTAGTTCAAAATCGAGCGTGATCGTGGCGCCGGGTTCCAGTTTCACCTTCTCCCGCAGCGTGATGCGATCGGACAGCTTGGCGAAATCCATTGGAGTGGGCACCGATGAAGTGCGACTCAATCCCGGATTGGCCACCGGGGGATCGGAAACGCGGCCGACTTCCAGAATGATGCCCACTTCTTCTTTAGCGAAAGCACCGCCATGCAGAATCGAAGCGCGCACCGTGGCCGCCTCGCCGGGGCGAATCCACGTCCGCGGCGTCCGCAGATCCGTCACTGCCAGGTTGTTGACGACGCTTTGACCCAGATCATGCAAGTGGACTGCCACATCGGTGGGAAACGCTTCGACTTCGGTCCAATCGAGGCCCGATTGCTGCAAATCGGTGAAGAGGTGAAACTGTTTGGGACCATCGGGAGCCTTCACGCAGACGTCCCGTGCCCACGCAATCGCCGCGCCGAAATTCGTCGCCCCATAAGTCGATTCCGGAACTTTCAGCGCCGCGAGTTGCCGGGAATCGCCGGTGCCGCTTTGTTCGGTGCCAAGGGGATGAACGGTGTGATCAAAGAACGCAATCTCGATCCGTGTCTGCGTGCCCGAGTTTTGAATCAACTTCTGAGCCTCGGCCACGGCGTGATCGAGCAATCGTCCCTGTTCCCCTTTTAACTGCATCGTTGCCGACTGGTCGATGAGGATCACCATCAAATCGCGATCCCCACTCGTCGCCGCTGCGGTGAGGAATGGCCGCGCAAACAGAGTCACGAGCAAGGCGACCAGCGCCATCCGCAAGGCCAGCAGAAACCATCGCATCACTTTGCGGCGGCGTGCATTCTCTTCGAGCACGATGCGGAGAAAGCGAATCGTGCCGAGTTCCACGCGCTTCGTCTTGAGACGAAAGAACAAATGGATCAGCACCGGGACCGCAATTGCGGCCGCGCCGAAGAGAAACGAGGATTGCAGAAAGTCAGGCATCGGCCGTTCTATTGTTTGTCACGGGGGCCATAAAACGCGGCCCAGGTTTCGAAGACGTTTCCCATTCCCGCCGTGTGCGGAGCCTCCCACACCGGTTGATCCTTGATGCTGACCGCCAGCCCTTCGGCCGTCATGCCGGAAAAGCCAAAACGCCACCCGTCATTCTGAGAAAAGTCGAGGAGCAGCAGCAAATCGGGGTTGGTTCCCGTCCCCGAAAAGCCAAAAACCGCCCCATCGCCCCCATCAGTCAGCCCTTCGGCATAACGGAACAATGGTCGCGGAATCAATCGCATTTGTCGGCGATTGCTGCCGTCCGGTTTCCCAATCAATTCCGCAGAAAATCGCCGGGCAATCTCGCGCATTTGTGTGAGCCGAATCGCGCGCGACTCCGACACCGCAGGGGCATCGGCAAGCGGCTTCCACTCCACACCGGGCTTCGTCGATTGGAATGTCGTCAGACCGTCCCATTCGGCGACAATCTTCTCGGACGAGACGGACGTAAAACAGTACACCCATGGACTGGGGAGAACTCCCGGAACATAGCGTTCCACCTTTAGAACGGCTGCGGGGCGACCGTCGCGCGTCCAGATCCAAAGCCCTGCATCTTCGATGTTCCGCAGTTGATCGCTGTAGCGGAAGAGGGGAGCGCGAACGAATTGAAACTCGGCTGGCGACTTCGAGAGAAGGGCCATTCGCGTCGCGGCTGCCCGATCCCGCAGCGCGGTCAACGACGCTTCCGCCCCATCGGTTTGATGGAGAACCGCGATCGCGATGAGTACCGAGAGTGCGGACATGAGTGTGAACTTTCCGACGGGCAATACCGCTAGGCTTTGGTCCGGAGGACGAGATAATCGAGTAAGGCCTGATCCAATGGTTCATCCGTCGTGAGTTCCACGAGGTCGATGCCGCGGTTCAGGCAACTGCTCTGCAAGTCGCGCCGCCATTGATTGATTGCGGCCAGATATTTTTCGCGGACGCCTTCCGCATGAGTGGTAATGTCTTCGCGGGATTCGAGGTCGGTAAAACAGATATTGCCGTCGAGGGGCAGATCGCGCTCCCAACGGTCCCAAATCTGGAAGGCCAGCACTTCGTGTTGACGGAAACGGAGTTGATCGAGACCACGAGTGATCGCGGGCAAATCGTCAAAGAAATCGCTGATGATCGCCACCATTCCGCGATGCCGGCACAACTCGGCGGCCTGACTGAGCGCCCGTGCGGCATTCGATTTCGGCCGCGCTTTCGTGGTCGCAATCGCCTGCAGGATTTCATCCAACTGATGCGGCTTGGCCCGCGGTTCGATGTGCAGCAGCACTTCGTCCGCAAAGAGCGTGAGCCCCACGGCGTCATGTTGCTTGAGTGCCAAATGAGCCAGCGCGGCGGCGAGTGTGGTGCCGTAGTCGAGCTTGCTCATGCCGTTGTTCGCGCATTCCATCGACCCGCTGACATCCACCAGCAGGTTGAGATTCATATTCGTTTCGGCATCGAATTCCTTGACGTACAATCGCTTCTGCCGGGCAAAAATCTTCCAATTGACATGGCGTAAATCATCGCCTTGCGCGTATTCCCGGTGCGAAGCGAATTCGACGCTGAATCCAACAAACGGACTTCGATGCAAGCCGTGCATGAAGCCTTCGACGATGCCCCGCGCCCGCAACTCGAGATTATCGAGCCGGGAGAAAAACGCGGGATCGGTGAGCACCCGGTTGGAGTTGATCATGGTGTCGCACCCGCTCCCGGTACGGGTTGACGTTCCGCAGCATCGCGATCAGGACCGTAATGCGAAAAATATTCGTGACGGGGATTCCATTCGAGCACGCGTTTCGCCTGCCAGACGATGTCATTTTCGTGCCGCACGGTTAGCTCGGCGGACGACATCCGAGCAAACCCGACGCGCCAGGCGGGTGGAGTTTGCTTCAGGGCTTCCACCTGCACAAGGACTTCCGGATTCGTCCCAATCACCAGCAGAAACAGCGCCCCATCGAGGATCCCGTCCTCCGGGGCGGAATAACGATGGACTGGCCGCGGCAATATCCGCATCCGATTGAGTTCGCCGTTGATGGTTTCCTCGCCTTCGAACAGGGCAACCAGCGTTTTCATTTGGGTGAGCCGTTGGTTGGCCATGTCCGCTGGCAGCGGAGTAGTGATCGATTGCCAGCCGCGTTCCGGATGCTGCGGACGCCAGTTCCACAAAGCGCGGCCTTCAACTTTGAGGGAATCGTCTTTGAGGGCCACCAGTTCATAATTCCATTGGAATCCGTCGCGAGAATCCATGAATAGACAGATCGCCGCCACGGGACGATTCCTCACTTCCCACAGCCATAGCGTGCCATCGGTGGTGGTCAGCGTGGGATCGTTGTATCGCAACAACGGCACCGGCCTCACGCGGTGGATTTCCGTCTCGTCTCCGACGGTCAGCTTCAGGGATTCGGCGCGCTGGCGCATGGCATCCAGCCGAGCGTCGCGCTCCGGTGCCGGTTCCGCGGCAAAGGCCTGCGCGCTCGCCACCACAGCGACAGCCCAAAGTGCCGGACGACAGGTCGTGATCGCGGAGGACATCCAGTTGCCGTTCATTTCTTCCCTTCGTCTTCCGGAACCATTCTCTTGTTCCCACGCTCCGCGTGGGAACACACGGTCTCGACGCTCCGCGTCGACGGGGTGGTGTCAACGTGATTATTTCAGGCGACGCAGAGCGTCGCAGCCTTGCGTTCCCACGCGGCGCGTGGGAACGCGTTTTTCATTTCTTCCGTTCTTCCTCTGGCACGAGCTCGAGCAACCGATTCACCAGCGTATCCGCATCGACGTTATCGGCCCGGGCATGGAAGTTGAGCACCAGCCGATGTCGCAACACGGGATGCGCGACCGCCTGAATATCCGCAAAATCGACGTTGTATTTGCCGGAAAGAATGGCTCGCGCTTTCGATCCGAGCACCAGGAATTGCGAGGCCCGCGGACTCGCGCCATAGGAAATGTATTTGTGGATCGCCTCTACGGCCTTCGCGGGGAGGTCTTTCGCACCCACCTGTGGCCGTGTGGCGGACACCAGCCGGGCCGCATAACGCACCACGCTGTCGGCAATCGGCACGCCGCGGACGAGTTCCTGCAACCGCAAGACCTCTTCCGCTTTCAACACGGCGGACGCATGCCCGCTGACGGAACTCGTCGTCCCTTTGATGATCTGCACTTCTTCGTCCACCGTCGGGTATTGCACCTTCAGATTGAACATGAAGCGATCGAGCTGCGCTTCCGGAAGCGGGTAGGTCCCCTCCATTTCAATCGGGTTCTGCGTCGCGACGACATAGAACGGCGGCTTGAGTTTGTATGTCTCGCGGCCGACGGTCACTTCCCCTTCCTGCATGGCCTGCAACAGCGCGGCTTGCGTCTTCGGCGGGGTGCGGTTGATTTCATCGGCCAGCAAAAAGTTCGTGAACACCGGCCCGGGCATGAACGAGACGCGATGCTTGCCGGTCACCTGATCTTCGTCCATTACATCGGTGCCGGTGATGTCCGCGGGCATCAGATCGGGCGTAAACTGGATGCGGCGAAACTCCATGTCGAGCGTCTTCGCCAAGGTCTTCCCCATCAGCGTCTTGCCGAGCCCGGGAACACCGTGCAACAGAATGTGACCGCGGCAGAGCATGCCGATCAGCAACGAGTCAATGACTTCCTCCTGGCCGACAACGACCTTGGCCAGTTCCTGTTTGATCCGGGTCCGTGCTTCACGCAGTCGGGCCACGGCAGCGGCATCGTCATGGGGAACCGGTGCATTCATCGAGGTCGCTTTCTCTCACTAATGCCGTTCAGATCAATTGAAATTTCAAGTTCCAAACGCCAAATTCCAAACAAGATTCAAATTCCAAATCCCAAGCAGTCAGTGCTGTGAATCGCATCTTCGTTTGGAATTTCTGTCTTCCTTGGCATTTGCCTGGAACTTGGGATTTGGAGCTTGGAACTTCGGCAATTTCTCTCAGTTACTCTTTCGACGCCGTCGGCTGGGCTGTGGACTTTGGATGGATGGACGATGGTCCCATCGCCGCTGCGGCTTCTTTCGGATCGATCATTTCATCACGGTCGACATCGAGTTGTTCGAACACATCGCGCGGGCCCAGGAACTCGCGCCAGGTGATATCGCCATCGTTGTTGCGATCCCAACGTTGGAACCAGACAGGGCCAACGGGACGCGGCCGCGCCTGTGCCACCTCGGTTTGCGGCATCGCCGGATTGTTGACCACGCGATCGGCGTTGCCAAAGGGATTGAAAACTCCGCGGGCAAACTCGATGCGATACCGTTTCGCCGGTTCATTTTCGCCCAGTCCCGGTACATCGTCGCGCTGCATGGTCGCCAGGGTTTTGTCGGCGTAACGCATTTCCCGCATGGAAATCCGACGATCCCCGTTGGTATCGATCGCGGAAAAGAACCCGGCCCCATCATCAAAAACGGTAACCTGGCAGGTTGACGCCACCGGTTCGCCCCGCGCACGGATGAACTCTTTCATCTCTTCGCCGAAAATCTTGCCGTCGCCATCCGCATCGATCTGATCGAACAAACCGCGACCAAACCGCTCCCGCAGCATCGTTTCGTCGCGATCGAGGTAACCGTTGTTGTCGACATCGAGTTCATTGAAGGTGCGCAGCGCTATCGTCATCGAAGCCTCATAGGGATCGACTTCGCGCGTTGAAAAGGTGATCACCGCCTGCGGCAGCGTGATCATGGCGAGATCCGGATAGCGGTCACCGTCATTGCGTTCAATCGTCGAGGAAACGACTTTCAACATCGCCCCTCCTTCAGCCGGACGAATGACATCGACCGCGAGTTCCACATCGACGGGAGCGAGTTTGACGTTCTCCAGCTCTTTCCGGCTGAGTTGTCCATCGTGATCGAGATCGCAAGGGGCGATTTTGTCCGCGGACCAATGCAGTTCTGCCGCCGACAGTTTCTGATTGCGATCTTTGTCATATTTCTGAATCAGTTGCGCGGGCAACAACGTTTGGTGGGTATCGCGGAGAATGTCTGCCACCGAGGGACCCGCCGAGCGCGGTGTTGTGCCGACGACTGCCACCGGGGCGGTCATCGGGTCCGGCACCGGTGCGACTTCTTCGAGCGTGACACATTCGTCGTCATCAAGGTCTTTTGCCAGTAGCAAGTCGACCGCTTCAAACATTTCATCCTGATCGACGATGCCATCGGCATTGGCATCGAGCAGTTTGAAAACGTTGGTGTCACTCTCAGAAGCTGTGGTATTTTGTCGATAGGTGATCGTTTCTCCGCCGAGCCGGTCGAGACGCTGCTCGATATCGCGCGGAGTCAGTCGCAGATCGGCACCAATGGAACGGATGAACGCTTCGGCCCCCGGGCGTTGCTTTTCGCGGAACAGCGGCGATCGTTGCGCTTCATCGCGCGACAATTGGCCATCGCGGTTGGTGTCCAAGGTTTCCAGTAACCGGGCCATCGTGGCTTTCCGCGCATCGGCCGGCGACTGGCCTCCAATCGCGATATGGAGCCGCAAATGGACCGGACCGGTTTCCAACAATAACAGTACATCCCGAACGTCGACCGAACCCTTTGCCGCCTTCGCGGGTGCGTCGGCTTTCACGGAAACCGGCTCGGCTGCAAACGCCGGGATCGCGCCGATAACAAAACTCATGCCGACAACAAGCCAACACAACCCATGCTGCGAGACGAGTCGCCGCCCGGTGCGAGCCTGCATCGATACGAGTGGGTGGTCTTGCATCCGCGATTTCTCAACGTCTGATTTGCCGGTGTCCGAATTTAGGCCTTGACCGGCACCTTGACGATTTCCTCAATGACTTTGCCACCACGATCGACCAGCGGAATGGGCCGGCCTTCGGGAGAAATGTTTTCGTTGCCCGGATCGATTCCCAAACCGGCGCACAGCGTGGCGTACAGGTCCGGCGTTTTGACGGGACGGGACACCACTTCGGTTCCCGCTTTTCCGGTGTCGCCGATCACTTGGCCCCCTTTAATTTTGCCGCCGCCCAGGACTGTGGACCACGCCAGCGGGAAATGATCGCGTCCCGTGGTGCCGTTGATCTTCGGCGTCCGGCCGAATTCGCCCATCCAGACGATCATGGTGGAATCGAGCAAACCCCGTTCGCGGAGATCATCCGTCAGTGTGGACCACGCCGGATCGAGCGTTTCACTGAGCCGTTTCACCTGGGCGAAGTTGTCGGCGTGCGTGTCCCAGCCTTCGAGGGTGACTTCCACGAAAGAGACGCCGCGCTCGACCAACCGGCGGGCCAGAAGACATCCTTGTCCAAAACGGTTGCGACCGTATTTGTCGCGCATCGCCGCCGGTTCTTCATCGAGTTTGAACGCTCCCTTGGCATTGCTGGAAATCATCCGCATCGCGCGATCGTAATTGGACTTGTGAGCGTCGGTCGATCCACTTTTGGCCCGCTTTGAAAAATCATCCTGCAGGAACCGCGAAATCTCGAACCGGCGATCCATCGATTCCTTCGTAACGCCCAACGGCGGCTTCAGGTTTTCGATCGAAAGATTCGCGCGGGCTTCCGGATCATTGCTGTCCCCCGAAACCACCAGCGGGGCGTAGTTGGGACCGAGAAACCCCGGCCCGCCGATGTTGCCGAAGCGGAACGGAGAAACACTGACGTATGGCGGAAGTTCGTTGTTCTCGTCGCCCAACTCCTTGGCCAACAACGCGCCCAAGTCGGGATAGTTGACCCCTTCCTGACCGGGGCGATGCCCGGTCAGCATCAGGCGGGTTGCACGGTCGTGATCCCCTTCCTGCGTGGTCAGACTGCGAATGATCGCGAAGTCCTTCATCCGTTTGGCCACGCCGCCGAGATGTTCGCTGATCTGGATCCCCGATACCGCGGTGTCGATCGCCTTGGATGGTCCGCCGTTGGGATGTCCGACCTTGAGATCGAAGGTGTCCGTTTGCGTGGGCCCTCCCGCCATCCACAACAGGATGCAGGCCCCTTGAGAACGGGCTTTTCCCTGAGCGGCGGCCAGACGCGGCAGCAACGACGAGTGCGTGACCCCATACGCGGCGGCCAACGACCATTGCAGAAAGTCCCGGCGGGTGAAGTCGCGGAGTGACATCACTGACTCCTTGAAACGAAGGAACGCGAACGAGAAGTGACAATGAATAACGAAAAAGTGACAGAAATCAGCGTTCCAGGACGAACTCGGGACTATTCAACAATCCCCAGAAGATCTCGGCACAGGCCTGATTTTGTTTGTCAATTTCCTTCGACTTGCGAACATGGTCTAATAAAAACTGACGCTCTTCTGCCCGCGGTCTGCGACTGAACGTGGCGTAGAACAGCGTTGTCAATTTTTCGTCGGTATCGAGAAACGGTGCGTCCAGAACGCCCCGAAGTGTGCGGCTTTGTTCGAGGTCCGTCGCTTCGGTTGTCAGCCGCCCATTCATCAGCAACAGCGCCTGGGGCACACCGGCGCGATATTCATCCGGCTGATTGCTCGCGGCTTCATTCATGCGTGAAATCAATTGATCCCGCAGACCATTGAATCGAGCACTACCATCGGCGCGCGCGACCGGCAGGGAAAGCGCCTGTTCGAGTGAATTAAACAGTTGTTCCGGGGTGAGCGTCTTCACCGGACGCAAGCCGGGACCGACCGCGAGGTGTTCATCCACCGGGCATTCCCGCTGATAAACCTGGCTTTGGCAGATTCCAGAAATCAGCCAGCGCAGGTCGTAACCGGCGGCGACGAACAAGCGGGCCAACTCATCCAGGAATTTTCGCTCTTGGGGCGAAGCTTTGTCGAGATCATCCACGGAATCGGTCAACCCGCGGCCGATCAGATGCAGCCACACGCGATTGACCGTCGTCGCCGCAAACTGCGGATTATTCGGCGAGACAATCCAATCGGCAAGCGTTTCGCGGGCCGTCTTGCCGCTGGTCAACTTCGCTTCGGCACCGCCGAGATATGTGGCCACATAGTCGGTCGTGCTGTTTTCGGGGCGAATCTTCAGTGAGTTGGAATCCTCGATCGATCCGCTTTTAATCCCGTTGAAGAACGCCGCCATGCCCCAGAAGTCGGCTTGTTTCCATTCGGCGAACGGATGATTGTGGCACTCGGCACACCCAATACGGACACCCAGGAACATGCGTGAGACGGAACTCGCCGAGGTTTCCGGCTTCCCACCCGCCATTTGCAGATACATGGCCGGACCGCTATTGATCGTCCCGAGTCGCGGATTCGTGGCGGCCACCATCACGCCTTCGCTCGATTTCGCCGTGATCAGCTTACGGGCGAGTTGATCGTACGGCACATTCTCCGCGAACTGTTGTTTCAACCATGGTTCGAGATTCACCGCTTGTTGCGCTTCGGGGGTATTCCCGGGGATCATCATCCGCCGCCACAACGAAGCCCAGTGAGCCGCGGTTCGCTCGGCATGACGTTCCGGGCGTTTGGTTTCGGTGAGCAGGCGTTCGATCAGCAGAAACCGCTTGTGCTCGCCCGTGTAATCCAGAAATTCACGAACCTGCGAGACGGGGGGAATGGTACCGCTCAGGTCGAGATATGACCGCCGCAAGAACGTGGCATCATCGACCAGCGCGGGTGGCTCGATCTTCGATTCGAGCCAGATCGCCGTGAATTCCTTGTCGATCCGTTCGGCGAGTTCGCGCGACGTCAACCGCGCGGCGGGCTCCGCTGCAAAAGCCGTTGTCGCGGCGATGCTGGCGCAGATTATGAACCAACGACCGGCAATCGGCAGGTGCATGACGTGGTCTCCCCGAGCGCGACAAGATGCGAGACACTCCCGCGGGCCGACGCCGAGAACCGACGGCAACCACTCCTGCGCTCCACTTTAGACAATATGTCTGCATAGTCAAGCCGTCTGCATGAGAATTTTTGGAACTCGCGCCGAATTCTTCGCCGAATTCTCGGGAGGACTGGCCAAAACGACGGCGATTCCGGGCACGTTTTCTTGGTATTGGGTCAGTTTGAAGAGTCGGGGCGGGGGCCCCGACCTATGGATGTGAAATCAAATTGAAATCATAGCTCGGGGCCCCTGCCCCGAAGCCTTTCATTTCAAACAGACCCACGACCCATTTCTTAACGGACGACGATCCAGCCGCTTCAAACCGACATGACGGGAATGCTCACCGGTGAAGATGGCATTCGAAGTTGCTTGTTGACCATAATTGCGGCATCGGTCACGACCTCAACAACTTTGGAGTCTTCCATGCGCCCCGTGCTCACTCGTTTTGTGCTTTGTGCGGCAGCCGTCCTGCCCTTTGTGTCGCCGTCCCCGGTGATGGCGGCGGATGAAAAGTGGATTCCGCTGTTCGATGGCAAATCACTCGAAGGTTGGGAGAAGATCGGCCAGGAGGCCAGTGTCTGGGAAGTGAAAGACGGGGCCATCTGCGGTTCGGGTCCGGCGTCCATGCTCGTCTGCACACAGGGACCGTACAAGAACTTCCGTTACCGGGCGGAGGTCAAAATCAACGACCGAGGGAACTCCGGGCTCTATTTCCGCACAGCACGGAAGCCGGGATTTACCGATGGATACGAAGCGCAGATCGACAGCACGCACACCGATCCCATCCGGACGGGATCGCTTTACGGGATGTGCCACGTCTACAAGCCACTCGTGAAGCCTGACACGTGGTTCACCTATGAGTTGGAAGTCCGTGATGACGTTTGGCGCGGTCGCAAGATGACGCGCATCAAGATCACGGTCGACGAGAACGAACTCTACGAATATCTCGACTTTGCGTTGACCTTCAAGGAAGGCCATTTCGCCTTCCAGCAGCACGACCCCGGCAGCAAGGTCAATATCCGCAAAGTCGAAGTTCTGCCGTTGGCCGACTGATCAGCGTTTGACGGAACAGAGGCCGTCGGTTGACCCGGCGGTTTCTGTTCAGGTCAGCGGTTTTGGCTTGCCGAAGGCGTAGCCCTGGTGAAAGCCGAACCCGATTTCCCGGCAGACGGCGATCGACTCCGGGCTTTCCAATCCCTCCGCGAGCGTGGCAATCCCCAGGTCCGCGGCGTGCTGATGCAAGCTGGCCACGAGGCCGGCATGCACGGCGGACGGCGTCCCCAAATCCTTCACCAGCGAGCGATCGAACTTGATGTAATCGGGCCGGACACGCGCTAACTCGAGCAAGCGTGACTGTCCCACGCCAAAGTCATCGAAGGCCAGGCCGATTCCCAGTTCGGTCAGCTTGGCTTTGAACTGGCAAAACTGTTCGATATCGCCCACGGCTTCTTCGTGAACCTCGAGCACAATCTGGCGTGGGCCGTAGTCTTCGATCAGTTGCTTCAGCGAATCGATCATCGCGTCATCGAGCGCTTCGCGCGGATGGGTGTTCAGAAATAACACGCCGGGAACGTTCGCTTCCTGAATCGTTTTGAGCGCGAGTTCACGACACATCGCGCTGAGACGTTTTTCCAGGCCGAGTGACTCGGCGACGGAAAACAGCGTGAGCGGCGACTCCAATCCCGGAACATCGGTACGAACCAGCGCTTCGTAACCGAAGGGATGGGAATCGGCCCCCGTCACAATCGGCTGGAAGTAAATCGTCATCCGTTGCTTGCCGATCACATCCTGCATGCGCGAGATGTTGCCTCTCTGATCCGTCGCGTCGGACACCATGGTCCGTTCGGCGACGGAAACGGTTTCGCGGTTCAATTGCAGTTCGACGTCGGCAAACTGAATCAGATCGCCTTCGCCCACGGGAGTAGGCTGATTGATCCGCAAGCCATTAACGTAAGTGCCATTGGTACTGTTCAAGTCCCGAACGAGAACCGCTCCTGTCGTGTGCAGAATCTCGGCATGTCGCTTCGAGACATTGCGGGAAGGAATGGGCAGATCGCACGCCGGATCGCGGCCGATGACGAAGGGCAATCGCGTCATGGCGATCGTCGTCACGGGCACATCGGGACCGAGACATCCCGTCAGGCACCAACCGGTGTCGGGTTGATGGGCACCGATGCGACTCGATTTTTCAAGGGTCAGGTTGAGGCTCAGCATGATCAAACTCAATCAATTGCGAAGGTGGTCGTCCCCGCCTGTGCCCGGGGCGGGATGCCGTTTGTGCTTATTCCGTGGTAGCCAATCCCGAAGGAGGGCGGCGTTGCAGCGAGATCATTTTTTGAACGCGCGGGGACAGTGCGGCAACACTCTGTTGTACGTCTTCTTCATCAACGAGGTCTGGTGAGATCGTTAACGGCAGCGCGTGCTGATCGTCCAGCAAGTGTTTCGTGTAGGACACCGATCGGCCGAACATGTCGCCGCGGCCGGAGAAACTGCTCGACAACGTCATGCCGCGATGGAGCACCAGCCGACATTGTGCCGGATTCGATTGCCCGTCGGCGTCGATTCGTTCCAGCAGTTCCGTCGCCGACGCCAATGCGTCGCGGGTGACGGCGAAGGACCCGAGCAGGCCATCATCCTGTTCCTGAATCACTTTCCCGCCATGCGATTCGATTGCGATCCGGCATTCGGCGAGAATGGAACCCACCTGCATGGAAGTTTGGGTATCGCCCAGCGTGGCATACAGGTCCATCAGATTGGCGACGCGGATCCCCAACAGCGTGTTCGTCGAGACATTGGTCAACTGCTCCCGCGTGACCGATTCCCCCGGGAACAACTTGCGGAAGATCGGCAACCGCAAGGCGTCGGCCGCAGTGATCGCTTCGGTCCGCAACGCTGCCCGTTCGAGACGAATCAACTGCGGGATCGCGTAACGGCTTTCGAGAATGATCAATTGCCGGCCCGCGGCGACGTGCCACGGCTTTGGCGAATGGATCTTGGGTTCCAGCACGATTCGCGCCCGGCCGACGCCCCCGCTGGCGTCGACCACGATCCGCAGCGCATAAGGCAATTGCGGTCCGCGCAGCACATAGGTCCCCGGATCGAGTTGCAGATCGAGCGTGACCGATTCCCCCGGCGCTAACCGGGTTTGAGCGACCACATGCGGTGCGTGTTCGGGCCCGCCGATGCAATACGTCTTCAGGTCCGCTTGCCGAATTTCCGGATGGACCCGGAAGATCAACTCGACCGATTTGGACAACTCGACATCGAAATCCAGATCGCAGGCTTCGCAATGCTCGTGACGATCGACTTCCGAAAGGCTGTCCTTCACCCGCGCGGCCACCCGGCATGTCGGGCAGAGGATGTCCCAATGCAATTCGAGGAGCCCCGCCTGACAGGCTTCCAGACAGACCGTGGTCAGGGCTTGCGGATCGGCTTGCAAGCGTTGAGCCAACGGACGAGGGCGAATGCGTGCCAATTCCTGGCCGGGACTCACGGCCAAATACTCGATCAATTGATCCAGCACGGCGAGATCGACACCGCTTTGCAGCAATCGCTGACGGGCGGTATCCAGCTTCCGTCGCAAGGATGTCTGGACCCGCGCCGGCGTGACGTACGGATCTTCTGTCCCGAGATGATTTTCCCGGCTGGCAACAATCTCACCGATGCGTCGATAAACGCGGTCCAGCGGCTTGCGGCCTTTGATGTTCACTTCAATATGAGCGAGCAGGCGTCCCATCAACCCACGGGGAGCGATGCGAACCGTATGCGTCAGGCGCGTGCCCCCTTCGGGTCGGGCTGCCAGTTCCACAATGCTGACAAACCATTGAAATGGTCCGCCATCGAATTCGCGCAGCACACCCAGCCGCTGCCCTTCGATCCACTCGAACGGATGTTCTTCCCAACGCAGTTTGGTCCACCCCAGGCGGATCGTGCCGAGGCGATGCTTCACCCCCTGTTCATCTTTGTGCGTCGTGTACTCGACCGACGGAAGCCCCACGGCGGCGTTGACACGTTCGGTATTCGACACCCACGGCCAGAGTTCCTCGGCGCGGCTGTCGAAATCCCATGTCCACTGTGCTTCAAAGATTCGGCCGGTGGTATCGGGAACCATCGGATGCAGGACCGCGGAGACGGCATCACCACGGACCAGACGCTGGAGATCTTCCAGCAGGTGGGCGGCGTCGGCGTAGCGTGCCGCAGGATCTTTTTGCAGCATGCGTGCCACGAGCGCCGCAGTCGCATCACTGATTTCGGGATTGAGCTTGCGAAGATCCGGCGCGGGTTCAAAACAGTGCATGCCGATCAACTTGACCGGGTCATCGGTCAGAAACGGCGGGCGTCCCGTCAGCAATTCAAAGAGGGTTGCTCCGAGCGAATAGATATCGGTGGCAGGGGTGACACCTCCCTTGTCCGCACATTGTTCCGGAGAAATGTAGTACGGCGTGCCCAGCATCGCGCCGGTGCGGGTCAGCGCCATCGATTCGGCCTGATCCACGTGCCGTGCGAGACCGAAGTCGGTCAACTTCACCTGCGGCGTGCGCCCGGCTGCGGCCGCTTCTGCAACCGCGACATCCGGCGCTTCGTGCGGTTCGAAGGGAACGGTCAGCAAGACGTTCGCGGGCTTCAAATCGCGGTGGACAATCCCCTGGTGATGTGCCACCGAGAGTGCTTCGGCGATCCCCGCCGTAACTTCCAGCGCCAATCGTTCGCTCAAGGGGCCCGTTTGCTTCAGCAGGCCCTTCAGGTCCGTTCCTTCGACCAGTTCCATCACGAGATATTGCAAATTGTCGTGCGACCCAATCTCCAGCATGTTGGCAACGTTCGGGTGCCGCACTTCCGCCAGCAGTCGGGCTTCCTTCTGAAAGCGCTTTTCCGCGGCGTCATCGAACCCGAATTCACCCGACAAAACTTTGATGGCGACGCGCTGCTGCGTTTCTCGATGACACCCGAGGTAAACGGCGCCCATGCCCCCCTGGCCCAACTTCCGTACGATGTCGTACTGCGGTCCCAGATTGGGAAATGCCGTCGGCAGGCCCATCGACGAGGGTAGATTCGTCGCGATGGAACCGTGTTCGCTACCAGTCAGTGCCCGAACCGGCATTCCCCACGAGGCGTCCGCCGCAAAAGAGTCCTGCATGGGAAGATCATTTGACGTCGATCCGTTGTTCTTCACAACGCACGAATGGTCCGAAGCGGGGCGATTCGTCGCGACCGGTGGTGATGAGATCACGCCCGTTCGTGCGAATAATTCACCCGTCCGACCGAAGTCCTCGTTGGGCATCTTGCGCGGGCCTGATTCAGAGAGCGTAGTGACAAGAAAGGCGCACTTCAGCGGCCTTTCGCCATGTCGTCTCTATCAACCTAGGTTGCGGCAACGCGCGTTGACGAAACGCGACGTGTTAGTTTTCGCCGAAACAGCGAAAAGGTGAGGCTCGTCTGAACGGGAGAACTTTGCCGATCCTGACGATTCGCACGATTAAGCGATGAAGATGGTGAGAATCTCGCGCATCACACAATTGGAAAGCGGCGCGAGTCGGGGCGACCACCTTCGCTGTGTATTTCCGTTCACAGCGAGTGGGAACTACCGCGTCAGGTTGACCGACATCGACGGACTGCTCGCGACTGGCAGCACGGGTGAGAAGGCCCGCTTACGCCACAGCACGGCACCACCACCGGGATAGTATGCGAAGCCGAGAAAGGCATCGACGGTCCCGGTATCGGCCGGTGTGACGAAATTGGCTTCGCCATAAATGGCCCAGTGATCGTTCAGCGGCAGTTGGATGTCCGAACCAAACACGGGGACGACTCGTGTGTTCGACCGATCGCCCAGGGCGATGTTCGCCTGACCGTGCCGCTCCGACATCCCGAGCCAACTCGTCGTTTGGCCGCCGAATTCCCAGGTATGACGCCAGAAGAGACTTCCTTGAGCCAGGGATCGCAGATGCACCGGATTCCCCGCGTAGGTGGCATCCGCACCGATCAACGGTGCCATCCCGAAGACGCCGATCTCATCGCGCCCGTTCAGGTCATAACCGACACGGCCACGAAGCTGCATCAGTGACGTCGAGTCGTAATCTTCCTGATACAGGAAATCGTCCACCAGCGCCCATGTCCATCCGGAAGCGGTTCGTTGAAAAATCCCGGCCGTAGTGAAACTCTGTGTCCGTTGTGTTGAACCTTCGATCGCATGCGTTACCGCAACAGCGTGATGGGTCTGCGAAACCGCGGTTCCGACCTGGAAGCCGACGCCGTTCTCCTGAGAAATCGGCATTGCCCAGTTGGCATGGATTCGTCCACCGAACTGGGCGTTCACCCCGAAATCCTGCGGCTGCTTGGAACCGTCGAGCCCGGCAAAGAATTCGAGGCTGTCAGTCCAATTCCAACAGCTTTCCTGGAAACAGGTCCCGTCATTCAACGACGAAACGCCGCATCCATCGATCTTCGGACTGCTAAAACCGGCGGCTTCCACCCGAGGCAGGCTCTCCGGATCGGCATAGCGAAACTCACCGTCAGCAGAGAGCTCAAGGAGTTCACCACCCGTCGCGGGACGTAACGTGGAAACACCAATCAGGATCAACGTAATTGACACAAACCGCAAGGTGAACGACATCATTCTCGTCCATGACGAATGAAGGCATTGTGCGATCGGGCGACATCCCATCATCGCTCTTTCAACATCGAACGGAGTCGGGAGCAGCCATACACAAATCGATCTCGATCCATGCAACCGGCGCAACGGTTAGAGTCCGCGTTGCGGGATCTGGAACGGACGGACTCGAACGAGGTTGCGCGACGCGGCGCGTCTCATCAAAACAGGACCAATCGATCTGGAACTCTCCGGATGATTTCACACGTCATTATTCGTGCGCTCTCATTCGCGCCCAACATACGGCTCTTCACGAGGCAGTGCGTTGACCTTCCATGTCGCCGGATAGAACCGGACGACGCGCCGCGGGCGGAATCTCTCCAACAGCAGGTCGCATTTCACCCGAATCTGCACGCCGCTGCTGCCGGGTTCGTTCGGCACTTTGTCATTCGATGTTGGACGGCGAGAGTGTCAGTACCGACCCGATGCGCTCGAACCCCTGCCATTCGGGATCATCCAGAAAACCGCCCGGATCGGTGGCGTCGAAGTGGACGCCGAGCAGATCCCGCACCGTGTGAACATATTCATCGCGCGTCAGCCGGTTGTAGGATACCCGTCCGCGTTGTGCGAGACGATCGGCTTCACCCTCTTTGATGCGCGCCGCCAACTACTCCACGCCCGCGGCACTTTCCGCGGGCGTCGGTTGCGATTTCAATTCTTTGGGAGCATCTCGCCAGAACTGATCCGTTCCCGGATTTCCGCCCACTGCGGCGCGTTTTCCTTGCCGACATTTCGTGAAAGAGTATCGATCCGGAAATCGGCTTCCTGCTTTTCTTCGCCGTGGCATTTCAGGCAGTGCGCACGGAAATAGGGCAGCACATCCGTCTCAAAAATCCGGCGATGCCGCCGAGACCGTCACGTCTGCAACCACGACCATCGACCCGATCAGGAGCAGCATTCGCCGGCAATCTCCGTCGCTCATCCACACGGCTTTCTCTGCAAACTGGACACGACCAATCTTGAAATTGATTACGCAAGAATTTCATGGACGATGCGGGCCGGTTCGACCCCCGTCAGTCGGAAGTCGAGTCCCTGATAGCGATGGGTGAGCCGCTCGTGATCGATCCCGAGCAGATGGAGCACCGTGGCATGCAGATCATGCACGTGAACTGGATTTTCCGCGACATTATAGCTGAATTCGTCCGTAGCGCCGTAGGTCAGCCCTGACTTCACACCCCCGCCGGCCATCCAGACGGTATAGCAACGGGGATGGTGATCGCGTCCGGCATCGGGGCTGTCCCACTCCCCCTGCCCTGCAACGCCGCGGCCGAACTCACCGCCCCAGATCACCAGCGTGTCATCCAGTAATCCGCGTTGCTTCAAATCGGTGATCAAGCCCGCGGTGGGTTGATCGGTATCGCGACATCGTGCCACGCACCAACTGGGCAGACGACTATGGTGGTCCCAATCGGGATGGAACAATTGAATGAAGCGCACGCCGCGCTCGGCCAATCGCCGCGCAAGAATGCAGTTCGCGGCATAGCTCCCCGGACGGCGGGAGTCGGGACCGTACAGCGCGAATGTCGATTCCGTCTCATCGCTGAGGTCGATGAGTTCCGGAACGCTGGCCTGCATGCGAAAGGCCATTTCGTACTGTCGGATTCGCGTGGCGATTTCCGGGTCACCGGTTTCGATGTGCCGCTGCTGGTTCAATTCGCCGAGGGCATCGAGCATGCCGCGCCGCAGTTCTCGCGGCAGCCCGTCCGGATCGCGCAGGTAGAGCACCGGGTCCTTCGCATTACGGAGTTTTACACCCTGATAGCGCGACGGCAGGAACCCGCTCCCCCAGTAATGGTCGTAGAGCGGTTGATCGCTCGGCCGCTGCATCCTGGAAATCATGACCACGAAATCCGGCAGGTTCTGATTCGTGCTGCCGAGTCCGTAGGTCACCCAGCCGCCGATGCTGGGTCGCCCCGCGAGTTGATGCCCGGTGAGAAACTGCGTCATCGCGGGAGCATGATTGATCTGGTCGGTGTGCATCGACTTGATGAAACACAATTCATCGGCCACGTTCGCCAGATGCGGCAGCCATTCGCCCACAGTCGCCCCGCTTTCGCCGCCGCGGTGAAACTGGACCCGGGCCGGCATCACGAGCTGCTTCTGACTCGCGGTCATCGTGGTGAGCCGCTGCCCTTTGCGAACGGACTCCGGCAATTCCTGCCCGGCCCATTTCAACAGGCCCGGCTTTTCGTCGAACAATTCGAGTTGCGAAGGCCCGCCCGATTGCGTGAGAAAGATCACCCGCTTCGCACGCGGTGCAAAGTGCGGCAGTCCCGCGAATTGTGAGACCGTGGGTTCGGACGCACGACCCGATGATGCGATCAGTTGTGACAGCGCGGCAGCGCCGATGCCGACACCGGCACCTTGTCCCAGAAAGTATCGCCGCGTGACGGCAAGCTCGGTGTTGTGTAACGGATTCAACATGCAGACGAACCTTCCCGACGGATCAATGGGCGCGGCGACTATTCGTGGTTCAACGCTTCATCCAGATTCAACACCAGACTGGCCACCAAAGTATAAGTGGCGAGTTCGACCGGAGAGAGAGGCGGCAACGATGAAGCGGTCGGCTGGAATTCGCGTGGCGACGGAATCTGCCGGAGAAATTGTTCGGCCGTTGTCGGATTGTCAGTGTAATGAGCGTGCGCTCGTTCCACTTCACGCTGCAGAATCGCCAATTCACGGGGGTGCGGCGGGCGACCCACGACGCGCTGTGTGAGCACCGCAATTCGTGCGGCGGGATCGCTTCCGCTGCGGAGAGCCTGTTCGGCCAGCGCGCGGGAAGGGACCAGATAATTGGCATCGTTCAGCAACGTGAGTGCCTGGAGCGGCGTGTTCGTTCGCGTGGGGCGGACTTCACACACGCGGCGCTGCGCGGAATCGAACAGAAATGTCGGCGCGATCGCGCGTCGCCAGAAGGCATAGACCGTCCGGCGAAATTGTGCGGGACCTTCACTCGGCTCATAAGTGAACCGGCCCATGAACATTTCTTCCCACACCCCTTCGGGTTGATACGGTCGCACTGGCGGTCCACCCACGGCGGGATTCAGCAACCCGGACGCTTTCAAGGCGGCATCGCGGAGCATCCAGCTCGGCAAGCGAAAACGGGCTCCCCGCGCGAGCAGCCGGTTCTCCGGATCGCGGGCCAGCAGCGCCGGTGTGGTTGCGGAATCCTGCCGATACGTTTCGCTCAGCACGATTTGTTTGAGCATCCGCTTGACGTCCCAGCCGTGCTCCATCAAGTCAGCGGCGAGCCAATCGAGTAACTCTGGATGAGTCGGCCGTTCCCCCTGCAAGCCGAAGTCATCCGGAGTGCGGACTAAGCCTGCACCGAAGAGCATCTGCCAGAAGTGATTGACGACCACGCGCGCCGTCAGCGGGTTCTCCGTGGAGACCAGCCATCGTGCCAATTGTTCGCGCGTGCGGGGAGTCTCCGGGTTCCACGCGAGGATCGCCGGAGGAACATCGCGTTCGACAGCGTCCCCCTTCTTATCCCACACGCCCCGCACCAGCACGTGCGTTGGCCGCGGCTCGGAACATTCCGCGAGCACCATCACGTCGATTTTTTTCGCGGCGGCTTGCACCTCGTTCCATTGCCGAACGGCCCGATCGAGTGCGCGTTTCTCTGCCTGATAAATCTCAAAATCCGCGAGAAACTGCTCGAATAATGTTTCGCGCAGTTTGGTATCGGGAACCGTTTCCTGCTGAATCGCTGCCGCCAAAGCCTCCAGCGGCGGCGTTTCCAGACTGCGAACTGTCGCTCCTGCCTGATCGGTGACCAGCACGCGGAAGCGACCGACGTTTGCATCGCCAACGGTGGACCGCTGCCGCAATTCAAAGACGAGTTGCTCATCGGCCTCCAGGATCAACGGCTCGGCGAGCCCAAACACGGCGCGGTGCGGCACCGTGTTGTCGTGCCCTTTGGTCGTCCAGCCGTTCCGGGGATCATCATCGAGCACACCATTGATGCTGCCATAACTTCGGGCATCTTTCTGCTCGGCGGCGACGTCGGCAACCGCGTTGCTGACGTGCACATCACGCAGTTGCGAACTTCCCTGACGACGCACCTGCACCTTGATATCCGTGAGAATAAACTCGCCGGTCGCCCCGCGCGAGAGTTTGCCTTCGGTGTGAGAGGCGTGCGGCAGAATTTCGAGCTGGATGCCGGTCACACGCGGCAAAGCCACCGATGCGGCGAGGCGATAATCCTCTTGTCGCGGATTCGGTCCAGCAGCCTGCACGACACCGTCCGGTTCCTGTGCAAGCTGTGTCCCTTCGAGCGACTCCAACTCCGCAGACACCAGCGGATGCCAAGCCTTGAACCCGTTCCGAACGGCTTGCGACTGCGCCGCGAGCCATTCCTCAAACGGCGCTTTGGCAACAATGCGGGCTTGTTCCTCGCGCGGTTTGCGCAAGTCGACGAGTTGTTGTGCTTCCGTGACCGCTCGCGCGGCATAGGGCGAAGCATACCCCAGGTAAGGCTTCGCACTCCGGCCGGCTTTGCCGTCTTCATCAATCGAATTGAAGAAGGCCGACAACGAGTAAAAGTCCTGCTGCGCGATCGGATCGTACTTGTGCGAATGGCATTGGCAACACCCGAGCGTCAAGCCCAGCCAAATTGTTCCGGTGGTGTTGACGCGGTCAATCACGTAGTCAATTCGCGATTCTTCCGGATCGCGGCCTCCTTCGCCATTGGTCATGTGATGGCGATGAAAGCCCGTGGCGAGATGTTGTTCCGGCGTGGCGTCCGGTAACAGGTCCCCCGCAAATTGCTCGACGGTGAATTGATCGAACGGCAGGTTGCGCTGGAATGCGTCAATCACCCAATCACGCCACGGCCAGTTCGTGCGTGTCGCATCCCCCTGGAAACCATCAGTATCGGAATACCGGGCGGCATCCAGCCACCACATGGCCATCCGTTCGCCGTAATGGGGAGAAGCCAACAACCGATCGACGAAGCGTTCGTAAGCGGCATGCGGATCGCTCCCGGCATCGTTGAGAAAAGTGGCCAACTCCTCCGGGGAGGGCGGCAGACCGGTGAGATCGAACGACACACGCCGGGCGAGAGTATGCAACGCGGCGGATTGAGCGGGTACCAGCATTTCCCGTCGCAACACATCGCGGACAAAAGCATCGATCGGCTGGCAATCCGGTTGTGGCGGAGCGGGCTTCACCGGCTTTTCGAAAGACCAATGACGGCCCCACGGTGCCCCGGCGGCAATCCATTTCCGAAGAACATCGATTTGGGCGGTCGTCAGCGGCTTCTTGTGCGAGGTCGGCGGCGGCATGACCGTGTCCGCATCGGTCGACATCACGCGGACGAGAAGTTCGCTGTCGGGGGGATGATCCAGCGCGATCGCGGCCAGCGCTCCTTCCCGCGTGTCCAACCGCAGATCGGCCTTGCGATGTCCCGCGTCCGGACCGTGGCAGGCGAAACAGTTCTCCGAAAGAATCGGCAACACATCACGGCTGAACCGGAGATCGTCCCCCGCGAAACAAGGGTGCCAGACAACGAACCCGGCGATGGCGCACAGCGCGACCTGTAGACGGCTTTGCCGAATGATCGGCCGGTGTTGAGCCTCGATTTGAATGGTGTCTCTCCATTTTCAACGACACACAGGCGACTCCGCCGCAGCATTCGAGCGCGTTCCCTGACAGTTTCCCGTTCCCTGTCCGCGGGCACAAGGGAGAAGACGCTGACACTTGAACGTCCAGAGTGACGTGAGAACCCGAGCAGAATATCGCCATCCCCCCTGCCTTTCCGCCACAGCCAATGGAACCATCGCCTGAAGCGCATCGCG
>JAKFUG010000026.1 GCA_021732785.1 Planctomycetaceae bacterium
AACTCTTCCGCCACGCGATGGCGTAGGCCGCCCGACGGTGGCTCGGCCACCAGCCCCCACGCCGCGATCACTCCCCCGAAAAATCACACCAAACCCGCTGGCTTCAATTACGCGGACAGGCTCCTAGTCGACGAACCGACCGATTTCAGGCCAGAGTCACTGCAAATCACCAACGATTCCGCCGGTGAATACTGGAATGGACAGCCTCGAGTTTTGTGGAACCTCGATAAAGCATCGCAGCGGTGGCATCGAGTTAAGACATCGCAGTGATAAGGAACATGGGCTGAACTCGTTCCCATGCACCGCGTGGGAACGTCCGGCCGCGACGCTCTGCGTCGCACGAGCGCTTCACACGGTAATGAAGAAAAACGACGCGGAGCGTCTCGGCCCTGCATTCCCACGCAGAGCGTGGGAACGAGATTAAAAGGTGATGGATGCGATGCTTCGGTGAGGAAGAACATTGCAAAATGAAAATTGAAAATTGCAAAGTGCAAAATGAGGGGATGGCGAAACCGGACAAGGCGAGGTCTTGAACTCGTTCCCATGCTCCGCGTGGGAACGCCCGGCCGCGACGCTCTGCGTCGCACGAGCGCTTCACAGCGTTTTGAACAAGGCCTACAGTTCCAACCGAATGAGGGAGAACGATGAGCGATTTCTTCGGCGTCGAACTTCCAGGAAGCGTTGTGATTGGCCTGTGGATTTTGATCGGCCTAGGATTTCTGATTGTCCAATCCCTATGGTATGCCAGAAGTATCCGACGAAACGAGGCGATACAACGGATCAGCGAAGCACAACAGGCTCGAACTCAAGAACAGCAAGACCGGGCCGATGCTCAGCAGAGACAAGCACAAGAAGTCCTCGACAGGCAAGAAGCCTTGCTGACGCGGGTTGAAAAGTTGCTACAACAATTTGAACAGGAGCGGAAGCCGTAATTCATGCGATTCAAACAGTGACCAAGACGACGACGCGGAGCGTCTCGGCCGTGCGTTCCCACGCGGAGCATGGGAACGAGAGGAAGATTTGAGTTCCGCGTCTTCCCATTTTGCACTTTGCATTTTTCACTGATCACTTTGCACTTTCCTCATCGAACCGCCCCATGCTTACCCTCGATAAAGCACTCGCGCTCATCCATGAAACGCTCGCGCCATCGAAACCCGTTACATTGCCGTTGTCGCAGTGCCTCGGGCTGACGCTGGCGGCGGATGTTGTCAGCGGGATTGATTCGCCGCCGTTTGATAAGGCGTTGATGGATGGGTATGCGGTCTGTGCGGCGGATGTGGCGACCGGGGTGGCGACGCTGACGATTCTGGAGCGGATCACGGCGGGGATGGTGCCGCGGGAGACGGTGCGGGCGGGGACGGCGACGCAGATTATGACCGGGGCACCGTTGCCGGCCGGGGCGGATGCCGTCGTGCGGATTGAAGACACCCGCGAAGAGGGCGACCGCGTGGTGATCCAAACCCGGCCCATCCAGCCAGAGCAGGACATCATCCGGCGGGCGGCGGCTCTCAAAGTCGGCGAAACGGTCCTCACTGCGGGGATGTTGATCACGCCGTCGCGGATCGGAGCGTTGGCGGAACTCGGAGTGGCGACGCCCTCGGTCCATCCGCGGCCGACGGTCGCCGTGCTCGCCACCGGGGATGAATTGGTGTCGGTCGATCAAACCCCGGGACCGGGGCAGATTCGCAATTCCAACGAGCCGATGCTCATTGCCCAGTTGCAAAGTTACGGCGTGACCCCGCAGCCGTTGGGCATCGCGCGGGATGTGAAAGAAGACCTCGCGGCGAAGATCGACGCCGGTCTGAAAGCCGATGTACTGGTGCTGTCGGGCGGCGTCTCGGCGGGGAAACTCGATCTCGTTCCGAGTACCCTCGCCGCCGCTGGGGTCGAAGAAGTCTTCCACAAAGTTGACATCCGTCCCGGTAAACCGATCTGGTTTGGAATCAAACGGCGGCCCGACGGCACCTCCTGCGCCGTATTCGGCTTGCCCGGAAATCCCGTCAGCAGTATGGTTTGCTGCGAATTGTTCGTCCGGACGGCTCTCCGCCGCATGCTGGGCCAGCCCGATCCGAATCCCCAGGTGGAACTGGGGTATCTGGTCCGGCCTTACACGATGCGGAGCGACCGGCCGACGTACTTCCCCGCCGAACTGACGCGCACACCGAACGGCTTGATCGCCCGGCTGGTGAATTGGCAGGGATCGAGTGATTTACGGGCGACGGTGGAAGCCAACGGAATGGTTTTGCTGCCGCCCATCCAGCGAACTTTCACCTCGGAAGAAGTGGTGCAGGCCTATCGTTGGGGGAGTTGAAAAAATTCGAAGCACGAAATCCGAAATTCGAAGGAAATTCGAAAATTGAAAAGAAGCAAACATTCTTTCATGCACGCTTCAGTGAATGATGTTTTCCTCTTTTATATTTAGAGCTTCCTTCGAATTTCGTGCTTCGGATTTCGAATTTATTAGGAAGGGATTCCCGATGTCCACCACGACCGCTCCGAGGTCTCAGCCGGTGACCGATCGCTCTGTGCAGGACATCATTGCGGCGGCGCGGGCACAGAAGAAGCAGCCGCGGACACGGGTGCCGATGCGCGGAGCCCTGCTGTTGTCGTTGGCGTCGGGTCTGCTGTTTTATCTCAGCTTCGCGCCGGTGGAGTTCAGCCCGCTGGCATGGCTCGCGCCGGTGCCGTTGTTGTGTCTGGTGCGGATCGAACAGCCAACGCGCCGCATGGGCTGGGCGTGCTACCTCGGCGGTCTGGCGTTCTTTGCCCCCGCGCTGCAATGGATGCGACTGGGTGACCCGACGATGTACATCGCCTGGTTAGCACTCGCTGGTTATCTGGCGATGACCTTCCCGGTGGCCGTCGGGTTGATGCGCGTGGCGGTCCATCGCTGGAAAGCGCCGCTGGTGATCGCCGCCCCGTTGATCTGGGTCGGTCTCGAATTCGCCCGGGCCCATTTGATGACCGGGTTCGCGTGGTACTTCATCGGTCATACACAATACCGTTGGCTCGAACTGATTCAGATCAGCGACCTCGTTGGTGCCTACGGCGTCAGTTTCATCATGATCGCGTCCGCCGCGGCGGTGGCCGGGATGATACCGATCGCGTGGATTCATCGTCTCGGTCTCGTCGATACGAACCAACCAATGCCCGCGGATGAGACCGATCAACCGCCGGTGACGATACGACCAGCTTCACTCATTGATGGCGTTACGCCGGTGCGCACTTGGCCGGTGTTCGCCGCACTGGGGTTGCTTGCCGCCGTGTGGGGTTACGGAGCGGTGCGGCGCGGACAGGCGGATTTCCAGCCCGGCCCGCGCGTGGCAATGATTCAAGGCAACTTCCTGGCGTCGCTGCGAATCCCCGAAGAAAAATTGATGCCGCAGTTTCTGATGCACATGAAGCTCACCGGGTTGGCCGTCCGCGAACAGCCCGATCTGATCGTGTGGCCGGAAGGGATGTTCCGCTGGCCCCTCACGTCGGTCCCGGCGAACTGGACCGACGAACAAATGGAACAAGCCGCGCCGCACGTTCCCGTTGCCTTCTGGCATGACACCAACGTCCCGCGGACACTCGTCGGCGAAGCGGCCAAAACTGGCGCAGCGATGATCTACGGCATCGGCTGCGTCGACCTGACCGAAACCGGCGTGAAACAAACGAACTCCGCCATTCTGGTCAACGCCGAGCGCGGTATCGCCGGTCGGTACGACAAGATGCACCTCGTCCCCTTCGGCGAGTACATCCCCTTCCAGAAGTCGCTGCCGTGGCTGTCGAAGTTCACGCCGTACCCGCCGGACTTCGGTCTCGCCGCGGGATCACAAGCCGTGGTGTTCGATCACGCCAAATGGCGGATGGCCCCGGTGATCTGCTTTGAGGACACCGTGCCGCACCTCGTTCGGAACATCGTCGATGGTGCCACCAAAGGGGACACTGAGCGGCCGGTCGATCTGCTCGTCAACCTGTCGAATGACGGCTGGTTTCACGGATCGAGCGGCCTCGATCAGCACCTGATCACGTCGGCCTTTCGCGCGGTGGAATGCCGCACGCCGCTGGTCCGGGCCGTCAACACCGGCGTCTCCGCGGTGGTCGATGGCGACGGAGCCATCCGCGAACCGGATGTGATGATCGATGGCGACACACTCAAGAAGACGACGCTTGTCGATCCCAAAACCGGCCGCTGGCGGAAACAGCTCAACGCCACGCTCGTCCAAACCGTCCCGCTCGACAACCGCCGCAGTCTCTACGTCCGCTACGGCGATTGGTTCGCGATGCTATGCTGCGCGACGTGCGTGTTCTGTGCGCTGACGGCGGTGCCATTCCGGCGAGCGTCTTAGCCCCCGGTCAATGACCGGGGAAAAATCGACGTCGCTCGAACCATGCCCCCCCATCATTGACGGGGGGCTAAGACCGTAGGGTTTGACGGGTGGGTGGTGCCACGGGCAAAGGCTTTGGCTCGGCAGCGACTACTCAGGTGATCGCTCGAATCAAAAGTACTGGCGACCCAAAGCGACCGCCAGTGGCACAGGCGGGAAGCGGCAGGGACTCATCCGCCTGCGGCACACCGATTCAACTACTTCAACAGAATGTTCAAGCCAAGTTCCACAAGAGTTCTCGCAGGCCTTCCGATTTTAATGCCGATGGCTTGGTCGACATTCAAGCATCGGAAAACCTCCTGAGTAAGCATTCTGCCAACCCTTCGTCGATGAATAGAATGTTGCAAATTTGTGCATGCAGGGCGGCTTCCAATGCGATCACCTTCTCGCGAGAATCGGCGAGGAGCACCACGTCTACGTCGAGCCGACGTGAGAGCGAGCGCAGCTCGTTATAGGATAGCGCCCGAATCAAACGCTCGTCCACTTCCCGCAAGGAGATATGCGAACCGTGCTCGTCGATGCCCAGGTAACCGATGGCTGCAGCGACGGAGGGATAACGCGAGCGGATTTCTGCAGGATCCAGTCCAAGGTGCTGTGTGAACTCCAAGGCAGTAAATTCGCGTTGAAACGGCCCCACCGACAAGATGACGCATTCAGCCTGCCGGGCCGCTTGTTGGACCTCATCAATGGCCTTGTTCAGATACGGCCCACGAAACTGTGGTAAGCGATACAGCCGCGACGTGGACAACTTGGTCGCCATCTTGACGGCATTTTCCGATGCCGCCTGCTCATAGGTGGGAGGATCCGCCACGATCGGCAGCGGCTGAATATTGCGAAAGGGTTCGTACTGCAAAGCCTCGACAAAGTCAGCGACCGTGCGTCCGCCGTCGAGGACAGCCACCTGTCCGGTTCGATCCCGCTCCTGGTACCATGCCGCTGCCATATTGGCAACATCCCTCCGACTCGTTCCGCCCACAACCACTTTCCGCAATGTCGGCAATTGATCCTGAAGCGCCTCGGATAACTGCAGGTTGATGGGACGATGGAAGGTGATTTGCACCAGCCCGGTCTGTTTCGCCAGTTTCAGCAGCCGACTCAAACTGGCAGGACTCGTGTTCAGCACTGAAGCCGCTTGTTTTTGCGACATTCCCCGGCCATAGCACAGTTCTGCCGCCGCAAGCGCCCGGCTCAGTTGCGATGAGTCAACGGGATCACTGAACTCGCTGTGGTCAGCCAATTCGATTCCTTCAATCCGTGGAAGTTCTTTCAATAACGGCCCAATCGCGCGGCTACTGGCCCAACAATTGCCTCTGGGTGGATTCACATCGAAAACCGCCTCGTATGGCAGGCTTTGTTGCGGGTCGCCATCCACTGTGGTCGATTATAGATCAATCGCATTGGCGAATTGCCAACCGATCAAGGTGTTCTAATCATGAAACGTCGCCTGGGCCATCGTCAAGAATCATTATCGGCGGTGGCCTCGATCTCTGAGGCTTACGGCCTGTACCAAAAATACATTCGCGATTTCCACAAGGATGGCGGTCCGGTCCGTCCACTGTTCACGTTGGAAGCGTTCACCGAATGGTGGCTGAAACTCTCCGATGAAGAGCAGGAAGAGACGTTTCTTCGCTACGAAGACGGCTATGAAGCTACCAGCATGGCAGCACGCGAGTCTGCAGCAAAGATGATCCGGAACCGCATTGTGCCGCGGAATTGAGCTGGGTTGCTGTATCACGCCCGCTATGCCGCATTGATGACCCCGAACAGCGGCTAATGCCAGTTGCCGACGAAGACCTGATTCACCAGATCCGCAACGGGCTTGCCGGGACCGGCGCGTCGATAAAACTCCTGTTCGACAACGTCCAATGTGGTTTTCGGCAACGATGGTGAAAACTTCAGTCCACCCATCGCCAGCAGGTCTTGAGCGAGCGCCCACAGTACAAGGGGTGTGATCTTCGGGGCTTGTGGAAGCCTATCATTGAGCAGGGCTGCCACCTCCTTGCAATAGTCCTTGACGAGGTTGTGTGGACACGTTTGATCTACAAAGTCCACATGAAACGAGAGGAGACTCTTACCCACCAGCTCTTCCATCTGGTCTACTGATAGTCCCGGCATTTGGTCGAGAATTCGCGAACAAAATTCATTGACCGATGGAAACGTCTCGCTATTCAATGGCATGGATGAGCCCGGTATCGTGGCTGGTCGGTCGGAGATGGCAGCGGGTCAATCGCGGGGTGATGTGCCGTCTGAGCGAGCAAACTATCAACGAGGCACGCAAGTCATCGTGGTGCGGTGACCAGTCTGTGAAGCCATAGCATCCGTTCGGCCTGTCGAAGCGGATCGGGCGCGTCACCATAACCGCCGCGCAGCCCCGAAGCGCGCAGGATCTGCAAGAGCGACCGGGGCAGCCCGCGGGACAATCCGGGTGTGAGCAGGATGTCTCCACGGCGGGCCAAGGGCAAATTGCTCACCGCGAGTTCAACGGTCTCGGCGATCGACACGCGAGCATGGATCTGGGCATCCCATGCCAAACTGCGGGTGCAATTCTCGACGGCAAGCGCGTCCTTCAGGCCAACAGCACCGGCCAACGCCTCAGCGAGGCCCTCGTCCGGCGATTGCGTCGGGCTCTCGAACCGCGCCAGATAGGCGTCACGGTACGGAAAGGATGTCTCGTCTAGAGTTTCACGACTGAGCTGCTGCTGCGCCATCGAGAAGCTGTTATGACAGGCGTGGACAAAATCGGCTTCCTTCGCCGAAGTCAATCTTGGCTCTGGTACGACTCCGTTGTACGGCGAGTGACGATAGAGCCGCTCGCAGGCCGCAATCATCGATTCGGTCGAACCATCCAGCACGGCCAGCACAACCACCTGTGCTTCGGTAGTTGAGGGGAGTAGCCGCTGCAGCTTCCGGGCCGCTGACAGAGCATCGACTTCGGCCTTGTGCGCCAGGTAGTACTCAAATTGCGAAACGGTCTTCTTGGCTAGATAGTAATCCCGATCTGCGTCGCCCTTCGGCTCGCCGCGGACAGCCCAGAACTGCCGTGCGAGAACCTCTATCGTCAACTCCATTGTGGCCGTTGTCTGCGCCATCATAGTCTCCCACTGTCGTTCATGAGGTTTTTATGTTCTGAGTGGTCCAATGTCCCGACATGGGAGCGGATGATGACGCTTTTTCTTGAAAATGTCCACAGACTTCCTTGGGTATAGGCGTTGATCTGTCGGGATCTGACAATGTGAGAAGCGGTCTGCATTGAGACATTCGACCGTAGATGAATTGAGGGAGTGACGTGTGATTTTTGCGGGTCGCGCTCGGTACCGGTATCGCACAGCAGTGAGAGGTTGCCGTTACATCTCGTGCCGTTCGATCGACCACATATCACGAAGCGTTTCACCATCGCCAAGATGTCGGATCACGTCCTTTTACTCGCGAATCGCTTCCTCTGGGCGACAAGGGTATCGCGATTTCCTGAACAACTTCCGCCGGGGCTGCGGCGGGGTGGCCCTGCTTGAGTGGTGACGGTCCTTGTGGATGTGCCACTGCTTCGGAGTCTTCGGAGAAGCAGTGTTTGTTAAGGACGAGTTGAAATAGTCGCACTGCTTCTCCGAAGACTCCGAAGCAGTGGTACGATGCACGCATCACACGCAGTGGCCCCCATCACCCGCCGAGTTGTTGGATTACGTCCTCCGTACTCGCGAGTTGTTTTCGCAGCGTGACGAGGGTGTCGCGGATTTCCTGGACGACTTCGGCGGGGGCGCGGTCCACGAAGCTGGTGTTGGTCAGCTTCTTTTCATGACCGGCGATGAAGCCGCGGATTTTTTCCGCTTCCTTTTGCTGCCGGGCGAGTTCCGCCGTGCGGTCGATGAGGCCTTCAAAGGGGAGAAAACCTTCGGCGTCGGTGAGCGTGAAACTCGCGGACGCCGCCGGGCGGGCGATATCCGGGCCGAGCGCTTCGAGCGTCGCTTTCGCGAGGTTCTCGAACTGCCCGCGGACCTGTTCCACATCGGCAGCGATCTCCGCGCGGCAGCGCAGATGAATCGGCACCGTCGCCGCGGGGCTGATGTTGTACACGCCGCGGAGATTCCGCACGGCGACAATCATGTCCTGCAGGCGTTGGAAGCGGGCTTCGAGCGCCGGTTGCCGGAAGCGTTCGAGACCCGTCGGCCACGGGGCGATGATGCAGGCTTTGGCGGCGGGTTGAGGGCTAAGGGCTAAGGGCTGAGGGACAGACGGAGCCAAACGGTTTTCGTCGGGGCCAAGGGTTTCTTCGATCAATGCGGCGACGGATGTGTCACCGATTGTCGTTGGGCGTTCCGGGGCGATCTCGTTGAGGCGCTGCCACAGGTCTTCGGTGATGAACGGGGTGAACGGGTGCAGCAAGCGCAGGATGGTGTCGACCACGGTCACCAACACACGCTGGCAGTTCGCGCGAAGCCCAGGGACTGCGGTCCCTGGGATGTTCTCTTCCGATGATTCCACCACGCGCAGCCGCGGCTTGATCATCTCCAGATACCAGTCGCAGAACTCGTTCCACACGAATTCGCGCAGGGCACGGGTCGCCTGATCGAACTGGTACTTGTCGAGCAACCGCGTCACTTCATCGGTGACGGTCGCCAACCGGCTGAGAATCCAGCGGTCTTCCAGTGCGAGGTCGGCGTCGGTCACCGCTCCCGGCGTGTAACCCTCGAGATTGATCAGCGCGAAGCGGCAGGCGTTCCACAGTTTGTTGCAGAAGTTGCGGCCGTACTCGAAGCGCTCGCTGACCATCGACGCCACCGGTTCGCCCACATCGGCGTCGTAGTTCGCGCTGGTGTATTGCGAATCCCTCTTGCACTTCGGGCACTTCACCCGCGGCTTCTTGCCGTCCTTCGGCTTCGCTTTTTGATGTTCGAGTGTTTGTGGGATGAGGGCATCGCAATGCGGACAGGCATAGCTGATCGGCAGCCGCACGTCCTGCGTTTCCCCGGCGAGGGACGCAATCGTGAACCGCAACCCGTCGGCTCCGTACTTCTCGATGAGGTCCAGCGGATCAACGCCGTTCCCCTTCGACTTCGACATCCCCTGCCCAAAGCCGTCGAGAATCTTCGGGTGAACATGCACATGCTTGAACGGCACATTACCCATGTTGTACAGCCCGGTCAGCACCATCCGCGCCACCCACAGCGTGATGATGTCGCGCGAGGTGACGAGGACCGATCCCGGATAGAAATAATCGAGGACAGTATTACCAGCCCGAAGCGCCAGCGCCGGGTTCTTCTCCGCCGCGAGAGACCCGTCGCTCGCGCTCCGGGCTTGTCCGGACTCCACCATGGGCGGATCGTGTTCCCGATCCGGCCACCCCAGCGTCGCATGCGGCCACAACGCGGACGAGAACCATGTGTCGAGCACGTCTTCGTCTTGGGTGAAACCAGCGGCGTTGAGTTGCGCTTCGATTTTCGGATGACCGGCGTCAACGCACGCCAACAGCGTAGAACCATCGTCACCGACGTACTCGGTGGCAATGTGTTGATGTTGCTCCGCGGTCAATCCGGAAAGAGACCCGTCGCTTGCGCTCCGGGCTGGTTGGCTCTTGACTCTCGACTCTTGACTCTCGACTTTCTTCGACCACACGGGAATCCGGTGTCCCCACCACAACTGCCGGCTGATGCACCAGTCCCGTTTTTCTTCGAGCCAGTCGAGATAGCTGTTGGCGTACCGTTCCGGGAAGAATTCGACATCGCGGTTTTTCACGGCGTCCACGGCTTTGGTCGCCAGGTCGTCCATCTTCACGAACCACTGGTCGGACAGGTACGGCTCGATCGCCGTCTTGCTGCGGTCGCTGAACTTCAACGGAATCGTGCGGTCTTCCACCTTCTCGAAGCAGCCTGCCTGCTCCATCGCCGTCACTACCGCGTCGCGCACGGCGAGCCGGTCCAGCCCCGCATACGGCCCGGCGTTCTCGTTGAACGTGCCATCGGGATTGAGCAGGTTGATGGGGTCGCCCATCTTCTCTTTATTGCGGGTCCAGCAGGCATAATCGTTGGGGTCATGCGCCGGCGTGACCTTCACGCAACCGGTGCCAAGCTCTTTGTCGGCGAGGAGCGCATCGGCAATGATCGGGATCAACCGGCCATTGAGCGGAATCTGAACGTGCTTGCCGATGAGGTCGAGATAGCGCTCATCGGTGGGATGCACGCAGACCGCGGTGTCGCCCAGCATCGTCTCCGGCCGCGTGGTCGAAAACGAAATCTTTCTGTCTGTCGGCTGGCCATTCGCGTCCGCCACGGGATACGAAAAGGTCCAGAATTGGCCGGCGACATCTTCGGTATAGACTTCATCATCGGCGACGGCGGTCTGGAGGAACGTATCCCAGTTCACCAGCCGCTTGCCGCGGTAGATGAGGCCGTCGCGGAACATTTTGAAGAACGTCCGCCGCACGGCTTTCGAGCAGACCTCGTCCAGCGTGAACCGCACCCGCCGCCAGTCGCAACTGGCCCCGAGCTTCTTCTGCTGGCCGATGATCCGTTTTTCGTACTCGTCCTTCCACTTCCAGATGCGGGCGACGAGAGCCTCGCGGCCGATGTCGTGCCGGGTGAGGTTTTCCTGCTCCTTCATGCGGCGTTCGACCACGGCCTGCGTGGCAATCCCCGCATGATCGGTGCCGGGCATCCAGAGCGCGACGTACCCCTGCATGCGCCGCCAGCGGGTGAGCAGGTCTTGAATCGTGCCGTTGAGCGCATGCCCCATGTGCAGCGCCCCCGTCACGTTCGGCAGCGGAATCATGATCACATGCGGCGGCTTCTCCGGATCGGGATCGGCATTGAAGTAGCCGTGCGATTCCCAGAACGGAAACCACTGCGCTTCCGCGGCGGACGGATCATACTGCTTGGGGATCTCGGTGGGCATGAAAGTTAGGGAACCTGTGTGGTCAGAGGGTTGATCACTTCACCAGCATGGTTGGACCGGAGGCGGGTGAAGTGACTGTCGTTAAGAGTAAGTAGATGATCGACTTTTGCTTTCAGCGCCGCTTGAACAATGATGGCGTCGAAAACAATACCGCCACGTTCATGTGCCTGCATCAGCCGTTGAAGACATTCGGTGTAATCCGCTTCGGTCAATTCAACAATCTTGGCGAATTGCAGAATCTTTTCGTTGAGTATTCGCCAAACCTGTTGGGTCGTAAACTGCGGCGAGGATTTGATCGATGTCAGGACGCGATAAAACTCAGCCAGTGAGTGACATGAGACGAACAGGTCAATCCGGCCTGCAGAAGCCGCTTCCAGCCACGGTCGACTAACACCATGATGAAGATGGTCCGTTACCGTGGCCGCGACCAGAACCGATGTATCGAACATCACGTTCATTCAAACGGTCCGTACAGAAGCTGCTGCGTTCTCTCTTCATCAAGTCGGCGTCGAACTTCTTCGGGATCTTCCAACAGCTTACCTGTCCATACTAAGACGCCGTTGATGCGTTTCAACATCGGATCATCGGTGTCTTCGATCGTTGGCTGAGAGGCAGGTTCGATCTCATCAACGACGACTGTCACGAGGTGGGGTCCGGGACTAACGGCGACGGCTGCTTGCCCGGTGACCGTGAACCGTCCCTCGGCGTCGAATTCGGCAATGGTTTCGATGCGAATCATGGGAAATTACTTTCAGTCCATGACGAGTTCAAGGCTCGTAACGATGCGGCAGCAGATCGTCGATGGCGAGCGTCCATGGTTCCGCGTCAGACAAACTCAAGTCGACCGTCATTCCGCGGCGGAAGATATCGCATTTTGAGTACCCTTTTGCAGGGGATTTCGGCTTGGTGCGAACGATCAATGTGTCGTCGGCAAGGTTCACGATCCAGTAGACTGGAATTCCCGACTGTCCGTATAAATCGGCCTTGTCATATTGATCGAGCGAGAGTGATGTTTGCGAGACCTCAACGGCTAACGCCACATCGGCCGCGGTTGGCAGTGCATCAAAATAGTCACCAGGACCGCCATTCAAAATGCACAGATCAGGCTCGGGTGCGCTGTCACCGCTGCAGATGACCGGTCCCTGCTGCTGCACATGAAATTCATCTGCAGATAGCAACTGCTCAAGGAGTTGAGCCAACAACTTAATCGCAAGGAGATGTCGCGGTCCCTGTGTCATGGCTACGGTTGGTCCGTCTCGACGATCCTTGAACAACAACATCCCATCGATGAGTTCGATCGGGGCTCCTTCGCGCAGAATACCGACCGCCATCATTTTCATATACTGATCCACGGTAATCGGGACCACGGCGGGCGATCCGTGCTGGACCAGATGCGCCATCAGTTGAAGTGACATTTTCAGTTCCCTGGAACTTCCGCGTCCTTGAACAGTTTGTACTCGACGCTGTCAACCAGCGCCAACCAGCTCGCTTCGATGATGTTTTCGCTGACGCCGACGGTGCTCCAGACCGCTTTGTCGTCGCGGCTTTCGATCACCACCCGGACCTTGGCGGCGGTCCCTTCCGTGCTGTTGATGACGCGCACTTTGTAATCGACCAGATTCATCGTGGTGAGGTTCGGGTACGCGGTCGCCAATGCTTTGCGTAAGGCGGTATCGAGGGCGTTGACGGGGCCGTCTCCCTCGGCGACGACGTGTTCGATTTTGTCGTTCACGCGGAGTTTGACCGTCGCTTCGGTTTCGGTCTCGCGGTCCCCTTCGGTTTCCACGTTGACACGGTAGTGCAGCCGTTCAAACTTCGGTTGGTACAGCCCCGCTTCCTTGCGGACGAGCAGATCGAACGACGCTTCCGCGGCTTCAAACTGGTAGCCTTCGTTCTCTAAATCTTGCACCTTGTTGAGAATGCGGGTCATCAGTTCGTTGTCGTGACTCAGGCGAAATTTGTCCGTCTTGGCGATGATGTTCGACCGGCCGGACAACTCGCTGACGAGAATTTTGCGTTCGTTCCCCACGGTCTCCGGCGGGATGTGCTCGTAGCTGGCGGACAGCCGCGCCACGGCGTGGACGTGCATGCCCCCCTTGTGTGCGAACGCGCTGGTGCCGACGAATGGTTGTCCCGAACGGAAATTCATGTTCGCGATTTCGTAGACGTACCGCGACAGTTCGGTCAGCTTCTCGACACCGCCCGGTCGCAGGACCTGATAACCTTTCTTCACGGCGAGATTGGCCGCAGCACTGATGAGGTCCGCGTTGCCGCAGCGTTCGCCGATGCCGTTGATGGTGCCCTGCACCTGGATCGCGCCGTGATCGACTGCCGTCAAACTGTTGGCGATGGCGAGTTCGCAATCGTTGTGACAATGGATGCCCACCGGGATCGTCAACACCTTCCGCACCGCATCCACGGCGGCGGCGACATCTTCCGGCAAGCGCCCGCCGTTGGTGTCACACAGCACGACAATACTTGCGCCGGCATCCTGCGCGGCTTGCACCGTCCGCAGCGCGAATTCGGGATTTGCACGGTACCCGTCAAAGAAATGTTCGGCGTCGTAGAAAACGGTCCGCCCTTCGGCTTTCAGAAAGGCGACCGAATCGCGGATCATCGCCAGATTCTCGGCTTCGTCGATGCGCAGCACCTCGAAGACATGCACGGCGGAAGTCTTGCCGACGATCGTGCAAACCGGCGTGCCGGAATCGCGCAGCGCCTGCATGCCGATGTCATCTTCGGCAGCGACCCCGCGCCGGCGCGTCATCCCGAAGGAAACGACTTGGGCTCGCGTCAGCGGCAGATCGCGCACGCGCTGGAAATACTCGGCGTCCTTGGGATTCGAGAGGGGATAACCCCCTTCGATGTAATCGAACCCGACGGCGTCCAACCGCGAAGTAATCAGCAACTTGTCCTGCAACGAAAAGTTCACGCCTTCGCCCTGGCTGCCATCGCGCAGGGTGGTGTCGTAGAGTTCGATGCGGCGAGACATGTTTTTACCTTGAGAACTTCCCACGGACGGCAGTCCGTGGGCTTCTGGAAAACAAAAAACCCTCAGGGGCGACCTGAGGGTGGACTGCGTTCGTTCGCTGAATCCCAGAGGTCGCTAGGTGTGTCGTCCAATAATAATCACGATCGCGCCGACCCGTTCCCGAGGCGAGACGACAGCGGTGGTGGAGACGACGGACAACATGAACGATTCCTCTGCAATCTTCCTGAGTATAGGCCGCGAAACGGGTTGAGTCAAACGGAATTCTCACCGTTTAGCCGCGTTGGACCGTGGGTGTGCCCCAGCGTTTGGTCAAGTCGTGCCGCACGCCGAGCTGGTCACAGATGCGGGCGACGACGAAATCGACGAGGTCCGAAATGTCCTGCGGTTCGTGATAGAAGCCGGGCATCGCGGGGAGAATGACCGCCCCTTGATCGGACAGCGTTTTCATGTTGCCGAGCGCGATCCCACTGAGCGGCGTCTCGCGCGGGACGACGATCAGCTTGCGGCGTTCTTTCAAATGGACATCCGCCGCGCGGTGAATCAGGTTCTGTGATTGTCCCGTGGCGATGCAGGCCAAAGTGCCGCCGGAGCAGGGGCAGATTACCATGCCGTCGGTGAGGAACGACCCGCTGGCAATCCCGGCGTGGAAGTCGCGGTAGTGGTGGTAGATCATCTTGCCGACGTAGATTTCGCTATCACTGAAGACCGAACTGTTATGCGAGACCGCCGCCGGATGCGGCCGCAGTCGCCGCAGCGGGCTTGTCTCCGGGACCGTCTCCGGTTTGGGGATCAGCGTGGCTTCGTCGATTTTGTTGAGATCGAGTTGGAGGCCAAGTTCGTGCTGAAAGACTTCCGCCGCCGCGGGGCTGATGGTGACGTGGACCGTCCGTCCGCAAGCAATGAGGACTTCCAGCAGCCGCACGGCATAGATGGCCCCGCTGGCACCGGTGATGGCGACGACAAGATCACGCATGGGTTATCGTTCTTACGAGCCCGAAGCGCGAGCGCCGGGTTCTTTGTTTGAGAGTGATTCAAAGAGACCCGGCGCTCGCGCTTCGGGCTCGTATCTGGTTCAACGTACGGGTTTCTGTCCGATGTACAACGTCGCAATGCCGAACGTCAGCGGCGTGTGGGTCACGTTTTCCAAACCCCATGCCGTCAACTTGTCCGCAAGCGCTTTGCCGTACGGAAACTCCGAGACCGAATCGGGCAGGTAATTGTACGCGGCCTGTTTATTCTTCGCGAAGAACTGACCGATCCGTGGCAGCACGTTCTTGAAGTACCACTTGTAGACGGAGCGGAACACGGTGTTCGTCGGCAGCGAGAACTCCAGAATGCACACGCGGCCGCCGGGCTGACAGACGCGGGTCATTTCCTTCACGCCGCGTTCCGTGTCGGAAACGTTCCGCAAACCGAACGCGACCGACACAATCTGAAAGCGGTCGCTCTCGAACGGTAACGTCTGTGTGTCCGCTTCGAGGAACTGCATGGACGCGGCTTGCGGTTGTTTCGTCGCGGCGATACGGTCTCGCTTTTTCTCAGCGATCCGCAGCATCTCGGGTGTGAAATCGGTGCCGACGACTTCGATTTTCCCGCGGCCTTTGTTCCAGTAGGCGATGGCCAGATCGCCGGTGCCGGTGCAGACATCGAGAATCGGTGCGTCTCCTTTCGGAGCACACGCACGGACGGTGCGCCAGCGCCAATAGACATCGGTGCCGCCGGACAGCAAATGGTTTAAGAAGTCATAACGGCCGGAGATTTCGCCGAACATCTGCCGGACGCGTTCGCCCGATTTGTCGACGCCGGCGTTGGCAGGTTCGACCACAGCGGTGGCGGTCACAATGTTTCTCCCAAGCGAGGCGGTAATCCGAGTTCGACCCAACGATCTCGCAACCGCTGTCGCAGGTCGACCGAGGCCGATGTCGTTTCGTGATGCTGTTTGCGGGTGGCGTCGATGCCGAGTTTTCCGATGAGGCCGTTCTGCGCGGACAGATCATCCATCGCGGCGGTGCCGGTGACGCGCAGCATATCGCGATCGGCATCGACATTCGCGGCGACTGCGGACCAAACCGCATCGGCCCGGCGAACATTAACATCGGCGTCGACCACAACGATCAGTTTCGCCGTCATCCCGCGCGGATGGCCCCACAGGGCGTGCATTAACTGCCGGGCATGACCGGGATATTGCGGCCGCAGACTAACGAACAGCGTGTCTTCCCCACGACCGGATGAAGGGGCGTGCCAGTCGACCAGATCCGGCAGCGCGGCTTGCAGACTCGGCAGGAACATCCGCTCGGCGGCGTGTCGCAACCAGTAATCCTCTTGCGGCGACGGCCCCCAGATCATCGCGGGCAACAACGGATTCGCCCGATGGGTCAGCGCGGTGACCAGCATCACCGGTTGCTCGCCGCCGCGGCCCAATCGCCCCCCGGAGAGTGCAACCGCGGGGACATCTTCGATCGCAGCGTCCGCAGCCAAACCAGCGGGATGCAGAAACCCTTCGATGATCCATTCGGCATGTGCGGGGATTTCGAGGTCATGCGACCGGCACCGTGCGATTTCGAGATCCTTGCCACGCAGGCAAACGTCCCATAGAAAGCCCGCGGGGGTGCCCGGCCAACTGCGCGATGTCGCGGCGAGCGTATGCAATGGATCACCACCGAGCGCAATCGCCACCGGCCATTGCCGATCGGAGTTCGTCAGTCGCGGCGTGATCGATCCGTAGGGCGGCAGGTGCAACGCAACGCGGGCGCGGTCCAGCCATTGCACTGGAATGCGGTCGATGAACCGTTCACCCGTGTGCGGATCGCCGATGATCACGAGACCGGAGTGCAAAACAGGATTGGCTTCCCCCGGATGCCGCGGCACCGGCAGATCGAACAGATTGACATCGCGGCCGAGGCGGATCACCTGTTGAGCGGGGGCCTGCCGTGATAATTTTGGCGTCCAAATCGAGTGTGACACCGCAGCAGGATGCTGAAATCCATCCCACGGGACCGGGCGTTGGGCGAGATCATCCACGCCGAGCGCTTTGCAGATGCGTCGCAAGCTGCCAAGGAGATTCGTCACGACCGGGAACGAGTTGTTCCGCACATTGGCGAAGACGAGCACCGGGCCGCCATCACCGCTGGATTGCACGACCTGATTCGTGATCGCCGCGATCTCTTCGGCGGAATCGACTGACGCCGCGATGCGCACGATGTCGCCGGTGTCCTGCAGGACCGCGAGGAAATCGCCCAAGGAATCGTACGGCATGCGGAGGCTCGACCTGCGATGCGGGGATGAAGAACGGGATTATAGCAGATGGGAAGCGACAGCGGGGGGAGGGGAAATGGAGAATGAGGAATGGGAAGAACTCCGTCGCTTGCGATTAGCCGAATCGCAGCGCTCGCGATGGTTCGCTTTGAACCGCGGACGCGGTGGCCTGCAAAGCGCAAGCGAGGGAGTTCTTCTCATTCCTCATTTTGCACTCTTCATTTTCTTTTGCCTTGTGACCGGGAACACCACCTCTGTAGTGTACCCTCATGGATGAATTGCCCCCGAAATCGTTTGCCGAACTCGCCCGATCACGCCGTGGCTGGATCGACGGCATTCTGAAACCGTGGTGTCAGCAGGCCGCGCGGAAAGACCTGCGGCTGGCGGAGTTGGAGTGGATCGACATCGCGGGGAAAGTGGACGCCGGGAAGACATTATGGGCGTGGGCGTGGAGCCGGTTCCCCGAAGCCGTACACGACGATCTCGGCCTGGACGAAACCGTGGAATTGACCGTCTCGCTGAAAAGCGGGCAGACGATTTATGGTTTCCCGGATGCCCGTGAAAGTACCGATGGGCAACTGGTGCTGTGGGCACGCGATGAAGACACCGGCGAACTACAACAGCGCGGGCCGTTTTCGATTGATGATGTCGAAGGCATCAGAAGGATGTAGGCGAGTCCTGCGATCGGCAAATCGCAAGCGAAGTCAGCGCGGTGGTTCGACGATCACGCGGGTGCCGATGGCGAGTTCTGGCCAGATGCGGCCGATCGATGTGATTCGCACGGGCACCATCGGTTCGTCGCTGTTGCGGAGCGTCTGCGGGCCGACTTCCGCCACCGCCCCGGCGAGCCGTTCCTGTCCGGGGAAGATCAACGACAACTTGACCCCGGTGCGGTATTCTCCCGCGAGCGCCGAAGGGACATGCAGCATCAGGAACCGTTGCTCCTGATCGTGCAGTTCGACAATCGTTTCCCCCGCCGCCACGGCTTCGCCGACGTGTTTCGCCCACAAACCGACGCGGCCGTGGCCTTCACTGGTGATCGTCAAACCGGGAATCTGTTCTTCCAGCGCCGTTAATTCTGTCCGCGACTGCTTCACCCGCGTTTCGGCGAGATCGACGCCCACCGAGGTGCGAATCTTGGTTTCCAGCGTCGCGCCGAGTTGCTTCAATTCCGCCATCCGGTCTTCACAAAGCTTGATCTGCACATCGAGCGCTTCGATGGAACTCGCGGCGGCGTCTTCTTTCAACAACACTTGCAGCCGCGCGGGGTTCGGCGGTTCTTCCAGGAACGACAGCGGGCGAATCAACCCCTCGGTCACGGAGTTGCTGGATGCCAGACTGACGGTCGTCAACTGCTCTTTCCATGCAAGCTGTTCTACCTGCCGGTTGATTTTTTCCTTGAGGTAACCGGCGGACTTGAGTTGGGTTTCAAAGACTTCGGCTTGCAACTCGCGATGCCGCCATTGCAGGTCGACTTCGGCCTGGGCCTGCACTTTTTTCAGTTCGACTTCGCGGGCTTCGATTTCCTGTTTCTGCGACGCGATTTTCGCCGACAGGCGGTCGTCCATCAGCCGCAGCAACGGGGTGCCGGGAGCGACGACGTCTCCCTCGGCGACGAACAGTTCGGCGATCTTCGCCGGTCGCCCGGCGGCAATCACATTTGTTTTGGCCTGCAGCGTTCCCTTCTGGCTATCCGCGACGGGTTGCTGTAAACGACCGCTGAGCGCCATGCCAGCGAGCAGCGCGGCCCCCCCGAAGAGGATCACTCGCAACCATGACGTGCGGCCGGACTGGGGCGAAGGCGTAGCGGAGACAGTCGACATCCGGATCCATCCTGATGAGCAACACCGGCGCAGGCGAGCCACGCCCGAGAAGAGGCGGACTCTGTTATCCCATCGGCATTCGCGGCGCATTCGATTCGTCCGGAACCTGTCGCGGACGCATAACCGCCGGGGCACCACGCCAGAGTTTGCCCAGCCCGAAAAGTCGCCAGCTTATCGCTCGACAATGTACGCTATCATTTGTACACTATATTGCAAATTGTTGAGTCACCTTTTGAAAGTCCACCGCCGTGATTCTGCCCGCCGAATGGTCCGAATCGTGCGATGCCGTCGCGGGGGAATTGCTGTCTGCGGCCGGGGTCGAATCGCCACCGTTCGATATGTTCGTGCTGGCGGAACGGTTGAAGTTGGGCGTCGCATGGGATGCTGCGCAGTCGGGACGCGGGCGGTTGCTGCGGCTGAACGGCGACCCGGCGATTTTTCTCCGCCCCGATGAACGCCCCGAACGGCTGCAATGGGCCATGGCTCACGAAATCGGCGAAACCGCCGCTTGGCGTGTCGCGCAACGCATGGGGCTCGCTGCCGACGATCTTCTGCCGCGACAACGGGAAGGTTTGGCCAATCAGTTGGCGAACCGGTTGTTGTTACCGCGGGCCTGGTGGGACGCAGCGATTCACACGTGCGGACAACATTTACCGCGGTTGAAGCAGCGTTTTCCCACTGCGAGTCATGAACTGATCGCATGGCGCTTGCTCGATGGGACCGATGCCAAGCTGGTGACCATCATCGATAACGGTCAGGTCACCCGTCGGCGGGCGAATTTCGTGCGGCGTTGTCCAATTCCTTCGGCCGATGAACAAAACTGTTGGGAAGTCGCCCGACAAGCAGGGGAAGCCGCTTCCGACCGCGTCCGGGCATTGTTCCCCGTAGAAGTGACCGCACGGTGTCACGCCTGGGCGATTCACGAAGCGCACTGGCAACGGGAGATCGCCGTCACATGGGTCGATCTCGATGCGGAACTCGTGCCGGAATGGTGACGCGAACGCCAGCGGGCCACTTCACTGGAAGTGGGGTGTGCTCCCACGAGGCAAAGGCGTTTGCTACGATGTCCGCATGAAAATTATTGCAGGGCGATTGCGACGGCGGCTGTTGTTGACGAATCCCGGAATGACCACCCGGCCGATGATGCAGCGCGCCAAGGTGATGCTGTTCGATTACATCCGCATGTACCTGCCGGGGGCGCGCGTCGCGGATCTCTTTTGCGGGGCGGGAACGCTCGGTTTCGAGTCGCTGAGCCGCGGGGCCAAAAGCGTGGTCTTTGGCGAGCGCGATCACCGGGCGCATGAATATCTCGTGAAGAATGCTCACGCTTTGGGCGTCACCGACGACGTCCTCTGCTGGCGGATCGACATCGCCAAATCGTCGCTGAAGCCCAAAGGGGCCAAGGAGTGGTATCCCTACGACATCGTCTTCTTCGACCCACCGTATGTGGCGGCGAAAGAAGTGCAACCGGGCGGCGCTTTGCATCGGTGCATCGTGCGGCTCGCCCGGCCGGATATCACCGCGCCGGAATGCCGGTTGATTATGCGCACGCCGAAGGAAGAGGAATATCCGCTCCCGGCACCGTGGCATACGGTGCAGGAACTCGTCGTCGCCAGCATGCGGATTCTCATCGCCCAGAAATCGCTGGATGAAGTCGTTACGGATGCGGACGATGAGGGAATGGATGAAGACGCGGAATAGATGGGCACTGTTTGAATCTCCGCGAGGCGCGAAACCGCAAGCGGAGTCGGTGGCCTGATGGTGGGATTCAAGAGGGAGATCATTCCACGTCGGCGGTCAGGTCCCCGGCGTTGCGGGTGGAGAGTCGACGTAGTACCTCGGCGTCGGTGTGGTTCGGAAAGAACTTCACATGACCGTCGGCGAACAGCAGCCACGCTCCTGTCCGGGCGGCATTGCCGAAGCCACTGCTGCCTTTGTTGAGTCCCACCCCCGGCACGCGGAAGTTTTCGGGGTCGCCCCACGCGGGATAGCGTTCGCCGATTTCCCCGGCCATCAGCGTCGATGCCAGCCCATCGGTGACATCCTCCGCGGTGAGGGCCTGGCCGGCACGAAACACGCCTGCCCCTTGCGTCTCGCCGCGCGGTGATTTCACATCACCCCCCACACCACTGAAATGCGACACGGCGAAACCGCCGCCATTGAGAGCGCGATTTCCTCCGGCCGCGAAGTATCCGACCACCGCTTGACTCATCGCGGGGCGATTCACGGGTTCGTCATACGCTTGCGACAAATCGATCCGGGCATAGAGCGGGCGCTCGCCCACAAACGGCAGGATCGCCGTCATCCAACTGTGTCCGCCCCGCGCACGGCCTTCATGATCGCGCATGATTGTCCCGCCGATGGGAAAGGAACCAAACGATTGCTGATACTCACCGACCGCGATCCCCATCCGTTGCAGATGGAGCTTGGTATTCCGACCGGAACGCAGATCGCGGTGAGCATTTCCCGCCGGACTGAAGACGTACGGCCCCAGCAGCAATGCCAGCGCACCGGCCATGCCGCCGACACTGACTTTCCAACGTTCGCGGCGATCGATCGGCCCGGTGGCCGTCCATTCCGCCGCAGCGAGAACAAGGGCCCCGAACCCGCAGACCGCGGTGATCATCGACAACCAGAAGAGGCCGAACCACGCCATCGCCGACATTGGCAACGCCGCGATGCCCAGCAGCAGCGCTTGCCATCCGCGCGATTTCGTCGCCGCCGCTTCTTTGTGTTCGAAGGCAAATTCTTCGCCGAGCGCATCGTCGGCGGTGGCTTCCGCGGCAATCGCAATGGCCGCTTCAAGGGGCTCTTCATCGACGGCGTCTTCGTCCGGTTGGTCGCCCTCATTGACCAGTTCGAAGGGTTCGAGTTCCTCGTCTGCGGCATCGATTTCGGTGGGCGATGGGTTCGCCGAACGGTCTCGCATGACGGACCACAACCCGCGCGGGCTGGGGCGCTCGTCCGTCGGTTCCGGAGCGACGGCCGCAGGTTTCACATCGGCGGCGGGGGGTTCGACAGTTGACTCTGCCGGCGCGTCGGTGCTCTGCATCACGCTCCAGAGACCCCGCATTTTCGCGGGTTTCGCCGGCGCGTTGCCGTCCGGGGGCGGATCAGCGGCAGACGGCGTAGTCATCGTGCTGCCTCATGGTGTCCCATACCGGCGCGCGGGGAAGTGACATGCGCTCGCCGTCTTTAACGATCTTCTTAACCTTGATCCAGCGTCGATCGACCGAGGGCGACATCGAACTCGCTGACTGCGGGAACGAGCATCGCATACGCCGTGAATCCGTAGGCCGCCGAGATGAACAAGCTGACGCCCAAGGTCTGACCGAGCAGAAAACTCGTGATCGCATAGAACGTGCAGAAGGGCAGAATCGCCGATGCCAACGTGAGGGCGGGTGACGGATTGCGATGGGTCAACGTCGCCCACAGTCCGAGACTTCCGCCGAGAATGAAGACGAGGAAACTTGGGAGTTGCACCGCGAACGAAGACCGGGCCTGCACGATCAGCAGCATGCACAGGAAGATGCCGACGAAGAGGAAGAACATCGTGGCGAGGCTGTTGGCAATGGCGGCGCGGGAACTGCCGTAGGTCAAACCGAAGTGCAGACCGAGCATCGCGGCGAAGAAAATCAGCACGGCCAGACCGACGAACAGATAGCTCGCATTCTCGACCGACACGCGCCCGATGGCCGTTTGCCAGATCAGGAACAGCAATGGTGCCGCGGTCACTTCGAGCGTGTTGAACAGAATCCCGCCGAGCTTGCCGTAAACGAATTCTGCCGCCGTCAATTCGGTGACGAGGAGCAACTCCAGCGTGCTCGCATCGCGTTCGCTGGTGAGTGCCGTGACCGCCTGCGTGTTGACCAGCAACAAAGCGAGCAGTCCGATGCCGATGAACGCGAATCCGGCGGGCGTCACCATCCCCATTACCAGCGGGGCATTCGCCGGGATGCCCGAGACGACGTACGCCGCCGCCGCCGCAACCACCAGGTAAGCCAGCTTGATGAAGACGGTTTTACGTCCGTACGCGCGGGTCATCATTTCCCGCCAGATGACCGGATTCTCCCACACGGTCCGGGCATGCCGCGTTCGTTCGGTTTCCCCTTCGGCTTCGGTCCGGGCTTCGGTCAGCGTGCGCGACGGGTTCCAGATTCGCAACTGCACCACCGTCGCGGTGACCAGACCCGCGGCGAGCAATCCCAACTCCAGCACGCTCCACAAGGTCGCCGTCGCAAAGTGAGGGACATTGAACGGATCGAGCACCGTCAGCACGGCCCGAAACGGATTCAGTCCGGCCACCCACGCGGCCCCGGTGAACCACAACACCGTCTCGATCAAGGCGAGCCACAACACGACACCGATGAGCGAAATCGCCAGCGTCTGAAAGGTCTGCTCGCGCCAAAAGGCGACGAGCGACCCCCATGCCGCACACGTCACCCCGACAATGCACGAGATCGCAAGGATGCAGCCGATCTGCGTTTGCGAGACACCCCCCAACCACGAAATCAGCACGAATGCCGGGTAGGAAATGCCGACCAGCAACAGCGGCAACATCAGGCTCGCCAGCAGTTTTCCCAGCACGAGTTCGGCGTCGCGCAAGTCGGTCATCAACAACAGCAACAGCGTCCGCCGATCTTTTTCCTGGGCGACATTCCCCGCGGAGAAGAGGACGGAGAAAAACATCACCAGCGTGATTTGCACCACGGCGAAAATCTGAAAGACCAGTTCGCCGAAGCGGGCAATGTCGGCGAGATTGCGGACCTGCTGCCAGCCAAACGTCACCTGAGCCGCGGTGTACATCAGCACAAACAAGGCACCGAGATAACCGGCCCGCAGCAGAAAATGTTTCACCTGCCGCGGCGCGGTGAGCGCTTCGCGAACCAACAAGGGACCGGCAAACACAACAGCTTCCTGAAAAAACGTCGAGCATTCCGCCGCGGGGAGTATACCGTGTACGCCGAAGCCGCCACTACTGTTGGCGGTTCCCGTTTCTGCTTGCCGATTCGCAGGACGCCCCGGTCCGCGGTGAAAAAAACGCGGCCCGGTGTGTCGGAGACACACCGGGCCGCGTGGGATTGAGTGACGAGGACCCGGCGCTCGCGCTGCGGGCTTGTTGACGTTATCGTCCGAGCTGCAAGAGTTCGTCGACGAGGTTTTGCACGGAGGAAATGACCCGCGCGTTACCGCGGTAGTTCGTGGAAGCGACGATCAAATCAACGAGGTTTTTGCCGATGTCGGTATTCGAGAGTTCAATCGCCCCGGCACGGATGGAACCGACGCCGAAGGTGCTGGGAGCCACGTAGAAGGGACTGCCGGAGCTGACCCCTTCCTTGAACGTCGTCGAGCCGTCTTCAACCAGACCATCGGGGTTCGAGAAGCGGGCCAGCGTGATTTGCCCCAGCGCGCGGATGATGCCGTTGTCGAAGACGCCGTTGATGACGCCGCTTTCGTCGATCACGAAGCTCTGCAATGTTCCGGGAGGTGAACCGTCCTGCGAATTGAGGTTCAACTTGGTGCTCCCCGATCCGTTGGCGATCCCGGAAATCTGCGTGAAGTCGATGGTGACCTGCATTGGACTGACCGCCGCAGTATCGTCCCGATGCAGCGAGAACGTTGCTTTGCCACCCTCAGACACCACGCCGTCACTGTTGAAATCGAAGGTTCCCGTCGCAATCGCTACGTCGCTCCGGCTGTCTTCCACGCTCTCGACGTACCAGCGATAAGTCGTTTTCCCCGCGCTCCGGCTTTCCAGGCTGGCGGTGGCGCGGACGTTGATCGGTTGCCCCAACGAGTCGTACAGCACGAAATCGGTCGAGGTCCCTTCGCCGACCGCCTCCTGATTTTTGGTGAAGGTAATACTGACCGAGCCCGTGGGAGTCTTGATGTCCCCATTGGAAGTATCGATATCGTTGACGGCACCGGCATTCCCCACAATCTGAATCGCCCCGCCGGCCGTCAATGTGATTCCCGGTGCCACGGTGACCGGCGGCACGGTCGTGCTACTCCCATCATTCGGAATAGTGGGATCATCCGCCTGGGTCTGAATCGCCAGGGAATCGTTCATGTAATCGAGGAAATTCTGCAGCGTCGATGTCGCAGTCACCTCGAATTCTGTCGGTTGAATCGGGCGGCCCCCTTTCAAGGGCGAGTAATTGATTTTCTGCCCATCGGTAAACAGCGCTGTGGTGGTTGTGGAATTCCGCACATCCGTGAGGAGCGTGGCCCCCGTTACCGGAGCCAGTGCATTGGCGTTATCCCGCAAGTTTTCACTCGTGGCAATCGTCCCGCGATCGCTGAGCGTGCCCTTGGGAAACAGCGAGCCTTGCAACGACAAGGACGATGTCTGTTGCGCGACATGCAGATCTCCCAGCGGAATGTGGAGCTCGGTCAATTGCGTCGTAACGAGATTGAAGTTGTTATCAACGCCGTATCCCTGAACGAACATCCCTTGGTCGTTGACCAACGCCGCCTGACTATTCAGTGAAAAATTGCCGTTGCGGGAATAGACGATCCCGTTGGAACCATTCAACACGAAGAAGCCGTTGCCCTGAATGGCGAGATCGGAAGGGCTGGTGCTGTTGCTGATACTCCCTTGGGTGAAGTCGCGGGAGATGACACTCACCGAAGCTCCCAAACCGACCTGTCGGGGATTTGTTCCCCCGGCACTGGCGGTCGGCCGCGAACCGACGCTGAGGGTCCGCGACAACTGCGTCTGGAACCGCGTCGTCGACGCCTTGAACCCGTTCGTCCCGGCGTTGGCAATGTTGTTGCCGAGGACGTCGATCGTGCTTTCGTTGAGCGACAAGCCGTTTAGTGAGGTATTCAGTGCAGATGTCAGACCCATGACAGACGTCCTCCGTGTTCGGCAAGCCGGATGCAAACGGGTCTCAACACACCAGTCGCACAACACGGTGCGACGTGCGAAGACCACAAAATTCCCCGATTCCATCCGGGGCCCCGTCTTCCTATCGGACATCTGCCGGGCGCATCCGCGCCACGAAATCCTTCGTTACGACCGGGACTTTCCACCTGCGTCGGACAACCGTCACAGCCCGCAAAGTTTGACTCCACGGAAACTCGGCAACGTCAACGCGGAGTGGCGGTGGAACTATCGCCGATTTCCGACGGGACCTCAGACGGCGCGGGACGGAAATCTTTCACGGCGCGGGTGGCGGCCTGCTGCGATTGCCCCAAGGCAAACACGGCCAGCACGAACAGCGCCAGAACCCCCATGCCGACAATCAGATAGGCAAACAACGATTCCACACCCCGGCCGTGGGGCAACTCCGCATCGGCACTCTCGAAATGATGTTCCGCCATGAATTTCGTCCGGTAGGCGCAGCGACGGTGCGGGTCTCAGTTGCGGTGGGCAAGGGCGCGCAGATCAGCCTTTCCGCAGGGGCGGGGCGCGGAAGGGAAACCGCGTAAAAACCTCACCAGAGCAGACACCGTGCCAGAGCGCCGAAAAAACGGGTTCGATGAACATAACCTCTTTTCTTGAAATGAGATGCACAAGATACGGGGCCACCGCATTCACGGACCGCGCTGTTCCCTTTCGTAAACAAAATGTTTCGAGACTCGGCAGATTGATGATTTCTGTTCGCCGATTCGACAATCTCCGAGTCCCCATTCCCTGTCGCGGGTTGAACTGAATGCCGGGCTTTTCGGTCGTGGGTCAGTTTGAAGAGTCGGGGCGGGGGCCCCGACCTGGGGATGAGAAAATTAACCTAAAATCATAGGTCGGGGCCCCTGCCCCGACGCCTCGGGATTCAAACAGACCCACGACCGGCTTTTCAAAAGAAATCGCACCTTCAAATAGACGTTACGTCTGTTGGCTCTTGGGCGGAGTATGGTATTCTCGATGACAGCCCGTTGATGAATGGCTGCAGGTGGGTTGACGACGAAGGTCAACAAGGAGTTCTTCGATGAATTCGGGGCGAGACTTTTTGATTGCGGCCACGTTGATCATGGGCGTCGGGTTGATCCTGCACGCTGCCGATGGGGGCGCTTCTTCCGAACCGGTCATCGCCCGGCTTCAGCCGTTCCAGAATCTCATCGGACCGTGGCGGGGAATCGGACAACCGAAGCGCGGCTCCAATGCCGGGGCCTGGAAGGAAACGCTCGACACCGCCTGGGACCTGAAGAAAGACCAGACCGGCATCCGCTGGTCGGCCAAAGACGCCACGCAATGGAAGTCCGCCTGGCTGAGTTCCCCCCGCGAGAATGAATTCGTCCTGAAGGCCACCCTTGCCGATGACACCGTTCGCGAATATCACGGCAAACTCGACAAGGACCGCCTCGCACTCGAAACGACACCGGCTGACGGACAGGACGTGCATCGTGCAACGCTGACGCTGCTCAACGAAAACCGCTGGACGCTGCTGCTCGAACGCCGCGGCGGTCAGCAATCGTTCTATCAACGCATCGCCGAGATCGGCTATCAGCGCGAAGGAACACGCCTCGCCGTCGGCGGAACCAGCGGTCCCGAATGCGTCGTCACCGGCGGCTTGGGAACCATCGCCGTCCAGCACGCGAGCAAAACCTACTACGTCTGCTGCACCGGTTGCCGCGACGCCTTCAACGACGATCCGGAAGGCATCCTGAAAGCGTACGCCGAACGCAAAGCCGCGAAGAAATAAGCCGCGATCAAATCACTTTCAACTCGCGCAGCACCTCGATGGGATTCCGCGGCGGGTCAGTCCACAGCCATTCGGGTTTGAGAAACCAGCCGGGGATCACGGTCGAGGCAATGCGTCCCTCCACGATGGGAAGCGGCCGGTACACGCCATCGGCATCGAGCGCAGCGGCTTCGACAATCTCCGCTTGCGGGTCGACGATCCAATACTCGCGGATGCCGAACGCCTCGTACTCCTGAGACTTCACGCGGTAATCGCGACTGGTGCTTTCCGGCGCAACGATTTCCAAATCCAGATCGGGTGGACCGTCGCAGTAGCGATGTTTGATGATGCTCCGACGTGCAGCGGAGATAAACATCAAATCCGGCAATCGACGACGCGGCGGATCCGGATTCCGCACGGCGAAATTGGGACCGCGAATTTCACCGAATTCGCGACTGGCGACGTACCCATAAAGAGCAATCAGACACAGTTGGCGAACTCGGCATGTCCGAAGTGTAGTGGGAAGTATTCGACAGACCCATCCACCCACTCACCGGTCCAAAGCTCGTCGTCCCAGCGATCATACTCCGCTTCGGTCATTGGTATCGGTGATGGAAGAACGAGTTCCTCATCATCGCCGACATCCATCGAGACCGTGACCATAGATTTCCTTTACCGAACCGCAGCAGCAGCTCGCGGCGTGCCGCGCAACTTCGTCCCCAGATCGGACAACAACTCGTACATCAGATTCAGCGACTCGCGCACCTGGTTCGCAGTGATTGTTAACGGCGGGCTGACACGGAGCACTTTGCCAGCCAGCGCACCGAGGAGATGAATCCCTTCGCCGTTGCGGCCGACGTAACACGTCTCCACAATCTTCGCCGCGACATCCGCCGGGGTGTGATCGCCGACCGCGGCACATTCGATCCCGAAGACCACCCCTTCGCCGCGCACGTGGGCAATCAGCCCGGTTTCTTTCAACCGATCGAGTCCCGCAAAGAACAACGGCGTCAGTTGTGCGATGTGCGGAATCAGGTTCTGGTCCGCATACTCATCGAGTGTCGCCACCACGGCGGCGCTGGAGAGCGGATTCGCGCTCCATGTATCTGACGCTTCGCCGAACTTCATGTGGGCCGTGATCGACTTATTACACGCGACGGCCGCGACCGGAACGCCGTTGCCGAGACCTTTGCCGAGAATCACCATGTCCGGTTCAACAGCGTATTTCTCGAACGCGAACAGCTTGCCCGTGCGTCCGAAGTTGGCCTGCACTTCGTCGAACAGGAACAGGATGTCGTGTTCGCGGCAGAAGCGTTGCAGCAGGTGGTGATACTTCGCCGGGGGATGGAAACTGCCGCCGCCGCCGAGGTACGGTTCCGTAATCAAGCACGTCAGCCGTGGACCATACTGATTCCACAGCGCCGTCAGTTCCTGTTCGTAGCGTTCCAGCGGGATCGCGTCGCCGTTAACGGAATGGTCGCTGATCTCTTCCATCGGGAAGCTGATGAACTTCACGCGCGGATCGCGTTCCATGTCCTTCTCAGACCCCGTCACCGCATTGGCAAAGCCCTTCTTGCCGTGGAAGCCGTACCGCGTCGCGAGAATCATGTCGCGCGTGCGGTCCCGGGCGAGTGAGGCGTAGATCGCTTTGTGAACCGCTTCCGATCCCGATGCCGCCCAGACGATTTGATCGAACCGTTTGCCGTACGGCGTCGCTTTCAACGCCGCCAACAGTTTCGACACGGCCTGCGTTTCAATCTCGGTGATGCCGTTGTAGGCCGTCAGCGTCATCGTTTCCGCATAGTGATCGGCGGCGGTTTCCGGCGCGCCGAACAGCATGTCCGATGACCAGTTCATGTTCTTCGCGAACCGTTGCAGCCATCGCCGCGGGTTGTGACCGAGGTTTGCCACCAGCACGCCCGAGGTGAAGTCGTACAGTTTGCGGCCTTCCGGGGTGAAGTGGAACACGCCCGCCGATTTGGCAAAGACCGCCTGCGTAGGAGTGAAGGTGCGGAGCGCCTGCGGTTCGGACTCGGCGACCACCGCCCGGGCCGCATTGGAACGAACTTCACCGGCAAACTGAATCGGCTGGGCCATGAGAATCCTCAATCATCGGCGGGGGACAATGGGCGGCAGGCGAAGAGCGCTGTCACATTCTCGCCAATCCGCCGGGCGCTCTCAAGAGACACTTCGTTTCCGAGAATGTTCGCGTCGCTGAATCGACTCGTAATACCGATCCCAACAATGAACGGCGCGTTGTGTGGAACCCGCTCATCAAGCGGAGCGTGATGGCGACGATGGTGGCCATCACGCTCCGCGTGATGAGCGGCACGTTTCTAAACGCGCGGATGATTCCTGGAATGCGTATAAAAGGCGATTGGCAATTGAAAAATAGGAAATGAAAATTGGATACGCGAAGAGTTTCCGCGGGCCTTTTCCGAGCGATTGGCAATTCTCAATTCCTAATTGCCAATCGCTGTTTTCTTTGCGGAATGAGTGAAACAATCGCACTGTATGATGAGATAAAAGAAGCTCGGGGAAAGAGCTCCCCGAGCTTCAAAAGCTTAACGGATTCACGACACCGATGCACTATTGTGCCGACGCCGTTTGCTGCTGTTGTTGCAACGCGGCTTGCAGGCGTTCCACGCGGGCTTTCGCCGCGGCGGCAACGTCTGCGGCATTCTTCGCGGCCCCGGCGGCATCGTCGATCTGCTTCTGCTGTTCCGGAGTCACCACCGCGGCAGCGACGGCCTTGTCAGCTTCGACCTTCTTCGCCGCGGCGAGTTCTTGCGCCGTTTTCAATGCAGCGGCGGTATCCACCACCGCTTTATCGGCGGCGGCTTTATCGGTCGCGGCTTTCACTTGCGCGGCTTTTGCCGTCGCCAAAGCCACGTTTGCAGCGGCCACGGCGTCACTCCTGGCTGCGACCTGTGTCAGCAGTTCGGCTTTCTTCTGAGTTGCGGTCACCACCGCCGTCAGCGAATCCGCAGCCGCTTTGACCGCCACAGCAGCGGCTTGCTTGGCGGCGGCGTCTTCCGGCTTGGCTTCCGCGGCGAGTTGAGCCGGGCCGACAGCGGCTTCGGCAACCGCGGCGGCATCCGTCGCGGCTTTGAGCGCGGCGGTGGCATCGGTGACCACCTTCACGGCCGCATCCTTTTCGGCCTGCGACTTGGTCTGTGCCGTCTGAGCGTTCACCGCATTCGTATCGGCGGTCTGCATGGCTTGCGTCTTAACGACCACATCGGCATCCGCGCCGGCTTTGGCTTTCGTGGCGGGATCCACGGCGGCGGTGGCATCGGCGAAGACTTTCATCGCGGCTTCCGCAGCGGCTTTCCGATCGGCGACACCCTTCTGCAATGCAGCTAATTGGGCGGCGGTTTGCGCGGCGGCGGCATCGGCCTGGGCAATCGTTGCCCGGGCTTGCTCGATCCGTGACGCCAGCGCGGGCGGATTCGTCGACAACTGCCCGAGAGCCGCTCCATCTTTCCCATTGAAGACCGAGACGTTGCCCAGGAGATCGCCCGCAAAGAGCCGTTCGGTTTCTGAACAGTAAGCGACTTCCGTGGGGATGGCTGGCAGTCCGGGAAAGTTCCGCGGATTGTTGCCCGCGGCGTCCCACATCTTCGGCACGTTATCGCGACCGACCGTCACGATGCGGCCATCGCGGACGATTTCGACCGACGTCGACCCGCCGCCGTGAGCACCGATGTTCTTCGCGAGATTGCCGTTCTGCATTTCCCACAACTTCACCGTGGTGTCTTCGCAGGCGGACGCCAGCAGGTTCCCGTCCGGCGACCAGCAGACATCGGTAATCACATTCGTGTGACCATTCAACACGTAGAACTCACGACCGGTGAACGCTTCCCACACGATGAGCCCGTTGCTCCGGTCGGCGGTGGCGAGCAGCACGCCGTCCGGGCTGAATTCGAGCGACGTGATCCAGTCGGTGTGTTTTTTCTTTTCGTACATCATCTCGCCGGTGGCGACGTTGTAAACGCGGACGATTTTCTTCGGACCGCCGAGGGCGATCATCGTCTGATCGGGGCTGACATCGGCGGCAAGGACCACATCGTACTCGTCACCAATTTCCGCAACGCGCTTGCCGGTTTTGACATCGAACAGCACGACCTTGCCCGAATGGGAACCATGACCGCCGGCGGCCATCAGCAGTTGGCTGTTGCGGCTGAATTTAAGGACGTGCGGCTGACCTTCGGGGAAGGGCAGAACGCCGACGAGTTCCAGCGACGTTGTATCGTACAGCAGGACTTGCTTATGACCCGACACAGCGACCAGCGGAGCCCATGGACTGGTGGCAAGGGCCGTCACGCCGTTGGCCCGCGACGAAACCAGCAACGGATCAATGCGGAGATTCTCGGGCATCACCGGCGGCCCGGCCGGGCGCTGGTTGGACACTTCGACCTTGGCGACCATCGACGTTTTCTTGGGCTTTGCGGTGCTGCCGGAGTTTTCGAGGGCACCCCCTTCGATCCACTTCTTGATGAGGGCGAGATTTTCGTCCGGCAGCTTCGGCGCATTCGGCGGCATTTTCGGTTCAGAAAGATGTGCCACCACGCGGAACAGGATGCTGCCATCGGCGTCACCATCAGTCGCGACGACGGTGCCGGAGGCCCCGCCGCGCATCATCGCTCCGAAGTTATCAAGGACGAGGTCGCCCTTCTTGTCGTTCGCGTTGTGGCACGACCCGCACTTCTCGCGCAGCAACGGCAAGACGTGTTGCTCGTAAGTGATCTTTTCCGCGGGCTTGGCCTCTTCGGCGAACGTCATCGCCGAAAACAGCAACAGTCCCACCGTCATTGTCAGACGCATCATCGTCAGTTTTCTCCGACCGGATTTCGTCACTCGCGCCGCATCTTGTGATGTCTGCAAAGCGCAAGCGCGGTGTTTCTCTGGCTCTTGACTCTCGACTCTTCGCTCTCGACTCATTAGTGATTGAATACAAACTCACGGCTGTTGAGCAGGGCCCAGTAAATGTCGTCGAGAGGCTGCTTCAGGTTCTTGCCGTCCGCGGGAATCAGCGGCGTCAGGGCCGCCATTTCTTCGGCCGATGGTTTCCGGCTGAGGCAGCGAATGTAGATTTTCTCGACGATCTGCGGCGGGGTCAGGCCTTCTTTCAACCACACGGCGACCAGATTTCCCTGTTGAATCTTCTGGTTCGTGGCTTCGCCGTTGAGCAGATGCAGCGCCTGCGACAACGTCGGTTCCATCTTCACTTCGCACGAACAGGCCGTTTCGCGCGTCGCCCGGCCGAACGTGGTGAGGAAGTATGTGCTCGTGGCCCCGTCGGCGATCTGCACGGCCCGCGAACCGATGGGCAATCGCGGGAACTTGTCCTTCGTAGTCGTCACCTGGCTCAGCACGTCGAGCATCGATTCGGCTTTGATGCGCCGCAGTTGCTGCCGGGCGAAGTTGCGTTCATCGAGTTCATTCGTCGGGTTGCTCTCCGTCGACCGCTGATACGCTTCCGACTGGCAGATTTCGCGAATCAGTTTCCGCATGTCGTAGTTCGATTCGGTGAACCGTTTGGCGAGTTCTTTCAGCAACGGTTCGTTCGAGGGCGGGTTGCTGACGCGCACATCGTCGACCGGCTCGATGATGCCGATGCCGAAGAAATGGTGCCAAATCCGGTTCGTAAAGTTCTGCGCGAAGAACGGATTCTGCGGCGATGCCAGCCAGTCGGCGAGGACTTCGCGACGATCTTTGCCAGCGACTTCGGCTTTCCCGGCACCGAGGTAGAACGGTTCCATCACGCGGCCGCCCACCGGATGGTTGACGTTTCCGCCGCCGGAGTTGAAGACGATCGTTTCACGGTAATCTTCACCTTGTTTGCGGCCGATCTGCGAGAAGAACGCGGCGAAGGAGTAGTAATCGTCCTGGGTCCATTTATCGAACGGATGATTGTGGCACTGGGCACATTGCGTCCGCATGCCGAGGAAGATCTGCGCGACGTTCTCCGACACCTTCAGCGTGTCGCGTTCGATCTGGTAGAAGTTGGTCTGCGGGGTTTTGAACGTGCCGCCGGACGCGCCGAGGACATCGCGGACCATCTTGTCGAGCGGGACATTGGCCGCAATCTGTTCGCTGAGCCACGTGTAGTAGAGCGCGATCGACTTGGTGCTCGTCTGGTTGGACGACCGCATCATCAGCCATTCGGCCCACTTCGAAACCCACACTTCGGTGAATTCTTTGCGCGTCAACAGTTCGTCGACCAGTTTGTCGCGCTTGTCCGGTTCGGTGCTCGACATGAACTGCTGGTACTCGGCTTCATCGGGGAGCATGCCCACGAGATCGAGATACACGCGCCGCAAAAACACTTCATCGGAACACCGCGGGGCGGGGTCCATTCGCAATTGTTTGAGCTTCAGGTTGACGAGTTCATCGATGTAGTTGCGGCTGGGGTTCGCCTTGTCTTCCCATTGCAGTCCCTTCGGCAGCACGATGAATCGCGAGCCGACGGTGTAGGTGGAAAACCGGGCCATCACGAAGGCTTCGCCGCGTGCCCCGGCAGTGATGACGCCATCGGGGGAGATGGCCGCCGACGTATCATTGCTCGACAGGAACAACGCCTGCGTGGTGATGTCGCGATCGGTCCCGTCCGAGTACATCGCCCGCACGGTGACCTGCTGCGTGGTCCCTTCGCCATCAAGCACGCCCGACGACGGGTAGAGTTCAATCCCCGTCACCGTCGCGACCGTGGGCGGATCGAGCGGACAACCGGCGGTGATCCACTCGACGAGGGTCTTGTTCAATTCCGAATCGGCTTCGAAGCGCTTGCCGCCCGTATGGGGAACGACGCCGATCGATTTCTCAATCAGCAGACTCGCCATCGGCACGGCGAGATCGATGCGACGACCGGGAAGTTCGCGGGTAATCCGCATGTGGTCACCGTCCGGATCGAAACCGAACAGCGACAAGCGGAAGCCGTCTTTCCCGCGCGCCGCACCGTGGCAACTCCCCGTATTGCAGCCCGACTTCATGAAGACCGGCATCACATCGAGCTTATAGCTGATCTGCCGGACTTCCGTGGCCCGTTCGACCTTCACCGGCACGACGACCATCTGTCCGCCGAATTCGACTTTCAGTTCGGTTTGCCCATCCGCGACGGGATAAAACGATTGCCCGTCGCGCCGGAGCAGCGCCGGATTCGCCACGGTAATCGCGGCTTCCTTACCGACATCGCGGGTAATACCGTCGCTATACACCGCCTGGATGGCGAGCAGTTGCCGATCTTGCGCTGTGGTGAGGTTCACATCGGCGGGGAAGACAATCAGCTTCTGCAAGTCCGCCGCGGAAGCGATGGACAAGCCGCCAAAACACGCCAGCGTGACGAAGGTTCGAGAGACCGTTCTCAACATTTTCAATTCCTGCATATTTCGCTGAGGCTATTCCGCCAGGCGGGGATGCCAATAGGTCAAGTTGCGCTTATCGTGGGCAAGGACATGGATCACGTCACCTTCAACACGATAAATCACAAGGTAGGAAAACTTCTGAACTCGACGAAACCGAGAATCCCGATACAAAGCCGGGCCTGCATCAGTGATTTCCACGAGGTCTCGAACAACAACATCGACAGCCTTCGCGAATCTCAGCCCCAAGCCCTGTTGCTGTCGTTGGTAATAGCGGATGGCTTCCTCAAAATCGCTTTGTGCTCCCTCATGGAAGCGGGAGTTCATAATTCACCATTCTCCAGCCGCTGATAGATACTGCGAAACACCTCTTCAGCAGGAATCAACTTTGCCGTCCCATCGTCGATCGATTTCATTCGACGATCAAGTTCGGCCTTCAATTCATCCGTCAAAAACCCTGGTGGTAACTCTGTGAGGGAAAGATCCCGTCCTTCGTACGAATCGTCCAAACTATCCAGCAACAACGTCGCCAGTTCGCCCCGCATTTCGGAGGGGAGCCGCAGCGCATCCTCGAACAGAGCAGTAATCTTGTCTTGGGGAATGGCCGTCGTGGTCGACATCATTTTCTCGTTCAATCAATTCCCGCCAGCGGGTTTGGCTTCCGCGGCGGGCGGGGCATTCTGCGCTTCCAGCCGTTGCTTCTGTTCCAGCCGCAATTGTTCCAATCGCGTCAATCGTTTCACCGGTTGACCGGCGGGAGGCATCGGGGGGGCTGCCGCGGGAGCCGCCGCCGCGACCGGGGTCTCGGGCTTCTTCGGCAACGGTTGATCGATGCGGAGGACACCATTGCCGATGTTGTGCGTCACCGGTTCGCCCTGTTCGGTAATCACGATCTGGCAGAACAAACTCTTCGAGGTCGTCACGGGAGCATCGGCCTCGGCTTTCACCTTGAAGACCAGTTCCTTGGTGTCCTTGTTGATCTCGATGGGTGTGGTCGCCACCTTGTTGGGAAGCCCGAGCAGTTGAACCTGCGCATTGCCTTCAAACGCTTTCGGCACTTCCAGCGTCGCCACAAATTCCGTCTCCGCCCCTTGCTCGACGGCCGCCTGCTGGAATTTCAGTTGGACATACGGTGCCGCGATGTTCATCGTCACGAAGGGCGAGGCGACCATTACCGGGCCATTGCCCACGGTTGCTTCCCCACGGATGGAAATCTTGTGGGCACGCACTTCCGCATTCCCCGCGGCGTTGCAGTCGATGAAGGCTTCCGTCTGACCTTCCGCGATCGAAACTTCGCGGCTGCTGTTCATTCCCGGCGGGTTGAGCAACACCTCGATCTTGATCGGGGCGGTGAACCCTTCGGCACGGGTGGCCACCACTTTCAGTCGCAGTTGTCCACTCTGCACCAGCGGCGCTTTCGGTTCGACCACTTGCAGGCTGAAGGGGACCGCCTGGGCGACTGCGACGGCAAGGGACGGCATCGCTTCGGTGAAGAACGGCGTGTTGTTCTGACCGCGAACCATCACGCAATCCTGGTGGGTGCGTCCACCGACCAGAACGGCCGGTTGTGCGGGATCGGCAAGCTTGCTCAGAATCTGGCCGAGCTTGCCTCCGACCGGCGCATCGGGCGCGGCGACCAGCAGCAGTTGGGCCACGGCTTGTCCCGGGGCAAGAGCGAACGATTCAATCGTCACGCCGGGCGGCAGGTTTTCACCCACGAAATCCAGCGGACCACCGAAATCACGCCGAGTCGCGGTCACCAGCAAAGGAAACCGATTTCCCTGCGGAATGGTCAGTTTGGGTTCGACATATTGCACGAACTCATTCACCGAGAGTTGCAGCGCGGGAGCGACCGGAGTGACTTCCACCCGGTAATGGAAGGCATTGCCGCCGCGGCCGAGGTGATCGCGAACGCCGATGAAGTATTCTCCATCCGCGGGAACGGCGAAACGCAGATAGGAATCGGGGCCGCCGGAATCATCGTTCGCGGCGATGCCACCCCCTTGAGCGTTGTAGATCGTCAACACCGGATCGAGTTCGGAGCGCAACCGCCGGGCATAGACATGGACTTCAAAGGCCTGGCCCTTCGTCGCCGTGAAACCGAAAAAATCCTGGTCTTTCGGCGCTTGCAGAATGCCATTGTAGGCCGCCGGTGCCGGACCTTTGGTCGCCTGTGCGACGGCGTCGTTCGGTTCCTGTTCGATCACATTGTCGAGATCGGAAATGCGGAATACGAACCCCGAGGGCGAGATCCCTTTCGGGTCTTCCGCGAAGGCGGCAAAGTTTTCCGGACGTTCCCCGGGGACGTTGATCGTGCCCGCCAATTCACCGGCGATATCCCCGTAGAACTTTACGGGAACCGCTTGCCCCGGACGTCCGCCCGCAGGAACGATGGCCCGCGGTCGGGGAAATGTGCCGATGTGGCAACGGTACTGGTTCCCCGCCCCGTAAGACGTTTCCCGAATTTGAACGATGTATTTCCCGTCCGCCGGGGCCACCACCGAGGCAATGCCGTCCTGATACACCAGCGCGGCGTCATCGCTCGTCGACAATTCGAAGCGGTCTTCGTTCAAGATCGCCACATACACATCGAAGAAGCTATCCCCGAGGCGAATCGCTTCCACTTCCGCGGTGATCCGATCGCCCTGCTTCGCTTCCACGACAAAGTAATCGACGTCTTCGTTGGCGATGGCCCCTTCGACGGTGGAGTTCATCGGCACCGGTTGCGGCTTGATGAATTCGCTGTTCGGCTCGACTTCCGCCACCGCGGGGAGTGCCCCGACGCGAAACGTCCGCATATCCGACACGCCGGTATTCGTCCGGACGCGGATGTGTTTGGTGCCGAGCACGCAATCGGCCGCGATTTTCAGTTTCGCTTTGACCTGTTTGTCGTTAACGATTTCGAGGCTGGCGACTTCGATGCCGGGCTCGTAAATCATCAGTTCTTTGGCGTCATCGAGGCGTTGCCCGTTGAGGGTCACCTCGATTTCGGTGCCGCGCTGCCCGCCGCGGGGCAAGATGTTGCCCAGTTGCGGTGCCGTCGCGAAGACGGAAGTGCCAATGAGGCAGAACCCTGCGAACGCAAGACACGAAACGAAGCACGGCAGATGCCGACGCGACATGAGGCCCCCCTCAGCCGGCTCGACAGTTCATACGGAGGGGAACTGTTGCCGGCAGCGACGTCGAAAAAACAGGCAGGAACGAACACAGGCGGGATACGCCGTCACGGAGGGGCGGTTTGATACGACCCTCCGTGACCTCAGCATGTCATGCTCGCGGGCAAATGCAACCCGCGAATCGAATCATCATCTCGAATTAGGCGAGGATTTCTTTGATCACCTGTCCGCCATCGCAAATTTCGATCGGACGATCGCCCGGAGCCATCAATTCCTTGTCGGCGTTGATGCCCATGCAATGGTAAACCGTGGTGAACAAATTTTCCGGACCGACCGGGTTTTCTTCGGGTTCCGAAGCGGTCGAATTGGACGATCCGTAGATCATCCCACTCTTGATGCCGCCACCGGCCAACACCACGCTGAAAACCTTCGGATAGTGATCGCGGCCGGAGTTGGCATTGATCTTCGGTGTGCGGCCGAATTCCGACGACACCATCACCAGCGTTTCCTTGAGCAGCCCGGTCCGCTCCAGATCGCGGATGAGCGTCGAGAAACCCTGATCGAACTGCGGCATCTGCTGCTTGAAACCCGCAACGATGTTGTTGTGCATGTCCCAGCCGCCGTAGGTCAGGTTGACCAGACGGACACCAGCCTGCACCAGCCGCCGGGCGAGCAACATGCGAGCACCGGCGGTGTTGCGACCGTATTCGTCGCGAACGGCATCCGTTTCCTTCGACAAATCGAAGGCCAACCGCGCATCCGGCGAGCTGATCAGGCTGTAGGCCCGATCGTAGAATGTGTCCATCGCCTTCAGATCGTCGGATTTTTCACGCTTCTGGAAGTAAGCGTTGACCGCTTCCAAAGCCGTGCGACGCGTGGCGAAACGGGATTCATCGACACCGTTCGGCAGGTCGAGATCGCGCACCTTGTAGCCATTGTTGGCCGGGTCGCTGCCGAGGCTGAACGGCGCAAACGCCGAACTGAGGTACCCGCTGCCGGCGAATTCGTTCGCCATGCTGGGAACGGCGACGTACGGCGGGAGGTTGTTCCGCGGACCATATTCATGGCTGATCACCGAGCCGATGCTCGGGAACTGCAGCGCCGGGCTGGGACGATAGCCCGTGTACATATTGTGCGTGCCGCGTTCGTGGGCGGCTTCACCGTGGGTCATCGAGCGGATGACGCAGAGTTTGTCGGCAACATCGGCGGTCTTGGCGAGCGTTTCGCCGAACTGTTCGCCGGAGATTTTCGTGGCGACCTGCTTCATTTCGCCGCGATATTCGATCGGGGCGAACGGCTTCGGGTCGAACGATTCCTGGTGAGCCATCCCACCGGGCAGATAGATGTGAATGATCGACTTTGCCGTGCCTTCGAAGTTCTTGTAGTCCTTCAGATCGGCGTAAGCCGACTCGGTACGGAGCAACGTGGGAAGCGTCAGCCCGACGCCCGCGCCGGCCAGCATGCCGACCGACAGAAATCCGCGACGGTTCAACCGCTCGAAATGAGCGGGATTGCACGAGTTCGACATAACCATCACTCCAGGCAGGTGGGTTTGAGGGGCGAACCCTCGGTGGGAAACGAGGCGCAAACACAATTGGGCGGCCATCCCAGCCGTCACACCAGATCACTCGCTCCGGAGCGATCACGTTATTTCATAAGGAACATCACAAGGCAGCGAGAAACGTTCGTCGTAAAACGACGTCCGTTCCCCAATTTTCATCGGGGGGGCGATTCGGCAGGTGTCTCAGGCAGGTTGCCCGATGGTGAGCCTTCGTCTTAACGGACGTCAACCCATTTTCCACCGGACACTACCTTATCGGCGTCGCATCGGAAAAGTCAAGCGCATTCTTGCTCCGCGGGAAAAATCGGGCGGACACGTTGACGATCCGCGACGACCCAACCGGCAGAAATTGCCGATTCCGAATTTTGATGGTTACCGGAATTGTCGTAGGATCAGGAACCCCTCGAAATGCGACCTCCCGAATCGACTTCCCTCATGGACGAACCCACTTTCCTGCTCCGCGCGGTCACTTGGCACTTCGGCAGCGGCGATGCGTTCTTCGTCGGCTGGGGATTGGTCGTGCTTGCGTCCGCGCTATACGCTCGCGGCGCGAAACGAAGCCGCGTGTTTTTGGTGGGGATCTTGGCGCTCATTTGGCTGATCCTCGCCGACGTCATTCCTGTCTCACCTCAGTTTCGGGATTGGGTTCTGTTCCTTGCCATACTGCGGATTCTCGTCGGGCGAAAAACTCTTCAGCCACGCGGAACATTGATCCTTTTCGCGATTTCTGTGGCACCTGTCTGCATTAGCGAACTGTTCAATCAATGGCCGATCCAGCACGTCGCGCCGAAAGCCGCCAGCGTGGCGATCATTGGCGATTCCGTCACCGCGGGGTTGAATGCGGGGGATCACACCTGGCCGCGGCAGTTGGCGGAAGCCACCGGTCGGACGGTGTACGACGCCTCGCAACAGGGCGCAACGGTGAAATCTGCCCTCACGCAACTCGAAAAACTCGACGGTCGCGGCGACGTGTTGTGGATTGAAATCGGCGGCAACGACATCCTCGAAAGCCTGCCGTCGGATGTGTATGCCGAGCGGTTGGACGAGCTTCTTGCGGCGACGACGCAGCGTTACAAGCAAGTCGTGCTGATGGAAATCCCGGCTCCCCCCGGCGGTGGCCGCTATGGTGCCACTCAACGTCGCCTGGCCGCGAAGTATCGCCTGCCACTGGTTCCGAAGCGGCAGTTTGTCGGAGTGCTCACTTCGAAGGGAGGCACGCAAGATGGCGTGCATCTGGCGAATGCCGGACATCAGCAGATGGCCGAGGTCGTGCAACGCGCCCTCGGATGGCCACGTCAGGGTGCGGGCAAAGACAACGGGCCTTACCTCCGTTGCGAATGAGACCGCTCCTAATAATGAACAGTGCGTTGAGCGGCACGGTTCAAAACGCGCGGAGGATTCCTGGAATGCGAATGAGTGCGTTTTGCCAGCACGCAGCGCGCGTGCAGGACCGTCCCCCGATGGCGGACGGTCCTGCCAGACGCTTTTTCACTCGCGATTACTGCGGCAGGATGGGACCCTGGTTTTCCGGCTTCGTGGCGTCCAACGGGCTCGGCACGAGCGGTTGACCATCGGCACCAATCACCGGCGAAAGCGGGGTCGGCGAACCGCCGGCACCCACCGGCGGCGGAGCCGGGATCAATCGCAACGTCGGTTGATCAATCGGCGTCGGTTGAGCGACAGTAGCGGCCGTTTGCCGTTCGAAGACCAACGCATCCTTATCGTTCACCCACAACTGGAAACGATCAACCCCCAGCGACTGCACTTTCGCCACCAGCGTTTCCTGACCTGCGGATTCGAGAATCAACCGGTCATTCGCCGCGGTGTAGCGGCCCGTCTGTTTGACCACGGCTCCATCGGCCGGAGTCACCTGCCAGTCGAACTGCAGGGCATCATTCAAGTTGAGTTCGAAACGGCTGCCATTCGCCGATGCACGCCACCGTCCGATGAGATCGGTATCGGGCACGGTGCCGGCGGCTTCCGTTCCTGCCGCAGGAGCCGGGGGCTCGTTGGTTTGCGTCAACGAATCGAGCAGTTTCTTGGCAACGACATCCTTCGGCTCGAGTTCGACCACCTTTTTCAGTTGGGCCGTCGCGGCTTCGGGATAATTGGTCACCATATAGAAGTAAGCCAACACAAACCGCAACGCTGGGTCTTTCTGATCATTGCGCGTGGTGTCTTCCAACTTGCGAAGTTGCGCTTCGTAGGTTTCTGCGTTGGGGTACAACCCGCGCAGTGTCGCCCAATCCATTCCGGGAGCCACGGCCAGCAGGGCGTTCAGTGTCGCCGCGGCCGGGCGGTATTCCCCCAGAGCGAACAGCGTCACGCCACGAAGTTCATGCACGACGGTATCGTTCGGCAACTGCGGGATGGCTTGATCGAGTTTGGTCAAGGCTCCCTGATAATCGCCGTTGCGGAAGTCGGTCCGCGCGGCGTCGACCAGTGCGTACGCCGCAGAATTACTCGCATCGGTGGCGTCGCTGGCGGGTTGTTGCGGCAACGCAACCGGCTGCGAATAATACGTCACCGGCAGCGACGCATAGGCCGGCTGAACTAATGTTACACAGTAGGGGTTATAGTATGATCCATAACCATATCCGTAACCGCCGTATCCCCAGGGACTGTAGTATCCACCGAGCCCCCAATACCGGGCGCCCCAATAGAATGGTGCATAATAGCCGAAGCCCCAATATCCACCCCAGGCACCGTAGTACCAGTTGTGGTGATGATGGTTGACGCCGTTATTGCGCCAGGCGTTATTCCAATTGCCATTATTCGCGCCTCCCACACCACCGTTATGATGCGCGCCGCCGAGGCCCCAGTTTCCGTGATTGTTGCCATTGTGGTGCGACTGGAACTGCGGCAGGTTTTGCCCGCCGTGATGCAGTCCGTTCTTCACACCGCCCAGATGGTTCAGCGACGCGGTGTTCACCCCCGGCTGATGTCCACCGATATGGGGGTGATTGCCGAGCGGATTGTTCCCGCCAATCGTGGGTTTGAAGGTCCCATGGTTGCCAGTCGCATTGGTGCCGTTCAAACCACCCAAACTGGAGAGGTGATGATTGGCGTTCAGTCCGGGCAGGTTGTTGCCGTGGCCGTTTCCGAGGACGCCATTGGCAATCGCGCCGTGATTGCCCGTCAGATACGGATTATGACCGCCGCCGTTGAGCACGCCTGGCGACGGCGTGGCATGGTTCGGATGTTGCCCGAACGTGGTGACCGACCGGGGGGTGATGCCGTTGCCATTGTTCGGCAGGCCGGGGTGATTCGTCACGCCGTTGTGTGTGGGAAGCGACCAGTTGTTGTGCGTCGCATTGTGGCCGGGCTGGAATTGCTGAATGCCCTGCGCGCCGAGACGCGGCTGAGCGTTCTGCAGTCCCGGCGAGTGAAACTGTGTGGACGGCAGCGACCGGGGTGCCTGGAAGGAATGCGACGGCACCGAGAAGTTATGGCTCGGTGCGCTGAATGAATGGGACGGTGCTGAGAAATGGCTTCCGCCGCCGAAATGCGCTCCGCCAAAACTTCCACCACCACCCATGTGTCCACCGGAGAAGCCGCCCCCCATGTGTCCACCGCCGATATGGCCCCCGCCGCCGCCATGTCCGTGTGCGGCCCAGCTCATGGCTGGGCCTTGCGCTAAGGTCACGAAGACGGTGAGCCCGACCAGCCACCGTTGTTGAATGTGTCGCACCATTGTTTCCCCTTATTTCGCTGGCGAGGTTCTGGGGCCCGACCTGTGTCGCACAGCGCATTCTGCATTCGATCCCGCGGAGCAGCACAACGAGACGTTCCACCCGGAACGATCACCATCGCTTCACGCTCGGACGCGAGAGTTGCATCTCTATCTTCTTATTCTACCCAAACCGGGACCGCTCACGAGCCTCTTCTTCAGAATTCTCGAACCTGTAAGTAACCGGTGGCCAACCGTCGCAATCTGCCGGTCGCGGTGAGTGGTCATTTCGATGCCAGGGAGTGGGTCAGTTTGAGGAGTCGGGGCAGGGGCCCCGACCTATGGATGAGAAAACCAACTGGAAATCAGAGGTTGGGGCCCCCGCCCCGACATTCTTCCGTGGAAACTCCATCACGACCCGATGTCCAACTGCTGGACGGGGGTGTGCCCCAGACGTCATAGTGGAGGATTGAGCCGCGTGCGTGTCCGTTGCTCCTGCATCCCTCCCGCCTGAACGAGTTCCGACCGATGTCGATCCGCGTCACATGCACCGCGTGCGGTCGGGTGTTTCGCGTGGAGGAGCAATTCGCCGGGCGCGTGGGGCGGTGTCCCAATGCCGATTGCCGCACGAAATACCGCGTTCCCAAGGCCCCGCTGCACGACGAACCGGAAGCCTCATCGAAACCCTCCGCGCGGAAGAGTCTGCGGTGGGGGAAAAAGACCGCCAAGCCGGCAAAGTCGCGCCGCAAAGCCCCCGTGGGTTGGATCGTGGGCTTCACCGCAATCGGGCTGCTCGTGATCGTCGGCGGATTCGCGCTGCGCCGTTCGGGACAAGGGGGTAACGCCACCAACGGTGTCGCCCAGGCGGCCGAGGTTCAGCCGACATTCATCACGCATGGCATCCCGCTGGCCAAAAAATACTGCTTTGATTGCCACAGCGGCATGGAGCCCGAAGGGGGCATCGCGTTCGATGGCGTGACGGACGACCGTTCGGTGTTGAAATCCCGCAAGATGTGGGTCCGCGCGCTCGATCTGATTCAGCAAGGGGTGATGCCCCCCGCCGATGCGCCGCAACCGACCGCCGCGGAGAAAGAACAACTCGCCGGGTTACTCGACAAGACGTTGAACTACGTCGATTGCAGCCAGGGGGTCGATCCCGGCCGCGTGACGATCCGCCGGTTGAATCGGAACGAGTACAACAACACCGTGCGCGATCTGGTCGGCGTCGACTTTCGCCCCGCCGAAGATTTTCCGTCCGATGACGTGGGGTACGGTTTCGATAACATCGGCGATGTGCTGTCGCTGCCGCCGTTGCTGATGGAGAAGTATCTCGACGCGGCGGATTCGATTGCCCGGGAGTCGATCATTGCCATCGACCCGAAAGCACCGAAGACGCAGATCGCGGAGGCACGGGATCTGACATTGGGACCATCGGCACAACGCAACCGCGACGTCGTGGGCATCAATTCCGACGGACACGTGTCCGCCAGCTTTGAAGTGAAGTTATCCGGCACATACCGCATCGTGACCCGCGCGGCGGAACAGCGCGCCGGTGACGAAGCCGCGAAAATGGAACTCCGCGTGGACGGCGAAAAGGTCGCCGTCTTCGATGTGAAAGCCCGGCAGAACAAGCCGGAAAACTACGACCAGGAATTGTCGCTGACCCGCGGCGGGCATGAAATCGCGGCGGTTTTTCTCAACGATTACTACGACCCCAAGAAGAAAGAAGACCGCAATCTGTTCGTGCAGTCGATTCAGTTGGAAGGCCCGCTGGTGGTGGACCCCGATGCCTATCCGTCGGCCCATCGCCAATTGGTCGAACACCGTCCGTCGGCAGACAAGACCGTCAATTACGCGGTGCGCACCAACCTGCGACCGTTCGTGAAACGCGCGTTTCGGCGACCCGTCAACGACGACGAACTCGATGGTTATGTCCGTCTGGTGGAAGGACGAATCACCGCAGGCGACACGTTCGAACAGGCGATGCAGCAAGCCCTCACCGCCGTGCTGGTCTCGCCGCATTTCCTCTTCCGTATCGAAACCGATCGCCAGCCGGATAACCCCGCCGATCGGCACACACTGAACGAGTACGAACTGGCCACGCGGCTGTCGTATTTCCTGTGGTCGAGCCTGCCCGATGATGAGTTATTTGCGCTCGCGGAAAAGAACGAACTGCATCGCGATGACGTGCTGGAAGCGCAGGTCAAACGGATGCTGCACGATGAGAAGGCGCAGGCGCTCGTTGATAACTTCGCCGAGCAATGGCTGCAACTGCGCGTGTTGAACGAGATCACGCCCGATCCCGAAAAGTTCCCGCAGTTCACGCCCGCCCTGCGGAACGATATGAAAGAAGAAACCAAACGGCTCTTCGCCCATATCATGCACGAAGACCTGAGCCTGCTGGAACTGCTCGATGCACCTTACTCGTTCATCAACGAACGGCTCGCGGAGCACTATGGCTTGCCCGAGGTAAAGGGCGAGGAATTTCAGAAGGTCAGCCTGGAAGGAACCGTTCGGGCCGGGCTGTTGACCCACGGCAGCGTGATGACCATGACCTCGAACCCGGACCGCACATCGCCGGTGAAGCGCGGCAAGTGGATTATGGAAGTCGTTCTCAATACGCCCCCGCCGCCCCCGCCCGCGAATGTTCCCGAACTGGAAGCGACCAAAGCGCCGGAAGGATCGACACTGCGCGAACAGTTGCAGCTTCATCGAAGCAACGCCTCATGTGCCTCGTGTCATCGGGTGATGGACGAACTCGGTTTCGGACTGGAAAACTTCGATGCCATTGGGCGCTATCGCGAGACCGATGGCACCCATCCGCTCGATACGTCCGGCGAACTTCCCGGCGGCATGCAGTTCCGCGGCCCCAAAGAACTGGCGGTGGTGCTGAAGCAACGGGAACTCGACTTCGGCCGCAGCGTGATCGAAAAGATGCTCACCTACGCGCTCGGCCGCCCGGTCGAGTATTACGACCGCTGCACGCAGAACACGATTCTGGAACAGACCAAAGCGAACGATTTTCGCTTCTCGTCGCTAGTCACCGCCATCACCCGCAGCGAGGTCTTCCGCATGCGTCGCGGCGAAGAACCGCACCGCGATTGATCGCTGCGTCGCCGGATGGATTTGTGTGCCACTGGCTCTGCCAGTGTCTTTGCCTTCGAAGAAAAGACCGCACTGGCGGTGCCAGTGGCACACAGCGATCCTCGGTCTTTGCACAAAACTAATGGGACGGACTTTCCGGCCGTCTGTGGTTTGTTATTCTGTTGTCTCACAGGGAGGACTCCCTCCCCTCCGGGCCAATTCCATTCCAGACGACTTCCCTTGAAAAGGAATGGCGACGATGAGCGACAGGGTGCAGATCGTCTGCCGCGGTTGTGAAGCCAAATTGGCCATGCCGGGAACGCCGGACCAATTGATCAACCGCAAGGTCCGTTGCCCGAAGTGTCAGATGAAGTTCATCGCGCGGCCGGAGATGATCACGGTGGTGACCCCCGCCGCCGTCAGTCAGACCACAAAGCCGACAACCCCCGCCCCCGTCAAGCGGAAGCCCGCCCGCCCGGCGGAGGAGATCTTCGACGACGCCGAGCACTTCGATGACGTCGAAATTCTCGAAGACGAGGAGGACGACGAACTCCCCACCGCGCCGCGGGTTCCGTCATCGCGACCGAAGCGCTCTTCCCAGCGCGATGAACCCGATGAGTCGCCGACGGCTGCCAAAAAGAAGAAAAAGAAAAAGTCCAGACCGCCCGCGGAACGGTCCTTCGGCACCGCTGTGGTATTGTGGACGCTGGGAGGCATCGCCGGCGGATTTCTCGGCGGCGGATTGTGGTGGGTGATCGCCTACACCACGGGCTGGAACGTCTGGTATCTGTCGGTTCTCACGGGCACCCTGGTGGGGGCCGGTGTCCGCCTGGGAGCGGCACAGTACGAAGGCTGGATGCCCGCGGTCACCGCCGTGTTGATTGCGATCTTCGCGATTTTCTTCAGTAAATTCACGCTGAATTACACGGTGTACTTCGACGAAATGCCCGGCCTCGGCGGCAGTGCGAGCCATGTCGCCAGCTTAACGGAAGAGGAAGTCCTGGTGGACTACGCCACGACCGTTATCGGCGATGAGTACCGCAAGCAAGGCAAATCCGTCGAACATCCGCGGATTGACGAAGACGATTTCGACGACGATTCCGACAAGGGAGTGCTCAACCCGGAATTGTGGAAAGAAGCCGAGACACGCTGGAAAGCGATGCCCGCTCAGGAACAGGCGGCTTATCGACAAAACATGGTCGACCGCAATCTGGGAATCGACCGGCAATCGCTGATCCAGACGGTGGCCCAGCAGGAAGTTGCCCCCGAGTTCATCGCCGCACAAAAGCCGGTCCACATGACTCCGCAACAATTGGCGGATGTCGACGACGATCACATCTACAACGCGGAAGTCCTGCAGGAAGCCGAGAAGCGTTTTGACGCGAAATCACCCGAGCAGAAGGCGGCGATGATCGCCACCCTGCGGACAGAACACGAAGCCGCCGAAAAGACCCTTGCCGGGTTGGCATTCACGATTGTTTTGATCGGAACGATCCTCAGCTTTGTGTGGCCCAGCAATCTGATCTGCCTGATTCTGGCGTGCATCTCGGCGTACCAGATCGGCAATTATGACGGCGTGACGACCTGATGTGATGATCCATCGCTTGTGTGCCACTGGCTCTGCCAGTGCCGTCTTTCTCCGATCGGAAAGACACTGGCAGAGCCAGTGGCACACGGTGACAGAGGTTCTATGTGCCGCGGCGTTGCGTGCGCTGCGAGAACAGCGCGGCGAGCGACGTTCCCACCGGGCGATCGGTGGGCAAAAGCAGCGCATCGAACCGCAGTTCCCGCGCGAGGCCACGCAGTCGTCCGAGATGACGCTCGAACTCCTCGAGGTACGCCCGCTTCAAAGCCCGCGGGTCGACCGCCCGCGGACCCCACGCTTCCAATCCCTGAAACAACGTCGGTTCCTGAAACGGAAACGACGCTTCCGCGGGGTCGATGATTTGCACCAGCACCACGTCATGACGACGAAAACTCAGGTGCCGCAGCCCGCGCTCCAGGGAATCGAAATCGTCGAAGAAATCGCTGATGAGAATCACCACCCCCCGGCGAACCTGCCGTTCGGCGAACTCCTGCAGCATTGCCCCGATGTTCGATTCCCCCACGGGCGCGGCTTGTTCCAGCACGCGACACAATTCCCGCAATTGCTGCGTCGTGCTCTGTGGTCGCAAGGCCGGATGCAGCGCCGTATCGAACGTCGATAACCCCACGGCATCGCGCTGCTGGATCACGATGTACGCGATCGCCGCCGCGACCCAGCGTGCATACTCCAGTTTCGAGACCGCCGCCTTGTCGGACTGATACAGCATCGATTCGCTGGTATCGACCAGCAGGTGGCACGCGAAGTTCGTTTCTTCGTCGAACTGCTTGAGGTAATAGCGGTCGGTCTTGCCGAAGACCTTCCAGTCGACATACCGCAGATCATCGCCGGGAACGTATTCGCGATGCTCGGCGAACTCGACCGAGAACCCGCGGTAGGGGCTTTTATGCACCCCGGCGAGATACCCTTCCACGATCAACCGGGCCTTCAATTCCAGGCCCTGCACTTCAATCAATCGCGTCGGGTCGAGCAGCATGGGAAGCCCACCGTGAGCGGCACGGCGCTAGCCGCCGGTGTGTTAAACCCTACGGAACCGGCGGCTAGCGCCGTGCCGCTCTCCCCCGGTCATTGACCGGGGGTTAAGACGGCGTGGAATTAGATAACGACCGGTTTGCCGAGCGCCCGGCGGACGGGGACGAATTGACCGGCGTGCATCATGGTGTGCGTGGCGATGAGCGTGAAGAGGCCCCCCATCGTGGGCACGAGACCACGCAACGGTTCGGGGCTGGGTGTGTCGAGACTGGCTTCGGGATAGCTTTCCAATGCGGCCATCGACGCGGCAAAGCTCTTGTCGAGCAGGTCCAGATATTCCTGCTTCGTGCAGAACCGGGTGGGATCGTCACTGCCGACGGTCTCTTTGGAATGCTTTTCGGCAAAGCCCTCGGGAAGCGCCGCTCCGGCACCGGGGACGGCCATGTTGACCAGACTTGCTTCCGAGGCGATGAGATGTCCCAACTGCCAGGCGATATGATTGCACCCCGGACCAGGACGCTTCATAAGTTCCGCATCGGTCAGGTCGCCGGTGTACGCCTTCAGCACCATTTGCCCCAGCCGGGCGGCTTCCCGAATCGCGTCTTTTGCTTGCATGACTTTGCACCTTGAATTCTTGAACGAGGCAGACCGGCCACAGTGGCAATCGTGGCCTGGAAACGAGTGTGACCGAACGCGAACGTCGCCACAAGTGACGTCCCTTCTGCGACGCGAGGGACGGCATGGGGGCATAAAAAAACGGACGGCCCGTGGAGGCCGTCCGTTCGTTGTGTCATGGGAGAAACGCGCTTACTCGGCTTTCTTTTCCGGAGCGGCTTCTTCGGGCTTCTTTTCTTCGACCGGCTTGGCTTCCGGAGTCGTTTCCGTGGGCAGAACCGGAGTTTCGGTCTTCGGCGTTTCGGCAGGCATGGTCGCTGGCGTCGGGACTTCTGCACCACCGCCCGTGGTGGAACCCGATTGACCGCCTGGTGCCGGCTTGATCGGCAGAGTGCCTGTGCTCTTCATCGGGGGTTCACAGCCCAATTGCCACATCGCACACGCCACCAGCAACGCACCGCTCAATTTTCGCATGGAATCTCTCACTCATTCTCAAAGGGATCAGAAGGGGGGCGAACCGGACCCGTGTTGGGCCGATTTTCCATCGCGGCCGCCCGCAACACTGAAGACTCCGTCCACCCGGCCTTTATTCCCCAGTATTACAAGGCGGTCGCGAAGGGATTGCAACCACCAACCGGCAGCGTTCCCGGTCTTCGCGGAATTGGGCACTCCGTCGGCCGTACAGTTTTCCTCATTTTTCAGGCGACTTCGTGGTCGAGGGATGCGGAACGACGGTGACGGATCTGTACAGACCCTCGATCACTTGCCGGGCCGCATCACGCAGATGGGTTTGCAGAATGATCTGTAACTGGGCGAGCGTCTGGCGGTCGGCTTCCATCCGTTCGAGCGATTGCATCACCCCGGCGGCGGTCATCGCGCCGCCGACGCCGAACTGGCTGACGAGCGTATCCTGTTCTGCTGGCGAGAGTTGCTGAAATCGCTCCGGAAGCCGTTCCCGCAGCGCTGCAACCGCGGGGTTCGTGGCGCGATCAAAGGCCGTCTGTTCAGAAATGACGTCAATTGATGCAGGTGGAGAGCGTTCCACCATGCGGGCGGAGGCGAGCACTTCCGGCGAAATCTCGAGCAGTTCGCCCACCTTTTTCAGGGTCGACGCATGCGGTTCCTGCACGGTTCCGCGCTCGAGCTGCACCAGGGTCGTGCGCGAAACCCCGGCTTTTTCGGCTAATTCCGACTGGTTCCACCCCTTGCGAATCCGGCCACTCCGGATCAATTCAGCGAGCGAGGGAGACATTGCGAAAGCCTCTCGGTACGACTCAAAAACCAGCCACAGAACGCTATTTCTGAACTATACGATACATTTCGCAACAAATCGATTGATTCAAACGTACACTATACGTAAAATATGCGGATGTCGACACCTAACGTGTCCGGAAGCTCTTTGTGGAAGGAAATTCTCATGGTTCGGGAAGTCCGTGTGGCCTGGAATGACCCCGCTGAACAGCAGCGATTTCGAGCGCTCCCCCTCGAAGACGATGACGCCGAAGACGGGGAGGACTCCCCGCTTGAACCGCCGCCCCAACGGCGTTGTTCGCGCCGCGGCCGTCGTCCGGGCAGCGATCATCACCCCGCGGGAACAACCGCACCGTTATCGAATCCACCGGACACCGGCGATTAGCAAATCGGAACAGCGATTCCCTTTCGTCCCCGTCCTTCACAGGAGGCCCACCCATGCCGGGCGTGATTTTTCGCAAGCAGATTTCGATTTTCATCCCCCTCACCGATTGGAAAGCGATGCGGATGGAGGCCGCCGCGCAGCGCATTCCTATCACCGAATTGTGTCGCTGCTGGATGGAACCGGGGCTGCGCTCTCTCCGACAACAACCCACGACGTCGCCGCCGCGCAACACCGACGAAGCTTGATCTTCGCTGTTCATGTGATTTTGAATCCCATCACTCTTCCCAGGATTGGCCATGACAAATTGTTCTGATTCCCCTGCACGGCGGCGTTATCCCAGCGATTTATCCGATGAGCGCTGGCAAGCTGTTTCGGCATTGGTGCCGCCTCCAAAAGCGGTTGGACGGCCGCGCGAACGGGCGGTGCGCGAGATTGTTGATGCGATCAACTACCATTGGGAAACCGGTTGTGCGTGGCGGATGCTGCCGCACGATTTCCCTCCGTGGGGGACGGTTTACGCCTATTTTCGCAAGTGGCAGCGTCTTGGTGTGTTGAAACCCGTTCGCGACGAATTGCTGCGGCCAACGAGTCGTGCCAGACCGTCCCACCGCCGCAATCCCCAGCCCGCGGTGCGCGCCTTTCAGAACCCGGAGATCGTGCCGGCATCGTGAACCGCAGGAATCGAAACTGTTCGGCGGCACGGATTTTCGCGCAACATCGGTATTCGCGATTGCTTGCCACGCTTCAATGCTCGATAATCGATGCCTCACGTCGTTTTCGCGGGCCACGGCGATGTGAATTCCCTGACCCGCTGCGCGGGACTTTTCACGGTGGGTTGATCTGACTCACCGTGAGTTCGTTGTTTTCATTTCTTCGCATGATCCCCACGGCTTTGTTATTCCTCATCGAAGGGACCGCGCTATGCCCACCGAACAACCGGAACGCAGCCCGCCCGCTGTCCCGGGACGCAAACCCTCGCCGGCAAAAACCAACGCCGCCGATCTGGGAGAAACCTTCGTGACGAAAGACGGCACCCCCGCAGACAAACCTCCGGCCGCCAAACCCGGTTCGGGCTCCACCGCCGGGCGGACCATTGGGGACTTCGAACTCACCCGCAAGCTCGGTCAGGGGGGCATGGGGGAAGTGTGGCTGGCGAAGCAAACCAGCCTCGATCGCGTGGCGGCGGTCAAGCTCCTCGCCAAACATCTCGCGGAAAAAGACGACTTCGTCAAACGCTTCTATCGCGAAGCGAAAGCGATGGCCAAGGTCGACCATCCGCAAGCCGTGCGCGTGTTCGCTGTCGCCGAGGGAGTCGATTCCGCGGACGGGGTCAACAAGCACTACGTCGCCATGGAATTCGTGGACGGCAAGAGCGTGCAGGACTGGCTGGAAAAGCAGGGTCAACTTTCCGTCGGCGACGCACTCTACATCACGCTGCGGTGTGCGGAAGCGCTGGAACACGCCCACAAGCTGCAGATGATTCACCGGGACATCAAGCCCGACAACATCATGGTGACCAGTAAAGGGGGCGTGAAAGTCGCCGACTTCGGTTTGGCGAAAGCGCTCGATGATGAAGAATTTTCGATGACGCAAAGCGGTACCGGTCTCGGCACGCCGTATTACATGGCCCCCGAACAGGCTCGCAACGCCAAGTATGTCGACGGTCGCAGCGACATTTATGCCCTCGGGGCCACGCTGTATCACCTGTTGACGGGCAAACTCCCTTTCACCGGCGATTCGCTGATCGAACTCATCAAAGCGAAGGAAGCCGGGCGGTTTGAGCCCGCGCGGCGAACGAACAAGGACGTGCCCGAAAAACTCGATCTCATCCTCGACAAGATGATGGCAAAGGACCCGGACAATCGCTTCAAAGATTGCGGCGAAGTGATCCGCATGTTGTCGGCATTGGGAATCGCCGGGACGTCACTGAGTTTCATTGATGCGAAGGATAAAGTCTCGGTCGCCACCGCGGCGGCAGCGACTCCCGCCAACCGACCCGCCGCCAAGCCCGCCGCCAAAGCCGCACCGGCGACCACGGCGACGGGCGGCGACACGTTGTGGTACGTGCAATATCACACGAAAGAGGGCAAAGACAACATCGCCAAATGGACCACGCCGCAGGTGTTGCAGGCGCTGCGAGCGGGAGCCATTGATTCCAAGGCGAAGGTCAAGAAGCAATCGAATGACGCGTTCCTGCCGATCGCGCAATTCAGCGAGTTTGAAACGATCGTGCAGGGATTGCTCATCAAGCAGCGGGCCGACAAAAAAGCGGGCGACATGAAGTCGATGTATGCCCAGATCGACAAACAGGAGAAATGGCACAAGACCTCGAAATGGCTGAAGGGGCTCTTTTCCGGTGCGGTGGGGTTTGCCGGTTTTCTCGTTTATCTGGGCATCATTGGGGCCGTGCTGGTGGGCGGGTACTTCGCCTGGCAGACGTATGGCGGAAAGATTACCGAGAGTGCCGGACTGAAAGCGAAACCCGCCGACAGTTCGGGACAATCGCCGCAGCCGGGGACATCGCAACCGCCGAAATAAGTTGTAGCCCAGGCCAGCTTCCTTTCCGGAGATTCCGTGGTGATGACGCGCGCGGCTTCTCGATTCCTGCAAAGCCGCGCTTGTGTCGGCTTCGTCGTGTCGCTGCTGTTGTCCGGTTTAATCACCGCGTACGCCGGTGAGGTGCGCCTCAAAAATGGGACCGTGTTACAGGGGCGGCCGTCGAAGCTTTTTTCGCTGGCCAAACCGGTGAATCCGCCCAATGCGCCGGTCGCCAGTTTTCCCGTCGTCATGGTGCAAACCGGCGGAGCAACACCGTGGCAACGGTACTACGTTCCCTATCGGCAGATCCCCGACTCCGGTCTGGTGATGGACGCCGAAGTCGCGCGGCAGGATGAATTCAGCGTTTTTCATCTCAAAGGAAGCCGTTCGTTCATCGTGAAGAATGTCGGCTCCATCACGGATTCGACTGCGTTCGATCAGAACGGCCGCCGCCGGGTGACACTCCAGACCGAGCGCGAGCCCCTCAACATCACGCAGGGGATCACCCGGCTGACGCCCACGCATGTGGATATTTCCTCGCTCAATTATCAATGGGATTTCAGCCTCGCTTTGAATCAGCTTCCCGAAGCCACCGTGCTGGAGATTCTCCACAATCCGGTCGTCTGCAAGCCCGACAATCCGCAAGACCGCATGGCCCGCGCTCGCTTCTGCATTCAGGCGGGCTGGTACCCCGTTGCCGAAGAAGAATTAACCGCAATCGCCCGGGACTTCACCGATCTGACCGCGCAAGTGGACACGATCCGGCAGGAACTTCGGCAACTCTTCGCGCGCGATGTGCTGCGGGAACTCAACCGCCGGAAAGAATGCGGCCAATTCCAACTCGCCGAAGAATCCGCCCGCAAAATTCCCTCCAACCTGGGAGCCGGGATTGCCCGCGAAGTGCAACGCTTTCTCGGGGAACTACAACAAACGCGCACCACGCTGGTGAATGTCCGCAATCTGCTGGGGGAACTCCAGGCGAAACTCCCTGCGGATGATTTCACCAAACAGGTCGCGGCGATGCGGTCCGAGTTGAACGACGAACTCGGTCCGCACGGCTTATCGCGGATGTTGCCCTTTCTCCAAGCGGAAACCGATGCGCAGCTCACCGCCGAGGAAAAGCTCGGTTTGGCTTACAGCGGCTGGGTGCTGGGGGCGGAAGGAGCCGATACGGATTTGCGGCGCGCCCATCGCCTGTGGGAGGCCCGGTTGTGGGTGACCGAGTACCTGCGGGCCGATAACCCCGTCGTGCGGGCCGAAATCTATGGCAAGCTGCAAGGGCTCGAAGGGATCAGTCCGGGCACGATCCGTTTGCTGCTGAAACAACTTCCCCCGCCGCGCGACGCCGAAGGGATTCCGACCGGCGCGCCCTACCGTGTGGAAGTTCCCGCCGGAACGGTGACCGGGGTGAATGTCGCCTACTGGGTGGTTCTCCCGCCGGAGTACTCGCCGCAGCATCGGTATCCCGCGATCGTTGCCCTGTCTCCGGGAGCGAACGGCATCGAATCGACGGCGCAGTGGTGGGCCGGAACCGACGAGCATCCCGGCTGGGCTCAACGCCGCGGGACCATCGTCATCCTGCCCGAATATCTTCCCGAGGGCATGAAGGAATACACCGGCAGTCCGACGGCGCATGCGGCGGTCATCGAAGCGTTGCGCGATGCCCGGTTGCGGTTCGCGATCGATTCCGACCGCGTCTTCCTCGCCGGTCACGGCCTCGGCGGCGACGCGGCATTCGACATCGGTATGACGCATCCCGATGAATTCGCCGGCGTAATCCCCATCAGTGCTCAGTGTCCCGAATATGCGTTCCTGACGCGCGACAACGCCGAGCAAACCGCGTGGTATCTCATCCGGGGGGAACTCACCAGCGACGCGAATCTGTTCACCATGCGATTGTTCGACGATGTGTGCAAGAAATCCGGCCCGCGTCTCGATTTGATTTATTGCCAATACCTGGGCCGCGGGGCCGAACGCTACGGCGATGAACTGCCCAAGCTCTTCGACTGGATGGAACTGCATCGCCGGGCCGTGGTGCCGAAGGAATTCGACTATGCTTGCCTGCGTCAAACCGATGACCGCGCCCATTGGGTGACGATGCTCAATCTCCCGCGGAACTACATCCTGCCCGCCCCGACGAACGACCGCGCCGGTGTGAAGTTGATGGAACTCACCGCGCGGGTCTCCGACGGCAACACGCTCTATATCAAATCACAGGCCGCGGGATTCCTGTTACGATTGAATGATGAGATCGTGAACTTCGACAAGCGCGTGACGATTCACATCAATACAAAACGCAAGTACCACGACTTCGTCAAAGCGGAACTGTCGACGATGCTCGACGATTACCGCCGCCACGGCGACCGCCAGCGCATCGCCCAGGTGGTGCTGCAGTTTTAGGAGCCACGATGAATACCGACCCGTCCCCGGTGGCGATCCGTCGATCCCGGCCCGCGCTGCGATTCGCCACGGTCATTGTCGGGCTGCTGCTGATCGGCGCTGCGATCGCATGGCGATTCGAACTCTTGCCGGGATCACACGCCAAGCCGCCGGCGAATTCGATCATGGTGATCGCACCATACCGTTATCAGGGAACGTGGGTCTTCGATGATCCTTCCGCGGGCCTGGTGAAAGAGCCCTTCGTGGCCGGTGTTCCAGAGATGATCGATGTCCTCGTCAAGGACATCCCAAGCGCGGACAAAGGCTTTCGATTGTTGTTCAGTTCGCAGCCGTTTCCGGGACATCAAAAGGTGCTGAACTGGCTGCGGGGCGATGGCGGCGGCAACTATTACGCTTTCGACGACCCGCCGATGGAAGGTTGGATCTGCCCCGCGATGTTCAAGTATTACGACAAAGCCCCCGCCCATCTCTACGTGAAAGCAGAAACCAAGTAGGGTTTGCCGAGTCTTCGAGGCGAACCACCGCTGTGACAATTCCCGGTTCGCCTCGCGGACTCGGCAAACCCTACCGTTGCGGCACGTCGATAATCACCGACGTTTCCGATTTCACCAAACCCAAACCCGGTTGCATCGCGGTGGCGCGGAATAGCAATGTCTGTTCGCCGATGAGCTTCGGATCATTCGCGAAGTGCAGCGTGATGGAGGTTTGCGTGTCCGTCGGTGACAGCGACTGCCCTTCCGCGCGGATGAGTCCCGTTTGCTTCTCGGTGGGCACGAACTCCAGCGTCAACGGTTCGCGAAATTCAGCGACGCGGGACACCGTGAGGGGAATGCTCACGTCACCGCCGAGGTGTGCCTGATACTCCGCCGGGGCGTGAGCGAGTTTCATGAGCGCCCCCTCGGGAAGGATGCCGAGCCGGAGTTCCATCCGTTGCAGCAACGTGCGGACATTCCCCTGCGGATCGGGCATGGTCACGCGGCCGTTGAGAATCATCCGGCTGGTCTTCGTGGTCTCCATCCACTCGGGCACGAAGATCGGATAATCGACGCGCTTCGCTTCCGGTTCGATCACGAATTCGTCACTGGCCAGTCCTTGCCGATGCCGTTGCTGCTTGGCAGTCATCTCCAGCGTGATCGGCCCGGCGAAGCCTTCAAGACGGTCTATCAACAGCGGAAAGCGGTAAGTGCTGCCGCGGCGGATTTTCTTGACGTCATCCAATCCTTCGGGCGTGATCTTGATTCGCGGCTTCATCGTCGACGCGATAACCAGCGTCTTGACAGTCCGCGTAACCGGCGTGCCGGAGAGCGTCATCGTCGCTTGCACCGTCACCAACCCGGCTGTGACCGCGGCACCGGCGGCACTGGTGACATCGACCGTGAGGTCACTTTTTCCTTCCGCGATGGTCAACCCTTCCGGCACGGTGAGCCCCGGCGGCAGCCCCTGAATCGAGAGCGCGATCGGACCTTTGAAATCACCTTGACGCACCACCTTCACCGGCAGCGGGGCTGTCGACCCCAGCGATACCGCCAGCAGATCGGGAACCGTGAACGTGACGTCTTCCCGCGGCTTGTCGAAGCTCAACCGATAGACCGCGCCGCGATGCCCACTGTGTCCAGAACGGTCGCTCACATGCACCGTGTAGACGCCGTCTTCCGGCGCGGTGAAGGTCAGTGCCGGATCGGTCGACCCCGGTGAATCATCCGCGGCGGCCACTTCTTTTCCCGCGGGATTCATGAGCCGCAGATCGAGATCGAGGGGCCACTCCAGACTCGACGATTGACCCTTGATGGACCACGCGTCGCCCTTCTTGAATGTCACCGGATAAACGTCAGTCCCGAAGCGGACATCGAGCGTGCCGGTGATCGCCGCGGGGAGTTCGCCCAGCGCGGTCCCTTCGATTAATTCCGTGTGATCGCTGAGAGCGAAGTCATACGGCGTCGCTTTACCGAACGGCGTTTCGAGCCCATACGGCAACGATGGTACGGCGGGATCGGACGGGAACGTGACGTCTTTCGTGACGGATTCGCGAAGGACGGCTCCGGTTGCGATGCCGTAACCGATAAACTCGACCGGGCGTGTTTCCCCCCGTTTTCCCGCGGCGGGAATGGCGGCGATCAATCCCGGCCCGGGCGTGATGACGAGCCGATAGACGTACGAGCGGTCCCCCGCGAAATCGACATCGTGCAGACTGATCACATAGTCGCGGTGGGCTTCCGCCACGAATGTGGTCCGCAGATCGAGCCCTTCGGTCCCGGCGAGATCCACGAGCTTCCGGCCGGTGTCGTCGGTCACCTGCAACATGCCATGCAGGCCCATCGGGTTCGTCGGCGACGTCAACGATCGTGCCAGCAGTTCCAACGTGACCAGCCCCGACTGTGCCGGACGCAGGCGATAACGGTCGATTTCCTCGATGCGCCGAATCTGTCCCGACACGACGACCGGCAACGCGGGCAGCAGTTGCGGACCATCGGTCGAAGATTGTTCGAGCACTTCCGGAAAGCGGCCGATGTGCAGCACGCCCGCCGGCGAAATGCCGTTCGCGTTCGCCACCTGCCACTTCACCAGGCCCGGAGGAACATCGGCGGGGACGGTCAGCCGGGCTTTGAATTCGCGCGGCAACGGCCACGCATACCCGCGGGCTTTGGCTCCAAACCAGTAGGGCGGCTCGGTGATGAGGACTTCCGTGGGCGGACCGAGCAGTTCGAGTTTGACCCGCGGATCATGCACAAACAACTGCATGTCCGGCGTCCAGTCGTATCCGCCGAGCGTGACGTCGACCGTTGTCCCCGCTTGTGCTCCGGCGGGCAAGACGTATCCAATCTCCGGCGCGAGCTGCGCCGATGACCGCGACGCCATCGCGATGAATAGTAGCAGCCCTGTCAGCAGGCAGCGCATAAGGTTATGTCTCTTCGCAACTCGTTCCCATGCTCCGCGTGGGACCGGGCGGCCGCGACGCTCTGCGTCGCCTTCTTACTGGAATCACAATCATTCATGCGACGCGGAGCGTCGCGACCATGCGTTCCCACGCGGAGCGTGGGAACGAGTTCGAAACTCGTTCGAATTTACGCAATCAATCCCGGAATCAACTTGCCGCCGTTGACCAAGGGGACCGGGCGGCCGAGCGGGTCGGGGTATTCTTTGTTGGCGTCGATCCCCATTAGCGTGTGAATCGTGCGAAGCAGATCAGCGACGCTGACCGGGTCGCTGGTCGGTGCGGCGGCTTGGGCATCGGTCGAACCGATGATCTGTCCCGGCCTGATACCGCCACCGGCAAAGAGAATGCACTGGGCCATCGACCAGTGATCGCGTCCCGCCTGCGCATTCACCCGCGGCGTGCGGCCCATCTCACCCATCATCACGACGAGCGTGCTGTCGAGCAGACCCCGTTGTTCGAGATCCGTCACGAGGGCATAAAACGCCTGATCGGCTGGCGGAATCAAATCCGTCTTCAAGCTTGGAAAACAGTTGAAATGGACATCCCAACCAGGGGCATCAATTCCGACAAACCGGCAACCGGCTTCCACCAGACGGCGGCCGAGCAGCGCACATTGACCGATCTGTGACATGCCGTACGACTCGCGGACTGGTGCCGGTTCGGACTGAATGTGGAATGCTTTGCGGGCCTCCGGCGAGTTGATGAGATCGTACGCCTTGGTGTAATACGTCGACATCGCCGCCGCACGACCGATCCGCCGGCGTTCGCTTTCCAGACCGGCGAGCAGTTTCTGACGCAGGGCCGCACGAGACTCCGTCAAACCGTCCACTCGGCCGAGATCTTTCACCTCGAAATCGGGCTGACTGGGATCGGCTTCAATCACGAACGGCGCGTACTCGGCACCGAGGAAACCCGGCCCCCCGGCGGAACTCGGATGGGGCATGTTGATGTACGCCGGAACCTTCCCGTTGGACCCGAGTTCGCGGCCGACGAACGACCCAAGTGAGGGGAAGACGTCGTTGGTGGGGATGGGATGTTCGCCATCGGGAAAGGTCGGCTTGTGGCCGGTCATCACGTAGTAGGCACCGGTGCTATGGCCGTTGTCGTTATGTGAATGACTGCGGACGACGGTGAACTTATCGGTGATCGTCGCACACTTCCGGCAATGTTCGGTGAAGATCACGCCCGGTGTTTTCGTGGCGATGGGATCGAACGGCCCGCGGATTTCGATCGGCGCATCGGGCTTGGGGTCCCACATGTCCTGCTGCGGCGGTCCCCCTTCCAGGAAGATAAAAATGCAGCTTTTCGCCTTGCCAGGACGCGCCGTGGGGGACGCCTCCTGCGCCGCGAGCAGTTGCGGCAACGTCAACCCGCCGAAGAGGCCGGTCGACCCCAACCGCAGCATCTGCCGTCGTGAAACACCGTCGCAACGACGTCGCGATGGTGAACCAAAGGGAATGTGGAACATCGATCATTCTCACTTCAACTGACAATGGAGACCGTAGGGTTTGCCGAGTCTTCGAGGCGAACCGATTGTTGTTTAACCGGCGTGGTTCGCCTCGCGGACTCGGCAAACCCTACCAACTCGGTAAACCCTACCAACGACTTTACTGAATAAACAAAAACTCTTTCGTGTTCAGCACCGACCAGAACACGTCTTCCACAGCGGCGCGACGGTCGGTCCCTTCCGTGTTGAACGCACTCCGTAATACGGCCCGTTCTTCGGATGTCGGCACGCGCGATAACGTCAGCAGATAAATTTCGTCGAGAACCTCGTCGATGGATTGCGGCGAGTTCGCCAGCCGCCGGGCGGTGCCACGTTTGTGATTGATTTTCTCGTTGATTTCCGGCGAATTCAGCAAATGTAATGCCTGAGTGATGCTCGGTTCGTTACTCCGTTCGCACTCGCACACACTGGCCCGAACAGGGCGGCCGAAGATGCGGAAGAAGTAGGACGGCATGCGGTTGTCCCACACTTGAATCGAACGGTAACCGTCGGGCCAGCCGTTGAACTTTTCCGCGACGCCGGTCACCTGGCTGAGGGCGTCGAGCAACACTTCGGCGGGCATGGCTTTCGGGCGGGCATGCGAAAAATGCTGCGTGTCTTCGCTGTTGCCGTCGTTCGCCACGGCACTGAGTTGATACGCCTGCGACGCCAGCAGCGTCTTCGTGAAGGCTTTGAGATCGTACTTCACGGCGATCATGTGCGCGACGAGCGCATTCATCAGCGGTTCATTGGTCGCGGGGTTGGTCGCACGAATGTCGTCGATCGGTTCCACCAAACCGCGACCGAAATAATGCGCCCAGGTCCGATTCGCAATCGCCTTCGCAAAGAAGGGATTATCGGGAGACGTCATCCATGTCACGAAGACCTGGCGGCGGTCCATCACGTTCTCGAAGCTGGCGGTCGGGGCTCCCAACGCGCGGGCCGCCACTGGTTCGCCGGTGCGGGGATGTTTCTGGTCGGTCCCCGGTTTGGTGATGATGGCTTCCGTACCGTTCGGCAACCGTTTCGTCGCGCAGCCGGTGAAGAAGCCGACGAGGCCGGTGTAATCGTCCTGGCTCCAGCGTTCACTCGGATGATGATGGCATTGGGCACATTCAATCCGCACGCCGAGAAACAACTGGCTCACCGACCGGGCGGCAACTTCCGGGGTATCGAGCGCTTTGAAAAATCCGGCGGGGCTTTCGGCTTGAATCGGTCCTTGCGCCGTCAGAATCTCCCGCGCCATTTCGTCGAAGGGACGGTTCGCCGCGAACTGCGCCCGTAACCAGCGCGTCATCCCGACGGTGCCGGGCGTGGTGATCTTGATCTTGTCGGCCCGCAAAATATCGGCCCACTGCATCGCCCAATAGTCGGCGTATTCGGGACGGTTCAGCAGGGCATCAACCAATTTGGCTCGTTTATCCGGTGACGGATCGGCGAGGAACTGCCGGGCTTCGGCGGCCGTTGGCAACGTGCCGATGGTGTCGAGCGCGACGCGGCGCAGAAAGGTGGCATCGTCGATGGGTTCGCTGGGGGGAATGCCGAGCCGCACGAGTTTGTCGCCGATGTGCGTGTCGATGAAGTTCTTTTCCACAGGCCGCGTGGATGACGGATTCGGACGCGGCAGGGCAATCCGGCACGTGGTCACCTGATCGAGATACCGCACGAGAATCGCCGCTTCACCGGGAACCGCCGTCGATTCCATCAAGCCGTGCGGTGTCGTGCCAACAATCTGCGGTGCGTTTGAAACATACTCGGCCTGATGCGTCACACATTGACGACGCCCGGCGGCATCGATCGCCGTGACACGGAGTTGCTGGCTCGACGACGGCAGCATCACCAAGTCGGCGGGTTCGACTTCGAGCTTCACCACCGGCTGATCGGCGGGGGAAGTCAACGGGGCGCCTTCGCGAACCCACCGCAGCAACAGCGCATAGTGCGGGCTGCTGTGATCGATCTTCAGACCGCCCCCGTGCGGCATGCGGGCCGTTCCCTTGAGGAGCAGCAGGCTGGCATCGGGATGCGACAGATCCAACCGGCGACCGCGGCCTTCTTTCACGAGCGCGTCATAGTCCGATTCGTCATCGAAACCGAACAAACTCAACTTGAAGCCGTTCTGTCCTTCGGCTTTGCCGTGACACCCGCCGGAGTTACACCGGGCCTTGGTCAGCAACGGTTGCACGTCGTACCGAAACGAAACCGGCACCGGCTGTTGCCAGCTCGTCACCGAGATGGGAACGGTTAACTGGTCATTACCGCGGCGAATGGTGAGCGTGGTGGTCCCTTCGCCTTGCGGAAAGAGTTGACCGTGCGGCGTCACGCGGGCGATGGACGGATCGGCAACGAGATACTCGACGCCGCGCGTGAGGTCCCGTTTCGTGGAACCGTCGGTTTCCGTCACGAGCAATTGCTGCGAGGTTTCCGGCCGGTCGAGCAGCACGGTGGTGGGGCTCACGTCCAGCGGCGCGGCTTCACTGTTTTGAAGAAGCCAGCCCGAACCGCAGAGGATCGCCAATCGCAACAACGCACGCATGCGGCAACTCATCCGTACAGAAGCCCAATGAAATCCGAGGCTGTGGTTGTGCGGAGCGATCACACATCGACGTCAGTTTATCCTTTGCCGGCGGCAAACGAAAGACCGAACGCTTCAAAAGCATCAATGAAAAGACCCAGGGATCGGAATCCCTGGGCTTCTGTTTTTTCGATGATCGCCGTGGCCAATCAACAATGATTACCAGGAGACATCTTCCGCGGGCGGCAGCGGCGGGATGGACGGGATCGATTGCCCGACCGGAGAGTAGTAAGCGGACATCAGCGGATAGGCATCGCTGGACGGCATCACCGGCTGGCCTTGTCCGACCCGAATGTACTGCGGCGAACCCGCGGGCATCGGCGCACCGTAACCATATGCGCTGGTATACGGACTCGGTTGATAGGTGTACGGAGCGTACTCAGGACGACCGTAAGCGCTCGCACAGCCGGTCGGCAGAGCGTATTGACCAATCATCGGGTTCGGCAGGTAGGTATACGGAGCGTATTCCGGCTGACCGTACGAGGCGGCACAGCCGTAGTTCGGAACCGAACAACCGGCACAGCTCGGGGCGTAAAACGCCGGGCGGCTGCACGATGGGGCATAGCACGACGGCATCATGTACGCCGCTTGATAACCGTACGGCGAGCCGCACGTCGGGGCATAACATCCCGAACAGCCGTAGTTGTACGGACCAGCACAACTCGACAGCGGCGCATGGCAGCCGACCATGACCGGAGCCGAGCAACCACCACAACCGCGCTTCCACCATTTCGAACCGGCACCGGCCTGATCGAGATGGCCGCTCATCAATGCGACCACGGCGACCGCGGCCCAACCATAACGCTGCATGCTGTCTTCCCCCACAATGTCCGATTTCGAATCGGCGTGCCCCGGACCCGGACAACTCCGCCAGCGTTTCCCCCGCTGTGACCATCGAGCGTAATGTGCAGCGAAGCGGTCACAAGCGGTTTTCGCAGCGGGGAGGTCCAATCCCCGAAGGCTCGATACGAGCTAAACGGTTGTAGCGATTGTGACGACGAGAGGTGGCGCAGATCAGTTCAAAGCCAGAGTGCATGGGGATCCTGCAAAGCGGCGAGTAACGATGAGCTTTTTCTGACCCTCAACCCTCGACCATCCACTCTCCACCGCTCCGTTGTCTTGTGAATCACGTCGCGGCTGCGGTACAAAGACACAGATTGAAAATGAGCTGCGCGTTCGGCGGCAGATTCGGACCATCAAGGCTTGAGACGGGGAACAGCAACCATGAGTCGTGGGACCGGTTGGATCGGTATCGTGCTGGTGTTTGTCGCGTTGGCCGGTCGGTCGTTGACGGCCGCGGACATTGAGTTTCCGGACCCGAATCTCGATCAGGTGATTCGCGAGATCCTCAAGAAGAAGCAGATCGACAAGCTCGACAAGAGCAAAAAGATCACCGACGAAGACGTCGCCACGATCTTCTTCCTCGAATTCCCCAACCGCGGCATTGAAAGCCTCGCCGGTTTGGAGAAGTGCAAGAATCTCGCGCAGGTGAAACTCACCGGCAACAAGATCAAGGACCTCAAACCGCTCGAAGAATGCGTCAACATTCAGTCGCTCGATCTGGCCAAGAACCAGATTGCCGATATCGCCCCGCTGGTAAAACTGGTGAAGCTGCAATACCTGCAACTCGATGACAATCAGATCACCGCGATGGACGCCGTCGCCCCGTTGAAAGCGTTGACGGCGCTGTATCTCAGCCGCAATCAGGTCGTGTCACTGGAACCGCTGACAGGGCTGCCGAAGCTCACCTCGCTCTATCTGGAAAAGAACAAGGTCGCGGATGTCGGGCCGCTGAAGACATGCAAATGGTTGCAGAACGTCGATCTGAAAGGCAACCAGGTGAAGGACGTCAGCCCGCTCGCCGCGCTGACGGAACTGCGGTGGACGTTCCTCGACGGCAACCAGGTCGTCGAGATCGCCCCATTAGTGGAAGCCGCCAAAAAGGACGCCGCGGGGGAAAAACGGTACGCGCCATACTGGAATCTCTACCTCGGCGGCAACCCGCTCAGTGACGCCAGCAAGGCTCAACTCGCCGAGTTGAAAGCGATTGGTGTGCGACTGCACGCCGATTGATCCGCGCTCTCACAAAGCATCCTTCTCAAAATTCAGGAGCATTTCCATGCGTTCTGTGCGAACACTGTTTGGTTTGAGTGCCATCATTGCCGTGACGTTTGCCGCCGGTTGGTTGGGCGGAGCGGCCAACGCTCAGAATACGGCCCCGGCTCCGATGACTTACGAACTGCGGACCTACACCACGCTGCCGGGCAAGCTGCCGAACCTGCATGCCCGCTTTCGCGATCACACGGTCGCCTTGTTCGCCAAGCATGGGATGAAGAACGTTGTGTATCTCACGCCGCTGGAAGGCGACAAGAAGGATAACACGCTGGTCTACCTTCTCGCACACGAGAGCAAAGCCGCTGCGGAAAAATCATTCGCCGATTTCCGTGCCGATCCCGCGTGGATGAAAGCGCGCGAGGAGTCCGAAAAGGATGGAAAAATCGTCGAGAAGTACGAGTCCGTCTTCTTCACGCCGACCGATTACTCGCCGATGAAGTGAACGACCGTCGAAAGATCTCTGCAACCCGGAGGGTTGAAAGCCATTAGCCGGGGGTTGAGCGCAGCGATACCCCCGGTCACGATACATGAAGTGGTTGCACCCCGGCAGGGGTGCCAGCGCTCCGAACATGCTGGCACCCCTGCCGGGGTGCATCGCAATTGTGGCCCGATTTCCGGGGGTGTCGCTAGGCTCAACCCCCGGCTAATGGCTGGGAACCCGAACGGGTTCCGCTTGATGCACTGCCACTGTGAATCAATGATTTGACTGTAAGTCGCTCCGGTGAGTGAGCGATGATTGAGGAAACAACGATGCAAACTCCAATCCCCGCGGTGCAATGGGTGGGCGATGAACGCGGCTGTGTGCGGTTGCTCGATCAAACGTTGCTTCCCACGGAAGAGCGCACCCTCGATTGCACGACTGTCGAAATGGTTTTCGAAGCCATTCGATCACTGCGCGTCCGTGGGGCTCCGGCGATTGGTGTCGCCGCGGCGTATGGAGTGATCGTTGGTTGTCAGGCGAAGATCGAATCGCCTCGGGCAGAGTTCAACGCGCACTTCGAGCAGATCGTTGATTATCTCGCATCCAGTCGCCCCACCGCGGTGAATTTGTTCTGGGCACTCGACCGTATGCGGCGGGTGCTGCGAGCGCTCGACAATGTCTTTACCAGCCGTCAGGTGCTGCCGCGGTTGTTGTCCGAAGCCCAGATGATCGAAACCGAAGACCGGGCGATGTGTACCGCGATGGCCCAACACGGTGCCCCGCTGCTCGCCAATTGCACCGGTGTCCTCACGCATTGCAACACGGGAGGATTGGCCACCGCGGGGGAGGGGACTGCGCTCGCCGTCATCATCGAAGCGGCGCGACGCAATTCCGCGCTGAAAGTCTACGCCGATGAAACCCGCCCCCTGCTGCAAGGGGCTCGGCTCACCGCGTGGGAACTGATGCAGCGGAACATCAATGTCACGCTCATCTGCGATTCGATGGCCGCGTGGGTGATGAAGCAGAAGCGCGTGCAGGCGGTGATTGTCGGCGCGGATCGCATCGCGGCGAATGGCGACGCCGCGAACAAAATCGGCACGTATGGGCTATCGGTCCTCGCCCACGCTCACGACATTCCGTTTTACGTGGTTGCTCCGTCGAGCACCTTCGATCTGACACTCCCGAACGGTAACGGCATTCCGATTGAAGAACGGGCCGCGACGGAAATCACGCACGGCTTCGGTCGCCAAACCGCTCCGACCGATTGCCCAGTCTTCAACCCCGCGTTCGACGTCGCCCCGGCCGAAAAGATCACGGCGATCATCACCGAACAGGGTGTGATCAGCCCCGTCACCACGGAAAACGTCCGCCGCGGGTTAGCACATTCCACGTAGCCCTGTCGCTCCGCGACAGGATAGCCGAGCGCGCGGTACGGGTGTGAGTTGTCAGAAGCGATCAACGTCGTCGGAACCACCGGCTTTCCTGTCGCGGAGCGACAGGGCTACGTTCGGACAGGAATCTCTCTTGCCCCTTTCGTGCGGTCTCTGCTACACCGCGGAGTTAAACCGGATGGATACGGTCGGGGAGAGGCACGGATGGCTCGTTCAAACGCAGCGAAACTCGGTGGCATGTGGACGCTGGCGCTCGCGCCGTTTCTGCTTGCAGTGGTCGTACATGTGGGGAAGCCGCCGGTGCCGCTGACGATTTCGTCGCCGCCGCGACCGGCGCTCGCGTTCGATCAATACCTCGTCGATCTCGGCCCCACGCAACCCGTGGTCGAACTGCAAGGCAAGTTCCGCTTTCGTAACCGCGGCACGAAACCGGTCGCACTGAAGGAAGTCCGGCCGAGTTGCGGGTGTCTGCAACCGCTCGTCTCGGGGAAGGAATTTGCCCCCGGTGAAGACGGGCAGATCATGCTCCGTATGCGGCCGGCGAATGAGTCGCCCGGCAAGAAGGAATACTACGCCGACGTGATTTACACCGATCCCGAACCGCGCGAAGTCCGCATCACGTTCAAGCTGGAACTCCCCGAGCGGGGCCTCATGGTGAAACCGCGGGCGATTCTGGTGTATCAACTCAGCGATGAAAAAACGGTTCAGGAACTGAAGATCATCGACAGCCGCGACAAGCCGGCGCGAATCAAAGATGTCTCGGTCAACAACCCACTGGTGGCGGTGGAACTCGGTGAACGGCGACCGGGCGAGGCGGGCGGGATAGAATCCATTGTGCAGGTGATGGTCGATGGCAAAGTCAGCCCCGGCCGTCATGATGCCGTGATTACCGTCCTCACCGACGACCCGGATACCCCCGAGCTGCGCGTTCCCGTGATCATTCAGGGTCCCCGCGCGAGTAATGCTGCGAAACATGACCACTGATGCGATCGAAACATCCCAGGGACGGCAGTCCCTGGGCTTCCGGCGGCTGTTGCGGGGGTTGTGGTGCTGGGTGACGTTTCTGGTCGCGCCGCTCGGCTGGTTTTTTCGCGGGCGGTATGTGCAGCGACTGGAACCGGAACGGCTCGAACAGGGGCTGGTGCTGATTCTGCCCGGCATTGAAGGCCGCAGCTTTTTGAACATCTCGCTGATGCAGGGGCTGCTCGACGGCGGTGTGCCGTATGGATTGGAGATCGTCGACTGGACGACGGGGAACAAATTTCTCGCGATCTATCACCTGCGGGCGTGGCGACGGAACCTGCGAATCGCCGCTCAACTGGCGGAACGGATCACACGGTATCAGCAGGATTATCCCGGCCGCCCGGTGTGGTTGGTCGGGCACTCCGGTGGGACGGGGATGTCCGTGTTGACGCTCGCTGCGCTGCCGGAGGAAACGAAGATTACCGGATTGGTGTTGATGGCATCCGCATTGTCGCCGGGGTTTGATCTGTCGACCGCGTTCAGTCACGTGGAACGCGGCATCTGGTCGTTTCATTCGTGGAACGACTGGCTGTTTGTCGGGATCGGGACGACGTTATTCGGCACCATGGATGGCTGGCACATGCCGGGCGCGGGCATGCTCGGCTTCCGTACCCCGCAGGAATCGCGACCGCTGAAACAGACCGGTTACCATCCTGTCATGGCGACGCAATTCAATCTCGGCGGCCACTTCGGCTGCGTCCACCGCGTCTTCGTCGAAGAACGCATCGCTCCGATCATCAAGGACGCCCAGGGATCGGAATCCTTGGGTGTCAGGGGTCACTCCAACGGCATACGGCGTGGGCAGTCTGTGTAGGGTGGGCTGCATCCACAACCGGAATCCGCGCGAACCTCAACGAACCAATGGGTGTCGCGTGCTCTCATGATCTGGTCGCAACCATTGCCCATTCCGACGAGGCCACGATGGATACACGATTGGTTTCCGAGCGGTTCCCCCGATCTTCGGCCTATCATCCGGAATGGGTGATCGCCGGGGCAGGTGGCGGGGCGAATCCGCTGTGGTTGACCGAATGGCTGACGAGTGCGCTCGATTTGAAGCCTGGCATGCGGGTCCTCGATCTCGGCTGCGGGCGGGCGATGTCGTCCATCTTTCTGCATCGCGAATTCGGCGTGCAGGTCTGGGCCGCCGATCTGTGGTACAGCGTTGACGAGAATCATCGCCGGATTGCGGACGCCGGTGTGGATGATGCGGTCTTTCCCTTGCATGCGGAGGCGCGATCGCTCCCTTTCGCTGCGGGGTTTTTCGACGCCATCGTGTGCATCGACTGCTACTTCTACTTCGGCACGGATGACCTGATGCTGAACACGCTGGCACGGTTGTTGAAACCGAACGGCGTGCTGGCCATGGCGGGTGCCGGGCTGCGGCACGAACTGGATGACGGCGTGCCCGAGCCGTTGCGCGCCTGGTGGGAACCGAGCATGTTTTGTCTCCACTCGGCGGCGTGGTGGCGAAGGCATTGGGAACGAACCGGGTTGGTGACCGTCGAGGTCGCGGACGACATGCCCGACGGCTGGCAGGCGTGGCTCGATTGGCAGCGAGTCATCTGCCCGGAGAACGCCGGAGAACTCCAGGCGGTGGAAGCCGATGCGGGCCGCACGCTCGGCTATGTCCGTGCGATTGCTCGCCTCCGCCCCGACGCCCGCCTGGAAGCCGCGGTCGCATCAGTCCCCACACAATACACACCGCAACCGCTGTCGCGCTGAAGCCCAGGGATTCCGATCCCTGGGTCTCTTGGGACTACGGCTTCGCGCCCGACGGCACCGCGTTCTTCATGAACGCCTCCCACTGCGCGCGCAGCGCTTTCACGCGCTCCGGTTCCTGACTGGCGAGGTTCGTCTTTTCGCCGATGTCGCTGGCGAGGTTGTACAGCGCGATTCCCTCGGTCACGGCATTCGCTTTCTTCTTTTTGCCTTTGGCGGTCCCGGCCGCGTTCTCGGCACCCTCTTCGACATCGTCGTTGATCATCAGCTTCCAGTCGCCTATCCGCACCGCCGCCGACTTCGGTGACTTCACGCAGAGAATCGCCTCGTGAGGGGATTTCGCTCCTTCGATCAGGACCGGCCAGATGTCTTTCCCGTCGATCGGTGATTTCTGATCGAGTGATCCCCCGGCGAGTTTGATCAGCGTGGGATACCAGTCGATCACGTGGACCGGTTCCTTGATCCGCACGCCGCCGGGGATGTGACCGGGCCAGTTCGCGAATGCACAGCCGCGGACGCCCCCTTCCCAGATCGAACCCTTATAGCCCCGGAGCGGTGTGTTGTCGGTCGGGGCCGGGCCGCCGTTGTCGGAGGAGAAGACGATCAGCGTGTTCTCCCGCATCCCCGCCGATTCCAACGCCGCGACAATCTGACCGATGGCTTCATCCACCGCGGCGAGCATCCCCGCCAGCTTCTGTTTCACGCCGGTCAACAAGGAATACGGTTCCAGATATTTGTCCGGCACCTGATGCGGCGCGTGGATCCCATTGAACGGCACATACAAAAACAGCGGCTTGGCTTTATTCCGCTCGGCGATCAACCGGCACGCTTCCTTCGCCACGAGGTGCGTCGAGTACCCCTCTTCCTTCAGCGGCTTGTCGTTGCGGTACCAGTCGTCCATACGGTCGCGAGTGTGGTCGAAGTAATCGATGGCCCCGAAGTAGTGGCCGTACTGATGATCGAATCCGCGAGCCGTCGGAACGTACGCCGGGTCAAACTCGCCGAGGTGCCATTTGCCGGTGATCGCGGTTTCGTAGCCCGCCTCGTGAAGAGCATTGGCGAGCGTCCGCTCCTGCAGCGACAGCCCCCATTTCGCCTTGGGCCGGACAATCGTGTACACCCCCGTATGCGTCGCATACCGCCCGGTCATGAGCGCCGCCCGCGTGGGCGAACAGACCGGCTGCACATAATGCGACTCCAGCACCACCCCCGCCATCGCCAACCGATCAATCTGCGGCGTCTGCGTCACCTTTCCGCCATTGAACCCGCAATCGGCGTAACCGAGATCGTCCACCAAAAGAAAAACGATGTTGGGTTTCGCTTCCGCCGCGGCCATCGTGGGCATGATCAACACGGCGATCAGCATCAGAACCATTCGCGACATCCGCTGCTCCTCATTGATGGATGACCCAGGCGCCGTCCGCAGTGTCCGGGTTCACACGAGGCTACATCATCTCCGACGGAATGGAAATGACCGACGCCGATGTCCAAAGCGACATCCGGGGTGGCTCTAATCTGAGCCACACTCAAAACGGGCAACCGAGTTTCACATGCGGAGCCGGACGCGGTCCGGGGTGACCCATTCGTCCCATTCCGTGAGGTACTCGTCGTAATGCACGAAGTAGATTCCGTACCAACTGCGGCGGATGTGGCCCGGATACCATTTCTCAACCTTGCGATCTCGAATCTCCACTTTGGTCTCCGCGGCCCATTGGCTCGGTTCGAATTTTCGCGTCCGCTCGGACTCGACCCATTCGTCCCACTGGTCGGCGAACTTCACGTAATGGACCTTCACGCGGTGGGCATCGACGTCCAGAATCTGGGCGCGGTACCATTTCTCGTGCCATAACACTTCCAGCCGTTCGCCCACCCGCCGGTGGTGCCGCGGCTTGGCGACCGCGATCTTCCATGTCCTGGGGAACTCGTCTGCCGCATGGAAGACGGCCCGTTGACGTTCGATAAACCCCATCTCCAGTTGGGCGTACTCGGCCAGCTCCGTCAGTTCGATCAGCCCGTCGGCATTGGCATCCAACGCCGCATCGCCTCGCAAGGCCTTCAGGATGGTGTCCGTATACGTCCAGGCCCCCGTCGACGTGTTATGCGAAAACGACGAGCACAGGCAGGCATAATGGACGCGCGGCGTCCGGTGGAGCACTTCGTCCATCAGTCCGCCCGAGAAGCAACTATCCGCGATCAACACCGCCCGATCGCCGTGGAAGTGCTGCTCGATGCTGTCCACAATCGACTTGACTGACCACGCGGATTTCCCGTCCGTGGAGTCGTAATTCGCGAAGTGAACGAGATGGGATTTCCGGTCGCGGAATCCGTGACCGGCGTAGTACACAATCAACAGATCGTGCGGCCGGGTTTTGGCAAGCAACTGAGTCAGTGAACGTTGAATGCGGTCCAGCGTGGCATCGTGATCGGTTAACGCGACAATCTGCGACGCCGGCACGCCCGCCGCGCGAAAATGCTGCACGATCTCTGCATCGCGCCGCTGCAGCTTGGCCTTTTCCATCGTCGGCCACTGATCGGGATGCTGCCATTCCAGAATGCCCACCGCAAACACCCACGTCGATTGCGGCTTCCAGTCCGCCTCCGCACCCATTACCCACGATGCCGAACCGCCGAGGAGAATCAGACCGAAGAGCAGTCGGCAGATGGACGGGATGATCTTCATGGTTCAGAGTCGGGTGCCCCTGTTTGATCGCGTGGCTCAATTTGCTCTGCAATCCGTGGCCGGCGTGGCCCTGCTTGAAACACTTCAGCATCCGCGGACGTTCGAACTGTGCCACCCGAACAAGTTGTCGGATGGAATGAGTCTTCGAGTTCCACCATCGGTGACGATGGCTCTCTGGATGGGTGGAACTCGCGGACTCGTTCCACCCGACGTCGCTGCGGCAAACCCGTCCGGTGACGATTACTCTTTCTCGGAAGTGCCGCCGAAGGCGACCATCAGTCCGCCGATCACCGCCATCGCGATCCCCGCAATCATTTCGTACTCGCCAAAGATACTCACGAGTTTGAACTGCATTCCCATCATCGGCAGGACGAACGAACCCAGGCCAATGAGCAACAGTGTAACTCCCCAACCGCGCATGCTGCCGCTCCACAAAGAGACCGGGAAAACAGAACGATAAAACTCTGCCCGGCATCACAGAAACACCGGTTCGATCAGCACGGGTGTTATACGAATCCCGGTATGCACTGCCAAGTCTGTGTAAGTAGGGTGTGCCCGCTACGTTGGTGGACACAGCGGCGACGACGGATACTCAACCGGCAGGGTCACCCCGCTTGAATCACTTCAGCAACCGTGAATGTGCCACTGCTTCGTACTCGAAGCAGTGCTGTCGAACGTTTCGAGAAGCACTCGAAGACACTGCTTCGGGTACGAAGCCGTGGCACATTCATCTCGATCGTAACAGCTCAAGCTGTGCCGCCCCGCCGGTACCCTGTTGATCAGCACGCACAGCGGAATGGGGGCAATGTATTGCGGTATTCGCCCTGCGGAGCTTGCAGGCCGGTGACGATTTCAAAGTTCTTCCACAGTTTCTCGCTGTAGGAATTAAAGTCATAGGGAGTATCAAAGTACAAGAAAAAGTCTCCATCGGTGTGCCGTTCAAGAAAGTACAGAAACATCGCATACGGGGTATACATCCTGTCCTCTTCAGTTTCCTCGGCACCTTCCGACCAGCCGAAATCGGGGTGAGTACGAGCGAACTCGCGCAGCCATTCCTTGGCGGCAGGCCACTTCCGCTGGCGGTCTGCCTCTTCATGTTCGCCCTGCTCATCCAGCCAGTCGGCATAGACCATACGCGTCGCGACATCATCCTCGTTGTCTTCCAGTGCCTTGAGGAACTTCTGTTTTACGCTCATCGCAATTTCTCCATGATCGCGACATGGGCAGCGGTGAAGACCGGGTGAGTCCACACATGTCTGAGGGAGGTAACCGTGCCGGGATAAAGGCAAAGCCAGAACCGTTGACCCGGTTCGATCTCATTCATCAAGTACGGATCCACAATGCCGATGTTGTGCTGGCACGGACCAACCAGTTCGACATTGCCTTCTTGAACCAACCCGACGTGTTGCCCAGGCTTCAGCCGTTCCACTGCCGTGACCGGAACGATCGCAATGTGCACCGCATCCCGCCGCCGCTCGCCGTCGTGGATCAATTCTCCAAGTTGCGGCCCTGCGTCCATGTTTGGTCTTCCGTCTTGGATCAATCAGTAGTTGTAGGGTGGTTGTGCCCACCCTACGATCACTCCACGGCATACGGCGTTGCCAGCCGGAACTTCGCGTGTTGATCGAGGTACTTCTGCACGCGGTCGGTGCGGGCGATGGCTTTGGGGAGGAAGTCGAGGGCTTGTTGCAGGCGGTCGTCGGGTTCGGCGCAACTGAAGCGGAGGAAGCCGCCGCCGGCGTCGCCGAAGCACTCGCCGCCGAGACACGCCACGCCGAATTGATCGTCGGCTCCTTCGAGCAGATAGAGCGCTAACCCGTGGCTGGTGATGCCGAGGCGGTTGCAGATCGGGGCGACACTCGGGAAGACGTAAAACGTCCCGGCGGGATCGAGCGATTTGAACCCGTCGAGTTTGTTCAACCCGGCGGTCAGCAGATCGACCTTGCGGCGGAATTTCTCCATCTGCCCATTGCGTTCGGTGGCATCGCGCTCGAGGGCTGCCTTCCCCGCGAGTTGCACCAGCGGCGGCGTGCAGGAGAGCGTGGTGTTGATCATCTTGCCGATGGCGTCGGTCACCTCGGCACTGGCGACGGAGAAGCCAAGCCGCCAGCCGCTCATGCTGTACGACTTGCTGAAGGTATACGCCGCCATGCACTGGTCGAGCATGCCGGGCTGAGCCAGCAGCGAGACGTGCTCACCCTTCCAGACCATGTGGCAATACGGCTCGTCACTGAAGACGGCGATGTTCTTGCCGCGAAGCAGGTCGGCGATGTTCCGCATGTCGTCGAGGGTCATCACGCCGCCGGTGGGATTGTGCGGCGAGTTAAAGAAGATCGCGCGGGGCGACGGATCGGTGTTCAGAAAGTTCTCGATGGCCGACAATTCGGGCCGGAAACCGTTCGCTTGTTTCAATGCCGAAAAGACCGGACGGCCGCCGCGCCGCAGAATGTTCGGGAGGTACGTCGGGAAGTACGGGCTGAAGACGAGCACGCCATCGCCGGGATTGACGAACGCTTCACAGAAATACTGCTCGAAGACTTTTGCACCCGGCGCGACGCAGACATTATTCATCTGCGCGGGGATCTTGAATTCCTGCTTCACAAAGTTCGCGGCGGTTTCGCGAAACACCGGCAGTCCGGGCGACGGGCAGTAGTGGGACTGGTTGTCGCGGATGGCTTCGATGCCGGTCGATTTCGCGGACGCCGTGCTCTCGAACGGGCTGTCGCCGATTTCGAGTTCGACGACATCTTTGCCTGCGGCTTTCAATTGCTTGGCGATGGCCAGCACGCTGAATGCCGTTTCGACCGTTAACGACCGCGCGAAGTCACTAAGTTGCACCGCCACGGGGAGATTCCTTGTGGGTTCATCGAGAGGGATTGTCCGTGGGGACAGTTTACTCGATGAAGACCACAGGGAGTAGGAGGGCAATGGGATGCTGCAAAGCGGCAAGCGTAGGCGGTTAACTCAACAACTTGGTGATGGGTACCCCATCATGCGCGACTTTGAACGGGCGGCCGCTCTTCGAGAAGATTTCTTCGCCGAGTTTCAAACCCAGCGCATGCGCGATGGTGGCGTTGAAGTCGGCGACGGTGACCCCTTCGTCGTCCGGGCTGTGACCCTGCTTGTCGGACGCGCCCCACACCATTCCCCCCTTGACGCCGCCGCCCGCCAGCACGCCGGAGAAGACGCCGGGGTGATGATCGCGGCCGCCGTTCTGGTTGACCTTCGGCGAACGCCCGAACTCGGAGGTGATGACGACGACCGTCTTCTTGAGCAGCCCGCGGGACTTCAAATCGGCCAGCAAGGTGGCCACCGCATGGTCCAACCGCCCCGCGGTGGTGCCGACTTTGTCGTAGATGTCGGTGTGCATGTCCCAGTTACCGAAGGTGACTTCGACGAACTTGACATCGTTCTCGACCAGCCGCCGGGCGAGCATGCAGCCCTGGCCGAAGGCGTCCATGCCGTATTTCTCGCGCTCTTCCTTCTTTTCGAGACCGAGGTCGAACGCCTTCAAATCGGCACTCCCCATCAGCGCTTGGGCCTGACGATAGAACTCGGTGTAGGCTTCGACCTGCTTCTGCGGATACTTCTTGCGGAAGCTGCTGTCGAACTTGTTGACGAGATCGAGCCGCGCCTGGAACGAACCCGATGTGAGGTATTCCGGCTGCTTGGTGTTCTGCAACCCATCGTTCGGATTGCCGAGCGGAATGGGGGTATAACTCGGTTCGAGGAAACCCGCGCCGGGGTGACGGTTGTCGCCGCCGATGAGGACATTGTCGGGCAGCGTGCGGTCTTTGCGGATGCCGTTGAGCTTCATCATCCACGCACCGAGACCGGGATGCCGGATGGAGGCGATTTCTTTGTAGCTCGTCCGCATCAGATACCGCCCGGCGTCGTGATCCGCGGTCTCGGTATGCAGCGAACGGACGATCGCCATGTTATCGGTGTGTTTGGCGAGTTCGGGCAGCCAATTGCCCAACGTCATGCCACTGACTTTGGTTTGAATCGGCTTGGTTTCGCCTTCGTTCTCGCGCCCGCCGACCACATCGAACGTGTCGAGGTGGCTCATCGCGCCGGTCATGAAGAGATAGATGACGTGGCTCGCCGTCCCGCCGCCGGGGAGCTTGGGCAGCGGTTTCTTTTTGTCATCGGCGGCGAAGGTGAACGACCCCAAGGCCGGGAGCACCGACACACCCAGCAGCGACTGCGCCGCGCGTTCGAGGAACAACCGCCGCGTGGTGATGTCGAGGTTTTTCAGGGCGTCGAACATGATGGAATTCCGAATTCTGTAGGGTTTGCCGAGTCTTCGAGGCGAACCACGCTTTGGTCATGGATTAGTAAATGCGGTTCGCCTCGCGGACTCGGCAAACCCTACGAATTTATTGAATGAACAGGAACTCGCGCGTGTTGACCAACGACCAGATCACGTTGCCATAGCCGCCGGCGTCGTGCTTGGCGATTTCGTCCAGCGCGATCTTGCGTTCTTCTTCCGTCGGGCGGCGGGAGAGGATCGTCATAAAGATGACGTTGATCCGTTCCTCCGGTTTCTTGGCTTCGGTGACGGTGTGATACATCAACGACTTTTCGTGCAGGATCATGTGCGTGATCGTACCATTGAACATCTGCAGAACCTGCGGCACCGACCCTTCTTCCGAAGAGGCTTCAATCGATTCGCGATCGGACTGACCGAACTGCCGCAGGAAATGGCCGGCGGGCATCGGCGACGGCAATTCCGAGGCGTAGGCGAGCAGTTGACCTTTGTAGGTGTAGTCCTTGTTGCGGGCATCGCGCACCTTGCCGGCCTGGGTGGCCCGGAGTTCGATGTCCCGTTTCATGATCTCTTCCGCCGTCGCCTTGCTGAGATCGAGATCGAGCAGTTCCCCCTGCACTTTCGCCGGTTCCGTCTGATATTTTTCCGGGTCCCACACGGCCAGCGTGATGAACGAATCCCACACCTGCTCCGGGGTCATCCGCCGCAACACCGGTCCCTGGAAATGGTAATCGTCGCTGGCCTGCACCTCGGCATGCGTCGCTTCCCGCTGGTAGGCTTTCGTGTTCAGAATGATCCGCAAATACTCTTTCACATCGAACTTCAACCGCACCATTTCGGACGTGAGGAAGTCCATCAGTTCCGGGTTTTCGGCGACCGTTTCGTCCTTCATGTCGTCGACCGGTTCGATCTGGCCGATGCCGAATAATCGCTTCCACAGGCGGTTGGCAATCGTCTTGGCGAAGCGGGGATTCTGCGGCGAGGTCAGCCATTTGGCGAAGATCACCCGCGGAGTGTCCCCCTTGGAAATCACCGGCTGCGGATCGAAGATGGTCTTCGGGTTGACCATCGCTTTCGGCTTGGCGTCGTCGTATTGATAATCCTGCGGCAACGCGAGCTTGGCTCCGTTGTCGTAGACTTCAATCAGGTTGCCTTGCAGAAAGCGGTTGTATTTCCCGCCCCCGTCGAACTTGTCGTCGATCTTCTTCAACTCGTCGCGCATTTTGTTGACGACGTTGCCGCCGCCGAAACGTTTGTCCCCGGCACCGCGGCGGGTGGAAGTCCCGAAGGTGAACGCGGCGACTTCGTAGAACTCTTTCCGTTTCCACTTGTCGAACGGATGGTCGTGGCACTGGGCACAGCCGATCTGCGTGCCCAGGAAAATGCGGACCGTGTTGTTCATCGAATCGAGCGGCATGCCCGAATCGCGGAGCAGATACCCGGTCGCGGGGTTGTCGAGGTACTTTCCCTCGGCGGTGAGCATTTCGCTCACCCAGCGGTCGTACGGCGTGTTGTGTTCGAGGTGCTCGCGAACCCATTCGTTGTACAACTTGCCGGGAGCGTTGTTGGTCACTTCGCGATCGCGCAGCCGCAGGATATCGGCCCAGTAGTTGTACAAATTCCGGGCATAGCCCTCGTCGTTGAGCAATGTGTCGATGAGCTTCGTCCGCTTTTCCTTATCGGTGTTGATCAGGAATGAACGGGTCTGCTTGTAAGTGGGAATGGTGCCGGTGATATCGATATAGACGCGGCGGACGAATTGATCGTCCGACGTCATGTCGTTGGGCTTGGTTTTCGTTTTGAGATAGTTGGCATCGATCAGCTTGTCGATCTTCGCCGCGGAAGTGAGGACCTGCGACTTGATCGTCGGGTCGACTTTGTCGATCGTGATTCGCCGGGTGGGAACGGGGACCGGCGGCTCGGGTTTGGCTTTCGGCTTCGCTTTGGCTTGCGCGAGGAGTGTCGAACCGGCAGACACTTCCAGCAGAAACGCCAGAACGCACACCGAAAGGCACCAGTGGGAAAAGCGTGACCGGAACCGCATGCGAGCCATCCTGCGAAGTCATTATCGCGCGAAGCAACGTCTCAGTTTCTGTATTTTGACTGCCAGAATCCAGAGACGCAACGGGAAACCGCCGTCCGCCCGCAACTATGAACGGTCTTTAAGGTGAACACTCCGCCAAGATTTGCCGACGGAAGGGATTGTGCGCCGTTGTCACAAAATGCTAAACGAAATGCGAGCGGACGAGGCGTTTGAAATCCTGAAAATTCCGCACGGACTGCACCGCGTCCCGGAACGCGGCAAACTCCGGCAGGAATTTGGCGAAGTAGCAGCTCACGCGCGGCAACCGTTTCAGCGCGAGATAATTGCCGTAGAACTCGAACTCACTTTCGACGAGTTGCAGCAGCACCCGGGCGCGGTCGTTGTGGGTCGGCGCGGCCATCGTGCTTCCGCCGAGAACGAGTGACCGGGCCTGCTGGAAGATCCACGGATTGCCGAGACACCCGCGACCGATCGCTACGCCATCGGCTCCGGTTTCCTGAAGAAAACGGACCACATCACCCGGTTCCCGAATACCGCCGCTGCCGAGAACGGGGAACGACACCGCCTCCTTCACCCGGCGGATGACCGACCAATCGGGACCACCGACATACGCCTGGGCGACACTGCGAGCATGGACATCGACCGCTCCCGCGCCGGCCTGTTCCGCCAATTGGGCAATCTCGACTGCGGTCTCGCGCTCGGCGTCCGGGCCGCTGCGAATCTTCAGCGTCACCGGGATATCCACCGCTTTCACCACGGCGGCGACGATGCGCCCGATGGCGGGCGGGTCGGCCATCAGCGCGCCCCCTTCGCCGCGGTTGTGCAGCCGTTTGATCGGACACTCGAAATTCAGATCGACGATGGAGAAACCTTGTTCGACCACCACCCGTGCGGCTTCGGCCATCACCGCGGGATCGGCTCCGCTGATTTGTCCCGCAGCGGGGCGTTCCCCCGGCGTCGTCGAGAGGAGTTTGAGTGCTCGTTTATCGCGCTTGGCGACATCGGCGGCGTCAATCCGTTCCGTGCAGACGAAGCTCGCGCCGAACTGCTTGCACAACAACCGGAACGGCAAGCTCGTGTGCTCTTCCATCGGTGCGAGACCGACAGGATGGGCGATGCTGACGCGGCCGATGAGCATGGGGAATGGTGATAGTTGGTAGGTGGTAGTTGGTAGGTGGCGAAATGAAGCAAACAGAGGATTGTAAGTCACGGGACGGGTAATTTAGATATTTTTCCGCCTAATACCCATCACCTATCACCGACCACCTACTTTTACAGCCGCAGCCATTCGTAGAACAGAAACTCGAACCGTTTTGTCAGCAGTGTGATGCGGCCCATGACGGTAAAGGCGAACGAGGCCCCGAACGCGATCATCAGGACCCACACGCCGAAACGGGCTACGCGGCCGACGACGCCCTTGTGTTCGAACGAGAAGAAGAAGTACATCAGGCACGACAGCAGGCTGACAATGATGCCCCAGTTCCGCAGGGTTAGCCAGAAATCGAACCGGCCATCCACGAGCACAATCAGCGGCAGCAGCGTGTTGCGGATCTGGGAGACGAAATCGGCATCGAGAAACAGCACCAGTCGCAGACCGGCAAAGGTTCCCACTACAAACGCCAGCGGCCATTGCGACAACCAGCCGATCTTCGGCACGAAGCGCAGAAACAGCATGCCGCCGAGAATCAGCGGAACGAGGTACGTCCAGTCGGGCGGTTTGTTCACATCGATGCCCGGCAGCGCCCAGCTTTGCATCAGCTTGGGTGTCAGTTCCACCATCAATTGCGCAATGATCGAATCCCAGAAGCCGACCACCATCGTATAACCGGCCGAGACGCCAACAATGACCGCTTCCGCCAGCTTGTAGCAGACGTTGTCACGATACAGGTAACTGAAGCAGGCCAGCGTCAGAAACGCCGCGACCCAGACGCCGATGGTCCGTGAGGGACTCCACACGGCTTGCGGCTCATCGGCTTTGGCACCGATGTACGTAATCACTTCCTTCGAAGCCGCCACACGGTCGGGTTTCACGTAAGCCTTGGCGAGACCCTTCTCGGTGAACAGCCCCTTCGCCGTCAGCAGCAACACGCCCACGAGCAGCAGACCATAGCCGATTTTCGCTTCGCGCGTCATCGCCCGGCCCCCGTTCCGGCTTTCCGCTTCGTGGTGAAGTGGACGATGTTGCCGAGGACGATTAACCCCACCATTAAAAGGTGCGCCACGAGTTGCGGGGCCATCCGTTTGATGGCGACGGTCTTCGTGGGATCGCGGTACTGTTCGTACTTCGCCCCGAGCGCGGCTTCATACTCCGCGGCCCCTTTGATCGCCGCCAGGATGCCAATCACCTGATCCGGGAAGTAGGGATACATCTGCGGCGATTGCACGCCGGTGCAACCGACGGCGAGCCGCAGTTTGCCTTGCGTCCCGGCGTATTGCACCCATTCCTTCGCCCCGGGATACCCCGCGGAAATGTTGAGCACGAGATCCATATCCCGCACGTTATTGATGTTCCGCGTCATGGGGATGTCGTCGAGGTTGGTCCCTTCGACATCAGACGTGTAGAGCTTGCGGAGATCGTTTGCCACGAGCTTGATGGCGACTTCATTGCCGGGTTTGAAGCCGAGATTGACGTAGTCTTCGCCGTACACCAGTTTGGAGTCTGCGAACTCGTCTTTGATGATGTCGCGAATGTTGGCATCAATCATCGGCGTGCCGGCGGGCCACAGCGTCAGGAAGTACATCTTATGGCGTTTGAGGCAGCAGTGGCGGACGAACGCGGTCGCCATCGGTGCCAGTTCTGCCGCCGAGCCGGGATCGTAATCGAGCGCCAGCATGATCTTCGAACCGGGCGGCAGATTCTCGACGGTGTCGAAGACCACTTTCGTCTGCGGCGTCGGCGATTCCGGAAACGGGCGATCAATCAGAATCGGAATCGCGACTGCGAGCGCCATCGCCAGAAAAATCCAGCGTCGATCCAGCGTCGCCAACGATTCCCACATGCGGGGTTTTCCTCACCGTGCGGATGGCTCAGTTTCAGCAACGCTTCGGCAGATCGCGGATACTATTCGAAATTGGTCGGGTTGCCGAAGAGGCCGGTGCCGCCGGTGCCGCCGGTGCCCCCCTTGAGCGGTTCTTTCCGCTTGCTGACGTACGCCTGGCCTTTGCCGGGGGCGAGGTCTTCGTCCTTGGGTTGCTCGGGCTTTTCTTTCAGGGCTTTCAGCGAGAGGCTGATTCGCTGGCGATCGGGTTCGACTTCCAAAACGGCGGCCTGGATTTCCTGACCGACGGAGAGGACTTCCGTCACGCGCTTCACCCGACGGTGATCGAGTTCACTGATGTGGATCAGACCTTCCACACCCTGTTCGAGTTCCACGAACGCACCAAAGTCGGTGGTGCGGGTGACGCGGCCCGTCACCGTCCGGCCGACGGCATATTTCTCCGCTGCGGCGTTCCAGGGGTTCTGCGCGAGTTGCTTCATCCCGAGGCCGATTTTCTGCTTCTCGCGATCGAGCGACAGAATCACCACATCGACCGGTTGGCCTTCCTGCAGGACTTCCGACGGATGCTTGATGCGGGTCCAGCTCATCTCGCCGACGTGCAGGAAACCATCGCAGCCGCCGAGGTCGATGAATGCCCCGTAATCCTTGATCGTCTTCACCTTGCCGGCGAATTGCTGACCCACTTCGACACCCGTCCAGAACGTCGCCGCGGCTTCTTTCCGTTCCTGAATCAACAGGGCGCGACGGCTGACGACGAGGTTCCGTTTGGCCGGATTGACTTCCGTCACCTGCACCGCGAACCGTTGGCCGACGTAGGTTTCGAGGGCCGCGATGAAACCGAGATCCACCTGGCTGGCGGGCAGGAACGCCCGCATGTTGCTGACGGTGACTTCGAGACCGCCCTTGTTCGTCTTGTTGACGACGCATTCGACCACATGACCGACGGCGAGGTCCTCCCAGTTGCCCTTCGGACGACGGGTCGCTTTCGGCAAGCTGACGAGAATCACACTGTTTTCAGGATCGAACCGATCCACCACGACGAGGAACTCTTCGCCGATGTGCGGCTGTTTCCCTTGTGGAAATTGCTTTGAAGGCAGCAACGCCGGGAAGCGGAAGCCGACTTCGCAAAAGACGTTTTCGGGGTTCACCGAGACGACTTTGGCCTTGAGTTTTGAGCCGACTTCGACCTGGTCTTCGGACCCCGGGACGACGGCCCCGGCGACGGTCGACGGAGCACCTTCCGACGCCACCGCGGATGCACCGGCCATGGTGCCAGACATTGCTGCACTGATTTCCGCTTCGAGGTCGGCTTCGAGCGGGGCGTCTTTCGCGGGGAGCGGAATCGGTTCGCGCGGGCTGTCCTGATACACCACCACTTCCGCCGGTGCCGGTACGGTTTGCCCCGGCTGAGACGGTTCCAGTTGCGATGTCGGCGAGCCCCCGGCACTGCCGTAGGTGGGAATCGCCTTCAACTGGTCGGCGGACGCGGACGGATTCAATTGAATCTTCCGCTTCTGCGGCGCGTCACCTTCCGCACCATCGGCGGCGAGTTCGCTCACCGGCATCGGCGAATCGACAACGGCGGCGTGGGGTTCATCGGGTGAGACCGGCGCGACGAGGGCTTCCCCCTCTGGCGGTGCGGCGCATTCGACCTGAGCCGGCGCTCCGTTCTCACCCGGGGATGAACAGGCTGTTCCCTCCGCATGGGGAGTGGAATTCGTGTTGTTTTCCGGCGCGGACATCTCCGCGCCAGCCTCAGTCGGTACACCTTGATCGCCGTTCATCGTCTCACCCAATTCTCGCGTTCCTGCGCGGCCGTCCATGACGGGCCGGTAGAACAGTCTTCACCTTGGTTATCCAGGCACTCGGTCACGATAGCGAAACCACTGATGGGCCGCTACCTTCCGCACGCCGACTCTTGATTTCTAAAGTAAACCCCGTTCTCAGCTTTTCGGTTTCTTCGCCAGCACGCAGCGAAACCCGATGGCGTCATCCGCGCCGTCCGGCGCGAATTCTCGTCGAGCCGTACTCGTCAGCCGGTCCGCCTTGTCCTTCCATGATCCGCTCCGCAGCACGATCTTTTCCTGGTCATTCCGCGGCGATCGGGGCGTCTCCTGCACGTCGGTGTAATCCTTCGTCCAACTGTCGGACGTGAATTCCCACAGATAGCCGTGCATGTCGTACAGGCCCCACGCATTCGGCTTAAGAGCCCCCACCGGCGGGTCATTGCCGGCGGCGTTGCCGGTGTACCACGCGAAGTCGTTGATCTGCTTGGTCTCGTCGCCGAAACTGTAGCGCGTCTTCGTTCCCGCGCGGCAGGCGTATTCCCATTCGGTCTCGGTTGGCAGCCGGATTTCTTCGTCCGCGGCAATCAACTTCCGCTCTTGAAGAAGCTGCGTCAGCTTGCGACAGCATGCGTTGGCATCGCGCCACGTCATCATCTCGACGGAGTTCCGCGGGCCTTTCCATTTGCTGGGATTCGTTCCCATCACGGCTTCGTACAGATTTTGCGGCATCTCGTACCGGGCGATCGAGAACGGTGACTTTAACGTGATTTCCAGCAATGGACGCTCTTCCGGCGGACCATCGCTGCTGCCCCGAACAAAGCTCGCCGGGAATGTGTCCTGCCCCGGCGTGATGCGGACGAACTCGTCGACGAAGCGCTTTAACAGCGCATCGAGGTTCGCATCCTCAGCGTGAGCCCATGATGTCACGGCAAGACTCATCGCGAAGAGGCAATAAAACGTGGCGTGCCGAAACAGCACGGCGGAACTCCCGAACGGGACGGAAAGGATCGGAACAGAACTCATTTATGTACCGCGCACAGTGCTGAGTGTCGAGGGTCAAGTGCAATCGAAAAGATGTCTTCACACCGGTAAGACATCCGTTGATGAAATGGGTGCAGGATTGAATGGCCTTCAGCCCCGACGGGGGCGCGATTCGATAGCCCAGGGAAAAGCGTCTTCGCGCAGCCCTGGGTCATGGGATCAAAAGACGTCACCAAGCCCCACAGGGGCGCAACTGTTTTGTGCGTAAAAGTGTCCCGCCCCGCTGGGGCTGAGCGTTGATTTGAATCAGCAACCCAGGCCTCCGGAAGACCTGCGGGCTGGGCTCTCGAATCTCACCCCGTTGGGGCTCCGGACCAGAAAATGGCAATGAAGACTCTCGGATGCACCCCAGACATCCCACGAATTCCTTCTTATCGCTGTGCGGTTTCGCGTCCCGCACCGAATCCTCGCGGTGCCCCTCAACTTCCCCCACTCGATTGACCGCGTTCGCCACGGGGTCCCATAATCCGTGTATTGATTCTCACACTCGAAAGTGACGCATGACCGTCTCGATTGCCAGTCCCGCGACGTCGCAAGTTCCCGATCTCGAAGGCCGCTTCGGTGAGTTCGGCCGCCGGTTCGTGCCCGAAACGCTGATGTACGCCCTCGAACAGCTCACGACGGAGTATCACAAAGCCCAGCGCGACCCGAAGTTCCAGCAGCAACTCGACGGCTTGCTGCGGACGTTCGTCGGCCGTCCGAATCCGCTCTACTTCGCGGAACGGCTTACGAAAATGTGTGGCGGCGCGCAGATTTACCTGAAGCGCGAAGACCTCAACCACACCGGCGCTCACAAGATCAACAACACCATCGGGCAGACGTTATTAACGCTACGGATGGGCAAAACTCGCGTGATTGCCGAAACTGGCGCTGGCCAACACGGCGTGGCGACGGCGACGGCCTGTGCGCGGTTTGGTCTGCCGTGCGTCGTCTATATGGGTGAAGAAGATGTCCGCCGACAGAAATTGAACGTCTTCATTATGAAGACGATGGGAGCCGAAGTCCGGCCGGTCACCAGCGGGTCGCGCACGCTGCGGGATGCCATCAACGAGGCGATGCGCGACTGGATGGCTTCGGTCGCCGACACGCATTACATCATCGGCTCGGTCGTGGGACCGCATCCGTTTCCGATGATGGTCCGCGATTTCCAGGCGGTCATCGGCCGGGAAGCGCGGGCACAATGTCTCGAAGAAACCGGCCGGTTGCCCGATGAAGTGGTGGCGTGTGTCGGCGGCGGCAGCAACTCCGCGGGGATGTTCTACCCGTTCGTCGAAGACAAAACCGTCGCGCTCACCGGGATTGAAGCGGGCGGCCGCAGCAGTGAACCCGGTCAGCACGCCAGTACCCTTTCCTACGGCGCGAAGGGCGTGCTCCACGGCAGTTACAGCTACGTCCTGCAAGATGAAGACGGACAGACCGCGGATGTCCATTCGATCTCCGCGGGGCTCGATTACCCCGGCGTCGGCCCCGAACACAGCTACTGGAAAGACACCGGCCGCGTGCAATACGTGGCGATTCGCGATCAGGAAGCCCTCGACACGATGCAGCTCGTCGCCCGCACCGAAGGCATTATCCCGGCGCTCGAAAGTTCCCACGCGATGGCATACGCCCTGCGCCGCGCGAAAGAACGAGCGAAGACAGACGTCATCGTGGTCTGCCTCTCCGGCCGCGGCGACAAAGATCTGAACGAAGTCGCCCGGTTGACCAACCAGACGATTTAAGTCGCCGATCAGCACCCCGGCTGCTCCGAAGCAGCCGGGGTGCTCTCCGCGCGATCACCCTTCTCCCGACTCCAAGACGTGACCCACAGATGAATCCCATCGCCGAAGTTTTTTCGCAGCGCACGACCGCCGGACAGTTGGCGTTTATTCCGTTTGTCACCGCGGGGGATCCGGATCTGTCCGTCACCACGCGGGTGATCACGGAACTGGCCCACGCCGGGGCAGACTTGATCGAAGTCGGCTTCCCGTACTCCGATCCGATCGCCGACGGCCCGGTGATTCAGGCGTCGTACACCCGCGCTTTGAACAACAAGATCAAGCTCGTGGATATCTTCGCCGCGGTCGAGTCGTTGAAAGGGCAGGTGAAGCCGCCGCTGCTGGCGATGGTTTCCTACGCGATCATTTTCCGTCACGGCCCGCAGGCGTTTGTCGACCATGCGGTGAAAGCCGGGTTTTCCGGACTGATTGTGCCCGATCTGCCGGGCGATGAAGCGGCCGAATTCGCGAAGCTCGTCGACGCTGCCGATTTGGCGTTGATTCAACTCGTTGCGCCGACCACGCCTGCAGAGCGAATGAAAAAGATTCTCGAACAGGCGTCCGGTTTCGTGTACTGCATTGCCGTCGCCGGGACGACCGGGGCCAGGGAAGCGCTGCCGGGCGATCTCGCCGCGATGCTCAAATCGCTCCGCGCGACCACCACGCTGCCGCTTGCCGTCGGCTTCGGATTGAGCCGTCCCGATCAAATCCGCGCGTTGCATGGGCTCGCCAACGGGGGGATAGTCGGCAGCGCCCTGGTCAAGCATCTCGAAGCCGCCACGAATGCGGAGTCGACCGTCGTGGCGGTTCAACGCATCGCCGCCGCCGCCCGGGAACTCGCTCTGGCCGCCCACGGAAAGTAAGACCATTTCGGCCGTCACGGTCACAACACCGCCGAAACTTCCAGCAGGTCGACCGCGGGTTGGCGGTTGCAGAAGATCGTGGCCAGACGGCCGTAGGTGACGGCACCAAGGGGCATCTGCATCGCGGCGGCGAGCCCCGGACCCGCCGTGATTTCGAGAATCGCGCCCAGATCAATGTGGCGCAACACATTGTGATTGATGAGGATCCGTCCGAGAGGTGTTTCCCCGGCGATGATTTCCCGCCGCACGGGTTCGATCACATAATTCAAGTGGAAGCGAACCAGTCCGTACTGCACGGGAATGGTGGTGCCATGCTTCAGAAGCAAGATTTCGCGGGCATAAATGTCGCCGTCCTGGTGGTGCTGTAAAACCCGAACATCCACCGAACACTGATGATACCGCTCCATGGAGACGGTCATGTGCTCGTGATGCACCAGCAGACTGTGATACGGCTCGGGAGTGACCGCCGACGGAATATGCTCCACGCGCTGAAAGAGGGGCTCGGCATGGGTGAACAGCGAGGTCAGTGACCGGAGGTCTTCCAAAGCGTTCATAACTGAGGTGTTCCCTCCGTCGACAGGGGTCTCATTCACAACCCGTCACCGTAAGAACGGGTCTTCAAAATCACGAATGTGTCATCGCGAACGGCGGAAAGCGAAGCGCGAAAGCCTGAAAATCTGGACTTTCAAAGTGTTTGGCTTTCCGCTTTTTGCTCTCCGCGAACGGGATTTGAAAACACGTTCCAGGGTTGCGGCAGACATCTACGAATCTGCGGATTTCATTCTGTTCGAGATGGCGTGTGAGCACCACCCTGCCCGCGAATCATCGCCTACTATGATCACTTCTCTCTCTCAATGGTAGAAACACCGATTCCAGCGGGCGCATGCACAGCATTTGGAACTTTCTGCCGCAAGAATCGCTTCGATTGGTAAATTGAAAACGGATGGAGTTGTGAGCATAGAAGGTATGTTCCACTTCGTCGGCAAGGCTTGCGTAAGCTGCAATCCTTGGCAAATCTTCGACTTGCGCAGACGCTGGAGACGATGCAAGGTTGGCGGAACGAGTACGACGGCGGATGCGTCTCCAGCGAAATGCCGTTCTGGCGCGACAATTGCAGTTTTGGTGTGTGGGCTCGCGTACTCCAATTTGCAGAATTTGGTTTCAGTCGTGGCGGTCGATTGCCCGGTTTCACGAGTTCAAAAATGAAGAGTGTGAGAGATTTCCCTAAAAATCGGGGAGTTTGGCAATCCGCACTAGCGAATTTTTTCCTGACGGAGTGAAATGGAGTTCCTGCCAGTTTAAGTCGTGATCCCTGTCGAAGCGAATTGTGCGTTTTTTGAGTTGGGAAATGGCCTTTCCCATGCTCTTATCGCCCTTCGTTGGCAGCCCGGTGACGACCTGCCTTTTAGCGTCGAGCTGCATTTGAGGCGGCTCGGTTCCATCCCGGCTGAAGCGGAGTTGAGCTCCGACGAAGGCCCACCAGAGAACCTCGCCCCACAACGAAGTTCCCGATGCTCGCGCTTCACGGACGAGCCCGACATCGTGTCCCCCAGCCCCCTCGCACACATCGCCAGAAGGAGCCCGTTGTCATGGGCGCGCGTCATCGTCCGCACCGAGAATTGAAAAACAGTGACATCGCCATTGTTGGTATGTCATGCGTTTTCCCAAAAGCGCCCAACCTGCGGCAATATTGGCAGAATATTCTCCAACGGCTCGACTGCATCCGCGAAATCGATCCCGCACGCTGGGATTCGAGCACGTTCTTCGATGAAGACCGGTTGGCCCGCGACAAAATCTATTCCAAGTGGGGCGGCTTCCTCGAATCGATGCGCTTTGATCCGGTGAAGTGGAAGATTCCACCGGCAAGCCTGATGAGCATCGACCCCATCCAACTGATGTCGCTGGAAGTCGCCAGTCAGGCAATGATCGACGCCGGTTGGGACAAGAAAGAATTCCCCAAGGAAAGCACCGGCTGCATCTTCGCCTGTGCCGGGTCGCACGATGTCGGGGGGGACTATGCGTTCCGCACGATGCTGCAACACTATCTGCCCCGCGTGAAAGATCTCACGCCGGAGATGAAGCAGCAGATTACCGACGATATCAACGCCACATTGCCGGAATGGTCGGAAGACTCGTTCCCCGGCTTCCTGATGAACGTGATCGCCGGACGGATTGCGAACCGGTTCGATCTCGGCGGCCCGAACTATGTCGTTGACGCGGCGTGTGCGGCGTCCCTCGCGGCGCTCCATGCGTCGATGGGTCAACTGCGGCTCGGTTCGGTCGATGCCATGATCGTCGGAGCGGCGGACGGGACGAACAATCCGTTCTGTTATATGAGCTTCGCCAAGACGCACGCGCTCTCACCCCGCGGAAAATCGCGGCCGTTCGATAACTCCGCCGACGGCATCGCACTCGGCGAAGGCATCGCGGCGCTCGTCTTGCGTCGGCTGCCGGATGCCGAACGGGACGGCGACAAGATTTACGCCGTTATCAAAGGGATTGGTGCGTCGAGCGACGGCCGCAATCGCAGCATGACGGCCCCGCATCCGCCCGGACAAATCCTGGCGATGAAGCGGGCTTACGAAGACGCCGATGTCCCGGCAGCAACGGTATCACTCGTCGAAGCCCACGGCACCGGCACCGCGGTCGGCGACAGCACCGAAATTACGTCGCTGCACTCGCTGTTCTCGCAGGCGACCACCGACGAGCAGTACGCCGCGGTCGGTTCGGTGAAGTCGATGATCGGTCACACCAAGACGTGTGCCGGGTTGGCGAGCCTCGTGAAGACGGCCCTCGCGCTCCATCACCGCGTGCTGCCGCCGACGTTGAATGTCGAGAAGCCGAACGAAAAGGTCGATTTCCGGCACAGTCCGTTCTACGTGAACACCGAAACGCGGCCGTGGTTTGACGAACTCGGCGAACACCCGCGCCGCGCCGGCGTGAGCGCCTTCGGGTTTGGCGGCACCAACTTCCACGTCGTAATGGAAGAATATGACGGCCCGGCCGAGAACCGTCGCGACACCGATCTGTCGCCGCGTGCGACCGAAGTCTTCGTCTGGAAGCGGGGCACGCGAACGGACATCGTCGCGACATTGCAAGCCTTGCAAGCAAACTTGCAAGATGCCCCGGCGCTCGATCTCGCTCAGCTCGCCCAATCGGTTTTGATCGACGGGCAGAACATCGCATCGCCGTCGAATGCGTGCCGTCTCGCGATCGTTGCCACCACCGTGGAAGACTTCCGGGCGAAGTTGAACAAAGCGGTCGAACAACTCGCTACGAAGTCGGCGTGGCAGGATCCGACCGGGATTTACTTCTCGGAAGCGGCCGCGATTGCGCCGGAACGGGTGGCGTTCCTGTATCCCGGTCAGGGGTCGCAGTCGGTCAACATGCTGCGGGATCTCGCGATCTCCAGCCACTGGGCTCAGGATCTGTTCGCGTCGGCCAATCAACAACTGCAAGACCGTTTCCCGGTCTCGTTGACGCGACTGATTTTCCCCCCTCCGGCGTTCTCGCAGGAAGAAGACGACGACCGTCGGGCAAAGTTGAATGACACGGCGGTGGCCCAACCCGCTCTCGGTTTGGTCGAAGTCTTCGCCACGCAGTTGATGGAACGTTACGGGATTGTTCCCGCGGCGGTGGCGGGTCACAGCTATGGCGAATACGTCGCGCTGCATGCCGCGGGGGCGATGGATGTCGATGATCTGCTGGAAATCTCGGCCGAACGCGGCCGGGTCTCGGCGGAAGCGTCAGAACTCTGTCCGGGGGCGATGGCCGCCGTGATGGCCGGGGCGGACAAAACGCGCGACCTGCTCGCCCAGGGCGATATCCCCGCGGACCTGGCCAACCTGAATGGTCCCGAGCAGACCATCATTGCCGGTCCGGTGGACGTGATCGACAAGGCCGTCGCCTATCTGAAAGAGCACGGACTCCGCGCGAAACGCATTCCGGTCACCGCGGCGTTCCATACTTCGGCGCTTGCCCCAGCTGCGAAGCAACTGGCGAAAGCCCTCCAGGGAATTGCCTTCACGGTTCCGAAGAAGACGGTCTACAGCAACACCCTAGCTGCACCCTATCCTTCCAAAGGACCCGAGATTCGCAAGTTGCTACAGCGTCACATCGTCGAACCGGTCCGTTTCGAAGAACAGATGCGGCGGATGCGGGAAGATGGTTATGATGTCCTGATCGAAGTCGGACCGGGCCGCGTGTTGAGCGGACTCATCAGCCGCATTTTCGAGGACGATGTCCCGACGATTCTCACGCTGGATGCCGCAGGAAGAGACGGGGTGACGCAATTTGCACACCTGCTGGCTCAGGCCACGGTGTTGGGATTGAGCGTCGATTTGCATCCGTGGTTCTCGGCACGAGGATTGCAAGAAGACAGCAGTGAAACTTACGTCGCCAACGCGAAAGCGGAAGCGAAACCGAAGCTGGCCGAATGGGTGATTTCGGTTGCCGGAGCGAAACCGGTGACCCCGTTGCCGACACGTCGCGGAAATCCCGGTGATGGGCTCCGCGCCAAATTTGGCGGCAAAACCGGTACGGTCAACGAGAACAAAGATGACGTGGTGGCACATTCAGCAAATGGGCTGAATGGGCCGAATGGAAAGGGCGATAAGCATAACGGAAGTTTGCCGGTTGTGAAGGTTGCGGCGGAAAGCGAGTCCCCGGTTGTCGGGGTGCCCAAGCCGCTTGCCAATCGCCTGCAGGCTTATGGGGAACCGACACCGGCGGCGGCACCCGCGCCGCTGCCACGCCCGGCCATCGTCGGTTCAAGAATGAACGGCTCGACCAACGGATCCACGAACGGACATCACAAGCCAGCGAAAACAACGGCCGTTGAAAAGAACGGTCATGCTCATAGCAATGGAACCGCCACCGCGGTTCGTAACGGACAGACGAACGGTCACGCGAATCGAATTTCCGCAGTTTTACCGGGGAGCAACGTACCGATGGCACCGTGCCTCCCGGTCGTCACTGCCCCCCAAATTTTCCAAGAACCATTGGCACCGTCAACAAGGTTGCATGCCGTGACGACGACGAACCCCATGACGAACGAATCCCACGTACCGGTGTCGGCCGGATCAGCCCAACTGATTCTGCAATCTCAAGCTCTGATGATGCAGTTGCTCGATCTGCAGAAATGGCAGCAACAGGTCGCCTTGCGATTTGTCGACGCTCATCAGCAGCTCATTCAGCAATGTGCGAATGGCTCCGGGATGCCCGCGCTGATGCCGATGGTCATGCCCTCGGTGGCGATGCCCCAGCCGATGCCCGCGGTGATGGAGCCGATTCACGAACATGTGGTCGCTGTGGCTCCGGCCCCGATGCCGGTTGCGGCCCCGGTGGCACCGGCTCCCGCGCCAGTTGCCGTAGCCGCAGTCCCCAGGGCTGTCGCTCCGGTGGCCGTTGCCGTCGCTCCGAAGCCCGTGGCGGTGGTCGCTCAGAAAGTCGCCGCTCCGGTGGCCCGTGTTTCCCCGGCACCTGCTCCGGTGGCCAAGCCCGCCAGGACGGAATACGTCAACGGCCACGAACCCGGTCGGAATGGTACGGCTGTCGCCGCCCCGGCTCCGGCCCCCGTTGCGAAAGTAGCGGCTCCGGCCGCGGTTCCCGCTGGTGACTTGCCTCCGTCGCCCGAAGAATTCAAAGACGACTTGCTGCAAGCCGTGAGCGAACGGACCGGCTATCCAATCGAAATGCTCGACCTTGCCTTGCCGATGGAATCGGGTCTCGGAATCGACTCCATCAAAACCGTCGAAGTCTTCAGTAACCTGAAGCGGTATCACCGGGCCTTCCAGGATGCCGACCAGGACGAAGAAGAAGCGTTGAAGGAATTCACGAACTTCAAGACCCTGGGCGATATCATCGGTGCCTACGAACTCCGCTACCAAGCGACGGTTTCGGGCACGGCCACCGGCGGAACGCCTGCGGCAACGAATGACGGAACCGTGCAGCGGTACACGTTGCAGACGGCGGATGCTCCTGCGGGTGCGGAAAAAAAAACTACCCGCGTAGTCAGCTGATTCTGCTGCTTGGCGAAGCCGCGGAATTGACGTCGACTGTAACGGCCGGACTGACGCAGGAAGGTTACCGTTACCGCTGTATCCTTCCCGGATCGCGGGCGCGAAAGGTTTCTGCGGAAACCTATGAAGTCGACTTCGGTTCGCCGGAATCGTTGCAGGAATTGCGGCAACTTCTCGTCGGTTCGTCGGGCGAAATCATCGGTGCCGCGATCAACTTCCTCGGGATCAGTCAGGCGTATGCGGCGACGGGGTGTGCCAGCGGTGAAGCTGCGTTGCAGGTCACGCTGTGGTCGTTCCAATTCCTGAAGGAATTCGCGAACGATCTCACCGCGGCGGCGCAGCAGGGGGGCGGCACGGTGATGAACCTCACCGCGCTCGATGGCCGCCTCGGCTTGGGGCGCGGCGGACGAATGGCCCTCACCTCGTCGGGACTGCTCGGACTCTTCAAGACCTTCCAGCAGGAATATCCGACGCTGCGGGTGAAGACCGTCGACCTCGATCTCAGCGCGGGCAACACGATCATGGGATCGCGATTGCTCGACGAGTTGATGGTCGATGATCATCTCGTGGAAGTCGGCTTGAGTGCGACCGGGCGCTCCACGGTGCGGTTGGAGCGGACGACCGCCCATCCGACACAACTCGGGCCGCTGCCCTTGGACAAATCCTCGGTGGTGCTCATCACCGGTGGAGCGAACGGCATCACTTACGACGCTGCGTTGCGATTAGCCGAACTCGCGAAGCCGACGCTGATCCTGGTCGGCCGATCGCCGCTGCCCGAGCCGGAAGGGGACGACACGCGCGATCTCGACACCGCCAAGTTGCGGATGCACCTCATCCAGCAACGCAAAGCGCAGGGACAGCCGATGGTCCCCGCGCAGATCGAACAGAATCTGCGGCGGATCCTGAAAGACCGGCAGATTCTCGACAATCTCGCGGCGTTGGAAGCCACCGGGGCCACCGTCGAATATCACTCGATGGATGTCCGCGATGAGGAAACGTTCGGAGGACTCATCGATGACGTCTACACCCGGTTCGGTCGCATCGATGGCGTAATCCACGGCGCGGGGGTCATCGAAGACAAGTTGATGAAAGATAAAACCCCGCAATCGTACAGCAACGTGTTTTCCACGAAGGTGGACAGCGCTTTAATCCTGGCGAAGCGGTTGAAGCCCGCGGAGTTGAAATTCCTCGTCTTCTTCTCCTCGGTCTCCGGGCGGTTTGGGAATGGCGGGCAAGCGGACTACAGCGCGGCCAATGAGTTCCTGAACAAGCTGGCGGATGACCTGGATCGCAAGTGGCCAGGCCGCATCGTCGCGATCAACTGGGGGGCTTGGGATGCTGGCATGGTTTCTGATGAACTGCGCAAACTTTATGCGGCACGCGACCTGTACATGATCCCGATCCCCGATGGGGTCCAATTCCTCGAAAATGAGCTGCGATTGGGCAGCCGGGGCGAGCCCGAAGTGACGATTGCGTGTAGCATTCCCAAGTTAATTGAGATGGTGTCCGCTCGGCGGTGATTTGCAGTTTGGATTAAGACCGTATGTCATCAAATGACGTAGCGATTGTCGGGTTGGGATGCGCTTTCCCGCGCTCGGCGAACGTGCGCGAGTTCTGGCGAAATAACGTCAACAGTGTCGACTGCATTGAAACGCTTCCCGCGCATCGGCTGCCCCACGCGCGCAACTGGAAGCGACCGGTTACGGATGACGCCTGGTTGCCGTTCCCACGGGGGGGCTTTCTCCCGCCGGGAATCGGCACCGATCCGATGCAGTACGGCATCACTCCGAACGTCCTGCGCTATGGTGATCCCGATCAGTTCCTGATGTTGAACGTCGTCGATCAGGCTTTGCAAGATGGCCACATCGCCGCGGATGATGTCCGCCGCGCACGGACCGACGTGATCGTCGGTCGCGGCAGCTATCCCGGCAACAAGGCGAGCGAGACCGGCCTGCGCGTCGAATACTTCGACACGATTCTGAACATGCTGGAGCGGAAGTTTCCCGAGCGCTTTCCGCGCGAACAGCGGGATGAACTCGAAACATTTTTCCGTTCGACATTGCCTCCCAGCGAAGCCGATTCGTTATCAACCGCGATCAACAACATCACGGCCAGCCGGGCGGCGAACCGGCTCAATCTCGGTGGGACCGCGCATTGCGTGGACGGGGCATGTGCGTCCGGGTTGATTGCCATCGAGCAAGGTTTGGATCGCTTGCGGCTCGGCAAGGCGGATCTCGTTGTCGCGGGGGGATTCTTTCTCACGCAGACGCAGATTTTCATGCACGTCTTCACGCGCATCGGGGCGGTGTCGAAATCGGGCATGATTCGCCCGATGGACCGCCGCGCGGATGGTTTGCTGATCGGTGAAGGAGCCGGGGCGGTTCTGCTCAAGCGGCTCGAAGATGCGATTGCTGATGGCGACCACGTTTACGCGATCATCAAAGGGGCCGGGTCCGCGAGCGATGGCCGCGATGTGGACGTGCTCGCGCCGTCGATGCAGGGCCAACTCCGGGCGCTCCACCAGGCGTATCAAGACGCGAACATCGATCCCGCGAGCATCGGTTACCTCGAACTGCACGGCACCGGGACCGTGCTGGGCGATCTTACGGAGCTGGAGACCGTCAAGGAATTCTTCGGGCGGTCGAAGCATCCGCCGACGACGCGCGCGATGGGGACGGTGAAGTCGATCATCGGCCACTGCATGCCCGCGTCGGGAATCGCAGCGGTGATTCGGACGGCATTGGCGCTGTCGAACAAAGTTTTGCCCCCGAGTTTGCACTGCGAAGAACCGCGGCCGGAACTGGTCGATTCGCCGTTCTACATCAACACCACCACGCGACCGTGGGTGCAGAACGAAGCCCGTGGGCCGCGCCGCGCCGGCGTCAATTCGTTCGGCTTCGGCGGCATCAACGGCCACCTCGTGCTGGAGGAAGTCGTCACCGCCGGGAAGTCGCGCCGCAAGACCAAGGCCATTCTGCCGCGACCGATTGAACCGACGGTCGATCGCCCCAGCGAACTCGCGGTGTTTGCGGCGAAGTCACCACAGGCGCTCATTCAACAGTTCCAGCAGTTGCAACGTTTCCTGACGGAAGACCAGCAGACCAAGACACCAGCCGGCATTGCGGCCGCATTGACGAAGCAGATTGACGCCGCGCAGCCGTGCAAGCTGGCGATCATCTTTCAGACACTGGAAGAACTCACCGACAAGCTCGATCGGCTGGTGCCGGAGTTGACCGGAGCAACCACCACCGCGACTTCCGGCGTGGGGTCCGGCAGCAATCAACCGCTCGGCGATGAGCAGATTTATTACTCCGCCGATGCCAAACAACCGCCCGGTAAAATCGCGTTTCTCTTCCCGGGAATGGGCTTTCCCGGCCTCATCGGCAACTATCCCGATCACGTTCTCGAACTCTGCCTCCACTATCCCGAACTGCGGCAGGAGTTCGATTATTTCGAAGAGCGCGACCGCCATCCGGATGACGATATCCCCACCAGTTCGGTCTTCGTGCCGCCCGCCTCTTTGCCGGAAGAATATCGTCAGAAGCTGAAAGCCCGCCTCGCGCCGCCGAAGAGCGAGAACGAAACGGCGAACGCCCCCGCAAAACCGGAAGAGCGGTATCTCGCGGCGATGGGCGTCACGCTGGTCAACTGGATCAGTTGGACGTTGCTCGAGCAGTTTCAGGTCCCCGTCGACATGATGACGGGGCAAAGCCAGGGCGAAATGGCCGCGCTCTGTGCTGCCGGGATGTCCGATTTCCACGAGACCGCCCCGGCGTATTGGAAGGTGCTCAACGTCGACTGGCGCGATGCGGCCGGTGGGCGATTGGCCTTCGTGTTTGCTTCCGCCGAGAAGGTGCAGCCCTACCTCGACGAAGAACCGGGGACGTACATCGCGATCTACACGATGCCGTCGGCGATCATTCTCGGGGGCGATCGGAACGGGTTGGCCCGGATCGCCGAGAAGCTGCGGAAGGAAGAAATCTTCACGCAGTTGCTCCCGTATCCGCCGATCCACACGCCGTGCCTGAGTTACCTGCTCGAAGAGTTGCAGCAATCGTTGCAGGACCACGAATTCAAAGTTCGTTCGCCGAAGGTGAAGCTCTATTCTTCGATCACGACGAAACCGTATCCGACGACAGAAGCGGAAGTCCGCAAGACGTTGATGCTCAATCTCGATCATCCGCTCCGCGTGTGGGAAACCCTGCGGCGGATTTATGATGACGGAGCACGGGTTTTCGTGCAGGTGGGCGGCGGGCACATGTCGGCCCACATGAAGCAGTTCTTCCCGGCCGGCGCGAACGTGGTGACCGCGGCGCTCGATGTCGACACCCGCAATCCGATCACGCAACTCAACCACCTCGTCGGTGGGTTGTTCACGGCGGGCGTGCCGATGACGCTCGACCCGTTGTATGCGCACCGTCGAATTGAGCCGCTCGATTTGTCCGCCCCGCGCGCGGCTGAACCGGTACCGAAGATGTTCTTCCCGTTGCGGCTGGAATGGTCGCCGGAGTTTCATCCCAACGTGCCGCCCGCAGTGGAAGAATCAACCGACACACTTGCGCTTGGCGAAGTCCCAGCGCCCGCGACCGTTCCCGAACCCGCTCCTCCTGAACCCGCCCACATCGGCAATGGCGTGGCTCCCGTCACCGCGGCAGCCGAGTTGGTGATGCCCGCGCCCGAGCCGGAACCAACACCCGACCCGGATGCCGTCGGCCCGGCAGTCGTCGAATTCGATGTCCCGCTGCCGGTGCTGGGAACGGTCACGCACTACGTTGCCGATCGGGAACTCGTCATCGAACGGATGATTGATGTCGATGACGATCTGTTCCTGCACGATCACCTGTTCGTGTACGCCCCGTATCGGCACGCGAAGGATTGCCTGCCGATTGTGCCGTTGACGATGAGCCTGGAATTCACCGCTGAAGCCGCGGCGTTGCTGTGCCCGGGTCTCGGTTTGATCGGTTATGAAAACGTGCGGGCGATGCGCTGGGTGGCGCTGGAAGACGTCCCGCGCAAGAAATTGACCATCATCGCCAACGCGGCTCCCAACGACGGTGAAGACGGTGTCCGCCGAATTGAAGTCACCCTGATGATGGGTGAAACCCGGTGCCTGTCGGCGCGGGTATTGTTTGCGGAGGCATACCGGCAGACAATGGAATTTGAATGGCCCGACAGCTCGCAGGATCCGGCGTGGCCGATCCACATCGACGAATTGTACGTCGAACGGCGGATGTTCCACGGTCCTTCGTTCCATGTCGTCTCGGCGCTGGGACAGTTCGGTAATCCCGTCAGCACTTCCCAATTGCGGGTGCTGCCGAAAGATAAACTCTTCCGCAATTTGCCGGAGCCTCAACTGCTGGTCGACCCGTGCCTGTTCGACGGAGTGGGGCAGATGGCGGGCCTGTGGTGCCAGATCTTCGACTGGTTCGTGCTGCCGACCGGTGTCGACCGGATTGAAATCTACGGTCCGACACCGCCGGTGGGGACCGACTGCGATCTGCGCGTGCAGATCACGAAGTTCGACATGGACACGAAGCAGATGCGGGCCAATATCGAACTGGGCGATGGCGCGGGGGGGGTGTGGGCGCGGTTTGAAGGCTGGGGCGACTGGCTGTTCCGGACGACGCAGAAATACATCCAGTTCCAGCGCGATCCGTCCCGTTGGGCACTCATCGAGCCGGTCGACATTCCGGGATTGCCGGACGATGTGATCATTGGCTGGACCGACGATGCGTGTCTGGCGGGCGTGGAAATGCTGTGTGCCCAGCGGCAGATTCTGGAACCGAGCGAGTTCCCGGAATACGAACAACTCACGGGACACAAACCGCGCAAGCAGTTTCTGCTGAGCCGCATCGTTGCCAAAGACGCGGCCCGCGCCTGGGTCGCCCGGGAAACCGGCCAACCGCTGGCGCACCCCGGACAGTTCCGGATCGGTCACGATGACCGCGGCAAACCGTACGTGCTCGATTTGGCTGACGGACCACTGCCGGTCATTTCCGTCGCCCACAAGGAACGGACCGTCATCGCGGCGGCGGCGGGCGTGCCGATCGGGATCGACATCGAATCCGCGAGTCACGACACGGTGGCACTGCTGCCGACATTTGCCGCCGATGCAGAACGGGAATTGTTACAACCCTGGCTGGACGCCGACCCCGATGCCGTCTGGGCCACCCGGTTGTGGTGTGCGAAGGAAGCCGCCGGAAAAGCCCGCGGGACCGGTTTAGACGGTCGGCCGAAACGGTTGCAGGTCGTCGAACTGGACGAAACGGGGCGGATGGTGATTCAAGACATGCACGATGGGGGGGTGTACGAAGTGCAGACCGCCATCGTGACGCAATGGGTGATCGCGGTGGCCTTACCACTGCTGGAGACTAGCGGTCGCACCGGACTTGCCGACTCGCACGAAGCGGAAGCGGCGAACTGAGCCATGACGGCGGAGGAATCGCAAGGGGGGTGGACATCCTGTCCGACCCTTCCTTGCACAGTGGTGTGCAGTGCGCGCCGGGAACGCATTCCGGTGGAAAACTGTGACGGCTGTGTCGACGTTATGGAGGATTACGATCGTGGCATCCGGAACACATTCCAACCCGACCCCGGGCATCACCATTTCCGATCTCCAGCTCAAAGATGACGAGCGGAGTAACGGCTCGTCCCTGTTGAGCAGCGGGCTGTTCTGGCTCGTCCTGCTCGGCCTGATTGGGGGCGGCGCGTGGTGGTATCAGAAGAGCGCCGGGGCCATGCCCGAATGGGGCGCGAAACTTTCGCCCGAGCTCGATACCGCCGTGGTGGCTCCCAAAGAGCATGAAGACGTGGCCCTGGAGCTGTCGGGCTTCATCGTCCCCTATCGCAAGGTGAACGTCTCGCCCCGAATTCCCGGTACCGTGATGAAGCTGACAATCGACGTCGGCAAAACCGTTAAGGAAGGGGATCTCCTCGCCCAACTCGACGACATCACTTACCAAGCCGACGTGCAACAGGCGGATGCGGCCCTGAAAGCCGCGCGCAGCCGTCTGGAGGAAATCAAATCCGGCGCGTTGGCCGAGGAAATCGAACAGGCCCGCACGGGTGTCGAGGGTGCGAAGTCCAAAGTCGAGTACCTGAAGAAAGAACTGGCCCGCTCGGAATCGCTGAAGGACTCCGTGTCCCCGGCGGAACTCGACTCGCTGCGATCGACGCTGAATGACGCCGATGTCAACGCGCGGGGGTTGGATCAGAAACTGCAACTGCTCATCAAGGGTGTCCGTGCGGAACGCCGCCAGGCCGCCGAAGCGGAAATTCAGCAAGCCGAAGCCGTGTTGACGAAAGCGAAATACATTCTCGAGAACACGAAGATCTTTGCCCCGCTCGATGGGACCGTCCTCGACAAGAACGCGCAAGTCGGCGAAATTCTGCGACCCGAAGTGCTCGCCACCAGCCTGTGTGTTCTCGCTGATTTGACGATCCTGGAAGTCGAAGTGGACGTCCAGGAACGCGATCTGCAAAAGGTTGAAGTCGGTCGGCCCTGCCACATCGTTCCCGATGCCTATGCTGACCGTAAATACGAAGGCAAGATCGACCGGATTCAACCGATGGTCAACCGGGCGCGCGGCGTCGTGCGGGTGACAATTCGCATTACGGAACCGGACCGTTACCTGCTGCCCGATATGAACGTCCGCGCGATCATCGATAACCCGGTGGAAACCGCGAGTGCGGCGGAGACCCTCTGGATTCCCGAGGCCGCCGTGGTGAAGGAAGCCGATCAGTCCGTCGTGTTTGTCCTCGACCAGGAAAAAGTTCGCCGACAGGTGGTGACCCTCGGTACGACGGAGGCGAAGAAGACGGAGGTGAAGGCCGGCCTCAAAGCGGGCGACGTCGTAGTGTTGCCGGGCAATAAATCTTTGACTGACGGTCAAACGGTTCACACGAAAGCGGGCAAAACACCGTAGAATGAGACGCGTCTGAGCGCTTCAGCGCTCGATGGATGATGTTGGTCCTGTGCCGCTGCGAATGAATTGCCCCTTATGTCCGACGTCATCGTTCAGGTCGATGAAGGTTTCAAAGAGTACTCCCGCGGCGCGGAGCGCGTGGAGGTTCTCAAGGGCGTGAGCCTGAAAATCTACCGCGGGGAATTCGTCGCGCTCATCGGCCCCTCGGGTTCGGGCAAAACGACATTGCTGAACCTGATCGCCGGGCTCGATCAACCGACGCGCGGCCGGGTGGTCATCAACGGTCGCGATATCAGCCGCATGAGCGAATCGGAACTGGCCCGCTGGCGCACGACCGCCATCGGCTTCGTCTTTCAGTTCTATCATCTCATTCCGGTGCTCACGGCGTATGAGAACGTGGAACTGCCGTTGCTGCTGCTGAATATGTCTGCGAGCCGCCGCCGCAAACAGGCGTTGAATGCGCTCGGGCTGGTCGGGCTGAGTCATCGTCTCACGCACCGACCGGGGCAGCTCTCCGGGGGGGAACAACAGCGTGTGGGGATTGCCCGCGCGCTGGTGACCGACCCGGCTCTCGTCGTCGCCGATGAACCGACCGGGGACCTCGACGGTCGCAAGAAAGAAGAAATTCTCGACCTGCTGCAACAACTGCAGGAAGGGTTGAACAAGACGATTTTGATGGTGACGCACGACCACACTGCCGCATCACGGGCGCATCGCCTGCTGCGAATCAGCGATGGCATGTTGCTGGAAGAACACGCCGAGACGCGCGAAGAAGCCCTCGCCCTCGCCTTCCCCGACGCCAAACTCCGCCCCTAGTCTGTCCCCCAATTTGCAATTTGCATTTTTTCACTTACTAATTGCCAATCGTCCTGGCCCCCTCTCTGACAATCGCCGTTATTCCATGTTGTTCAAGTTCATCAATCTCGTCTTCAAAAGCCTCGGACGGAACAAGGTCCGGACGGCGTTGACGGGCATGGGGGTGATTGTCCTCGTCGCGATTTATGCGATCGTGACGAACGTCACCTCCACGGTGAAAAGCAAAATCTCCGGCGGCGATCAGACGCGGTTGATCGTCTCCGAGCGCTGGACCATGCCCAGCCAGATTCCCTCGCGCTACGTCAGCGAAATCGCCAAATTGCCGGGCGTCAAAAACTTCACGACGTGGACGATCTTCGTCGGTTTTCTCGACAGGATTCCCCAGGCCGATCGGCAGGTCGCGGTTCTTTCCGTCCATCCGCAAACGCTGCGCGAGATGCACGGCGGCTTGATGGATCTCCCCGACGAGGTCTACGAAGAATGGCTCAGCACCAAGGATGCGGTCCTCGTCGGCCCGGGGATGATGAAGAAAATGAACTGGCACATCGGCCAGCAGTTCACGGTCTTCGGAGCCCGCTTCCCCCCCGTGGATGTGCAATACCGCATCATTGGGACCATTCCCGGCGGCGAATGGGCCAGTGCGATTTTTTGCCGACAGGATTATCTCGCGGATGCCTCCGACAACAGCGGTTCCGTCAATGCGATTCTCCTGTCGGTGGAGAGTGAAGAGCGGGCCAAGCAACTCGCGTCCGAGTTGTCGAAGGAGTACGAGAACCGTCAACCGGCGCTGAAGATTGAGACCGAATCCGCCGGTGTCGCGCGGTTCGCCTCTCGCAGCACCGCGGTGTTGCAGATCATTGACGCCGTGGTCGCGATTCTGCTCATCGACATGGTGATCATTCTCTCGAACAGCATCAGCATCTCGGTGCGCGAACGGCGGGTGGAAATGGCCGTGCTGAAGGTGCTCGGTTTTCAACCGCTGCACATCGCGATCATGATTATCGGTGAAGCGATGTTCGTGGGAGGGATCGCCGGGATGATTGGGACGGGGATTGTCTGTTCCATCTCGACGCTCACGCTGTCGGGTGCGATTCCGCTCGCCAAGTGGAATTCGTTCCTGCTGCAGTTCCCGGTCCCGTGGTCCGCCGTTCTGTGGAGCGGTCTCCTCGGTGCCGGCGTGGGCCTCACCGGCAGCGTTTTCCCCGCCATGGCCACCCGCAAAGTGAAAGTGTCCGACGTGTTCGCGAGAATCGCTTAAGTGGTTGTCAGTTGTCAGTTGCTGGTTCTCAGTGAGGAATGAGATCTCAAGTGATGACCCGGAACTGAGAACTGACAACTGAGAACTGACAACTATGATCCCCGTCAAATACAACGCGCGCAACCTCGTCGTCCGGTGGAAGACGACGCTCATGACCGCGTCGGGCTTCACGCTGGTCGTGGCTGCGCTGGTGGTCATGCTGGCGTTTGTCGAAGGCGTGCAGCAGGTTTGTACGACGAGCGGCGAACCGCAGAATGTCATCGTCCTCGCCAAAGGGAACAACGACGAAGTCTTCAGCCAGCTCGATACGCGCTCGGGACGGGAAATCGAACGGACCAAAGGGATCGCGCGGCGGGGTGACGGGCAGATGCTCGCCAGCCGCGAAATCTTCCTCGTGATGCACCGCCATCTCGAATCGGCCAACGTCTTCAAATTCCTGCAGGTCCGCGGCGTCGAGCCCGTCGCCTTCGATGTGCATACGCAAGTCAAGATCACCGGGGGGCGCAACTTCCGCCCGAACCAGAGCGAAATCATCATCGGCAGCGGCGTGCAGCGCGAGCACGAACTCGCGATTGGCGACAGCATGGCTCTCGGTCGCAAGCAATGGAAAGTCGTCGGTATCTTCACCGCCAACGGGACCGCGTTTGAATCGGAAGTCTGGTGCGATCAAAGCGAACTCGCCAGCCAGTTCCGCCGCGAAGGCGTGTTCAGTTCGATGGTGGTGCGGACCGACTCTCCTGCGCAGGCCGCCGAAGTGGTGGAACGCCTGAAGGACAGCCGGTCGCTTGTCTGCAACCCGATGACCGAAACGGAGTATTACTCGAAGCAAGCGGCACAGACGGAGATGATCACCGCCGCCGCGTGGGTGATCGCGTGGTTCATGGGCATCGGGGCCATCTTCGGCGTGATGAACACCATGTTCGCGGCCATCGGTCAGCGTCGGAAAGACATCGCCGTGCTGCGCATCCTCGGCTTCAAACCGTACGAGATTCTCATCTCGTTTCTGCTGGAAGCGATTCTCATTTCCATTGTGGGCGGGTTTCTGGGCATCATGATCGGAATGGTGGTCAACGGCTTCAGCCGCAGCACCGCCGTCGGGTCGCGCGAAGTCGAATTTGCCTTCAAGGTGACGCAAACCACCATTACGTTTGCTGCCGGGTTCTCGATCTCGATGGGCATTCTCGGCGGCCTGCTTCCCGCGCTGTCCGTCGTGCGCGTGCAGCCGCTGGAAGCGTTGAAGTAGGGTTCTGTAGTGAGTCCGTTGAAATCAAAAGACGTCGGGGCAGGGGCCCCGACCTATGATTTCTGGTTAATTTTCTCATCCATAGGTCGGGGCCCCCGCCCCGACTCTTCAAACTGACCCACGAAGTCGGTTTTCGGGTCGACAGAATTCTGTCCCCGTTCGAACCGGCTGCTCGTTACAATAGACGCGGCGGAAACCGCCTCGATTCTTCTGCGGAAAACGGGCCGGCGAAAAGGTTCGATGATGAGCAGGCCCCCCGATCTCAAAGCCCGGTTATTCACGCTGGTCTTGATTTGCGCTGCTGGCCCGAACCGCTCTGCTGACGCGCAGACCACCGTTGTCAATCCCCTCCCGGCAACGTCGCAGGCCACGTTCCACCACTTGCCCGAAGGAGGTGGCGTCCTGCCGATGATTTTGTATCGGCAAATGGAAGTCATTGATGAGTCCACCGGCCAGTCGACCGGGCAAACTTTCGCCGAGCGCATGGCGCATTATGGTTTTCTGGAAGATGATGCGGCCGATCTGCCCATCGGATTCTCCGTCGTCCCGCTCGAACACGTCGGCGGATTGAAGGCCCTCAGTCTCAATTGTGCGGCGTGCCATGTCGGCGAACTGCACGTGGCGAACAACGGCCCCGTGACCCGCCTGCGCATCGTCGGCGGCCCGAACATGGCGGATTTCCGGCAGTTCTCTCTGGATGTGCAGGCCTCTCTGTTGCGTCTGATCACGTCTCCTGGACAACTCCTTCGGTTGCTGGTGAATGACGGCCGATTGCAGCCGGAGACGGTGGCATGGTTACAACGTCTGAGTTTCACGCCGAGCGGTCGGTTCGAGACGAAAGCCGGTAGCCCTGAAGCCGAAGCTTTGATCGCCGCTGTCGAAAAAGAGGCTCGGCGCATCCGTCAGGAATCGCGCGCGACCTCATCAAAGAACCGTCGTCGTGCCGAACTCACGCCGTTCAAAATCGACAGCGCTGCATCGTTTGCGAGCGACGGATCACCAGCGGCAGTGCTGGACCTTTTCCGTAACGTGCAGCTTTTGATTGCAGAAGCGGAATACTTCCTCGCGCAGGGACGCTTTCCGCTGACCACGCGCGAGGGTTACGGCCGACTCGATGCCTTTGGCACCGTGCGATATCTCCTCTTTCCCCATCAATCCGCCGAATTGCCCCTCAATGGACCGGCGAGTGTGCCTCACTTGTGGGGCGTTTCCACCAAGAAGTGGCTGCACTGGAATAACAACACCAACTCCACGCTTCAGCGAAACATGGCGCAATCGCTGGGGACGGGGGCCCTGCAGGTCCCTTCCGGCACACACAACATTCTGCTGCCAAATCTCGCCACACTCGAAGACATCGCCCAGCAAATTTCTGCACCCGCCTGGCCGGTCGATGTGCTCGGCGAACTGGATGCGGACCGTGTCGCCCGCGGAAAGACACTTTATCAAAGCCGCTGTGCGAACTGTCATGATGCGGGCGTCGTCGATCCGGTTTCCGGTCTGACGGAGTATCGAATGTTCTCCCTTGCCGAGGCCGGCACCGATCCGCAATACGCGCTGAACTTTCATCAGCCGGTCGGAACGAAACCGTTTGCGGAGGCCTTGCAGGCCCGCATGACAACGCTGGAAAGCTGGTACTACCATCGCCGCGACCCACAGCATCCCGTTCCCTTGTTGACGCAAGTGGCGTGGAGCGGCGGGAGCAGCCGTTTGCCCGTCGTCTGGCGCGATCGGTTACAAACCGACTCGAATGCCCCGGTGTATGCGGCCCTTCCGCTGACCGGGGTGTGGGCCACCGCGCCCTATCTGCACAATGCGTCGGTTCCGACACTGCGCGATCTGCTAAGACCGGCGGCGCAGCGCCCTGTGGTCTTCATGGTGGGCCCCCGCGATTTCGATCCGCTCAACGTGGGATATGCGACCCCCGCCGATCCTACAGGCATTCCGCCGTTGTATCGGTTCGACACGCGCGATGTCGGCAACGCGAACACGGGTCACGACGGGCCCGCCTTTGGTGCCGCGGATCTGTCCGACGACGACATCGACGCCCTGCTGGAATACTTGAAATCGCTGTGATCAGCGCTTGTCCGGTTTGATCGCCGCTGCCAGTTTGCGAATGCGCAGCGCCTTGGGTTCCAGCTTCTTTGCGGGCAAGCGCACGGCGTGGCGGACGATCCACCGTCGCGATTCGGCAAGGTGGGCTCGATCACCGTCGAGAGGATCTTCCAACCAGCGCTCGCAAACATCATAGGCGAAGTTCGGATGATCCTTCGCGATGTCCGCGAGATGATTCGCCACCGATCGGCGGACATAAAGTTCGGAATCATCTTTCAGCGCTTCGAGCAACGCCAGCGTGTGCTGCGGATTCGCCTGGAATTCCGGCAACCGCATGGCCCACGGCAACCGTGGCCGCGTCCCTTCGCTGACGAGCCGACGGACATGCGGATTGGGACTTTTCACCCACCCCGCTAACATTTGCAAACTTTTCTCCCGATGCGCAATCAGGTACGGCCGGATGCTGAATTCCGCCGTGAAACGCTGCGTCAGTTCATAGTTCGCAAGCATGCCGGTGAGGAAGCCCGGTACCCCGTACTCCGCGATAAACGCCGCGTGCGGCATGTAGAAGAACGGAGCCAGCCCGTTCCCTTCCGTGGCGGTTAACGGCGGCCCGAACGAATCAACCAGCAAGAACGACGCTTCATCAAACTCGGCGGGAAGCTGTTCGGCCATCGCGTGGGCAATGTGCAACGCCCGCTCTTTCAGTTCGAGCCCCGCCAATCCCCGCCACGCCCGTTTTTCAAAGCGAGCCGCATCGAAGTCGGGAACCGTCGCGGTCAGCGATTCCCCAATCAGCGCAATGAGCTTCCGCCCCAGCAACGCCTTCAGCGGCACCCCGGATTGAATCGACGACGGGGCAACGAAGCGCTGCGCGGGGTGTAAAATCACGTCTGACATAGCTTCCGTCGCTCGCGCTCCGGGCTGCGATGCGTCTCATTTCCGACGATCGTGGGCCATCTACGGCAGTGCCACGAACCGCACGCACACGGGGGCGCCGACGGCGATCGATTGGCCCGTCGGCGTGAGTTTCCCGGTGGCTTGATCGACGGCATGGACCACGACGGTGTTGCTGCTTTGGTTGGCGGCGAGGATCCACTTGCCGGTGGGGTCGATATTGAAATTGCGCGGGGTTTTGCCGCCGGTGGGGGCGTTGCCGAGCGAGGTCAATTTGCCGGTCGATGGATCGATGGCGTACATCGCCAGACTGTCGTGCCCGCGGTTGGAAACGTACACAAATTTGCCCGACGGATGAACAACGATCTCGGCGGTGGAGTTGCCCGGCGTCGGTTGCGGAATCGTGCTGAGTGTGTGCAGTTCGGTGAGGGCCCCGGTCTCGGCGTGGTAAGCGAACGCGGTGATAGTGCTCGTCATTTCGTTGCAGACGTAGGCGAACTTGCCCGACGGATGAAACGCAAAATGCCGCGGACCGCTACCGGGAGCGACCACACCGGCCGGGGGGTCATTCGGGGTGAGCGTGCTCTTGGCCGGATTGAACTTGTAGATGAGAATCTTGTCGAGACCGAGGTCCGCACAGAACGCGTACTTGTTGGCGGCGTCGAGGTTGATCGAATGCGCGTGCGGAGCTTCCTGGCGACCTTTGTCGACGCTGCTCCCTTTGTGCTGAATCGCCGAAGCGGCTTTGCCGAGCGTGCCATCCGCCGCGACCGGTAACGAGGCACAACTGCCGCCGCCATAGTTGGCGACGAGTGCCGTCTTGCCGGCTTTGTCGACGATAACATGACACGGCCCGGTGCCTTCCGAGGATTGCTGATTGAGCAACGTCAGCTTGCCCGTGGCGGCATCGATGGTGAAGGCACTCACGCCGCCGGTCTTTTTCCCCTGAAAATCGGCGATTTCACCCACGGCGTACAGAAACTTCTTCGTCGGATGGATCGCGACAAACGAAGGGTTCACCGTTTCCGCCGCGAGCTGCGGTTCGCCCAGTTTGCCGGTCTCGGCATCGAACGTGGCAACGTAGATGCCCTTGCTGTCGTTGCCGGTGTAAGTGCCGAAGTAAACGCGGAAGGACTCCGCCGACGCGGGAACAACGATCATGGTGAGACTCAGCACAGCGAGAAGAGACGAACGCAATCCGAACATCAGCAGCATCCTCGGAGAAGGCGACGGTGGTGGAAGTTCGTGGCAGTATAGCGGTCGCGCATGGTGAAGGAGAATTCCGTGCAAAGTGAGCAGTGAAAAATGCAAAGTGCAAAATGAACAGACGCTTGTGTGCCACGGCCGTGGCACACTTGATGACCTTGGCACTGCATTCATCCCTGCGCCGAAATATGGTACATCTCACGTCACTGTCAAACAGGGTCTGCAGATTAAGTCAGGAGACGACGGTGGCTGAGATTACATTGACGATGATGCGGGCCGAGTTGTATTCGGCGGTGGTGAGCGATGCCCTCGATGGGTTGGGATTTCCGCATCAATCCCCCCGGCTGCCGTTGCGACCCTGGACCGGCAACGAGTTGCTCGTCGGTCGCTGCAAAACGACGTTGTGGGTCGACATGGCCCACGTTGATCCGCGACCGTACGAACTGGAACTGCAAGCCGTCGATGCGTGCCAGCCGGATGACGTGCTCATCGCGGCGGCTGGGGGTTCGCTGCGATCGGGCATCTGGGGCGAGCTGCTCACCACGGCCGCAAAGAACAGCGGATGCGTGGGTGCCATCATCGACGGGGCCATCCGTGACGTTGCCAAGATTCGCCCGATGAATTTTCCGGTCTTTGCCCGCGCGACGTGTGTCTATGACAGCTTGAATCGGCAGCGCGTCGTCGATGTCGACATCCCGGTGGAAATCGACGGGGTCCGTTTCTGTGCGGGGGATCTCGTCTTCGCCGATGAAGACGGGATCGTGGTCGTCCCGCAAGCCGTCGAGAAAGAAGCGATCCAGAAAGCATGGGAGAAAGTCCACGCGGAGAACGAAGTTCGCGACGCCATCCGCAACGGCCTGAAAGCCGTAGACGCCTTCGCCAAGTACGGCGTGTTGTAGGAGCTCATTACGAGCCGGAAGCGCGAGCGCCCGGTTCTTGCTTCGGACAGGAACCGGGCGCTTGCGCTTCCGGCTGGTTTGGGTTTCCGCGTCGATCGAACGTGTTACAGCGAAAGTTCGCGCTTCACTTCCGCGAAACAGCGGATCGCGAATTCCAGATCGTCGCGGGTATGCCCCGCGGACATCTGTGTGCGGATGCGGGCCTTGCCCTGCGGCACCACCGGGAACGAGAAGCCGATCACATACACGCCTTTCGCGAGCATGGCATCGGCGACTTTGGCAGCGAGCGCAGCGTCGCCCAGCATGATCGGGGCGATGGGATGCGTGCCCGGCAGGATGGTGAAGCCGAGGCGCGGCATTTCTTCGCGGAAGTATTGCGTGTTCGCTTCCAGGCGATCGCGCAGTTCTGTTGACGCCTGCAACATCTCCAGCGCTTTCAGCGACCCGGCGACAATCGGCGGAGCCAGCGTGTTGCTGAAGAGATACGGCCGCGAACGCTGCCGCAGGTAATCGACGATTTCTTTCCGTCCGCTGGTGTAACCCCCGCTCGCTCCTCCCAGCGCCTTTCCTAAGGTCCCGGTGAGGATATCGATGCGATCCATCACCCCATGCAGTTCGTGGGTGCCGCGGCCTTTCGGACCGGTGAAGCCGACGGCGTGCGAATCGTCGACCATCACCAGCGCATCGTACTTGTCGGCAAGTTCACAGACCGCGGGCAGATTGGCGATGTAGCCGTCCATCGAGAAGACGCCGTCCGTGGCAATCATGCGGAAGCGGGCTCCCTTCGCCGCCTGCAATTGGGCTTCCAGATCGGCCATGTCGTTGTTCTTGTAACGATACCGCTGGGCTTTGCAGAGCCGCACACCGTCGATGATGCTGGCGTGATTCAGCTCATCAGAAATGATCGCATCCTCGGCGGTCAACAGCGTCTCGAACAAACCGCCGTTGGCGTCAAAGCACGATGAATAGAGGATCGTGTCCTCGGTTCCGAGGAACGTGCTCAGCGACTGCTCCAGTTGCTTGTGGATCGATTGCGTTCCACAGATGAACCGGACGGACGCCAAGCCGTAGCCCCAGTCATCGAGTCCACGATGCGCGGCGGCGATGATCTCCGGATGCTGCGCGAGCCCGAGATAATTGTTCGCGCAGAGATTCAACACGGGTTTCCCATCGGACACCCGCACGTGGGTTCCCTGCGGCGTTTGAATCACCCGTTCGGCTTTGAACGTTCCCGCCGCACGAATGGCATCCAATTGCGCGGCGAGGTGTTCCTGAAAGCGTGTGGACATGTCCCATTCCGTCTTAGCCCCCCGTCAATGACGGGGGGGAATCGTATTGATAGGCGAACGTTTTAAGACAAACCACGCTGTGTGCCACTGGCTCTGCCAGTGTGAATTGTCACAATGACTTGCAATCAGAAGACACTGGCAGAGCCAGTGGCACACGGAGACAAACTCCGAATATCTTTCTGCCAAAGGTCTTGAAGCTGCCATGCAAAACGTGGCATTGACCGGGGCGATGACTACGGTTGCCGTTGCTGGCGCAGCTTTTCGATTTCGTTGCGGAGCGCCTTCACTTCCTGCCGCAAGGCCTCTTCCACCGATTTGGCAGGCGGTTGCGGGGCCTGTGGCAAGACCGTGGCTTCGTTTTCCAATTGTTCGAGACGCTCTTTCACCGCATGCTCCATCTGCATCGACTTCTCACGCAGGGATTGCGCGAGGTCGGGCATGTCCGCGGCCTGGAGATGCTCGGACGCATTACGAAGATGCTCGATCCGGTGAAGTTGTCCCTCCAGGTGATGCAGTGCCTCCTGATGCGTTCCCGGCTCGGCATGCGGGCGATGATGACCCCTCCGCTCCGCAATCCTGGCTTCCACTTGCTGAATGTGATGGCGAATGTCGAGGAGTTCTTCTTCCGGTGCATCCGACGTCCACAGTTCGTGGTTCGCCGCGTGCAGATCCTTCAACCGGGCGTGCAGGTGCTGGAGTTCCCGCTCGCGCCGTTCGGCCTCCGGCATCGCCTTTCCGCGCTGCATTTTTTCTTCGCGGTCGAGCATCTGGGCGCGGTCTCCGAGTTGCGTGGCTTCCTCCAGCAAACGCTGGGCGGTTTCTTTTTCGCCGCGCTGCATCAACTCGGCCGCTTTTCGCTTCAAATCGCCGGCCCGTTCACGAAGTTGGTCGGCTTCACTGGCACCCGCCACATTCAGCCCCAGCAACAGGCCGGCCATCACCGCAGTCCACAAATAGCGCATCATGAGATTGGTCCTCAATTGAGCATCATGAAGAAACGGAAGTGTCTCTTGTGCAGCACACACCGTACCAAACTCCCCAACGCGACGCACGGAAGTTTGGGGTTCCGGTCAGCCGATCCGGGGGCGTCCCGGATTGTGAGAACTCATGGTTCTCAAGGCGATTTGCCGTCCGCACCCGCGGCACGAATCGGCCAGAGTCCGTAGTCGCGCAACAATGGCTCGCGCTGTTCGGCAGTCTTGACGAAGGCCACCGTCTGCTGCCATTGCTCGTCGGTCAACAGCGGTTTCAGTTCTTCACCGAGTTCGGCCGCCATCAGGACCACCACGCTGACCGACATGGCCCCCGCCGGTCCCGGTCGCCATTCGGGATACCGCGATCGAAACAGCCGGGCAATGGATGCTTCCTGATCCTCATTCAACGGACACTTGAGGCCGTAGATGGCACCGAGATGCGCGCGCGTCAGCGTCCGATCTTCCGCCTCTTCCAGGTTACGAAGCTGGCCCTGCTGCTCCATCGTCAGCATCTTCCACAGCACTTTGTGAAATAGCGAATTCTCGGCGAACGGAGCCATCGCAGGAGCCAGCACGCGCCGGCGGATTTCCCACTGCATGTTCACATTCACCACGCCCCGCTCGGCCCGCGCGGTCGATTCCGCCTCGATCCGAAACAGCTCGCCCATGATCCGTTGAATGTCCCCGCGGCCGGCCAGTTGCAGCTTGCGAACTTGCTCCACGGTCAACGCGCACTCGGCATCAACCTTGCCGATCTGCGACATCAGCGCGTAATCGAGGTGCGGCCGCAGGGTCGATGCGTTCGCCTGGGCCGAACCGCCGAGAATCTCCCCTTGCCGGTTGTTGACCGCGGTCGGCTTCTCGGGACGATCCCGAATCACGACATCATCGTCCGCCGAGAACGCGGGCGGCAGTGTGACGGCCATCCACACCGAGAGAGCGCTGCCCAGAAACTCAAGACGCATGCGGTGCCTCCCCGAAGGACTGCACCAACGGTACGAATCCGCATGGGACACGGCAACAGAAATCTCACACGGGGCACGTGTTGTGCCATAAAATCGAGAGGCATTGAATCGGTGTGCCACTGGCTCTGCCAGTGTCTTTCCGATAAAGAAAAAAGCAGCACTGGCAGAGCCAGTGGCACACAAGAATCCGCTCCCATCGGCGTGAAGCACGACACTCGCGCTCGAGGCTCAATCACCGCAATCCGATTCAGTCGACCGTGTGTTGCAACTCGCGTTTCGGCATTTTCGCTTCCGCGAGGTGTTTCGCCTGGGCGGCGGACGTGTCCGCGGACAGCGTGAGCGTCACCGACCAACGTCCGTCGGCGGGGGCGGCGAACTCCCAGTGCGGGATCACCGCGCAGCTTTGATGCACGAGTTCGAAGCCGCTTTCGGACTGGCTGACCGTTTGGATCGGCATCGCCCACATGCCCGCGGGGACTGATGATTCCAGCGCGACGTCGACGCCGAGCCATTCATCGACGAGGCCGATGCGATCCATCGGTTCCAGGCTCAACTGGGCGTCGAGCAGGCCCAGTGTGCGGCCGCGGTCATCGTAGTAGTAACGGTCACTCGCCCCGCCGGGCATCGCCGCGAAGTTGAACTCGACGCCGAAGTGAATCGGCATTCCCGCGGGGAGATGTTCGAGTTCGTAGACAATTTCAAAGGTGCCGCTGTTGTCGGCGGTCACCCGGACCAGTTTCGTCAACTTGATGTTGTATGGGCCGAGCTTACCGTCGCGCCATTGCTTCGCTTCCACCACTTGCGGCGCCCGTCGCAGCGACGATTGATACGCCCCCTCGGCGAAGTCGCCCACATGGCCTTGCCCACCGACGAACGTCTCGAACGAGATGCCGGGTTGCAGGAAATGGTCGACGAGACTCTTCCGCGGCCAATGATCGTAGCCGAGCTTCTGATCGAGTCCCGGTTGTTTGAAGCGGACGGCACCGTTGGGATCAACGCCGCCGCCGTGTTCCGAGACATTGCCCGAGCGCGCGGCGTCACGGATGCGGTCGTGATACGGTTCAAACCGGCGATTCAATGTGGCCAACAGATTCACGCCGATAGTGCGGAGATCCCATTCGTAGAGATGCCCCCCCTTGCTCGGCACTAGCCAGCCAATCATGCGGTCGGTGGCGATACGGAGTTCCTTGCGGGCGTCGCCGTTGTAGTCATCGGCGTCGAGTTGCACCCAGTTTTCGGTCCGGCCGTGGAACTGTTCGAGCAGAGTGTCGGCCTGAATCAACCGGCTGTAAACCGCGTTACGCAAGTGCGGCAGATATAGCCCGCCGAACGCGCCGTGCCAGTACGAACAATTGCACTGCGCCTGATACAGCAGCGTGCGGGCCTCGCGGAGCAAGTGTCCATTTTCACGGACTGCCGGGTGTGACTCCGCCGCTTCGACCCGCCGGCTGACATCGAGCATCCGGCAATACATCTCGTTCGATTCGGGATACTTCACCAGGAAGTTGCGCCAAAAGCCCGCTCGATAAAACGGCTTGATCCGCGGCCAGTCGGTCAGCAGTTCGAGCGACTTCTGCTGATGCTTGTAGTGAAGCTGCTTCTCCGCGGGGAGCGCCCATTCGGTCATTTCGCGGTAACTGGCATCGGGCAGATATTGCCGTCCGAGCGGCGACACATGATCGACGGCTTCCGCCATCGTGGTCACTTTCAGCCAGTGCTGATGCTCGCGCAGCGTCTGGAAGAACCGTCGCAGCCAACCGTCGCGATAAACGTGATCCTTCGATCCCGGCCAGACGCCGAATTTCTCGCCGTCATCGCCGAAGACGAGAATCGGGTTGTGGAACCGTTCGTTGATCTGCCCGCAGTGCTGAATGATCTCGTGCGGATGCGAATAGGGAATGAGATACCGCAGCCGTTCACTGCCCGCAAAGACTTTCACGATGCGGCCATCGTTCTCGGTGAGATAGAAGCCGTGCAGATCGTCATCACTGAGACCGGCGTTACGGAAGTGCGTGTCGTCGAGCAGCGTGTATTCAATGCCCGCTTCGGCGATATCGCTGGCGAAGCTCTGTTCCCACACGCGCTCGGGAACCCACATCCCACGGACTTGGGCACCGAGCGTCTGTTCGAGAAACGCCTTGTACGACTTCATCTGCCCGATGCGATCACGGCGAGGCAAACAGGCGAGAATCGGTTCGTAGAACGGGCCGCCGAGGATTTCGACCTGCCCGCGGGCGATCAATGTGCGCAGGCGATCGATGTATTCGGGATGCGCCTGCACCAGCCATTCAAAGAGTGAGCCGGAGTTATGCAGGACGACGGGAATCTCGGGGAACTCATCGAGCAGGTCGAGGAACGGGGCATAGCTGTCGACGTAAGCCCCTTCAAAAACACCGTCGAAGTTGCCGATCGGCTGATGATTATGCAGCGTGAGAATCAGTCGTGTCTGGCCCGACATGCCACCGCCTTGAATCGAAGAAATCTGGCCCGCACACCACCGAGCACCGGCAGTCGAGTCACCGTTTGCGACGGAGCGATCGCGTCACCCGATGTGAACGGACGATCCCCGACCCCGCCGTTACGGTCCCTCTAATCGGAATCATCGTCCATTCCGGCACAGAACTTCAACCGGCGAGAAGCGTTGAGAGTCGCGGGTTGAAAGTTGAGGGAAAGATCTAAAGTACGCGCAGAATTGTCCAAACTAACCAGCCCGAAGCGCGAGCGCCGGGTGCTTTCTTTCCTCCTTAATGAAACTCACGTCCTTCCGGCGTCACTCCGGTTCGCCTCGCGGACTCGGCGAACCCTACGGTTTCGTGGATGTTCCGCTGCAGTCGTACGGCGAGCATCTTGACGTCCGGTCGGTCAATGATGAAGCTATGGACTCAAATGCTCTCTCACGCGGACATTCTGCCGGCGTGCTGAACCGGATCGTCACTCTGAGCGAGTCTCATCATGCCCGCGCCGAACGTCGTGGAATGTCCGGTCTGCTTTGCCACGCTGAAGCTCAAAGCGCCTCCCAAGCCGGGGATGCGTTTGAAGTGTCCCAAATGTGCCGGGGTCTTCTCGCCGACGGATGATGCCCCCGCCCCCGCTGCGGAAGAAGACGATTTCGAAGCCGAAGCGCCGGTCGCGCGGCCGAAATCGCGCGGCAAAGCCACGGGAAAGAAAAAGAAGAGCAAGCCCGTCAATCTGATGGTGCCGCTGCTCATCGGCGGGGTGTTGCTGCTGCTGATCGGGCTGGGCGTGGGGTTGTATCTCGCGAAAGACATGCTCTTTGCCGGAACGCCGACGGTCGATCTGGCGTATTGCCAGGTGCCCAATCGGTCGATGTCGCTGGAATTCCGCGTGCAGGAATTTCTGCAATCGCCCGCGGTGACGGATGCCATTCGCAAGGGACCGCAGTTCGGCGAATCCTCGGTGGCGATGAAAGAATTAATCGGTGCGGAGATAGGCGATGTCGATGTGATGCAAGCGCAGATGTCGAGTCCCCCGGGCGGATTCAACCCGATGATGGGAGCCGCGCAGCCTGCCGACGCGCTGGCGATCCTCAAGTGTAAGAAGACGCTCACCCCGCCCGCGTCCGGCTCGTTCGATCATCAGGGAATCAAGTGTTACCGGCTGATTGAAAGTGCGGGGACCGACTCCATCGGCTTGAAGACCGACACCATGTTCTTCCCGAACCCGACCACGGTGGTCATCGGCAAAGAGGCCACGATCCGGCAGATCCTCGACAACTGGAAATCGAACGGGCCGAAACCCGCCGCCGGAATTGCGAACAGTGGGGCAACGATGTTCTTTGTCGCTGAGCAAAGCCTCGTGAGTTCCACCATGTCGCAGATCACCACTGGCAATCCGCTGATGATGATGGGGCCGGCCGCGGGCATGGCGGACGATCTCAAGTCCACCGGGCTGGTGTTGAGTCAGCACGCCACGGCGTTCAGCGTTTCAGCTCAACTCAACAGCGGCCAGGTCGCGTGGTCAGCGGCGGTGCATGGCCGCGATGCGTCCGGGGCGCAACAAATTCAGGTGGCACTCGATGGCTTGCGGGCCAAGCTGCTGGCTCTCGTCACCACCTTCCTGCAACCGGGCTTGCCGATCCCGGAAGCGAACAAGAAAAACTTTGAAATGGCCCAGCAGGCCTTGAGCACGCCGTTGCAAGCGATGGGCGATCGCGTGGCGATTGCGGTGCCCATTCCTGCCGATCAGCAGGCGAACAGCATCGCAATGCTGGCCGGAATCATGCCGCCAATGAAGAGCCTGAAAATCAATAACGGGACGGCACCCACGGCAACACCAACGACGCCGCCGATGCCTGTGATGCCGACGAATATGCCGACCACTACGATGCCCACGCCGACACCAGCGACGGCACCGTGACGAGACCCACGGTTCAGCTCGTAGGGTGGAACGAGTCCGCGAGTTCCACCCGTTTGTCCATCGACGTTGGTGGAACTCGCAAAGCCTCGTTCCACCCTACTTGAATTACTGATCCGCATTGCTCAACGATGACAGGCATCTTGCAAACCGTCTCCCTGTTCGCCACGATAAATCCGAGGAGCTGGGAATGACCCTGACAGAAAATCAGCAGCAGGCGGTTGAAAACGGCCAAGCCGTTCCGGTTCATGTCGGGAATTTCGAATGTATCGTCATTCGGAAAGATATCTACGACCGGGTAAGAACCGTTCTGTACGACAACGCCGAAGTCAGCGACGAAGAAGCGATCCGGCTGGGATGGGAATCGGGAACTTCGATTGGTTGGGCGACCCCGGAAATGGCCGAATATGACGATTACGATACCCACCGGAAGACGCCATGAACCGCGGGGCCATTGTCTTGGCCGATTATCCGCACGCCGATGGCACGTCGTCAAAACGGCCAGTTCTCGTGATTCAATCGGACGTCTACAACAGACGGATTGAGAACACCATCGTCGCTCAGATTACCTCGACGATGATCCGTACGGGAGATGCCGCCCACCTTGAGATCGACATTTCAACAACGGAGGGCAAACGCTCTGGCCTTCTTCGAAACTCCGTCGTTTCCTGCAACAACATTCATACCATCGAACAAAAACGACTGCGCAGGCAAATCGGCGAACTCTCGGCGGACCTGATGCACCAGATTGACCGATGTTTGAAGTCGGCCCTCGGAATTGAGTGAGAGCTAGTGCCTTGCCAGCCGCAATTTCCACGCTTCGAGTTGCTTTCGCACCGGTTCACGGCCGCCGCTGCCGTAACTGCTCAGGCGCGTCACTACGTTCGCGGTGCCAAGGTACCCGCTCACGTCGGCGGTGATTTTGTCGCAGTGCTGCTGCATCTCGGCGAGGGGCAACTCGGCGAGTTTGCAGCCCTTTGATTCACACAACCGCACGAGTTGGCCGACGACTTCGTGACCCGTTCGCATCGGCACGCCCTGGGTGATGAGGTACTCCATCAGCGTGGTGGCATCGAGGAAGCCTTCTTCCAGCCGCGCGTTGATCGTGTCGACCCGCAACGCTGCACGACGGACCACCGCGGGGGCGAGTTCCAGGCACGCGAACACGGTGTCGTACGCATCGAAAAAGGCGAGCTTGTCTTCCTGCAGGTCACGGTTGTACGCCAGCGGCAGCCCTTTAATCAGCGTGAGAATCTGTTGTACATCGGCGATCACCCGGGCCGATTTCCCGCGGATCAGTTCGAGCACGTCCGGGTTCCGTTTCTGCGGCATGATCGACGACCCGGTCGTGTACGCATCCGGCAGCTTGAGGAACCCGAACTCCGTCGTACACCACAAAATCCACTCTTCCGCCCAGCCGGAAAGATGCACGGCAATGAGCGACAGCGTGAAGATCGACTCGGCCAGAAAATCGCGATCGCTCGACACATCGAGACTGTTCGCCGCGACCGCCGGGAAGCCGAGCAGTTCGGCCGTTTTGTGACGATCAATCGGCAGCGATGTCCCCGCCAACGCCGCGGCGCCGAGGGGTAGGACATTGACGCGCTTCAAACAGTCCAGCACGCGCTCACGGTCGCGATGGAACTTCTCGCAGTAGGCCAGCCAGTAATGCACCGCCATCACCGGCTGCGCCCGTTGCAGATGCGTGTACCCCGGCAACACAACATCGATGTCGGCGTCGCTGCGGTCAACAAAGGCCTGTTGCAAATCTTGCAGCAGAACATCGATCGATGCGAGGGCGTCGCGAACATAGAGTTTGAGATCGGTGGAAACCTGATCGTTCCGGCTGCGGCCGGTGTGCAGTTTGCGGCCGACGTCACCGATCCGCTGGATCAACGCCGACTCGATGTGCATGTGGATGTCTTCGAGTTCGATCTTCCACGCAAACTGCCCGGCGGCAATCTCGCGGCCGATGTCATCCAGCGTGCCGCAGATCGCCGCGGCTTCGGCGTTGGTGAGCAAACCGACGCTGGCGAGCATCCGCGCGTGCGCTTGCGATCCGCGAATGTCGACGGTCGCTAACCTGCTATCAAAGCTGATCGATTCGGTAAACTTCTCGACGCGCGGATCGGTTGCCTGATCGAACGCCCCACCCCATGCCTTCGCCACGATGCCGGTTTCCTTTGTTTGTCGCTATCAGATCCCGTCGGCGATCATAGCCATTCGCCGGTGGTTGAGCGAAGTGCCACCACCGGCGACAGACTGAGCGGCACGGCGCTAGCCGCCGGTTCCACCGTGAAGAACCGGCGGCTAGCGCCGTGCCGCTCATGAATTCAGGCCAACTTCTCTGCAAAACCATCACTTCCGGGATGTAACGGAATCATTCCGTCATTTTGATTCAACCGTCCTACCAGCCCCATTGCGTCAGCGTCTCATCCACCGCTTCAAACTGTGTATCGTAAAACACATGCACCGCGGGGGAGACTTCGTAACAGGCAATCAACGGCGCGTAGATTCCCTGAATGAACTGCTCGCCGAGGGGAATCGAACTGCGATTCATGATCGGCACAATCACGATTGGCGATTCGATGTACCAGATCAAAAGCACAATGACCGCGATCGTCCATTTCTTCCACGGCCGTATCCCTGCGAACCAGCGCCACGGGGCGAACCATGTCACATGACCGGGCAGCGGTGAGACGTCATTCAACAAAACTGGTGCGGTCACGGCTCATCTCCGAATCGGCTCGCATCGCAGGAGTACCGGCCCATCATCAATCGCCGGGAAAAAGAGTTCAATCCCGGTTCGCTCCCGTCGCCGGTCACCACTGTGTATGCTGATGCGTCGCTCCGGTCCCGGTCGCTTCCTTCATCACCCCCAGGAATCCTCACCATGAAATGTCGTTCGCTGGCGTTTGCATTCACGACAATGTGCGTCTTGGCTGCGCCCCTGTTTGCTGCGGAACCGGTCAAACCGGTGCGAATGGGTTGTGGCCTCATGACCTTCGACACGGTTCCCGGCTGGGGTCTTGGCGAAGACGGCAAATCGGTTCTGGGCTCGACACACGGCGGCGTGGCGCTCGACAAAGCGGGCAACATTTACACCAGCGCCTACATCGGAATCTTCGTTTTCACGCCCGAGGGGAAAGTCCTCCGCCGGTTCGTGGGCGATGCCTACAGCCACATCCACGACATTGAAATCCGTCAGGAAACCGATGGCGAGTTTCTGTACGGGGCCCGCAACAACGCCGGGGAAGGCGTCAAAATTCATTGCGAGACCGGCGATGTCGTGCTGAAAATCGGCATCCCCGCGGAGTCGGGTTTGAACCTCACCAAATGGAGCCCGACCGCAATCACCGTCGCCCCGAACGGCGACATCATTCTCGCCGACGGTTACGCCAGTAATCACATCTTCAAGTTCGACAAGACCGGCAAGTACCTCAAGCACTTCGGCATCAAAGGCAACGGACTCAAGGAATTCAACACCTGTCACGGAATGACGCTCGACACCCGTTACGACCCGCCGCGGCTGCTGGTCTGCGACCGCAATCACACGCCGAAAGGCCGGTTGCTGCACTACGATCTCGACGGCAACTACATCGATGAAATCATCACCGGCCTCGGCATGCCGACGTCGGCGGCCGTGCAGGGCGATTACGTTTCGGTGCCCGATTTGCTCGGCCGCGTGGTGATTCTCGACAAGACCAACACCATCATGGCGGTCCTCGGCTACAACCCCGATCCGGCAAAAGGCCGCAATTTCGGCATCCCGCAGGAGCAGTGGCAGGAAGGAATCTTCAGTGGTACCCACGGTTCCAACTGGGACAAGGACGGCAATCTCTACGTGCAGGACTGGAACGTCTCCGGCCGCATCATCAAGCTGGTCCGCGTGAAGTAATTCTGCCGACACGTTGTGAAATGAGGACACGGCGATCCGTCGAAACGGTTGCCGTGTCCTTTTTCGTATCGCGCGCTGCAAAATTGGGACGGTCCGCAGAAAGGCGATCGTCGTTGCGGCAAAGACCGCTCGCACCGATTGCATGCGGCCGAGGTCGAATCGTGTTGACGCGGGTCTGGCCGATGGTATGGACTGGTAACCGACTTCGATTTGTCGCGTTCCGAACCCGTCCTCCGCAGGAGCATATCGAATGCGTTACCTCATGAGTTTGGCCTTCGTCGCAGGCCTGTTGACCGCCGAAACCGCATCGGCTCAAGCACCGTCCGTCGCCGGTCCGTGGTCGCTCAACATTCCGCAGATCAGCGGATTGCCCGGCACGCCGATCTGGTTCCTCACCGATGCACCCACGGGCTTTGACGGCTCATGGGTTCTCACCTATCAGCAAGTGATTGAAGTTGATGGCACGATGACCGGTCGACAAATCTACGGACCGATCTATGTTGCCGATGCGTCCTTCACTGCGAAAGTGCTGGTTCCGGGCCTCCCGGTGCCGATTCCCGCGCTGCCGACGGTGAAAGCGCTCGTCTTTGTGAACGGAAACACGATGACCGGGCTGGCTTTGCAGTCCCTCAACGGCGCACCGCTCAGCGTCGTACAAGTCCACGGCACGCGGTTGGTGCCGTAGTCGTGTCGCTGGATTGTCCGGTCGTCGGAAAACGGCGCGAGGGATCGGTTCGAACGACCGCCATTGCAGAGTCATCTTGACTGAAGTCCGTTACAGCCGATACGTTCCGGCTTCGGTATTTGTTCGTCGGTTTCACGGAACCGAAATGAATCTTGATCGAAAGCGTCGACCATGCGGATCATTCTGAGTCTCGCTTTTGCAGCCACCCTGTTTTCTGCGAATGCAGAGCGCGTTCAGGCCCAGTCGGTTGCCGGGCCCTGGTCGCTGCACATCCCGCAGATCGACATTGGTACCGGGCCTCGCATCTGGAACTTTCAAGACGCCGCGGCAGCGTTCACGGCCACGACGGTGATCAACATCGCCCCGGGAATCGAAATTGACGGCACGTTAATCGGTCGAAAAGTTTTCCATTCGATTTATGCGATTGACGCGTCTCTCACATTCAAAAACTCGAACCCCGGTGTGGGAGCGAACCCGGCTTTGCCAACAACTAAGGCGGTGGTTTTCGTGGCCGGAAATAAGATGATCGGTTTGGCCGTGGACACACTGCAGAATGTCCCGTCCGCGGTCTACTTCGTGGATGGGACCCGCCTGGTCCCGTAGGCCGGCTATTCTTGCAATAAAGTCGCCCAGTCGCGGGCCTGCGTTTCGATCGCGCGGAACTCCGGCGATTGGCCCACCGCGGCCGCGGCTTGCAGATCAGTCGCCAGCGTGCCCAACACATGCTGCTGCAACCGTTCGGCCAGCCATGCCGCGCGGCGCGTGAGGAACGCACTCTGCAAACGGTGAAATTTGGCCTGTAGGTAACCCGCACCGTGAAGTGCCGCGGCATCGCCGACCGTCGCGACCGCCGTTCCCGCGGCGACATCGCCCACAACGTGCATCGCCGCGGACATGATCCCGTGCGACGCCAGTTGTGTCGCGGCTTCTCCCAATGGTAACCCAACGCCAGTGAAGACGAGCACCACACTCAGCGCTGGTCGCGCGGCCGCGGAGGCTTCATCCAACCGCTTGATCAACCCGAACAACTGCGGGTTCTCGGTCCGAAACGATTGCAGTTCGACCGTCACCGTTTCGTTGAGCAACGCGGCAAAATCGAGCGAGCGATGATCCGATTCCAAGCGTCGCAACAGTTCCACGCGCGAGGTGCCGGCGAGCAATTGTTCGAGGCGGGTCTTCAACAGCGAGTTACCGAGTTCGCTGAGCCATTCCAGCTTCGAATAAACCTTGCCGACGGTGCGGACGACGGCGTCCCATTCGCGGGCCCGGTAGAGTTCCCACGGTTCGGGCGGCGGGGCGGTTTGCCACCAGTCGCGAACGGTGCTGACCCCCTTCCACATCGTTTGACCGATGACGTCGTAGACGCCGTGAACCTTCGCCGACCAGCCTTCGCGATGGGTCGCCCACCAGGCACGGACGGCGGCAATCATCAGCGCTGTCGGCGGGGCGGGCCAGTCGTCGACCTCGGCGAGTTCATGTGCGGTCAACAGATCCGCCGCCGTGCGGAACTCCGCGCTGCGGGCCGCGACTTCCCGCAGAAACCCGGGCACCCCGGTCTGCTCATCGGCGAGCCGGGACAGCGAACCGCGCAGCGTGCGCCGTTTGATGTCGGCGAAGCGAAACCGGGCGAAGACATCCTGCAACCGCACGCTTTGCCCCAAGCACCCCGGCTGCTCCGCAGCAGCCGGGGTGCTCTCCGCGCTGCTTTCGGTAGGGGGTGACCATTGGCGTTCCGAGAATTCGAGGGTAATCGCTTCGGCGGCCGGACGGTTGTTCGGCGCGAGATAGATGTACTCGGGCAACACGCCGGTCTCGGCGGAAAACGTCTTCAACCACAATGGCCAGTACGCTTCATCGTCCGGCAGTTCACACTGATTGAACACGACCACGACCGCTTTGTCTTCGGCAGCGGCGCGACGAAAGAATTGCTTCACCGCGGCGTCGTTGTATTTCTGCTGCGTCAACACGGCGATCAGGACATCCGCCGATTGCCGCACGGCGTCGGCCCGTTGCCAGTTGATCTGCGCATCGCTGTCGACATCGGGCGTGTCGAGCAACAACAGATTCGCCGGGACCGATTCGTGCGTCCGCCAGAACAACAGATGTTCGTCGCTGTTCTGGAGCGCCTGCGCCGCTTCGATCCACGGGATGAGTTTGAAGCTCGGAAACAACGCTTCGAGCGATTGCCGTTCGGGAAAGCCTTCCGGGACGAGGCACACCGGGTGCTTGGTTCCCGAGGCGAGCGGGCTGGAGGCACTCGCGCGGAACCCGGCGAGATGGTTGAACACGACACTCTTGCCGATGTTCGTCCCGCCGGTCACCGCCACCACGAGAAACGCATTTTCACCCAGTTGCGGCAGCAGTTTCCGTTCGAGCAGTTCGAACCATTCGCGACCGATGAGTGGGGGCAAGCCGAGTCGCACCAGCGCCGGTTCGAGGCCCCGCACCGAATCTGCGAGCGCTCGTGATCGCTGTGCAAAGTCCGCGATGTCCCAACTCATGCGCGCCCGATATCCGTGATGACACGATCCAAGGTGTGTTGCGACAGTCTAAAGAACATCCCCTGTGAACGAATAGTCCATCGACACAGTCCCTTCTCCCCCGTCTGCGGGGGAGAAGGTGTCCGAAGGACGGATGAGGGGGCCGTGCGTTTCAATCCGCCCCCTCACCCTAACCCTCTCCCCCGCAGACGGGGGAGAGGGGACCGGAGTTTGCGCCATCCCACCTCGTGATCTCATTCAACGGCGTCTTCGGCGAGGAGCTGTTGCTTGGCGATTTCCATCTCGCGAAGGGCGTCGTCGCTGAGCGTGGGCCATTTCAAATCGAGATCGTCAATCGTCCGGGCAATGAGCGCTGCCACCGCCGCGCGGGTCACCCATTTGTGGTCCGCGGGAATCACGTACCACGGGGCCCATTTCGTGCTCGTTTCGGTCAGCATTTCGGCATACGCCTTCTGGTAATCGTCCCAGTGCTGCCGTTCGCGGATGTCGCCGGTGGCGAATTTGTAGTGCTTCTGCGGGTCGTCAATTCGTTCGAGAAACCGCCGCCGCTGCTCGTCTTTGGAAATGTGCAGGAAGCACTTGATGATTCGCGTGCCGTTGCGAGTGAGGTGATGTTCGAAGGCGTTGATGTCCTCGTAGCGGTGGTTCCAGAATTTCTTCTTCGCGGGATCGGCATCGGGCAAGCGCTGGGTTTGAACGAAGCTCTGGTGGACTTTCACCACCAGGACTTCTTCGTAGTACGAACGATTGAAGATGCCAATGTGGCCGCGCTCGGGCAGGGGTTTCGCACACCGCCAGAGGAAATCGTGATCGAGTTCTTCCGCGGTCGGGGCTTTGAAGCTGGTGACCGTCACGCCTTGCGGATTCGCGCCCGACATCACGTGCTTGATAGTCCCGTCTTTCCCCGCGGCATCGATCGCCTGCAGAATGACCAGCACCGACCAGGAATCGCTGGCGAACAGCAATTCCTGCGACTGGGCTACCGCCTCGCGGCTTTCTTCGAGAATCCGCGCGGCGGCTTCCCGGCGGTCCGCTTCCGGGATGTCCTCGTTCCCTTCCCAGCCGGGATCGAAGTCTTTCAGCTTGCACTTCTTGCCGGGTTCGACCAGAAAGCGTTTGAGGGTCTCGGCACGAAGATCCATGATCGTTCTCGACGGAAAGAAGGCGCGGCAACAATGGGTCGCGAAGCAGTTTGAAGAGTCGGGGCGGGGGCCCCGACCTATGGATGTGAAAACAACTTGAAATCATAGGTCGGGGCCCCTGCCCCGACGGCTTTGGATTCAAACTGAGCCACGACCCTGCAACGCAGTGTCGGCGGGGGAGTGTCCGGAATGCAACAGAACCCGGCCGGTAACCGGTCGGGTTCTGCGAGAATCGTGTTGAATTGCCGGACGAAGCGCTACTTCTTCGCCGACTTTTGCGCCACCGGACGACCGATGCGGGGGAGCTTCCCGGCTTCGGAAAGCTCGGCGACCCGCTTGTCGAGTTCGTAGAAGGGGCTGATGCGCCGCACTTTGGACGCGATTTCTTCTTTGTCTGTGCCGGTCGCCACGACATACTTGGCGATCAGTTTCAGAATCTTCACCTTGCGCGTACGACGCTTGGTTAATTCGCGGTCACGTTCAATGCGGGGCATGGCGAACAGGCTTCCTGGAGACCGAACGTCTTACTGGATAAGGATTAACGAAGCTTTTTATGGCAGGTTTTGCAACGAAACGCCATCCGCACGAGCTTTCCGCACTTGGGGCAGCGGTTGGCTTTGCGAGCCAGCTTCAGTTTTGTCCGGGGACGATGAACCATGATCGATAACACCTTCGTTTCAAGCCGTCGGCACCGATCGATGCCGCGGGGGAATCGCGAAGTGTAACGCCGCCGCTCGATCTCTGCAAGCAATCCGCGTGAGTTCCCCAAATCACATCGAAAAACGCCCGCCGGGAGGCGATGGCGCCGCGTGTCTAAAACGGAATGCTGATCAACGTCAGGATGTAATCGATGAGCAGTTCGATCGGCAGGATCAGGTAGCGGTGGATCAGTTCGATCAAATTGTACAGAATGCTGGCGTGCATGGCGGTCCTTTGGGCCGAAATTGGGGCGGCTGTTTCGGGGTGTCGTTGCTCCCGAACTTCCGCTGTAACATGCCCGCCCCGGCCGATTCAAACGGAATCCGGCCCGCAAGCCCGTTTTTTCCGGCAATCCCGCCGAAGTTGAGGGACCCGTACGGCTCGTTCACCTTGGCGATGCTCCTGAAAGGGACCGCGGGTGGCGACAGCCGCGAGCGGTGCCATTGCAACGTGTTCCCACTGGAGTGGAACCCAAGCTGCTTGTCACTGCGCGACCCCGGTGGCGCTGAGGGCGCTGATGATGGGGCGGTGTGTGCGGTCGAGTATGGCGGGGGAGTTTGCGGCCGAGCACGGACTGTGCCGTGAACGAGGTTTGAAACTCTTCGCCCTTCTTGCCATATTGGCGTCTGTCGATATAACTTCGACCGAAACAGTGCGGTAGTTTTCTACCGCACTTCGGCGGTCGAATACGAGTTAGGGGTGAGGACGAATGGGCTTTCACACCGCAAACTACAATGTTTACGTCGCCCTCGGCGATCCGAAGGCTGCACCACTCTGGAAGTGGAAAGCATGGCAACGGTTCTTGCCCGCGATCGACCCGCTGATCAATGCCGCACGTGGGAAGCCCGCCGTTCGCTCGACGCAATTCCTGGCCAAACTGGCAGGCGACGTTAAGTTTGGGCGGCTCGGTTGGAAAGAGGCGGATCACCAGAAATGGTGTCATGGGTCGCCAACAAACAAGGATACTTCTAAGTCGTGGCGTTTTCTGAGTACGGAAGTCTGGGCACCTGCGTGGACAGCGTGCGAACGCGAAGACTTAGCACCAGACGTATTTCTGTCCATTGCCGACGAATCGCTTGGAGGCGGGCAGCGTAAAAGCTTGCTGTTCAATTCGGTCGTGATTCTTGCCGTAGTATCGGAGTTGGCCCAACGGCATCCGACTGAGGTAGACATCGCTGTGTCTGCATTGCGAGAGCTGACCTTGGCGAAGCTACTCGGCTACAAGCGACGCCCTTGGGGCAAGTCCGTCGGGTCGGATGGCTTCACCAATGCGATACAGGATTTGGCCTTCAGCGGGCTGTTCAAACCGGGTCCGCGCCACAAGGGCGAACTTGGTCTTCACCTATTCGCCGACAAGTGGAAGAAGGTGTAGATCAAAGGGGGCCCCTAACAATCGGTTCAACCGGAGCCGCGGGCCGCGCGGTTTCTGAAATCAATGTTGGTTGGCCGCGGCCCGGTTAACCGTGGCGTTCAGCGACGGAGGAACCCGAAAGTGGCAAACCCGGAAGCGGAATCGGATGGTGCCCCGGCCAATCCGGGGGCCGGGATGAAGACCCTTGGCGGGCGCATGGTCGCGGTGTGCTTCGTCTGCATGTTCCTCGGACGGACGGTGGTGAGCGCGGCCTTCCCGGAGCTGAAGGGGAAGGGGATCCCACCCGCCATGTGGTTCGTCTTGGTCCCGATCTGGGCGGTCGGGATAATCGGGCTGGGGCTCATGCTCGCCGGCTGGGTCCGGGGCAAGACGGCCGAACCCGGCGCTGCACCCGACCGGGGCGGCACGAAGGGTTTCCCCGAGGTGTAGTCCGCTCAACCGCCCCGGCCGGTGTGACTGAGCGGGGTCGTTATCCGACTGAAATCCAACTCGCGTGCCCGACGACAACCCATACGCTTCGAGAACCTTTTGGCATGACAAAATTCACAGACCATGACGCCTATATCGCTGCGGCACCTGAGACGCTTCAACCTCTGTTGGTTCAACTTCGCGCACAACTCGCTCAAGTTCTTCCTGACGCAGAAGAGTTAATCATGTACGATATGCCCGGATTCGGGTTCGGAAAGACGATCGTTGCGGGCTACGCGGCATTCAGCAAGCAATGTGGCCTCTACGTCAGCAAAGGCGCCATCACCGCCCTTGCCGACGAGATTGCTGCCGCAGGGCTCAAAGCAACCAAGACCGGTGTCACCTTTTCAACGGGAAAGCCCATCCCTGATAAACTGGTCAAAAAACTCGCGCTGGCATCGCGAAAAGAGCTTGGGGTTTGACCACAACGGTTTGCGACGCTGACGTCGGAGCCGGCTTCCTCTTTGGGGAACGGGGGACGGTTGCACATCCGAACAGAAGACGGGGTGGAACACCAGATTCCCTATAGGATCGAATAAAAGAAGGTAGACATGGCCGAGCGCGTCTACATCGAGACTACACCCGAGGAACTTTTGGAATCGAAGCCATGAACGATCCGATTGTGGACGAGGTGCGGAAAGTGCGTGACGCACACGCTGCCCGCTTCAATTACGATTTACACTCCATTTTCCTGGACATCAAGAAGCGAGAAAAGGAGCGTGGCCTCGTTTTCGTTGGCGGTGTTGCGCGTCAGCCCCTGCCGAATAAAACGCTACAGCCGACCGGGGTCGCTATTCCGGTTTCTCCAGATTCAACGTGTCCTGAGGCGGCCCCTGCGGCTGAGCTTTAACGTTCGGCGTCTTGGCGAGGGGCGCTTCCATGTCCGATGCCTGGGACTTCTACTTCGCGAATGTCAATGACGTGATCGCGTCGCTATTCGTCGATCTCGGCATTCGTGATTCGGTGCCAGATCCCGAGCGGCCCTGGCTGTTGTGGGCTTGGGTGTATTTTCGCCAGCCGCGCGACGACGGCCTTTCAAGTTCCGAGGAAGCCCCCACCTTGAATGAGATCGAAGATGCGTTAACGAATGAGGTGACGAAGACGACGCAAGCCGAACTGGTGGGGCGAATCACAACTGCGGGTCGCAGGGAATTTTATTTCTATGGACCGCAACCGGACCATTTCGAGAAGGCTGTTGCTAGCGCCTTGAAGCGCTTCCAAGATTATGAATTCGACATGGGCACGAAAGAAGACGCTGACTGGTCACAGTATTTGAACGTCCTATTTCCTTCGCCAGAGGACCACCAGCGAATCAAGAATCTGCATGTCATCGAGCAGCTTGAGAAGCACGGCGACGCCTTGAAAAAACCACGCCTTGTAAATCACTGGGCCTATTTCGAATCGCCACAGGACCGGAACAAATTCACTGCGAAGGCCGTTAGCGCCGGTTTCAAAGTTGCCGCTCAGTCCGAAAGTGAGAATTCGGAAGCAGAGCGCCCTTTCGGAGTAAACCTCGCGCGAGTTGATCGCGTCGATTGGGATTCGATCAACGAAGCCACGCTGTTGCTGTTTCGGTTGGCACAAGAGGTCAACGGTGACTACGATGGTTGGGAGACGTCTGTCGAGAAGGACGACGGCTAACAAGTCGCTTCAGCAGACCGGGGCCGCATTTCGGCTTCTCGGAGTTCAAAGGTTACTCGGCGGCCCCGGCGGCTGAGCTTTAACGTTCGGCGGCTCAATCCGTACCCTCTCTCGGTTGATCGCCGCTTTCTCCGCTCGGCCAGCGGCGGGGTCTCGATTGGCGGGGGTGAAATTCGCATTGTCGCGAGTTTGCGCCACTGCTATTATCGCCGTGTTCGCATGGAGTCCCGCAAGCCCCCCAGTGTGGTGAATTCGCCACTCGCGCAAGGATGCCCGCCGATGAGTCACGAACGACTCGCCCAAAAAATTCAGTCCAAGCAAGCCCTCATCGGTGTGATCGGGCTGGGATATGTCGGCCTGCCCCTCATCCGCGCCTTCACGGCCAGCGGGTTTCGCTGCCTCGGCTTCGATGTCGACCAAACCAAAGTCGACAAACTGACCGCCGGGCAAAGCTACATCAAACACATTGACTCCTCCGCCATTCAGGCCCTGATCACCGAGAAAAAGTTCGAGCCGACTTCCGATATGGGTCGGCTCGGTGAAGCGGACTGCATCATCATCTGCGTCCCCACGCCGTTGAATGAAAGTCGCGATCCCGATCTGAGCTACATCGAAGGGACGGCACACGCCATCGCGAAAACGTTGCGGCCGGGGCAGCTCGTGGTGCTGGAAAGCACGACGCATCCGACCACCACGCGCGTGAATGTGCTGCCCGTTCTCGAAGCAACGGGCCTCAAAGTCGGGCAGGATTATTTCCTCGCCTTCAGCCCGGAACGTGAAGACCCCGGCAATCCGCACTTCCAGGCGGCGACCATTCCCAAGGTTGTCGGCGGCTACGACACCAACAGCGGTGACCTCGCCTGTGCGATGTATGGTCACGCGGTGGTGAAGGTCGTCCGGGCGTCGAGCATGGAAGTCGCCGAGGCGTGCAAGATCCTTGAAAACACCTACCGTGCCGTGAACATTGCGCTCGTCAATGAGCTGAAGATGCTCTACGACAAGCTCGGCATCGACGTGTGGGAAGTCATCGACGCCGCGAAGACGAAACCGTTCGGTTTCCAGGCGTTTTACCCCGGTCCCGGCCTCGGTGGACACTGCATTCCGATCGATCCGTTCTACCTCACGTGGCTCGCTCGCAAGCATGGCGAACAGACGCGGTTCATCGAACTCGCCGGGGAAATCAACACCCACATGCCGCACTATGTAGTGAATCGGCTGGGTGAATTCCTGAACGATAATTGCAAGTCGATTAAAGGGAGCAAAGTCGCCCTGTTGGGCGCCGCCTACAAGAAAGACGTGGACGATCCGCGGGAAAGCCCGTCGTTCGAGTTGATGAAACTGCTGCTGCGTCGCGGAGCGGTGTTGACGTACAACGATCCGCATGTGCCCTCGCTGCCGAAGATGCGGCACTATCCCGATCTCCCGGCGATGGACAGCCAGGCCCTCACGCCGGAGTATCTTGCGTCCCAGGATTGCGTGCTGATTTCGACCGACCACTCGGCGTACGATTACGACTTCATCGTCCAGCACAGCAAGATGGTGCTCGATACGCGGAATGCGACGAAGACCGTCGTCCGCCATCGGGAAAAAATCCGCAAGGCGTAACCGCCGATGACGACTGAAGACCCCACGCCCCGGCCGGATGACCCCGCGTCACCGACAACCGGGGCGTGTTGTTCTTTCTGCGGTCTGCCTTCCCACGCCGGTCGTCCGATCGTGGAATCACCCGATCAGACGGCGTATGTCTGCGGTGATTGTGCCCTCAAATCGGCGACGGTCATCTTCGCCCATAAACAGACGTTGGCTTACAAGCTCGTCATGGGTCTGATCCCCCTCGCGTGTTTCTTCGCGCTCGGCGGAGCACTCATCGTCTATTTTCTGGATCCCGAATTCCCGATGGAAACGCCCATTGGGGTCGGTTTGGTGCTGCTCGGCTGCATGGGTTGCCAGGTTCTGCACTTCTGGTGGCCGACTGATGACCTGCTGCCACGGCGGCCCTGGTTCTGATTGCCGGGCGGTCGGCGCATTCCTGCTCTTCGGGTTTCCGAAGAACGGAAGACTATCGTAATCGATTGTAACGCATAGCCTTGCGGCATCAAAAGTGCCGCGGCCGACGAATCAACCGGTCGTGATCTTGCGTCTGACTAATCCGATTGCGTGGACTTTTCCGGTTACGTCGACTCTGGCGGTCGCAACACACTTTCATGATCGAAAGCAATTGTTGCGCCTGATGTTCCGACAAGTCCGATCATGCTAGAGAGACCTACGGGCCTGAAGGCGCTCTCTGGATGGGCCGTAAGGGGTCGGCACAGTCGGTCGTGTTGCGTCGTCCGCCACTTCCCGCGTAATCGGAAAGGGGACGGTTGAACTCGGCCCTGTTCGACTGACAAACGTAAACGTGGTCGACTCCGGAACAGACGTCCACACACTTGAACAGGGAGTTCTTGATGTCCGCTTCTCGTGGAATTCGCTTTACCGATTACCTGGGAGCTGGCGTCTCCCTCGTGTTCGGTTCGGCGGCGGTGATGTTCAGCACGGCGATTTACGCCGCTGACAATTGCACCCCTGCCACCTGTACGCCGACTGGCCCCGATTGCCAGCAATGTCAGAAGGTGTTTGAAGACGCCGCTCTCAAATTGAAGAATCTGGATCCCGGTAGCTGCACGCCGAATGGTTGTGCCGCTCCCACGGGTCCCGTTGCCCCCGCTTGCGAACCGACGGCCTCGGCCTGCGATCCGTCAAACGTCTTCGGCGAAACGGCTTGCGGTGGTGCCGGTGGCTTCGAAAACTGGACCCTGCTCGATTCGTTCACCGACGCGTGTGGCAACAACGCGCTGAAGTGCAACGGCTACCAACTCGGTGGCTGGACCCAGGTCGGCTACCAGAACCGTCCGGACGGTGCCTTCACCGGTAACGGCGTGTTCAACAATCTCTACTTCGGCGACGCCGGCAATCTCCCGAACGCCCGCGAATGGGTTTCGGTGAACCTCAATCAACAAGGTCTGTACTTCGGCAAAGTGGCCGACGGCAGCAACGGCGTTGGTTTCGGTTTCCGCCTGGAATCGATCTTCGGTGTCGACGGCAACGAAGCCCAGTCGTTCGGTAACCCCGCCGGCGATTACGACTTCCTCGCCGGTTACGATCATGGCATCTACGAATGGGCGTTGCCCCAAGTCTACGGCGAAGTCGCCTACCAGAACGTGTCGGTCAAGGTCGGTCACTTCTATACCCCCGTCGGGTACGAAGTCATTCCGTCCGGCGGCAACTTCTTCCTCAGCCGTCAATTGACGTTCTACAACAGCGAACCGTTCACCCACACCGGGGCCTTAGCCACCATCAAGGTGAATGATAAGCTGCAAGTCCTCACCGGCTGGACGCTGGGGATGGACACCGGCTTCGCGCAACTGAACGACGGCAATTCGTACCTCGGCGGCTTCATCTATCAGATGACCGAAAAGACGAACCTGACCTACATGATGACCGCCGGTGATCTCGGCTGGCGTGGTAACGGGGCGATCAACAGCGCCATCCTGACCCACAACTGGACCGACAAATGGTCCTCGGTGCATCAGCTCGACTTGCTCGGCAGCGACCTCACGGTCGGCGGCGTACCGACGAACTTCGCCACCACCGGCATCACGGGTGACTCGATCGGCCAGATCAACTATCTGTTCTATCAAGCCACCGACAAAGTGAAGCTCGGTGCGCGCCAGGAATGGTACAAGGCTGACGGTGTTTCCTACAACACCTTCACCTACGGTGTGAACTACAAGCCGCTCAAGAATATCGTGGTTCGCCCGGAAGTCCGCCACATGTGGTCACCCGGTGCCAACAACACCGCCGCCGCTCCCGGCCGCGGCAGCCTGTTCAACGCCACGGTTGTCGGCATCGACGCCATCTGGACGTACTAACGCCTGAATGAGCGACGATGGATTCAGAAGAAGCCCGGGGAATGCGTTCCCTGGGCTTCTTCGCTTTGTTGATCTTGCCCTGATGACGGGTTTTCCGGTACGAATCCCGGTTGGCCGCATGGGCTTGGCAACCGAAGGACCGGGAACCCGCGATGAATCCATTCAAAAAAGCCTGGCGGAAACTCACACGACCGACGACCATCGTCGAAAACGGCGTCAAGCTGTTTCTCGGCCCCGTCGCGCAGACCCGCTGTGCCAATGGAATTTATTCCGGCAAGCACGAGCTCCCGGAACGCGAAGTCGTCGGCAAGACCCTCGAACCGCACGATGTCGTCCTGGAAATCGGTGCGGGCGTCGGCATGGTCACCATGCAGTGTTGCCGCCAGATTGGTTCCGAGCGCGTTCACACCTGCGAAGCCAATCCCGCGCTGTTGCCGGTGTTGCAGAAATCGTGTGAATTGAATGGCTTCGAGCCGGAACTCATCTCGGGGATGGTGGGCATCGAAGCCGGGTCGGAAGAATTCTTCGTTGCGGCGCAGTTCGTGTCGTCGTCCCGGTTCGCGCGCGGGGAAGCGGTCGAGAACCGCGAAAAAACGACGGTGCCGGTGTTGTCGTTGCCGTCACTGTTAAGCCGCATACGGCCGACGTATCTGATCATGGACGCGGAAGGTGCGGAGGCGGATTTGCTGGACGCGCGGGTGAACCTCGCCTGCCTCAACAAGGTCTGCGTGGAAGTCCATCCGAAGATCATCGGCAACGCGGCGATTAACCAAATCGTCCGCACGCTCGCCGAACAGGGCCTGCATTTAAGCTGGTCGCAAAGTCGCGGCGTGGTGTTGTTCTTTGAACGGACGCAACCCGCACCGCAGGTCGCTCGCGCCGCCGCGTGAGATTCATGAGCGGCACGGCGCTAGCCGCCGGTTCTTCTGAATGCGGCTGTCCCGGAACCGGCGGCTAGCGCCGTGCCGCTCACGGAACAGACTCACTCCGGCAGCGGTTTGCCTTTGGTTTCCGGGGCGAACCAGATCACGACCATGCCCAGCAGGTAGATGACGATCACGTAGCTGCACGCGACGGCGTAACCCCCCTCGATTCCCGCCATCGACTTCATTCCTTTCACCACGCCGAGCAGCGCCCCAACCTGCAACACTCCGACGGCGGAAATGATGCGGCCGAAATTGAAGCTGAAACCCTGACCGGTGGCGCGAATCCGCGTGGCGAACAATTCGGGTAGATAGAGCGGCAGCCAGCCATAAAACGACGCACTGATCGCTCCCACTAAGAACGAGTTCATCAGGAACAGCCACCCGAACTGCGACTGCAACTGAAAGAAGCCGAAGACCGCAATCAAGGATGCGAAGCACAGCAGGAAGTACGTCCAGCGTCGGCCCAACTTGTCACCGGTGAGGGCGGCGACGATTGTGCCAATGACGGCCCCGATCGACAGGAAGATCAGCGTGTATTCGCGCGGGTGAGCACCGATGGCCCCAATCGACGCGCGGACTTCGGGAGTGGCGCGTTCCATCAGTTGAGCCGACCACGACGGAGCCATCTGTGTCGATCCCCACGTGCCGAGCAACGCCACGCCGCTGAGGGTCGCGCCGAACAACATGCGGGGAATCGCACCATGTGTCGACGCCGCATCCGGGTTTGCGGCCCGTTCCCGCGCGAGGTAACGAAACACCGGATACAGGTACCCGAAGGTGGCAATGGTGACTCCCAACAGAGTGCCAGTGGTCAGGATGGCGACATTCTTCGAGGTGACCCACACGTAGATCATCAACCCCGGTCCGCATGCCCCGATGAGCACGCCAAAGAGGTCCACACTCGCCCAGTGGGTGGTCCCGCCGCGGGCTTGTTCTTCTTCCCACTTCTCGGACTCCGGGACAAAGATGCGGATCAGGAACGTCAGCAGCGCGGGCAAGACACCGAGCATCATCATCAGCCGCCAGCCTTTGAAGGCCACGAGCATGGCGACGGTCGATTCGGAAAGTCCCATCGAAGCGAGTGTGCTACCGAGCGTCACGAGAATGTTCGACAGCCCGATGCCGATTACGCCAACCAGTGCATACCCGGCATTGGCTGCGGCCCCGATCAATCCGGCCATCATCGCGCGGGATCGGTTCGGCCAGATTTCCATGACGAGGGCCACGCCGAGGGCCCACTCGCCTCCCATTCCCAGTGATGCGATGAAGCGTAACGCTCCCAACTGCAACGGCGATTGCGCCAAGCCGCAGAAGCCGGTGAACATCGCGTAGGTGGCGATGCTAAAACTCATCGCCCGGACGCGACCGATGCGGTCCCCGAGCCAGCCGAAGACCACACCGCCAGTCGCTGCACCGACCAGAAATGACGCAACAATAATGTTGAATACGAAGCCGATCTGCGATTCCTGCTCGGGAGAGGGTGGCCCGGCAGCAATTCCCAGCAAGTCCTGCACAGCGGCGCGACCGACCAGCGTAAAGACGCCCATCTCCGCGCCGTCGAACATCCAGCCGAGTAACGCGGCAATCAGCGCCATCCATGCCCCGCGAGTTGCTGGAGCAGTCGTCACAGAAGCGGGGGACGGATGCGACATCCAGGGGGCCTCTCAACGATGTCATCACACACAGACGCCCAGGGATTGCCATCCCTGGGAAGTTTTCCATTTCATACACACAGCGTCCGCGATTGTCGGTTGAGACCGAGGCAAACGCAATTCTCGGACGACGCACCCGGCCCGTCTTTTCGCCAGAATTCGGCCCGAAACCTCCGGACAACCGGGCTCGTCGCTTGCAGCCCCTCACGGATTCGAGTGTATTGATGCACGGGAAACGCTTCGATTCCAAGCGAGTCGAACGAAATGGATCCCGGAGGGATCGCAGAAGGTAGCCGGGGGTTGAGCGCCAGCGATACCCCCGGAACGGTGCGGAGAAGAATTGCACCCTGAAGGGATGCCAGAAGCCGTTGTTTCAACTCTTCTGGCATCCCTTCAGGATGCGTGCTGTCGACCGATCAGTTCCGGTGGTCTCTGCTTCGCGGCGACCACCGGCGACCCTCTGCGATCCCTTCGGGATCGATCCGCCCGAACCGCTCTGCCTCGGACCACAAGACCAACCCCCGCCGCCTGGGAGCCCCCCGCGATGCACGGTATGGAAGAGTTTCGCTCTGATCCGAACGACCTGACACCCAACGGCAAAGCGTGGTGGCAGGAACTCAACCGCTACCACTGGTTCGTGCTCGTCGTCGCGGCGCTGGGGTGGTTGTTTGATTGCCTCGACCAACAACTCTTTATTCTCGCGCGCCCCGCAGCCATGAGAGAACTCCTGCCGAAGCTCGATGACCCGGCGGCGTTCGAGCAATCGATCAAGATCTACGGCAATTATGCGACGTCCATCTTCCTCGCCGGCTGGGCACTGGGCGGCGTGGTCTTCGGGATGCTCGGCGACCGCTGGGGTCGCGCGAAGACGATGATGATCACGATTCTGCTCTACTCGGCGTTTACCGGGCTCAGTGCACTGTCGACCGGCTTTTGGGACTTCGCATTCTATCGATTTCTGACGGGGCTCGGCGTCGGGGGCGAGTTCGCCGTCGGCGTCGCGCTGGTGGCCGAAGTGATGCCCGCTCGTGCGCGACCAAGATGTCTTTCGGTGCTCCAAGCTCTGTCGGCGCTCGGCAATATGAGCGCGGCATTCATCAATCTGGGATTGGGAGTCGCGGAGGAACACGGGCTGGTGAGCAGTCCTTGGCGCATCATGTTTCTGATTGGTGCCGTGCCGGCGCTGCTCGCGGTGGTCATTCGCCGCCGACTGAAAGAACCAGAACAATGGCAGCAAGCCCGACGTGATGACGTGATCACCAAGCAACTCGGTTCATACACCGAGCTCTTCCGCACACCGATCTGGCGGAAGCACGCCCTGCTGGGACTGGTGCTGGCCTGTTCCGGCGTCATCGGCTTATGGGCGGTCGGCTTCTTCACCCCCGACCTGATGCGGCGGGTGCAACGCAAGGGTGTCGCCCAGCAGGTGTACTCCGAACGAATCGCGCGTGCTGGCAGCGATACCACCTTAATTGAGAATCTGAAAACGTTGAGTGAGCTCGAAAATCAGAAGTCGCCGAAAGTCCCCGAAGAACTCCTGGCGTTGAAGAAGGAAGTCGATCCGGCGATCAATGGGCGCTTGTCGAAATGGGGCAGTTATACGTCGCTGGTGATCAATATCGGCGCGTTCTTTGGGATGTTCGGCTTCGGCTGGCTTTCCGAACGAATCGGTCGCAAGCCGACGTTCGCGATGGCCTTCGTCGCGGCGTTCCTGAGTACCGCCAGTGTGTTCTGGTTCCTGCGCGACTTCACTCAACTCTTCTGGCTTGTCCCGCTGATGGGCTTCTGCCAGTTGTCACTGTTCGCGGGCTATGCGATGTACTTCCCCGAACTCTTCCCGACGCGGTTGCGATCCACCGGGACGAGCTTCTGCTACAACGTCGGACGGTTCGTGGCAGCGATTGGACCGATCATCCAGGCGGAGTTAATCAAGCTCTTCGCCGAGCAGGAAGAATCACTTCGTTACGCCGGAGTGGTGATGAGCGTCGTCTTCCTGATGGGCCTGCTCGTCCTGCCGTTCCTGCCCGAAACGAAAGGCAAACCCTTGCCGGAATAGGGTGGCGATCACCCCCCGGCCGGGGCGGTCTTCAGGGCGTCCAGTTGTTCCAGCAGCGCCTTCACCGACGGGCGATCGGCGAGGGATTCACCGACGTACGCAAACCGCACGGCACCCGTTCCATCGATAATGTACGTCGCGGGCCTGGAAAGATCCTTGCGGATGCCGAGCACATCGACCGCCTTCAAGCCGATGTCGACCAGGAGCGGAAACGGCGGGACTTTGTCCGCGGGCAAAGCACTGAACTGGTTAACGCGCGCCAAGAAATCGCCGAGTTTGGGGGTCTCTTCCGGTTTATCGAGGGGATAGATCACCACGACTTCCGCATCCCGCTTCTGGAATTCCGCATAGTTGGCAATCAGCCGCGAGGTCTGCGTCGAGCAATACGGACAAATCGCCCCGTTGTAGCCCCGCGTGAAAACGGCGATGAGATTCTTCCCATGGGCGAGTTCCTTCAGCGTGACGGTTTTTCCATCCGCCGTTGTGAGGGGAACGGTCGCAAAATCCTCCGCGGGAGCCGTCTGCGGGGTCACGTGATCCGAAAAGACGATCATGCTCGGGTCGACACCGTAATCACCATAGCCGGCGGGCATCGTTGTCACAGGTGCGGCACCATTCGGCGGGACACTCGCTTGCGAACAGCCCACCAGCGCGGCGACCATCCCCCAAATCATTCCCATTGGCCAGCTTTTCATGACAGTCCCTCCGCGCGGTCGATTTTTACCGAATTGTCGTGTCCGACATCATATCCACATCGCCGCCGAATCTCGTGATGGGGAGCCGTTTTCGCGAAGTATGGGTTGCGACGCATTGATCCACAGGGAGCGGGGAGATGATTGAGAGGGGCTTCCGAAACGAATTGCCCCTTGGTCCCGGTGACGGCGGACTATACCATAGAGGGGGACGCAGACTGCGGTTTTGCCTGACGGAGAAGACGGCCGATGACCCCGATCATCATTGCCTGCCCGGCGTGTGGACGCGAATTGAAGATTCGCGACCGCAATCTGCTGGGCCGCAAGGGAAAGTGTCCCAAATGCGGACACTCATTCCTGATGGAAGAGCCCGCCGAAGTCGTCACTCTGTACGCCGATTGTACGCCGATCGCTTCTGAATTGGTTAAGGACTCCCAACCAGTTCAGAAAGCATCAAATGCGAAAAGTCATTCAAACCACCGGCGTTACGAAACCGAATTCCCGACGCGATTCTGAACGCTTCCCGCTTTACCGGCACAAATCTGGCAACTACGCGAAAAAAGTCCGCGGGCGAGTCATTTATTTCGGGAAGGACCGGCAAGCGGCTTTCTTGAAATGGATTGAACAGAGAGACGATCTGCTCGCAGGACGGATCGCACGCCCAAAACAAGAGACGGTCGACATCACGCTCTCTGCGGCATGTGACGCATTGCTGTGTCAAAAGCAATCTCTTGTCGAGTCTGGCGAACTCTCGCTGCGGACGTTGAAAGACTACCGGCTTACCGTCAAACGCCTGATCGATCATTTCGGCCCGCAACGGTTTCTCACTGACTTACGGCCGGTCGACTTTATGCCGTTCCGTGCGGCCTGTGCTGTAAATCATTCCGCGGTGACGACTGGCAACATACTGCGTTACGTTCGGGCGATTTTTCGGTTCGCATACGATCAAGATTTGATCGATCGGCCGATCAAATTCGGTAAAGCACTTGCCCTACCGTCACAAGCAACCGTCCGTGCTGAGAGAAACGAACGCGGCCCGCTGATGTTTTCATCGAACGAAATCCGTCAAATGCTGGACGGCATGAAGCGCACAGCGGAAACGGGTGAAGCGGCACACCTGTCGGGATCATCACCGGTTTTACGGGCGATGATTCTACTCGCGATCAACTGCGGATTCGGTCAAACGGATTGTTCGCGTCTAACGTTTCGGCACATCGATCTTGAATCTGGATGGCATACCTTTCCGCGACCGAAAACGAGCGAGAAACGGCGATGTCCGCTCTGGCCAGAGACGGTTGCGGCCATCCGCGAGTACCTGAAAATCCGCGTAACGCCGCGTGACTCTCAACTCTCCGACCGCGTGTTTCTGACCTATTCCGGACTGGAGTTCGTGAGAGTGAAACAAACGGACGTTGACGGAGAATCGCGAATCACGCCGATTGATGTCGTCGGACGGGTGTTCGTAAAACTGCTGAAGAAACTCAATATGAAGCGGTTTGGTGTATCGTTCTACAGTCTACGCCGAACGTTCCGAACAATTGCCGATGAAGTTAACGACCAGCCTGCGATTTCGCTCGTCATGGGACATTCTGCAAAAGCCGACGATATGGCGGCACGCTATCGCCAATCAATCAGCGACGAACGGCTGAAAGTGGTCTCTGATTACGTTCGGAATTGGCTGTTTGGCACATGCTGATTCGCCTTCCTTCCGCCGACGAAAAACCGCCCGCACCGAAATCGATGAGGGCGGCTTGTGATCCGAATTTGAGATTACGTGAAGTTCTCAGTCGGGACCGGCGATCGCGGTAAGTTGCCGTTGAAAGCCGGTAGGTATGCACCGTCGATTTGTGCCGTATGAAGTCGCCACAGTCACGTTCGAGTTCGTGCTGTTCTGATGCGGTTTTCTTCTGCATCACCGGCGTGAAGCACAGCACGGGGAGCCAACCAACCGATTCCCAGTGCTGTGAAGCCGCCGATCATCACTCGCCGAAACAATCTGTCAGGATCGGCGGTCAACGGTGGCCGTAACTGGTGCGGAGAAAATCGCTCCGCTAACTTTCACTGTCAGAACTGATCAGAAGTTCGACAGCACTTTCAGCGACACAAGCCAACCGCGGAATGTTACATGCGCGTTGCAGGTGCCTTTCTGCAATCGTTGTGCAGACTTGTGTAAATGGCGACACATTATGTGTTTACGATCGGCCCGACACACTGTTTCAACTGCTCTGCCAGTGATCGACAGCACATTCCTACATGCACATCGACGGCACATGTCGTTTATTGGCAATGCGTTGCGACAATATTGAGTTAAAACACACAGTCGATTCGCCAGCGAGCATGTGTCATGATTCACCGCCGTTGATTTTGTTTATGGGAGTCCGTTGACAGCATTTCCACATGAGCACCATCTCAAATCGACGTAACATATTTCGCAACAGTGATTAACGACACGAATCGTCAGTTTGTAGTCGCCGTGTGGCACAGTAACCCGAATTCCGAGTTGAAACAGTCTGCGATTCACCACAAACGCACAGCATCGCGTTTGAGGCGTCTGGCTGCGATTCTGCCGCGCCTTTTCGTTCCGCATGACTCGAACGTCATCCTGCGGCGAAAGCCCGCCACAGGCGATTCTATGCGATTCCCGTCTTTCAGTTTGTATCGGAAGATTCGGCGGCACAGGTCGGGACTCTCGTCAGCAAGCTATCACTTGCTCGCTTCCGTGTGCCGTTCGGCGGTTTTTTATTGTTTCCCCGATGGTTGACGGCACATATTGAGAGTTAACCTCTGCAACTGCTGTAAAGATGATCCAGATTCGAGCAGAGTGTTATAGTACCGAACAGTGAATAGAGAGTAATAGAACTCTATTAAGCTTTCTGCCAACTCCCACCCTCAACCAACTCCCACCCTTTTACATACGTGTTTTTATGATATCATTTTCAACTGTGATCGGCGGTGTAACACCCTCTTTTCGGAAGGCATTGTAAATCGCGTCTGCGGCAATTTGCACATCGGACGGCAAAACCATCACGGAATCGTGAATCGTGCCTACAAACGCATCCTGTGCGGTCACAGAGAGTAATTCCGCCGCTACTCCGTCAATCATCAATTCCCGTTCGAGTTTCTGAAGTTCGCGAGCACAGTTTGTGTAATCGTCCGCCTTCAGACTCTCCACACGTTCTGCGACGGTCGGGAATGTTCGTTTCATCCAGTGATCGATAAATGTGACTTCCGGTGCTGGACGACTCCGCGGGTTTCGGAACTGCCACCACATCGCATTTTGTTTCGCGTCATCTCGCGACCAGTTGCCGAATTCGCTCACACTCTCCGCGGCGATTGTTTCGTAAAGCTGGCCACTCTCGACCAAATCCAGAAACATCCGTGTGTCGCTGGTGGATCGATAACGATGTGCCAGCAAGCCGATTAGTAAAAACTGGCAGTTGGCAACGTCGATATTCACAAGCGGCTGGCCATCGAACCGGAGAAACCGCCGATACGTCGACCGGATGTTAGAAAGCGGCGTGTGAACCCGTCCGCCGAATGTGTCGCGAACCATCCAAACTTGACCGGTTGCGAAAGTGATGATGCTATCGAGCAATTGAAGTTGCTGCGTGTAGCTTAACGGAGATTCTCCCGACTGTGCCTCACGGCGTGCTTCCGCCATCGCTGCACGGTGGTCAATCCGTAATCTCGATAGCCGATTGAATAAGGAACATTCGACCGGTTTGGGTTCTTTAATCATCCCGTCGAACGATGGGTTTCGGAGTTTCTCAATCATCGTTTTCGTTTGTGGCTGATAGCACGCGAAACCCGATGCCATCGCTTCATCTGTAAACTTCAGATGTGCAGCATGTCGACCGACACATGCTCGTTTCGTCTCGACAATTATTCCCGCGTCGGCGGACTGGCAAAACGTGTCGGAAAGGAAGTTTGTGTTGACGAGTCTCGACAGCCACACATTGCTGACCGGAGCGGCGGCGTACGTTTTCTGATGATTCAGCTTGTGTTTCTGTTTCCGGGTTCGTGCCTTTCGCAATCTCTTCAGATGATCATTCTGTAAGCAGATGCGGGCTTGATGGGAGTACGCCGCCAGTCGATCTTGATTCGGTTTATTCGAGTCCGCAAATGTGTCGGAATCCAACAACATCTGCGGTACAAGCAGAATCGGACCGTCGATCGTTTCGGGAAGCGTTACTGACAGAATGGGCGCAAGAGGACGCATTTGCGTGAGGGTTGCCGCTGGCATGTGAAGTCTCTGAAAGTTGAAAAACGCAACTTGCAAAACTTACTGCCGAACGTTCGGCGAACTGCCAGAATCGCGGCTGACGGCGAGCGGTGGTTGCTCAATTCCGAAAGCACATGTGATATGGCGGATACTATACCACAGGATGCGATTACACGTCAAACGGTATTTCCGTGATGTCCGCGTTTTTGCGTGACCAATTCATTCACTGAATGACAAGCGGCGGTCGCATGCTTGCACAATTGTCCACAAAATCACTCCGATGCCGATTGATGCCGTTTTTATTCATTGATTGAAGCGGCAACAAAATGGGCGATGCAGTTTGCTTTCCGCACGCCATTGGTAATGGCACTGTTGGGAATAGGTAGAGACACGAAAAACGTGTTCGAAACACGGACTTTTCAAGGGAAAATGGCTTACATTTACGAAAGGAACTATTGTTGTTGGGGGGGGCTGCAATCTGGATGTTATCATCTTTTTGCTTTCGATCCCGCCAAAAATGCCTTCCTTCCAAAACGACAGGGCCAACGAGATGTCGCAAACACGCCGAGGCTTCACGCTCATCGAACTGCTGGTGGTGATTGCCATCATCGCCATTTTGATCGCACTGCTGTTGCCTGCCGTCCAGCAGGCACGGGAAGCGGCTCGGCGGACGCAGTGCAAGAACAACCTGAAACAGTTGGGGCTGGCACTGCATAACTATCACGACATCACGTCGAATACGTTCCCGCCCGGATACATTTTCGCCACTAGCCAATCCACCCCGGCGTTGAACGGGTGGGGCTGGTTGACAATGTGCCTGCCGCAATTAGAACAGGCTCCTCTGTTCAATATTCTCAGCCAGCCCACGGTCATTCCAAACACAATTATTGGGATAGGAGTTGTAACGCTCGGTACGCGCACAGCCAACCGTAACCGTTCACGGGTCGGTGCGGAGTGAGGGAGCGTGTTGGTTGTGGAAATGGGCGGTGACGGCTTGGGTGACGAACTCGAAGACGTGGCGTTGTTGCTGGCGGCAGGTTTCGATGGTGGTCAGCA
>JAKFUG010000037.1 GCA_021732785.1 Planctomycetaceae bacterium
CGCGCACATCGGGCGGCAAAGCAGCCAACTCTTCAGGACTGATCGGTCGCGACGACATCCCACAGATGTCGCCCATTTCTCAATCCGCGAGAAGCCCAAATTCCGTCCCCGCCCTGTGAACGGTTACCAGCCAACCTCGTCGACAGACCGATCAGTGCATTTCGCTGCCCTTCAGATGCTGGAGAGAACATCGTGGTCCAAAGTACTGTTCTCGCTGGTGTTCCGTTCGGTCGTTCGAACTACTTCGGCGTCGCTGGTTGCAGTCCTGAAATTCCCGGTGTCAATGCAACTCCACCCGCTGCCAACAATCCAGTTATGGGAAATATCGGTAATGGTGCTGGCATTGGTGTGTATGTTATTGTCCCGGCTCCGGGGGCTCCCTACTCGACTCTGTTGCCCAGTAACATTTTTGTCCACCCTAACTATTACCGTGGCACTTTCGGTGCGAACAGCAAGCGTGGTTTCCGTGATATGACTGACGGCACCAGCAATATCGTCGTTGTCGGCGAACGGTACACCCCGCTCAACGGTCGTTCGGGGACGGAAGGTGTCGTCGGTGATGGCGCTTGGGCGGGTATTCAAGGTTTTCAGGCGGCACTTGCGACCCCAAACACTGGTGCGGGTTCGGTTCCAACGACGGGCGGTAAGATCGGAGAAGCTGCAACATTGGGTGAGTGCACATTCAGTATCAATCACAACTTCACGTCGGCTTACCCACGTCCACAAACAACCGGATTTGGAAGTATGCACACCGGCGGTGCTCATTTCCTGATGGCTGATGGTGCCGTTCGCTTTATCAGCCAAAACGTTGACCTGACCACCTACCGCAACCTGTCCACCATCAACGACGGTGCTGTTATCGGCGACTTCTAATAGCCACGGCGAAAGGGTGTTACGAAGCGTTAAACACTCTTTTCCAATATTTAAGCAATACATATAGCCCAGCGTATCTGCTGGGCTATATGAGTTCATACGCTATCACAGATTTAGCTGGTGGCTTGTTTGCCGAAACAGCAATTGATGCTGCCGTGTCGCACGATTCTATCCGCCGTCTCGAATTTTGTTCACCAACCGATCAAAATCACGCTCGAATTCTTCATCGGTCATTTGCGGAGAGCGGGCGTCCGGATTGCTTCAATTGTTCCAGAATTGTGTTGTGACGAGCATTGAACGCCTAAATTCCGGCGGCAACGATGGCTTTCACATCGTTTCGAGTGATCTTGAACTTGTGCCCATCTTCCAACACATGCATGTTCGTCGCGATGACCGACGGAGCTACAGCGAACCCACTTCCCATACTGACCGATTGTCCGTCGCGGTCGATCTTGTGGATTTGCACAACCGACTGTTTCACACGGTCGATCACGTCGGAAAGTTCTTCCGCTTGTGATGTGCCAGCGAAAAGAGCGGTACAAGTCGCAGCGATGATCACAGGAAAAGCCGTTCGGCACATTTGACGAACTCCGCGAACGATGCAAAAGCGACACATCGTCATTCTCATGTCCCGAGAACGGTTGTCAACTCGCACTGTCGGCTCTGCTGAAGTCGCTGCGAACGTCACGTTAACGTCACAGGCGTATGTACGCCGATTTCGTCTCAAACGGGTTTTATTGGGGCTAGTCGTGTCGATAGAATGGCTATAGGATCAAGTAAATTCAGAAGCTGACGGTATACTCGAAACAGAGAAGACGGCCGATGACCCCGATCATCATTGCCTGCCCGGCGTGTGGACGCGAATTGAAGATTCGCGACCGCAATCTGCTGGGCCGCAAGGGAAAGTGTCCCAAATGCGGACACGCATTCCTGATGGAAGAACCCGCCGAAGTCGAGCTGGAACTGGCCGAGAACAGCCTTCCCGCCGAAGGGACCGGGGCCCGCTGGGTCGCCCCGAACAAACCCCAGCCGGTTGCTCCGGCACCGGTGGCCGCGCCGTTCACCGTGTCCGCAACCCCGCCCATTTTGTCGCCCGAACTGATCGCGGCCCCGTTGCCGGTCGTGCGCCGTCGCTCGTCCAAAGGGCAATGGGTGAAATGGGTGGTGGCCGCCGTTGTGTTGTGTGGCGTCGCCGGAGTCGGTGCGTTTGCCTGGAACAATCGCCCGCCGGAATCGCACCGGGCGAATGCCGGACCAGACCGGAAAGACAACAATCACACCGAGCATTCCGCAATCGTTGGCGGCACAACCCATGCGGAATCGCTCACCGCCAGCCCGACGAAGGGGACGCCCATCCCGCTGGAAATGCTGCCGTCGGGTGCCCAAATCCTGATGCACATTCGCCCCGCGGAACTCTGGCAGGCCGAAAGCCAGGGCGAAGAATTCCGCTACTGTCTCGGCCCGCTCGGTGAGTTTCTTGACCAGCAGATCAAAACCGTCTGCAAGAAGCCGCCGCAGGAAATTGAATCGGCGCTGTTCGCATGGATCGCCAACACTCGCGGCACACCGCCGAGCATGGCCGTCGTGGTCCGCTTGAAAGACGAAGCGAAGAAGAGCGAACTGCTCGACATGTTCGGCGGCGAACGGGTCGAGACCTACGGCCGCCCGGTGTATGTCAACAACGATCAGGCCGCGCTCATTCTCGATCTGAAAACGTATGCCATCGGTCCCGCCAAATTCGCGCAGGACATGGTCGAATCGATCGGCGGCCACGCGGCCTTCTCGTCCGGCGTCGAAGAAATTATGGCCAAGACCGATCGCGATCGGCACTTCACCATCATCTTCGAACCCACCGCCGTGCTGCTCGATGAAGAGTTTCTCGCACCGACGGCGGCGCGACCGTTGCTCCGCGAGTGCATGGACTGGTTCGGTGACGACGCCGAAGCCGTGGCGTGGTCCTTCCAACTTGAACAGAATCGCTTCTTCTCCGATCTGGTCGTGCGGAACAAGACCACGGTTCGCCCCATGGCTTTGGAAGAGCGGATGCTGGAAAAAGTCGGACAGATCCCCAAAGACCTATGGCGGCTGGTGCAACAGATGAAACCGACGGAAGTCGGCAAACGCAAAGTCATCGGCCGCTTGCCGGCGATGACCAAAGCCTTCGCGATGTCCACGGTCGGCAGCACTGGCAGTCGGCATGTCGAGTTGATCACCCCGCTGCCGGAACGGGCCGCACCGAACTTGGCGTTGGGAGCGCTGCTCGCCTGGGACGAAGGGACACGGACGAAATTCAGCAGCAAACCCACGGGCAGCGGCAGCGATGAACCGAAGTCCAGCGTTCCGGTGGCCGAACGGTTGAAGAAGAAAATCGATATTGATTTCCGCCGGACGCCGTTGCAGGACGCCGTGGCTTACATTGCAGACGAAACGAAAGTGAAGATCGACATCGATGGGGACGCGCTGAAGCTCGCCGGTTACACCAAGAACATGACGCAGGAATTCAAGATGGATCAGGCCACGGGACTCGCGACCTTCGAGAAGATTTTCACGGTGAAGGGTCAGGAAAAGCTCTGTCTGGTGATTGATGAGAAGAACAACCAGGCCATCGTGATGACCCATCAGGCGGCGGAAGCCAAAGGCTTGAAGCCGTATTCGTTCAAGCCGTAATGGAAGGGGACGGGGACGTCGCGATGCCGCACGCTGCGCCGGTCGAAGGAACCACCGAGCGACCGCGCTGTCCCGCTTGCCGCGTGGAATTGCGGATCCGCGACGACAAGGGGACGGACCCCGTGTTCGCGTGCCCGGAGTGTCAAACGCCCTTGCGCCTCGACCGCAATGATGCCGGTCTGCTCATCGTTGTCTTAGCGCAATCGCCGCCTGTGCCCAAAGCGGCGGCATTGAAAAAGCCCGTTCGACGCCCCGCGCCAACGACCGTTCCCAAAACCGAACGTCCCGATCATTCGCTGCTGCTGTTCGGTGCGGGAGCCGCGATTGTCACTCTTCTGATTTTGAGTTGGTTGATTCTGAAGGACCGGACGGAAGTCACTGTCACTCCGCCCGCCGAAGTGCCGATTACGGACGTCCCGGAGAGCACGCCTCCGGTCGCTGAACTTGACCCGCTCGAAGAACGTCTCACGAAACTCGCCGAACAGATTCGCGCCCACTTTGCGGAGACCACGTCCTTCCCAACCACAGCCGATGCGACGAGTTCGCTCCCCGTCGCGCAACAATTCAGTTGGCTGGCCCGTTTGGAAGCCCGCAATGAAGCCTTGCCGACGGAACGCAAACCGCTCTTCAGCAAGCCGTGGAACGATCCGGTCAACGAACCGTTTGTAGGTCGACGCATCACGGACTATCTGAACCCGTCCCTCGGCACCATGGTCGGCGATGACGGCCGCCCCGCGACGCACTTTGCGGGAGTCGCCGGCGTGGGCCGTGACGCCGCCGACCTGCCCTCCGGTCACCCCCGCGCAGGCATGTTTGGCACGAAACGCACCACCACCGTGCAGGATGTCCGCGATGGTCTGGCGAACGTGGTGATGGTCCTCGGCGTCGAATCCCAACTCGGCTCATGGGCCGATCCCGGTCGCGCGACGGTCCGGCCCCTGACATCGCCGCCCTACTTGCACGGCCCGGACGGCTTCGGCGGCGGAACCGGCAAGCCCTTGCCCGCACTCATGGCCGATGGGAGCGTCCGTTTGTTCGCCGCCGACACCGATCCCGCGCTACTGCGACGTCTCGCGGCCATTGCCGATGGGCTGCCGCTCGATCTGAAAGTTCCGGGCGAACCGGGCGACGTGAGCCCCGCAACATCGCCCCCCGTACAATCCGTCGCAGTCAACGATCCCGACAATCCCCCCGTCTCCGCGCTGACAGCCATCACCGCGGCTCAGCGGCCCGCCATCGTCCGCCCGCCAGTCGCCCCTTTGCTGCAACAACCGCTGACCTCGTTTCAGCAAACGAAACCGGTGAGTCGCCGTGAGCTGCTGACCATTGCCGCGGACCTGCTCGGTCGCCCCGTGGTGTTTGATCAGGAAAACCTCGGCCCGGTGACCGAACAATTGGACGCGAAAGTCACCTTCTCGCTGACAGACACCACCGTCGCCGGCGTGCTCGAACAACTGCTGAACGGCACCGAACTGGAATTGGCCATCGGACCGGAACAGGCCACGGTCCGGCAGCGAACCGTCGGTGCCACGTCTGCCATTCGGCTGGAACCGTGAGGATTTTGTGGAACTCGACGACACAATTTGTTACTGCTTCCACATTTCGAAGCGGAAGATTTTCAATCACATCCGCGTGCATAAGCCGCGCGTGCCGAGCCAGCTCAGCGATTGCGGCGGGGCGGGCACGGGCTGCGGCTGGTGCGTGCCATTTCTGAAACGTTACTTCGCCGAAGGCCAGCCGGGAGCAACGACCGATGCGCTTTCAGCCAGCGATTACGAGCAACAACGGGCCGGTTACATCCGCGCGGGTAAAGGCCGCCCCGCCGCCGGTGCCAAGCCGCTGCCGCCGGAATCGCCGCCGTCATCATCCGATGCCCCCACGAAGGAAATTTAATCAACGATCTGGTGTGTGCCACTGGCTCTGCCAGTGTCTTTCGAATGGGAGAAAAGGCAACACTGGCAGAGCCAGTGGCACACAAGAGTCAGCTCTCACCGCATGAATGGGAGCACGAACAGACAATCATCGTTCACTTTGTGTCGTGATAGAATGCGGGCATCGTCTCCACGTCATCGCCTCATCCGCGGGCCTCTCGTTCATGCCGCTCCGTCTCACAGTGACATTGCCGCGCGTCTTGCTGCTCGTGACGGCGTTACTGATTGTCAAAGTGACCGGGGTGGTGATGCTGGGGTATGTCAATTACTTCCCGCCGAATTTCCAGTCCGATTTTCTGCACGGGCGTGAAAGTTATTTTTTTACGCGGTACCAGTGGGCGTTCTATCCGCACATTGTGTCCGGGCCCGTGTCGTTATTTCTCGGACTGGTGCTGCTCAGTGACCGTTTTCGAGTTCGTTTCCCGCACTGGCACCGGTGGTTGGGCCGCGTGCAGACCATTTGTGTCCTCGGGGTCATGCTGCCGAGCGGTTTGGTGATGGCGTTCGATGCCGCCGCCGGGCCGTATGCGACCGTGGGGTTCGTGATGCTCACCGCCCTGACGGCGACAAGCACGGTCCTCGGCTGGCGGGCCGCGGTCCAGCGACGGTTTCTGGTCCATCGCCGCTGGATGCTGCGCAGTTACGTGCTGCTCTGCTCGGCAGTCGTGTTACGAATCATCGGCGGCATCGGCACCGTGCTGGAAGTCCAAGCGCTGTCGTTCGATCTGCTTGCCACCTGGGCCAGTTGGGTCGTGCCGTTGATTGTGTTGGAACTGTACGGATTGCGCACGCGCCGCACGCAGTCATAAGAATCGCTTTGCGAGTGATGGTGTGCCACTGGCTCTGCCAGTGTCTTCTCTCGATGTGCGATGGGACGGTCATCCCAGAGCACTGGCAGAGCCAGTGGCACACCGGATCGCGGACTGTTTGTTCGCTTCAAAACTCGCCCACGGTGTCTTTCCCGTCGATGGTCACCAGCGCGTGACGCTGTTCGGCGGGCAGGTTGATGCTGAGGAATCGCACGCTGCCGTCGGCGAGCAACGCATGCCATCCGCCGGTATGGGACATTTTCGATTTCGCACCGAAACCGAGCAGCAGTGCTTCATCCACATCGTTCGGGGACATCCACGGCACGGCATGCTCGGCATCAACTTCGATCACCAGCAGCGTGTTGGATGTCCCGTCGGTGATGTCCTTCAGCGAACACGACGCCCCGCGACGCAGGCAACTCTGCGGGGTCACGACGGCCATGTAAGTCGTGTGGTCTTGTTGTCCCTTCACCTCCGGACAGAGATAATAAGGATAGGGCCACGGATGATCTTTCAAGGCGGCCACATTCACCGGGTCGTCCCACGGTTTGGTGAAATCAATCCGGTTGTACAACGGCTGCTGATCCATGTACGGCAGAAGCAACGTCCGCCAACTGTGCAACGGCTTTCCGTCTGCATCCACCGTGTAAACCGGCGGAAATGCACCGTAGGTGTCGTGATAGTTGTGCAATGCCAAACCGATCTGCTTGAGATTATTCTTGCACTGCGTATGGCGGGCTGCATGACGGGCTCCTACTCCACGATGAAGTGGGGACAAGAACGCGAACAACACGCCGAGAATCGCCAGCACGACGAGGACTTCGATCAGCGTGAACCCGCGCGGCGGCGACGTGGCTTTCACCGGACATGGAGACAGGGTCATGGTGCGATCTCCCCAGGGAAAAAGGGGCAACCAGAAACGTTGACGGATGATGGGATCAATCCTTCATTCTACGTCGCGGAGGTGACTCAACAAGAGGAATCACGCGGCGGAAACCGTGCGGGGGGCGAAACCGCCAGCGAGCATCCGGTGTTTGGCAGGGAATATCCGTGAACAACTCCGGACTCCGGAGCCCCAACGGGGCGTGATTCGATAGCCCAGCCCGAGGTCTTCCGAAGGGCTGGGTTCGTGATCGCGCGGAACACGCAGCCCCACCGGGGCGTGACTCTTTCAGGATAAAGCGTTGCGCCACCTTCGGGGCTTGGCAAGGTCCTCCAATCCGTTAACCCAGGGCTGCGCGAAGACGCTGCGCCCGGGGCTTTCGAATCGCGCCCCCTTCGGGGCTGAAGGCCAACCTTTCCACATCCGCCAGCCACCCGACCCACCCCCCGCCAGCGAGCATCCGGGCGGTTCCTCTCGCCGTGGGGAAATGGGGTGATACAATGGTTCCGGGAACAGTCGGGGGCATTTCGTGAGAGTGGGCATGCGGCAATTTTGGCTGGCGGTGATCGCGGGGGCAGGACTGTGCAGCACGGTCACGGTCGACGCTGCGCCGCCGGTGCATCAATTCCTGGACGCGTGGTGTGCCCAACCGCGGCCACCGGTCCCACAGCGGGGCGCGCGACCCCGACCTCGCCGACCCGACAACAATGACGAAGTCCGCGGGACCACCGATCCCCCTGCGGTCAAATCGTTCTGGGAACAAGCCGACACGGTTCTCACCGGCATGAAAGGCCGTCCCGGCAAAGCCCCCGAGGTGAACTACGACGATGGCCGCGTGGTGGCGATCATCGATAAAGCCGCCGTCGGGCTGTTCTACGAAGAACAGGGCCCCATGCGGTACCTCGCGTTCCACCTGCGGGTGGGCAGCACGCGGAAAAACCGGCCGTTGTCGTGGCAACGGGAAGAGATTTCCGCCACGCTCGACGGAGTGGTTCACACCATCGACGAAATCAAATCGCCCCTGGTCAACCACGGCTTTCAACTCGGCAGCGAACACATTCCGTTGCGAAACTGTCAGCCCCCGGCAACGCTCGCCCTGCCCGCTCAGGGGGTGACCGGCACGTGGCTCGTGTTCGGGAACATCGCCGTCGGGGGGGAATTGCCGAAGGTCACCATCCGGTTGCCCGTCGAAAAAGACACGTTGGAAATCGACGTGGCGGAAGTCCAGCGGGCCTTGCTGGAACTGCAGGTGGAGCGGATCGGCCCGCGGGGCAGCCTCGCGCTCATCACCATGGGGGGCATGCTCAACACGTACAACGTGTACGGTGTCGCCGGGGAACTCGATGCGCTGACGGCGCAGAAAATCTCGCGGGCCGTCATTCAATGGACGCCCGCCGCCCCCACCCCTGACGGGCAGTTGCTCAACTGGTTGCAGCAATCGGCCCAGTCGGCGGGATCGGGCCGCGCGGTGAATGAAATGCTGCCCACCATCAGCGGCGGGTTGAAAGAACTGCACCTCGTCCAATTGAAAACGGGCGGCTTCAGCGTGGGCCTGTACCGCGGCCAGACCGGAACCGCGAAAGTGCATCCCTCGGCCGCGGACGCCGTCTCGGCGGCACTCCGCTCGGGACTGCTCACGCTTACACGCGATGAACTGCGCGAGCAGATTCAGCGGGGCCATCCGCTGGCCCGTTCGGCCGCACTGCGTCATGGAGCACCGCAACTCGACGTCACGGACGTGCCCTTGTTGTTGAAGCTGAGTCGTGATGAAGACCGGATCATTCGCACAGCGGCGTTGCAGGCGCTCGGCGATTTCACCGAGGTCCCCGAGGCCCTGGCACGCCTGTCGGAAGTGGCACGACAGGACGATGAAACATTGGCTGCCGTGGCGATTGCCGCGGTGATGGACTCCCGGTTCGAAGCCGGGTCCCGCACGATCAAGGACTGGCTCACCGTTCCCGAAGTGAAATTGCAAAACCGCGTGCTGAGCGTGCTGGCCGAGCATCCCCGCCCGGAATGGGGCGATTCGCTGTTCTCCCACGCGCACAGCCCCGATGGTCGCCTGCGTGTGGAAGTCCTGCGGGCGCTGGTGCCCCTCGATCATCCAGGGTTGGTGAGCTTGCTCGAAGAGGCGCTCAAGAGTCCCGATCAATCGCTGCGGGATTTTGCCTTCCCGATTCTGTCACTGCGAACCGATGAGCGCTGCGAGTTGCTGGCGAGCCGGTATGCGCTGTCTTCGCTCGATCAGTTTCCGCCCGACTCCGCGATGATGGAGTTCTTCACGCGGACGAAAGATCAACGGGCGCTTCCCGCATTATTGCGACATCTCGACAGCGCGCCCGATCGCAGCGGACTGATCAATCTCCTCGGTCAAATGGGCGATCATCGCACGGGGGACTACCTCGCCCAACGGTTTCCCAAATTCAAACCGCACGAACAATCCGCCATTCTGCATGCGCTGCGCTCCTTGCGGCACGAACAGTTTCCGACGCTCGCCGCCCAGGCGCTCACATCCACCGATGGTTCGCTGCTCTCCGCCGCCACGAACGGATTGCAGCAGGATGGGAGCAACGCCGCGGTCGATGCGCTGGTGCGCGGATTGGAAAAGCAGACGCAGCCGTATGGGATTTCGATGATCTGCAATGCGCTGTCGAGCATCGGCACGCCCGCGGCGCGAACGGCGTTACTCGCACAGCGGGGTTCAAAAGAACTGCCACGCCGCAATGCGGGGCTGCAGGGATTGCAGAATCTGCAAATGCGGTCGCCGGGGTATGCGTATATCCATCAGGCCCGGGCCCATCGGCTGAATCGACAAGACACGGAAGCGATGGATCTTTACACGCTCGCCATTCAAATTGACCCGGAGCTTGCGGACGCGTATTCCGGTCGTGGTGAGTTGAAGTTGAAGTTGGAGAAGTGGGCGGAGGCTTCGGCCGATCTCTCCAAAGCCGCGGAATTGGACCCCTACAATGGTCTCGCGTGCAGCGGTTGGGCCATCGCGCTGGTGATGCAGGGCCGCTACGAAGACGGTGTCCGCACCGTGGAAGCCGCCCGCGAGCGACTGACCGGCGACGTGAATTACTCGTACAACGCCGCGTGTGTCTATGGCCGATTGGTCGAGGCGACGCTCAAGCAGCCGGAATCGACCGAACGGGAAACGCGCGTCAAGCAATACCGCCAGCAAGCCCTCGCGGATCTCGCGGCGGCGATCAAACAGAATTTCCGCGACTTCAACTGGATGCGCGAAGACCCCGATCTCAAGCCGCTGCACGACCTGCCGGAATTCCACGACCTGATCAAAGCCGCGGAAGCCAAACAACCGGAGTGAGCGGCACGGCGCTAGCCGCCGGTGTGTTGTGCCTAACCGGCGGCTAGCGCCGTGCCGCTCACGAAGATGCCATAGACATCCTCCTGATCTCTGTAGCGATAAGCCCCCTTCATGGTCTACCTCAACCGCATCTACACGAAAACCGGCGACGCTGGCGAAACCGCGCTCGGCGATGGCACGCGGGTGATGAAAACGCATCCTCGCATCGCGGCTTACGGCGGGGTGGATGAACTCAATGCCGTGCTGGGATTCGTCATCGTTCAAGGCGTTCCCGAGGCGATGTCCGGGCTGCTCACGCATATTCAGAACGATCTGTTCGATGTCGGGGCGGACCTCTGCCTGCCGGAGTCCGACGCGCCGCCGCCGTATCCCCCATTACGGGTGACCAGCAGCCAGGTGGACCAACTGGAGCAATGGATCGACCGGTTCAATGAACCGTTAACGCCGCTGCACAGTTTCGTGCTGCCGGGGGGTTCGATGGCCGCGGCGACGCTGCACATCGCGCGCACGGTCTGCCGCCGGGTGGAGATCGGCGTGCTGGAACTGGCCGCGACGGAACCGATCAACCCGCAGATCGCGATTTATCTCAACCGGCTCTCGGACCTGCTGTTCGTGCTGTCGCGCGCGGCCAATCAGAATGGTGCCGGTGACGTGTTATGGATTCCCGGCAAGCACCGCCAGCCGCCGGCTTGATCGTTTGGTGATCGAGCCGGCGACACCAATTCGCGGTGACTTCGCTATTTCTTGTGTGCCACTGGCTCTGCCAGTGTCTTCTCTGAATGAACGCATCGCTTCTATTGCGCTGGCAGAGCCAGTGGCACACGACTCGAATTCGTCGTCGCGACGTCAAGGACCTACTTCGTCAGCCGCTTTTCAATGGCCTTGATCTGATCGCCGCAGGCTTTGCGGGCGTCGTTGAAACCGGCGACTGTGACGCTGGCTTGCTTCAGATAATTCAGCACGATGGCCTCGGCGACGGCGATCTCTTCGCACACCCCGGCGACTTCACTGGCGATGGCATGCGGAATCGTGGTGATCCCGTTCAAATCGCCGTGGAGCAAATCGCCGTGGTAAATGGGCATGCCGCCAATCGTGACGGGCACGCCGACCGCGAGGATGTGACAGTAACCGTGAGCGGCGATGGTGCCGTTCGTGAATGCCGGAAAATCGAGGGCATCGACCTGGGCGAGATCGCGACCGGCTCCCGAGGTGATCAGGCCCTTCGCACCGAAGCGCTTGTAGGTGGAACACATGACTTCGCCGAACGTCGCGGAGGCACACGGTTCGTCCAGATCCTGGAACGCGATCACCGGCGGTCCGGGCAGCGTGCCGAACGCATCGAGTTGTGCTCCGATGCCACTGTAGGCATCGCCCGAGCGGGGCGGCGACATGCTGCGGAACGTCGACGTCAGGGCATATCCCACCATCGGAGCCAGCCGCGGGAAGCATGCCTTGATCGAACCGTTCATGTAACCGCGGTTGCGCGGATAGAGGTTCCACAATTCCACGGCATTGCACACCGTGGGCGAATCGTATTTGGCGAGTTCCGCCAGTTGCGCGGTTGTCAGACCGGGACCAGTCATGAATCCATTCCTGCACGAAAAGAGGGACCAGCGGGATCGATTTTCCATCAGTGACCGCGGATGATAAGGGAACAGCGTTCGGTGCGAAAGCGGTTGAGTCAGCAAGGTTCCGGGACATGGCAGATCTGGCTAAAGCGTTTCCCAAACTGGCGGAGTTCATCGCCGAGTTTCAGGATCTGGACGATGGGGAACGGCTGCAAACGCTGGTGGAACTCGCCGATGAGTTACCGCCCGTGTCTGCGGACCGGGCAGCGGCCCCTTTTCCCACCACGTGTCGCGTGCAGGAATGCCAGACACCCGTTCACATCTGGGTCGATTGGCGGGGTGACCGCATGCATTTGGAAGCCGATGTGCCGGTCAAATCGCCCACGGTGCGGGGTTTATTGACGGTGGTTGTGTCCAGTCTGGAGGGGGCGACCGCGGCGCAAGTGCTGTCGCTGCCGGATGATTGGTTGCCGATGCTGGGGTTGGAAGCCGCCCTGGGGATGACACGTCAGCAAGGTTTGCGGGGAGTGATTCGTCGGATTAAACAGGAAAGTCACCGCCAGCTTGCCCCGTCGTGAGCAACTTTGAAGATTTCTGCACGAAGCGGAAAGTCCCTGCTCCCATTTGTCAAAAAACCGGTTATTCTAGGGCGATTGGTGCTCTACGACGATAGCCAAGATCGCGTGAGCGGGTTTCGTTGCTTGGTATGTTGTCCTGCCCCCACGCCGTTTCCTACGGGTTTCGGCCCTTGCCTGAGTCGGTTCCTTCGCTTTTTTTCTGATCAATCCCCGTGAGATTCACGTCGAGTCGCAAGCCTCGACGGTGCGCTGGGATTGTCGACTTGCAGGCGGTGGCGTGTGGGACGGTGAATTTGGTGTTGGAGAAGTGGATGAAAATGTTGACCCCCGCGTCGATGGAAGCCAGCCGGCTGTTGCCTTCCACAGAATTGCCGGCGTACACCTTCGTGCCCGGGTGCGACACCCCGCATCCGTATCGCGATCCGCGCGGGCATAGCTACCAACGCAAGCATCCCACGCCGCGGGCGCTCACACCATTCACCTGGGCCGAAAACCGCAGCTATCTGCTTGCGCTCGACTACTTCAACTTTGGTTTCTACTGGGAATCGCACGAAGAGTGGGAACGCCTGCTGCGGGCCACCGGAAACGAATGTTTGTCCGGCAAGTTTCTCAAAGGCTTGGTGAAGTTGTCCGCCGCCGGGCAGAAAGTTCGTGAGAACAGCATCCACGGTGTCCGTCGACATGCGGCATCAGCGGGCGAAGTCTTCGCGGACATCGCTGCGGAAGTCGGCGAAGAGCACTTCTGCGGGCTCGAATTCACGCTGCTGCAATTCGCCGCGGACCGGGCCGCCCAGTTGACGTACAAAGAACGCTTCACGAACGGCAACCCCGTTCGCGTTTTCCCATTCGTGATCATGCCGATCCCGCTGCCTTTGGCATAAACGCGACCGTAACAGACAACCATTGATCAGCCGTTGGGCATTCGCCGATGGCTTTTTTCCAAGCCACCGGATGCGAGCGCGTTCCGGCTGATGATTGGTTGTCCGTAGCGTGTGCCACTGGCCCTGCCAGTGCGATATAAATTGTGTGATCTTTTGAAGATCGACACTGGCAGAGCCAGTGGCACACCGCCCGAATTCCTCGCCGTAACAAAGCGGCTGGTTTACTCTGCAGGCGATAACAGCGTTTCCACTTTCTCGCGCGACGGCATCGCCGGTTGCGCACCGAGATGCTGTGCCGCACAAGCCCCGGCCGCGCACGCAAACCGGGCGGCATCGGATAAAGATGCTCCTTCCGCCCACGCCACGGCCAACGCTGCGGTGAACGCATCCCCGGCGGCGGTCGTGTCGATGGCATCAATCTCGAACGCCGGGACACAAATCGCCGTTCCACCCGGCTCGTGAATCAGTGCGCCCAGTTTCCCGAGCTTCAACACAACCGTCCGCGCTCCCATCTGATGCAGCGCCAAAGCGACCGCTTCCGCCGCCGCCCAGGAATCGACCGGCAGCCCCGTCAGTTGCTCCGCTTCGGACTGGTTGGGGGAAAAAATATCCGCCTGCCAGCACACGGCGGGCAACGGCTCGGCAGGCACCGGGGCGACATCGAATACGCTCCGCACTCCGGCACGCTGGGCTTGTGCCAAAACCGCTTCAATCGCGGGCAGCGGAATTTCCCCCTGCACGATCACCACATCGGCTTGCCGGATGAGATCGTCCCAATGCTGCACATCGTCGACGGTGACGCAGCCGTTGGCCCCGGCGATGACCGTGATGCAATTCAAACCCGCGTCATCGACACCAATCCAGGCGACACCGCTCGATTCACCGGGCGATGTCCGAACCGAACTCGCATCCACCCCGGCGGTGGCCAACGATTCCCGCAACACCGCCGCAAACGCATCGTCGCCGAGTCGGCCACACATCGTGACCTGCGCCCCGAGTCGTGCCGCGGCAACCGCTTGATTGGCTCCTTTTCCGCCGGGAATGTACGCCAGGGCGTTGCCGAAGACGGTTTCCCCCGGTTTCGGAAGTCGCGACACTCGGGCCACGAGGTCCATGTTCATGGAACCGACAACAACAATCCGCGGCGGCGTATCCATGCCTCTGATTCCTCTTTCACGCAGCAGCCAAGAAACAGCCGTTCCGGCGATGTTTTATTTCTGATGCGGCGGTTCGCTGCTGAGTTGTACGAGCGCTTCCAGCACGCGCGGCTTTTGCTCGGCGGACAACATCAAATACCGATGTTTACCGTTCTCTTCGGCTTTGAAAGCCGTAAACCCGTCGTCCTCCACGGTGACCGTTCCCGCGGGTGACAGACCAAAATAACCACGGTTCGGGAACACGCCGTACAGGACCGAAGTGAGATCCCACGTCGGGCGATCATGCGGCGGCGGCGAATAGAGCGTGTACGCTTCCGCCAACGGATGATGCTTCACGTAACCGTAGTCTTGCAGAATGCTTTGATGCGGATAGGGCAGCGCAATCCCGATCTCGAACCCGCTCCACACGATCGGAGTCGGCCAGCCCGCCACGAGCGCTTTCGCCGAGGGAATGTCTTCCTTCACGTTGTATTCGCGATACCGCTGTTCGTTGCCAATGGCGGTAAATGCCCCAGCCATGATCGATAGCACCTTCACTTTCTTCGCTGCGAGTTCCTTCCCGGATAGCGGGCTGATGTCGTCTCCCGGCGTTTCCAGCAACCGCACCAGGTTCGTCGAAAATCCGACTTGTGCGATCACCACGGACCCGTCCGGTTGCGATGCGAGCGTCTTCCGCAACAACGTCACCGCATCGGGCGCGTCTTTGCCATCCATGAGTTTGTGCGGATAGCGCAACGCACCGTTAGCTTGGGCTTCGGCCAGCGGCAGGAACTTGCTGTCCCCCGGCGTTTTGCCGTTCTTCACGACACCAATCGGAACATCGCCATGACCGTAGAACGTATTGACGGCATCCACATACGGCCCGGCGAGCCGATGATCTTTCGTCAACGTGACGGCGAGCAACCGGCATTGCTGCCGCGTGTGCAACGCATGCAGCATCCCCAGCGCGAGCGCATCATCGACATCGTTTCCCATGTCGGTATCAAAGATGATCCCCACCGGTTCCGCCGCCGCGGTGAGAGTTGCACACAAGGACATGATCAGTGCCCAACACAGATGTCGCATCGTTGCTTCCTCGGAAGTGCGTCGTGATGTTTCAATCCGTGATGATATGGCGACGATGATCCGAGTGACAAGCCGCATGGGATCATCCGTGTGACACCGGGTGGGTCCGGCGTTTGGTGGGGAACATCCGTGAACAATTCCGGACTCCGGAGCCCCAACGGGGTGAGATTCGATCGCCCAGCCCGAAGGTCTTCCGGAGGGCTGGGTTTGTGATCGCACGGCACATGCAGCCCTGCCGGGGCGTGACTCTTTCCGGACAATACCGTCACGCCCCGGTGGGGCTTGGTTTCATGTTCCGATCCGCAACCCAGGGCTCCGCGGGTACGCTGCGCCGCTGGGCTATCGAATCACGCCCCCTTCGGGGCTGAAGGCCAGCCTTTCCGCGACCACCAGTCACCGGATGCACCATGTGACAACCATCACCCCGCCGTGTGCCACTGGCTCTGCCAGTGTCTTTTGATTCTGCTGAGTGACGAAATCTAAAGAAGACACTGGCGGAGCCAGTGGCACACAGAATGAAGTCTATTACCAAGCATCGCCTGGAAGCTGTTCTCCCCCGTCAACGGTGAGCAATCCCGATAACACGGCGGAATCGATCTTCGTATTGAAGAACCGGACAGCACCGTCGGTCATCAGTACATGGCCGCCGCCAGAATGGCAACTGGAGATCAGTCCCCGCGACGTTCCCAGTTTCGGGCCTGGTTGATTCACGCCAATCGTGATCTCATCCTGCGGCAGATCGCGCGGTTCGGACCAGATGATTTGCGCCCCGCAGGCTTCGACAATGGCGATGGTATTCGACATTCCATCGGTCACATCTTTGATCGTTCGCGGGCTTCCGTTCGCCCCAAAAAATGTGTGCGAACCGACCACACCGGCGTACGTCGTGTAATACCGTCCTTGCGAATCACGCGAACGGTAGTTGGCAGGACAAAACAGTTGGTCGATTTTCATTTCAGCGAATGCCGCATTCGGTGCGGCATCCCACGCCATCGTCACATCATAAGTGTTCCGCAGCGGGGCTTGATCGAGATATGGTAACACTTCGACCCGCCAACTCCGTGCGATGTCATCCGTCCTCACGACCGACGAAGGAAATACAGCATATTGATCGTGGTAGTTGTGCAACGCCAACGCAATGTGTTTGAGATTGTTGCGGCATCGCGTGCGATCAAACACATAGTCGGGATGTCCAAGAGCAGGCATCGACAACCACACTATCGGGATGAAATAAACCAGAAATGTCCTGAGACCTTGGTATCTCTGAATCCCATACGACAGCAACCAGGCAAAATGCACACTGCCACTGAACACGGCAATACCCTGAACCATTTCCCATCCGTGAGACCGCAAAACACGTCTTGTAGCGGCGGCATCGGAGTTCAACTCGGACTGTAGAATCACGCTCAAAATGAGACTGCTGAGAAACGGCGCGATCAGGCAAACAGCCAGACTCGTCGCACCGATTCCAAGGTCCGTGCGGTTCATCGGTCCGCCTCGAATCGCCTCGCGCACCACCGGGACGAAGAATATCACCGCGACCGGAATCAACACGATCCAGCTAATCGCGCTCACCCATGCGAACGTCTCTGGATAGGTGTATTCAGGATTCATCGGCGGCGCTCCGACATCAGCATATCGTAGGGTTTGCCGAGTCCGCGAGGCGAACCAATTCTTGCACACTCAAAGGTTCGCCTCGCGGACTCGGCAAACCCTACGTGCTCTGTGCATCCTATCCCGCTGCGAGGTTCATGCCGATGCGTTCCTTGCGAGTCCGCCACAGGACCCAGTAGAGGAAGAACCGTGACCACCACGTGGGGCGATAGTGCAGCGCACCCATCGTAGCCCGCAAGGTTAACGGAATGTTGTGCTCGGCCCACGACAATCGCGCCGCTTCTTCGCACAACAAACCGAGTGCCCGGTACGCACGGCGGCTGTCGAGACGTTCGTCCCCCCCCTGGTCTTCAAAGAACCGATGCAACATCTCGGCCGTCTCGCGGATCTGTGCCGCATGCTCCACAATCGAAGGTGCGACCGCCGGACGAAAAATTTCGGTTAATGCTTCCGGAATCACGGCGAAGCGATGCGCCCGTGCGGCACGAAGATAAAAATTCTGCCCGGAGGTTACGGTCAACGCTTCATCAAACCCCCCCTGCCGTTCCCACACCGTCTTGCGGAAGACCACGGTGGCGTCGGCGATCCACGGTTCTTCAAACAGTTCGTCGAGAATCCAACCGTATGGCAGTAATTCGGGCGAAGGCGGCGTGTGACGGGTGCCATCGGGGTCGACGAAAATCGCCGGGGTATAGACGAGATCATCCTGCGGAGCATGCTTCAGGGTGGCGACGCAGCGGGCCAGTTTGACGGGATTCCAAATGGCGTGCGCATCGAGCAGGGCGATGAGCTCACCGCGGCAGTGCCGAAGGGCGGTGTTGCGCTGGACGGCGACATGGGTGGACGCGGTCTCCAGCCACAGCACCCGGTCACCGAATTCACCGGCCATGACCCGGTCGGCCGCCTCGCCCGTGGGGCCGACCACGAGAATCTCCGTCGCCGGTTCGGTCTGTGCGATCGCACTCCGCAGCGAAGGAATCGGATCACGATTCCCTTCCGCAGTGGTGAGCACCACGCTGACTTGCGGTTGTGCGCTCATCGCTTTTCGTTCCCTCGTAAGTTAAACCGCGCCGGACAAGCGGAACAGCAGATGCTCCATCTGCACGCGGTCGGGCAGCGGATTGGACCCTTTCAGCCCAGAGTCGATCGACACCAGCATGTGCAGCAACCGTTCGGCTTTCACGCGGCCCATTCGACGCAGGTATTGCTCCGCGGCGGTCACATCCCGCGGGAAGACACCCGCCTCTTTCAGTGCTTGAGGCAACGGCTGACTACGTGACAGTTCCGTCGCATACGCCAGCTTGCGGAACACGAAACCGATCCCGCCGAGCAGTTTGAGCGGAGCTTCACCGGCGTCGAGCAATTGATCGAGGGCATGCAGCGCTTCCGCAAGATGACCGTCGCGCACGCCATCGGTCATCGCCCACGTTGTTTCCGTCCGCCAGCCGCCGACGAGACCGCGGACGGCTTCCGCCGTGATGCTTTGTTTCGGACCGACGAACGTTGCGAGTTTGTCCAACTCCTGCGCGAGCATGCCGAGTTCTTCGCCGATGAGTTCGATCAGCAACCCTGCCGCGTCACGTTGCAACGTGACATGGTGCGTCTCCCTGGCGGTCTCGATGAGCCATTTCGATAACGCCGCGCCTTTGAGTTCGCTGCATTCGATATCGAGTCCCGACTGCGCCAGTTGCTTCGCCAGCCGCGTGGTCTTCGGCCACGATTTCACCTGCAGCACGAGGACCGATTTCTTCGCGGGGGCTTCCACATATTTTTCGAGAGCCGCCCGGTGATCGGACACGAAATCGTCGGCGTCATCGACCATGACCAACCGGCGATCGCCCCACATCGAGACCGTTCGCAATTCGTCGATCACCGTTTTGAATTCGGTGTCTTTCCCCGCAAACCGCGTGAGTCCGGCATCGTCATCAGCGATCACGGTTTCACGCAGCCGGACCAGCACCGCATGCTGGAAGTGCGCCTGTTGCCCCGCCAGCACCACGACCGCCGGGATCGCAGGGGATTCGTTCTTCAGGAAATCAATGGCGTGCATGGAAGAGCCTTCAGTGCGGAGTGATGAAGGATCAGTGCTGATTCAGACAACCATCATCACTCATAGTTCATCACTCATCACTTCCTTGGCGTCACTCGTCGCACAGTATACAGCGTCCGCACGTCGACCACCTGCATGCCGGCGCGAAGGCCCGCTTCGAGACCCGGGTCGGTGTCTTCGTAGACCACACACCGTGCCGGATCGACGTTGAGCAGCTTCGCGGCTTCGAGATAGGTGTCCGGAAACGGCTTGTGGAACTCGACGTCCTCGCAGGTGACGATCGCCTGAAACCAATCGGCGATCCCGATGTGCTCGAGGGTCTCCACGACCAGATGTTTGAAGCCGCCGGAACCAACCGCCATCGGGATCACGCCCTTGTGTTTCGCGGCGATTTCCACCACCGGCGCGATGGGTTGAATCGACGCCAGCATCCCTTCGAAGAGGGCTTCCTTCTCGTCGACAATCCGCTGCGCCGGCATGGACACCTGGGCTCGCTCCAACAGATGGGTCGCGACTTTCAACGTCGGCCACCCGCCCATTGCGTAGAACAAGTCTTCCTCGAGATCGACGCCGTAACGGCGGAGCGTCGCCACCCAGGCTTCGTAATGGGCGGGCATGGTATCGGCGAGGGTGCCATCACAATCAAAAATCAAAGCGGCAGGCGGCATAGCGGCGGGGGCTCGATGAGGCAGGCGGGATGAAGGCGAGCGACATCTAATGTAGCCCTGTCGCTCCACGACAGGCAAGCCGACAAGACGGTAAGGAGGCCGATGTGCCACTGCTTCGTCCGCGAAGCAGTGTCTTCGAACGCTTCTCAAAACGTCCGAAGACACTGCTTCTCCGAAGACTCCGAAGCAGTGGCACATTCAACCGAACTACTCCTTGACCCGCACCGCATGAAAGCCGAACTTGCGGTTGGTCATCATCACCGTTCCGGCGATTTGCGATTTGTCTTTCGTCCACAAATAACCATCGACCTGCATCTGCGCATTGGCCAGAAAGACTTCCACGCGCAGATTGTTCGGCGACGATCCGAATTGCCCGGTGATGTCGTAGCGGTTCTGCAATTCATCGGACACGAACACGCCGGTGATCTTGCCGTTATCGGTCACGGTGAGGTCCCATTCGCCTTTCCAGCGGCCATCGACGTCGACCTTCCATGCCCCAGCGAAGTCCTGCGCGACCACCGCTTCGTTCGCCGCCGGGTCATACTTGTCGCTCTTCTCCGCGGGCAGCAAAGCCGAACCATTCAGCGCGACCATCACGGCGTCGCCCACCGATTTGACCGCTTGCTCGGCAGTGAATTCGATGTCCGCCCCCTGACCCGCGGGCACCACCTGGCCGATATCAAAATTGAAACCGAACCCCGGAAACAGCATCACATCTTTGCCCGCGGCACTGGTCAGATCGGAACGATCGCCGCGGTAAGTCACAAAGCGTTCGATGAGCAGTACCGGTGTCGGTTTGTCGGCCCCTTTCCGCAATCCCCAACCGATGAGCGACTTCGCATAGTTCCCTTCGTCGGTCTTCACGACAATGCAGGGACTGCTGACCGTCGGGGCCAGCCGTTTCAGCTTGGCGGAATCATTCAGCGACAATTCCTTGAGCGGCGGTTGTTCGAGCGCCCGCTTCAAATCTTTCGAGATATGCCGGTCAAACACGTCCGCGGCGAACAGACTGGTGGTCGTCACCAGAACCAGGGCGATCGAGAACATCCACTGCATCACGCTTCTCCATTAAGATCAGCGAAGTGTACCGCACACGGAACCCGGAACGGTATAGTGATGGGATTCGAAAGGGTCTGTTTCGTGGATGTGATCGATCTCGATGCCAATGCAACAACGCGGCCGTGGCCCGAAGTCGCGGAGTGCGTGGCCCGGCATCTGCGTGAGACCTGGGGCAACCCCGGCAGCCGCCATGCCCTCGGTCGGCGGGCCCGGCAAGTACTCGAATCGAGTCGCGAAACCATCGCCGGCATTCTCGGTGCCGAACCGGACGAAGTCCTCTTCACGAGCGGCGGTACGGAAGCGAACAACCTTGCCGTGTTTGGACTGCCCCGCGGAAATCGCGGGACGTTGGCCATTTCTCCCGGCGAACATCCGTCGCTGCATGAAGCCTGCACGGTCATGCAACAACGCGGCTGGAATCTGCACAAGTTTCCGGTGGATCGGAATGGGTTGATCACGACGGATGCGGGACATCAGGCACCGTGGGCCGAGATCAAACTCGCCGCGGTTTTGCTGGCCCACAATGAAACCGGCGTGATTCAGGATGTCGTGCCAATTTCCGATTTGTGTCGGCAGCACGGCGTGCCTCTTCATCTGGATGGGGTGCAAGCCGTCGGTAAAATTCCCGTTGATTTTCACTCGCTGAAGGCCACGTCTTTGAGTTTCGGTGGCCACAAATTCCACGGGCCGCGCGGTGTGGGCGGATTGCTGTTGCGGCGGGGGACGAAACTCACGCCGGAGTTCGTCGGCGGTCATCAGGAACAAGGCCGCCGGGCAGGGACCGAACCGGTGGCGCTCGTCGCGGGGATGGCCCTGGCATTGGAACTCTGGCAACGCGATCAGTCACAACGAGTGACGAGATTGACCGAATTGCGCGACCGCTTGCAGGCGGGGCTACTCGAACGCTGTCCCTTTGCCATCGTGCATGCGGCTGATGTGGCCCGGTTGCCGAACACACTCAACATTGCGTTTCCGGGCATCGACGGCGAAGCCTTGCTGGTCGCGCTGGATTTAGCGGGTGTCTGCGGTTCGCTGGGGAGCGCGTGTGCCAGCGGATCGACCGAACCCTCGCCGATTCTCGTGGCGATGGGTTGCGACCCCGCGGTGTATCGATCTTCGTTGCGATTGACGGTCAGCGCGATGAATACCGTGGAAGAAATTGATCACGCCGTGCAGCGAATTATCGCGACGGTCGCGCATTTGAGCGGCACGGCGCTAGCCGCCGGTTCTTCTTCAATTCGTGGACACACCGGCGGCTAGCGCCGTGCCGCTCAGTTCTCGATCACGACCTTCATCACGACCTTCATCACGTCACGCGATTCGCCATCGGCGAGACTCGGGGCGTGGATGTCTTCGGGATAGAAAATCGCGAACTGCCCGGCCCGCAGCGTGAACGTGTCGCGGCCCGGTTCGTAGAACATCACGTCCTTCGCTTCGCTGTAGGCCATCTGCACGGCCGGGGCGTTTTCCAGCGGGACATAACCGATCCGCTCTTCCCCGGTGACAACGTATTGCACATCGATGTATTTTCGGTGCGATTCCCACACCGCTTGTTCGGGCAGCTTGGTGCGATACCGCATGACATTCGCGATCAACCGCGGACCGTCGATTTCCATTTTGCCATCCGGCAACTGGGTGAAATCGACCGATCGCAAATACCGCAACGCCGCCGCGATGCCGGGGGACAACGAGTCACAACGATCCGCGCGGCTGAGCAATTCCAAAATCATATGAAGTCAGTAGTCCGTAGGGTTTGCCGAGTCTTCGAGGCGAACCAATGATTGTCACAACGCCTGTGGTTCGCCTCGAAGACTCGGCAAACCCTACTACTAGCTGTCAGAATGACGGTGCCAAAGATTGATACGGACGTGCGAACTCGGCTTCTGCGGTTCGCAGAATTTGCAGCAGTGCTTCAATCTCTTCATGGGTTTGTTGAGAGTGCCGAATCACCAGCGACCGGGACTTGGTGAGGCTGGTGATGCTCCCCTTCACCTTGACGATCGGGGCTGCACCACCTGCTGGCGTCGCCGCAGACGGAGCTTTTTGAGTGGGAGTGCTGTCCGGTCGGTCTTTCTTCCAGTGTCCCGCCGCGGCGTTATTTTGAATCGCCTGGATGACGGAAGCCAGATCATCGGCATCGCTGGCGAGATCATGCACCGGATAAACGCGCGTCACAAAGTTTTCATCTGCCTTCGCCTGCGTCGTCACCTTCAGCACTTCGTCTTCAATGACATACGTCAATTGCAGCGGTCGCAACAGGAGTCGCAACGCGCTCCGGAATGTGATCCCGGACAATTCCAGATTCACCGGCGAATTCGGATCGACCCCTTCGTCCTGCAACGCGGCGGTATCGATCAGGATCGTGATCTGATGCACGTCCCTCAGGAAGTCGAGCGCATCGGTCAGTGGCGTATCGGTAAACGCGAGTTCCGTCCGTTCTTCGAGGGCATCACGGATCTTGCCTTCGATGGGTGACAGAACCGGATAGGAAACGATCTTGATCGTCTCGGAACGGTCCGCCGCTTCGGAGGGAACGGCCGTCAAGCCGAAAAGGCAGATGATCGACAATAGCCGGATGCGCGACATCGAATTGCTCCTGACACGGCGTCGGGAAGAAATGAGCGGGGATTCACAGCTTGCGATGCTAGGCCGTACGGGAGTGATCGTCAAATGGTTTTTCGCTGGGCTGCCACGGATTTGATGGGTGGCTGACCCGGCCGATAATCCACACGTCTGCCTCGTGTCTTCTTCTCTGATAGAGAATCTTTAAGATTTCTAGAAGCAGTCGTAGTAGGGGAGAACGGATTGTGGATAACTCGACCCGATGACGACGCAAATCCGCTTGCGCTTCGCATTAACGACCCGCTCTCCACATCGGTCGCGTGTGGAAAATCTGTGGACCCGCGGGAGGTCACGTGTGCATCGCGCGTGGGGAACCGTGTGGGTTGTGAACGGTCATGGGAGCGCGACCGTTGCCGTTGTGGATAACCCCGCGAGTTGTTGTGGACTTCTCCACAAGTTATCCACAACGTTGCCGCAGGGTTTAAGTTGTAGGGTTTGCCGAGTCCGGGAGGCGAACCATTTTGCCACCAACATGTGGTTCGCCTCGAAGATTCGGCAAACCCTACGAAGGCCGATTACCCAATTCATCCACAACGTTGCCGCAACCGTTCGGTCAACCGCTGAACTTGTTCCCGCAGCGTTGGCGACCGTTCCACGAGTTCTTTCAGGCGCTTGCAACTGTGCGACACGCTGGTATGCGTGCGGTGACCGAAGTAATCGCCGATCGATTCCAGCGGCCACCGGGCGACTTCGCGGGCCAGAAACATCGCACATTGCCGGGGCAGCAACAAGACTTGTTGGCGGGACGCGGAGCGCAGCCCGGTCAACGTGACTTGAAAAGCATCGGCGACTTCGTGGGCGATCACCGCGAGCGACAGCGCCTGCGAATCGGGAGCGGTCTGCAACCAGCGCTCGAGGTTGGCAACCGTGGGAGCCGCATTTCCCCGCTGGAAACCGTGCTCGATCCGTTGCATGGCCGTGGCAAGTCCGCGGACGGTCGGTTCATGTTGCGCGATCAGCCCATCCAACAATTCCGACGAAATCGGCAAGGCTTTCGCCAAGGCCCATTGCTGCAGAAAATCCAAACGACTGGCGTGACACCAGGGGGCGAGCCGGGCCGTCAGTCCGCTGTGAATCCGGCTGATGAGCCGCGGGGGCAAATGGTCCAGTTGTCCGGTCGATTGGCTCGATGTCATCAGAATGCGGACATCGCGGGAACGGAGCGCGTCGAGCCAGCCCACGAGCATTTCACCGGTCTGCGGATCGTCGATGGCCCGGTCCAGGTCTTCGCACACGACGAGCTGCAAGCGGCCGCATTCGTGCAGAAATTCGGGTAGATGTTGCTCGCGAGTGGCTTCGAAAAGGGCGTCCCGCCAATCTGTCGCGGTGAGCCAACCCCACCGTAACTTGGGTTGTTGCTGGACGGCTTGCTGGACGGCATACCGTGCCAGATGCGATTTCCCCGAACCGCGCGGCCCCATTAAACACGTGAGTTGGCCGCAGCGTTCGGCGTCGCGCCGGGCGTGCGCCAGCCGTTGTGCCGCGGCAAGCGGAAACTGCATTTCCGGGACGACGAACGTCGGTTCGTCACGGAGAATTTGTGGACGGTATTCGGCCAGTCGCGAAGACAGCAAGCGAATCGACCTTCATGAGTCGAGTTCGGCAGCTTCCGTGTGCGTGGCACCGTCCTTGGGAGTTGTCGTCAGAGATGATAACGAGGTTGATGGTTAAGGGTCGAGGGTTGAGAGTCAGAAAAGATGTTCATTCATCCGCTTGCGGTTTCGCGCCCCGCGCTGATCGCTTCGCAGTGATGTCGGTGAACACGGAGACAGACTCAGCGCGAGGCGCGAAACCGCACAGCGGGGTGGGTTTCCGGATTGAAACGGATATTACTTTTTGATTCGGTCGGAGAGTTTGTGTTTCAGCAACCATGTGTAGACTTCGGGGTTGTCGTAAGTCTGCGTCCAACTGTCGTGAGATACGCCGTCGTAAACGGTGAACAGCGGTTTGCCGCCCCGTTTGCGGACCGCGCGGACAAGTTCCAGCGAACGTTCCAAGGGGACCGCTTCGTCATCGGTGCCGTGGAAGATCCACATCGGCGTTTGCGACAGCGGTTCGGCATAGTTGGTCCAGCCGCCGCCGCAAATGGGAATCGCTGCCGCGAATTTCTTGGGATAGTGCGCTACGAGCCGGAAGGTTCCGTAACCCCCCATGCTCAACCCGGTGACATACAACCGATCGGGATCGGCGTTGTACTTCGCCGCGACCTGATCGACCAATTCGGCGAGCAGCCGTGGGTCCCAGCGATCGATGATCGGCACATCGTTAATGGGGGCCTGCGGCGACACCACGATGAACGGGAAATCGCCCGGCTTCTTTTCCACCAGTTTCGGCGGCCCGTGAATCTTCACCAGATTGAGATCGACGCCGCATTCACCGGCACCGTGCAGGAACAACAGCAACGGACGCTTGGTGTCGTCGGCTTTGTAATCGGTCGGCAGGGCCAACAGGTATGGCAGCGAGTCGCCGGGAATCTTTTTCGATTCGAACTTCTGCCAGACTTCTTTCCCAGCGGTGGGTTCAACGCCGCCGAACGTCTTCACTTTCACATTGCGGTAGCGGACGAACTGTTTGGTGAAATCGCCGCCGCCGTGAACTTGCAACGCGATCATGCCGCCGGGGGTGGTGCGGACCTGGTTGTCCTGAAACTGCATGAATTTCACGCCGTTGATCCACGTGGTGATCTGCGGCGGATTGCCGACGATGCGAGCGCGGAGTTGGTTCCATTCGCCGTGTTTCCACAGTTGCTGCCATTGCTCGGCGTTGACCGGGCTGCCGTACGCCGCGGCGCGGGGATCGGACTTGCGATCGAGCACGGTGAAGTCCGTTGGTTCCTTGCCGAGTTCGTAATTGCGGAAGTGCAAACCGCCCGGCAAGCCTTCGCCGTAGATGCCCGCGACGTTGCCGTTGTCGTGATAATCGACCATGTACTGATACGCCTGACCTTTGTCGTTGCTGCGGAGAAACAGGCCGCTGTCGGGGCCGTAATCGTTCTTCATGTCGACGAGGACTTCGAAATCGGTGTACGACTGGTTGGTGAGAATGATGCCGCCGTTGCCGGGAAGATCCTGCGACCCGGTAATGGCTCCGTCTTCGATGACCCACTTGCCGCCGGATTTGTTTTCACTCGTACGGCTATGGCCGGTTTGCGCGCTGACATGCCAGCCTTCGAGCGAGGTGCCATCGAAGAGGGTGACGAACCCGGTGTCATCGAGGTTGGCGTCTTTGGGAAGTTCCGCGGCGGGGCAGAGCGTCGCTGTGAGCAGCACGACACCCAGCGACAAAAAATCGAATCGGCGGGCAGGCAGCATGCGGTGAATCCTTCATCTCAAACCGAAGCGCAGAAGAAGTGTCGGCGAATGTGGAGTGTAGCGTACCGGATGACCGTGCGGGGGCACAGTGTGGCGTACGATACAGCAACCGACGGCATGGCGATCGCGGAAAAATCATCGGTGACGACTGGTCGACCTGACTACAACCTTGATGCAGCCCACCGGTGAATCATGCCTGCACAAACTGACCCCGTTCACACTGACATCGCGGCGACCCCGCCGCGGAAAGGTTCGGAATGCGCATCAATTCCCTGTTCGCAGCGACACTCATCGTCGCCACCTCCACCGCGGCTTTCGCGGCGGAGCCCGTGAAGAAAGACATCGTTGACACGGCGGTAGGCGCGGGAAGTTTCAAGACCCTTGCCGCCGCACTGACGGCTGCCGGTCTGGTGGACACATTGAAAGGTCCCGGTCCGTTTACCGTCTTTGCACCCACCGACGAGGCCTTTGCCAAGTTGCCCGCCGGAACGGTGGAAGACTTGTTAAAGCCCGAGAACAAGAAGAAGCTCACCGACATCCTCACCTATCACGTCGTTGCCGGAAAAGTGATGGCCGCGGACGTGGTGAAATTGAAAGACGCGAAGACCGTGCAAGGCAAAGCGGTCAAGATCACGGTCAAGGATGGCAAGGTCCTGGTCGATGCAGCGAATGTCACGAAGACCGACATCGCGTGCAGCAACGGCGTCATTCACGTGATCGACGCGGTGATCATGCCGTAATCGGGAATCATTGTTGACGAATGGAATGAGGCGAGTTTCCCGATGGGATGGCTCGCCTCATTTTCGTTGATCGTTGCTGCCGTGCTGAGATTCCGATCGTCTGCTACTGGAACAAACCGCCAAACAGCGCCATGAACGGGCCGCTGTCCAACGGGCTTCCCGCCGCCCAGACCGTACGGAGCAAGTCGACGCCAACCATTGCCCCCACGGTGAGTGCCAGCGTGGATGCGGCGACCAACGTCATATCCAGGCCGGTCCATTCCCGCTCGGTCACGGCAATCTTGCCGAGCCCGCGCGGCGAGAAATCCGCGGCGCTGGCCCCTTCCGAAAACGAATCGCTGAAATCGGAGTCTTCCGTGTCGAAGACTTCCATCTCTTCCAGTTCGTCGTCTTCGCCGAGGATGTCGTCGGAGACTTCGAGCTCGTCTTCGTCCGAGTAATCCTCGACGGTTTCCACGTCGGACGAAGAATCATCAAAATTGACGCCGCTCAGACCAGCGGCTTTCTTCTTGATCTGCGTCGCCGCGACCTGATCGAGATCTTCGTCATCATCGAACATGATGACGCTGGTTTCCGCGTGCGTATCGCCCCTGCCCCGGCTTTTGGGCATCAGGTCGTCATCGTCATCGGAAGACAACATAGGGACTTCGGGGTCGGTCCCGCTCATGTCGTCCCGTGGTTCGAGTAACATCGGGGACGTCATGTCGAGATCATCGGCGGGTCGGTTTCCGCGGCCTGATTTCACACCCGATCGCGGACCCGCGAGGTTGAGTCCGCTGCCCAGCCCCAACCCCAGTCCGAGCCCGCTGGCCCCTGTGGACTGTAATTTGATGCCGCTGTCGGCGGGACCTTCGAGCAGAATGCCGCTGTCGGCCGGGCTTTTCAGGCGGATGCCGCTGTCAGCGGTGAGCCGCAAGCTGCTTCCGCCGGTGAGCTTGACGCTGCTTCCTTCGGGCAAATGAATGCCGCTGTCATGTTCGAGCAACACCGATTCACCGGCGTCGAGATCGAACACGCCGGGTCCTTCGTCGCCGCTGCCCGGTCGCAGGCCTGCGGGTGACGAGACGAGTTTCACATCGCTGTCGCTCCCCTTGCCGGGCGAGGCCAGCCGCACATCGCTGTCCGAATCGCTCAACCGAATGCCGCTGTCCGACGACTTCGGCTTCAACAATTTGACGTCGGAATCGCTGCCCATCGCAAAGGCACCGCCGGGATTACCGACGAGCCGCACATCGCTGTCCGAACCGGGTCCCTTCATAATCGGGAGTTCGGCACTGCTGCCGGCGAGCGGTTTTGTCCGCAGGTTATCGTCGAGGATCAATCGCACATCGCTGTCGGAAGCGCCGCCCCCGCCGCCGCGGACCATTGTGGCTTGCGTGCCGAGATCTTCCTCTTCGTCGAGAATGCTGGATTCATCGTCCATCAGCGGGACGTCGGGATTGGAATCGGGCTGGCGACGGCGTTTCGCCTCTTCCACGTCGTCGGCTTTGAATTTCCAGGTCCCGCGATCGGCAAAGCCGCGCAGGTCTCCCCGTTCGCGCATGCGGATGACTTCGTCGCTCCGCAGCTTCAGAACTTGTGCCGCTTCTTCGAGGCTGAGATATTTTTTGGCGGCCATAAGTTCTCGACTCCCGTTTCCGGTCAACAGGCCCGGCGGTCAGGACGAATGTCTGGTGAACGATCTGCGGAGAAGGTTCGTCTCGTTCCCATCGGCAAGCGGTGTGGACCAACATCGCTTTCAACCCGGCCGAAGGCAGGATCGTTAGCGTCCGTAGCGATGGATCGACCGCACCACTCCCCGGGAATGAAATCGCTGCCCGAATCATTCGGTGCAGGTGATTTCATGATCACAGATTGTGCCACTTCCCGAAATTCTAAGCCCGCGAGTGGGGCCGCGACAAGAGGCGTTCCGCAGACACCGGGGCCATTCCCGATGATTTGACGCCGCCGCACCGATATCGGATCGGTTCGTGTTTCCGCAGAGACTCGGTGTGATCGTTAGGTTCGTTACGATCGCTCTCACTGTCGCGCGGGGACAAATGCTTTTCATCGCTTGAAAATCCGCGGCTTCGATGGCAATATGTCCAGCAGTGCCAGCGCAAGCCAAGTCCACTTCCGTTTTCCACTTGGCAGGGACGATGCGCAGCCGCCGAAGGGACGTCATCACCACGGCTTGTTTCTTGAGGAATCCTCACGATGCAACGAATGACATTGGGTCTGGCAGCGCTTTTGATCGCGTTCACTTCCGTGTTGGCCTGGACGCAGGAAAGCGGAACTTCGTCCACCCCCAAAAAGGGGACCGAAAAGCCGAGTGCCGCCGCGGACGAAGAAAAGGCGGCCGGCCGGTTGCCCAATAACTACGGCAAGCTGGGCTTGAGTGAAAAGCAGAAGACATCCGTGTATGCCGCACAAACGAAATATGCGACGGAAATCAGCGCGCTCATCAAGCAGGTGGAAGACCTGCGGGCGAAGCGTGATGCCGAAGTGGAGGCCGTGCTGACCGCGGAGCAAAAAGTGAAGCTGCAGGAGTTGCAAGGCGAGACCGCGAAACGGACCGCCGCCAAGAAAGCCGCCGCCAAAGCCCCCGCGGAAACGGATGCCCCGAAGAAATAGACTTCATGCACTCGGAGCGTGATTCAGGCTGGCCAATGCCGCAGCGAGTTGGGCTTGCTCGATATCGTTCAAGGGACCGCGTTCACTGGTCCGAATCGCGGCGTCGATTTGCCCGGTCGTTGCCAGACCGAGCAGACACGTCGACACGTCGCGCTGGGTGAGCACAAATCGCAGTGCCCATTGCGACATCGGGGCGTCGTCGCCGAGCCGGTGCGCTAAGGTTCGGGCATGGGTCCGATCGCGCTCATACAAATCGAGCGGGAAAAACGGGGTTTTCAACGTGTGTGCGCTCGGCGGGGCCTCCAATAGCGCCCCGCCGGCGTAGACACGGATCGCCAGAATTCCCATTCCCACCGCGGCGGCATCCCGCAGAAAACCTGCACCGTCGGGTTGGCCCTTCAACGGCGAGGAAACCAGTGCCGTCGGATTCAACACATGCAACGGAGCTTGAATGGTCGCGAAGCATTTCGAGTGAATGACGGTCCGCAACGATTCCGGATGCCCGATGCCCGTCAGACCGAAGTGATCAACCAATCCTTCGGCCCGCAGTTCTTCCATCGCGGCCAGCATACCGTGCGGTCCGAGCACATCGTCGGGCGTAATCGATGTGGGCTCATCGTCGCGATTCCGTGTGATCGCGTTGTGAACCTGCAACAGCGTGACTTTCGACAGTTGCAGCCGTTCGAGACTTTCGCGGAACGACTGGATCACCAACGGCCGCAGGTCGGTTTCGCCGTGGAGCAGCAGCCGGACTTTCGTCGCCACATGCACCGGTTGGGAAGCGTTCCCTGCCTGCAATGCCCGGCCGAGATGCGTTTCCGATCGCCCGGCCCCATACCCCGCCGCGGTATCGAACCAGTTGATGCCGGATCGAATCGCGTGCGCGATGACCGCCCGTTGATCCTCGGCGGTTCCCTCGGTCATCAACCCGGAGACCGGCCCGGCTCCGAACGATATCTCGGACACCATCAACCCGGTCGATCCCAGCGGTCGATAACGCATGCGGCTTCCCCATCCTCAAAGTGATGGACTTCGTGTCGGTTCGAAGGCGCGGATGACGGCGCTGTTATCGAGATCGCCGTCCCCCGCCGCTTCGCGTTCGGCGAGCAACTCGGCGTGCAATTGCGACAGGGGCAGCCGCGCTCCGGCGGCTTCTCCGGCGGCCAGAATCAGCCGCACATCTTTATAATGTTGGGACAAGCGCGCCTGCGGTGAAAAATCTCCGGTGAGCATCTTTGTCCCCTTGGTGTCCATCACGCGAGAAGAAGCCGGACTGGCCCGCAGCACTTCGAGCGCCCGCTGTGGATCAATGCCCCGTTGTCGCGCGAACGACAATCCTTCGGCGAGGACTGCCCGGTTCAAACCGAGCACCAAATTCACCACGAGCTTCATCTCCGCCCCGGCCCCCCACGGCCCAACGTGCATCGTCTGCGCCGCGAAGGCCGCAAACACATCCGCACATTCGGCGACCGTCTCGGCCTCCCCTCCCACCATCACCAGAACTTCGCCGGTCCGAATCTGAGCACTCGATCCGGCGATCGTTCCATCCAGATAACGGACCCCTTTTTCCGACAGGCAACGGCCCATCGCCGCCATCTCGTCCGGTTCGCCGGTCGTGGTGTCGATGATCACTTTCCCTTTCATCACAGGAGCGTAATCATCGAGAATGACCGAGGAAACCGTCGAGTTCGGCAAACTCAGCACCACTATCGGTGCCGCGGTCATGACTTCGGCGATGCTGTTCGCCGCAGTGCCGCCGCAGGGTTCGAGACGGGATCGAAAGTCGGGATCGATGTCGTATCCGACAACCGACCAGCCAGCGCGTTGCCAGCGTTCGGCCAGGGCGCTGCCCACGAGTCCGACGCCGATGAGTCCGATGGTGCGTGTTGCCATGTCAGTCCTTCAAACCGGCGGCATCGGTCCGCGGGGCGAACAGAATGATCACCATCCCCGCGAGATAAATCGCACTCGTCCACAGACCGATCTGGGGATAGTTTCCGCCGCACCATTGCACGAGCACGCCGGTTCCCAGCACGACGAATGCCGCGAGCGCCCGACCGGAGTTGAAGGAAATGCCCGTCCCGGTGGCGCGGACGTGTGTGGGAAAAAGCTCCGGAAGATACAGCGGCAGCCAGCCGAAGTAGATGACACCGACGAGTCCGAAGACAAACGTCGCGGTATAAAACCACGGATCGCCGGGCCGCAGCAGACCGAAGACGGTTAAGCTCGCGGCGAGGGACAGCAGGCTGATCACAAAATAGGTCGTACGGCGGCCCAGCAGGGTGGCAAGCAGTCCGCCGATGAGACTGCCGATCATCGCCCCGCTGGAACGGGAGATCAGCGCGCGGGCTTTGGATTTGGGATCCGCTTTGGCCGGTGCCTTTGCAGTGCCATCTTCGGTGGTCGCGCGTTGCACCAGTTTTTGCGCAGCGACTTGATCGGTCCACGGGACGATCCATTGGGCGTTCGCCGCGGTTCCCATCACCGGGACGGCTCCGAGCAGGATGCCGATCAAAGTGCGACTGCGCAGCGGGGGTCGGAACAGTTCGCGCAGCGGATGGGCTTGCGATTTGCTCGACGATCCGCGGCTGGCGAGCCATTTGCGCGATTCCGGCACGCCGCGCCAGCACCACAATCCGAGCAGTCCCGGCAGTGCGCCGACCAGCAAGACCCACCGCCATGCTGCGGGCGTGACATCCCAATTGAGTCCGATCACCCCCATGAGCACCTGTCCGACATTCGCCGCGGTTCCTAAAAGCCCGGCGAGAAAGGGACGCGATGCGGCGGGCCAGGCCTCGGCGACCAGTGCGACGGTATTCGGCCAGGCCCCGCCGATGCCGTGACAGGCGAGAAACCGCCACACCAGCAGTTCTTGCGGTGACGAAGCCCAGTAACTGACGCCGGTGAAGACGGAGTAACACAGGATGCTGAGCGAGAGCGACCGGGTGCGACCGTAGCGGTCCCCCATCACGCCGAACCACCAGCCCCCCGCTGCGGCTCCGAAGAGGAATGCCGCTTGATACCACGCAAACCATTGGGTGATTGCCCCTTCATCGATCACCGTGGCCCCGCCGGCGGTCATCAGGCTGACCATCGCCGGTCGGTGAATGAGCACGAAGAGCGCGATTTCCAGCCCGGCGAACATCCACCCGAGAAACGCCGCCGCGAGGACCAGATACCGCTGCGGTCCGGTGAGATCGGCGGCGGTCGCGCTCATGGATCAGGCTCGCTGCAGGGGTTCATCACGGAAGGTGACCGCATGGTAGCGAATTCCGCTGGAAGAGTCGGGGCAGGGGCCCCGACCTATGGATGTGAAATGAACTGAAAATCGTAGGTCGGGGCCCCCGCCCCGACGTTTGGAACGGAACGGACCTCGATTCGATTCCGCAACTCATCACCTGGCCAACGACACTTCCAGCCATTCGAACACGCGGGGGATGAGGTCCGCAGGAAGCGAATGACCGCTGCGGTGATTGAGGATGCCGAGCGCCGGCGGGCTCGTCTCCAGGGCGTAAACCGGGCGGGCGGCTTGCAGATAGGGCCAACTCCGGTCGCCATCTGCGGCCCCGTTCCCTTCTTCACCGGCAATGACGAGGAACGGACGCGGGGCAATCAGGGCGATCAGTTCATGATGATTTCGCGCAAAGCCCGGTTCGCGGATTTCCGGGCCGAGATACCACGGCGCGTCCCAGTTGGTCGAGGTCAGCCCGAGCCCGCCTTCGCTCGCCACGGCGGCCTGCACCCGGTCGTCGAGCGCGGTGAGATACAGCGCTTCCTTCGCGCCGAGCGAATGCCCGATGGCACCGATGCGGGATGGGTCGACATCGGGTTGAGCGAGCAGAATGTCGAGCGCTCGCTGGGCGTCATAGAGCATCTTGTGCATCCCTTTGGTCCGGGGGTGCCGTTGTCGAAACCGGTTGACGGCGTCCTGATAGTTCGTCACGTCCTGCCAGAGAAAACAGCGCGGACAGATCACGACGAAGCCCCGTTGGGCGAGCTTCAAGCCGAGCTGCCGCACCGGTTCTCCGACCACGCCGGCGATCGGTTCGATGGTTTCCGTCGTCGTGGGATGCAGGGCGACAATCCCCGCGCGCGATCGGGCGGCGGCGGGGCCTTTCGGTCGCAGCAGATACGCCTGCACTTGGAGACCGGGCTCGGATTCGTACTCGATCAATTCCCGCGTGACGTCCGGCAGGTCGTCGGTGCGCAACACGCGGACGGCGGTCGATTCCGGTCGCGGCGGCATCGGGCCGAGGGTGTCGAGCCACAGATTTCGTAACACCGTTCGGCGGGCGGACCAGATTTCTTGGGTGAGGACGTCGGTTCCGGTCCACAGCGGCGCGAGGGGTGTTTCCGGCGCGGTTGCCGGAGGGGTTTGCACTTCCGCGAGCCACGAAACGCGCTTTTCCGCCGCCCGGACTGTGGGAATTCCGGCCGCCGTCACCGCCAGCACAACGGCGGTCACCGTGGAAAATGTGAAACAGCCGTGGCGTAGCGAGGCCGTCTGCGTAGAATGGCCGTGAGGACCGAAATCCAGCACCCCGGCGTCGAGAAAGTGACGGAGGATCATGACGAAATCCTTAGCGGGGCAATGTCTGGTGGCGTCGAAACAACTTCGTGACCCCAATTTTCACAAGTCGGCCGTGTTGATTGTGGAGCACGGCAGTCACGGGGCGATGGGGTTGATCATCAACCGGCCGTCGTCGGTCCTGGTGCGGCATGCCCTCTCCGAATTCTTCGATCTGCAATCGGTGAAACAGCCAGTTTACATGGGCGGCCCCGTTGAACCCCGGGCGTTGCTGATTCTGCACAATCTCCGGGAACTCTCTTCCACCGAACGGCCCATCGTTCCCGGAGTGTACATCGGGAACAGCGAAAATGCGTTCAAGGAAGTGATGCAGCGGGCGGCGAACGAAGAACAGGATCTCTCGTTCCGCATCTTCTCCGGTTGTGCCGGGTGGGCTCCCGAGCAACTGGAAGGGGAACTCGCGCGGGGCGACTGGCATACCGCGCCGGCTTGCCGCGAACTCGTGTTTCACGACGATCCGTACGAAGTCTACGACAGCGTGATGCAGAAGGTCTACGAAGCCCACCGCCTCATGCCGCACAACTGCCGGAATCCGTCCTGGAATTGAACGAACGCGGGTCGCCGCTCTCGTCGCATCACACTAACAGCGTGCGGACGGATAGTGTGCCACGGCCGTGTCGGCCGTGAGAATTGGCCAAACGCACCGCAAAACTGCACGGCCGACACGGCCGTGGCACACAGAGTTACGGCTGAGTCGTCTCGTCCTGATAAACCGGGCGGCGACTGCGGGCGGTCTGTCCGGCCAGCCACTTCGGTGTCGGCACCGCGGCGCTGGACGTGTCGAGGCGGTACGTGACGCTGGGGTCGGGGATGGACCGCAGTTCTTCTTCGCCGGACGTTTCCAGTGCCGCGCGGATCTCCAGATCGCCCTCCGCCAGGTTGAGAATCGCGTCGGGGCTGGTTTCGGGAATCGTCTTGCCATCGGCATCGCAGGTCCGGCGGACAATCGGCTTCGTGTACCGATCGCCGTTGCTACGGATCACCACGGCTTCGCTGCCGTCGCTCAACTGCACCGCGCTGCCAATCGGAAAGAGGGACATCACCCGCAGCAAGGCGCGGAGCACCATCGCATCGGCCGCGCGGCCATGCACCTGTTGCAGCATCCCGGCAATGGCGGCATACGGCATCACCGCCGGTCGCCAACCCGTCGGGGTGGTCAGCGCCACGTAATCGTCGGCGACGTGCAGAATCCGTGCGAAGAGATGGATATTGGTTTCCCCCTTCCGCCGGGGATAGCCCGTGCCGTTCAGTTTTTCGTGGACCTGGTACGAAATCAACGGGACCACGCTCGGCAAACCATCGATCCGTTCCAGCATGTCCGCGGTGTAAGAGACGTGCCGTTCGAGTTCCATGCGCTCCCAGCGATTGGGGGGATTCTCGCTGTTGCGAATGGCTTCGGGAACGCGGAGCATGCCCCAGTCGTGCAGCAGCGCGGTGATGCCGATTTTCTGGACGTTTTCGACATTCAGCTCCATCTCCATCGCCATCGCCATCGACAGTTGCGCCATGCGGAGACTTTGGCACGCCAACTGGCTGTCCGGGCAACCGGTGATGTGCTGGGCCATCAGTCCGTCGATGTCTGCCGACATGAATTTGATCGAGGATTGCACGGCGGTGAACGCCGACGCCGAAACCTGGGTCATCCGCCCGGATTTGACCTGATTCATCATCATCGTCAGCGAGGCCGTCGTCCGCAGGTTCTGCTGGCGCGCCTCGGAGGCGAGTTCCGGGAGATAATCGGTGGTCCCATGCCGCGCGACCCGTTGCCGCAAGGCCGCGCCGCGGTTGGCCCCGGCGGAGACCCAGCGGTTAATGGCGTCCTGCATCTGTTGCGACGCGCTGGAGTCGAAGGCCGGTTTGAACGGGGCTTTCGGCAGAGCCACGGCCTCGCGGCCGCGCTCGAAGGCGGCGGCATCCTCGGCACCCACCTGCACGGTCGCCATCTGCCGGGCTTCGAGCAGGCGTTTGAACTCCGGCGTGATGACGGAGCCTTCCGCGAGGAGCAGCAATCCCTGCGGATCGTGCATCGGGAACTGCAGCGCCCGGCCCACCAGCAGTTGCGACACGGCGATGGTCACTTCCACGGGCGTTGCCGCAGCCGTGACTTCGCGAGCAAGAATTTCCGCCGTTGCCACCACGTGAGCTTTCCTTGAAGCCGGTCCGGAGCGAGTTCACGCAGCCAGTGCTCCCGGCGCGTTGCCGAAAATCTACGTTGCGTTTCGGCAGCACGTCGGCGGAAGCCGGCGCGCGATTTCGCGCACGGTGACCGAAGAGACCGGCTGTGGCGGTTATGCGGATGAGGAAGGCTTGAAGGCGAAGAACAAACGCGGTCCACAGATTTCCCAGCGCGGGTTTGACCCGCAACCCATCCATCACGATTGAAGTGCCAAATTCCAAATTCCAAGCGGGGAGCGGTCACTCTTCGTTTGGAATTTCTGTCTTCATTGGAGCTTGTTTGGAACTTGGAATTTGGAGCTTGGAATTTCATTCTGTCGGCATAGGGTCGGGGCGCAACCCGCGCTGGGAAATCTGTGGACCGGTCATTACTTCGGCTTTGAAATCGGACTGGTTCCCGCGGGGGGTGTGGCTTACGATGATGGCTTACCGGGAGGTCGGATGGCGATTCGGTCAAACCACTACGATGCGGCATTTGAAGCGTTCCTGCGGAATGGCCGGACGCCGTATGTCGCCGTCAACGAGGCCCGGCGGGCGCTGTGGGGCGATTCCTCGCTGAAATCGCTCGATTTCGTGGTCTATTCGCCGACGCTCGGGAACCTGTTGATCGACGTGAAAGGCCGCCTCGACGCCGGTCCGGGGTGTGCCGCACGACGCTGGGAAAACTGGGCCACGACCGACGACTTGGAGTGCCTGCAGCAATGGCAGCAGATTTTCGGGACGACGTTTCGAGCGTTGCTCGTCTTTGCCTATCAGTTGCCGACGCCGGCGGTGCCGACATCCCTTCCGGAGATGCTCCGCTTTCGTGACCGGAGTTACGCCTTCTACGGTGTCTGGGCCGACGATTACCGCCGCGCGATGAAACTCCGTTCGCCGAAGTGGGAAACCGTCTGGCTGCCGAGTGCGCCGTATCGGGAGTTGCGCTTTTCGCTGGATCATCTCGGCGTGGCGACATAGTCCGCCAAGGCAGTGCCAAGTGGCCCATGCAAAATGAAAAGTGCAAAGTGAAAGAGTCGCTTCGACACCGTCCGCCGTGTCGTTTGCGGCTCTGAAAACACTTTGCACTTTTCATTTTTCACTCCTCACTTTGCACTTCCTGCTGATTCATGCGCAACGGTTCGCTTACATGTTCCTCAGGGGAATCATCTTGCCCGCGCTGGGGAGACGGCCTAGGATAATGGGGGACGCTCGTTCGTGAATGGTCGCGGCGAGGGGACGGATCATGGGAACCGATCGTGGCGCTGACCGATCTGGATCGTCGCTTGCTCGACCGCTGTCTGGCACAGGATCCCGGCGGCTGGCGGGATTTCGTCGACCGCTTTACCGGTTTATTTGTGCATGTCGTCCAGCACACGGCTCATTGCCGCAGTGTCCCCTTGACCCCCGATGACCTCGACGATTTGTGTTCCGAAGTCTTCCTGGCGGTGCTGTCGAACGACATGGCCGTGCTGCGGCACTTCCGGGGGCAATCCCAACTGTCCACCTACCTCGGCGTGATTTCCCGCCGCGTGGTGGTGAAGGAATTGACCCGCCGGCGGATGGCCGAAGCGCTGGGACATGTTCCGGTGCATCAGGAGGCCCTCGACCATGCCGGGGCCGATCACGAACGGATCGAGAATCGCGAGATCGTGCAGATGATGCTGTCCGGCCTCTCCGACAAGGAAGCCGCCGTCATTCGGCACTATCACATTGAAGGCCGGACTTACCCGGAAATCAGTGCCCGCGTCGGCATCCCGGAAAACTCGATCGGCCCCCTGCTGGCCCGCGCCCGCGAAAAACTCCGTCACAGCGGTCAAGCCGCTTCGTGAACCGCGGCGGCGGCTCTTCTCCTCTGACTTGGGGGAGGAGGTCCGCTTGAATGCCGATGTGTCGGGGCGGATCTCCCACGCTTCCCATCGGACTCGCGCCCGTACGCCGATCCGCGCGAACTGGGTGTGCGTTTCGATTCTGGGTGGAATCCGAGGAAGTGCAAAATGAAGCGTGAAAAATGCAAAGTGCAAAGTGGAAGGATCGGACGGGAACGTCTTCCGTTCCACGAACCGGCCAGCGTGCGCTGCGACGTCTTCCCACTGTTCACTTTGCACTGTTCACTTTGCACTGTTCTCCCAGCGAAGACACGAAGTCTATGGATTGACCCAGAATTGAGACGCACACCCGCGCGAATTCTGTCGGACGGGGCGGGTTTGACAAGGCTTCACGGAACGGACGATGATGCGCGGCTTCGTGAGAATGGTCTGTTTCGCCGCCGGGAGCCTGCCGCGTGGATGCTGTGAATCCTGAAAACGATCTCGCTGCCGTCGAGCGATTGACCGCCGCGTATCGCCGCATCACCGCGCAGTTGGGCCAGGTGATTGTCGGTCAACGGGCGGTCGTCGAAGAACTGCTGATTGCCATGCTCGCCGGGGGGCATGCGCTGCTGGTGGGGGTGCCGGGGCTCGCGAAGACGCTCATGGTCCGCACGCTCGCGGAAACGCTGGAACTCAGCTTCAACCGCGTGCAATTCACGCCCGATCTGATGCCCGCCGATATCACCGGCACCGAAGTGATTCAGGAAGACAAAGCGACCGGCGTGCGGGCCTTTCGCTTTCTCCCCGGGCCGGTCTTCGCGAATGTGGTTCTCGCCGACGAAATCAATCGGACGCCCCCCAAGACACAGGCCGCGTTGCTCGAAGCGATGCAGGAACGGCAGGTCACCGTCGGCGGGCAACGCCACCGTCTGCCCGACCCGTTCTTCGTCCTCGCGACACAGAACCCCATCGAGCAGGAAGGAACCTACCCCCTGCCCGAAGCGCAGTTGGACCGCTTCCTGTTCGAGATTCTCGTCGACTATCCCACCGAAGACGAAGAATTTCAGATTGTCCGGCAGACGACGCTGGGGGAAACGCGACTGGTGGAGCGCGTCCTTTCCTGCGAAGAATGGCAGGAGTTGCAACATGTGGTGCGCCGCGTGCCGGTGGACGACGCCGTGGTGCGGTATGCGTTGCAGTTTGCCCGGTTGACGCGAAAGTCGCCGCAAGCGCCGGACTTCGTGCAGAAATACATCAGTTGGGGAGCCGGCCCGCGGGCGAGTCAAAACCTGATTCTCGGTGCGAAAGCCCGCGCGCTGCTGCAAGGCCGGGCTTACGTTAGCACGGAAGACATCCGCGCGGTCGCCGCCCCGGTGTTGCGACATCGGCTGGTCCTGAACTTCAACGCCGAAGCCGACGGGATCACGCCGGACGCCATCGTCAAGAAGCTCATCGACCTCATCCCCGAGCACGCCCCGCTGCCCAGCGGAATGCCGAACGTGTTCAAGGTCGCCAAAACGTCTTAGCCCCCGGTCAATGACCGGGGGAAAACGGCGTGAAATATTGAAATGACGCTCCGTGTGCCACTGGCTCTGCCAGTGTCTTCTCTTCGCAAGTCATGGTGACAATTCACACTGGCAGAGCCAGTGGCACACAGCAAATGTGGCCTGGTCTTGCCGGCTGACAAGCAAGGACTTTTGCAATGACATCCAACTCCGATCTGTTGCCGATGGTGCTGCATTGGCTGATGTATGCCGGGCCCTCGCTGCTCATGTATACCGTCGGCATCATCATCGCCTCCACGCAATTGACGCGGTATCCCAAGCCGGCGCTGTTCGCATTGGCGGGATGCGGAATTCATGCGTTGTCGACGGGAATGAGCCTGATGAGCTTCGTGTTCATCCGGTCCAGCGGATGGGCGGGTTCGCAAATCGGAACCCTCATGACCGCGTTGAGCCTCTTGAGCAGCCTGATGCACATGGTCGGATTCGGCCTGCTGTTCGCCGCCGTCTTCGTAAGCCGACAGGCGCCGGAACCGCCGCCGGAACTCGAGTAACCGTCGCGCCCCCTTTCGCAGTCGCTGATGGACTCCCGGCGTATCCGTTCTGAAACTTTCATTGCGGTTCCGCCGCCGGAACATTCGATACCAACGGTAAAGTCTGCGCTCACACTCCGCGCTGGATGGAACGATGTTGCTGTACCGCGTGGAACTCGAACGCTTTTCCGGGCCGATGGACCTGTTGCTCTATCTCGTCCGGCGGAACGAACTTTCGGCGACGAATCTTCCCATCGCCACCATCGCACACCAGTACCTCGAATTCCTCGAAGTGCTGGAATTGCTCGATCTCGATGCGATCGGCGATTTTATCGTGCTGGCGAGCACGCTGCTGGAGATCAAAAGCCGGAACGTCTTGCCGCAGCCCGAAGAAGTGGTGGAGGAAACCGCGCAGGCGGACGACGATCCGCGCGGCGAACTGATCACCCGGTTGCTGGAATACAAACGGTATCGTGACGCCGCGGTGGCGTTGGAGGAACGGGCCACGGAATGGCAGCAACGCTTCCCGCGACTCGCCGACGATCACCCGCATGTGGGACGCGATCACGCCGCCGATCCGATCCGGGAGGTCGAACTGTGGGACCTCGTCAGCGCGCTTTCGCGCGTGTTGCACAAGAAAGTGGGCGAATCGGCGTCGTCCATCCGGTACGACGAAACGCCACAAAGTGTTTACATGGATAGAATTGCGGCCCGTGTTCGCGAACAGGGGACGGTGCCATTCAGCAGCTTTTTTGAGGGATCCCACCGCAAGGAAAAGATCGTCGGTCTGTTCCTCGCGATTCTCGAACTCCTTCGGCACCACGGCTTTCGGGCGGAACAACCGGAAGCGTATGGCGAGATTCTCATTCTTCCGCCCGCCGCGGAGTCCGACGAAGAAATCAGCACCGGGGAATCCAACGCCATCGATTTGCCGTAACCATTTTTCAGAGCGGGAGTTGCGGCTGTGCAACTCCACGAAAGAGATCGTGTAGTGCCCCTACCGACGGCAAAATCGGTTCAAGTGATACCTTCGGCAATTCCGATAGGCCACGAATGATAGTAACGATCTCGCTCTGGCTGCGCTGGCTGGTTTCGGGGGGTGAGGGTCGCGGTTCAGTGTGTGTGGGCGACCGGTCTGGGAGACCCGTCATGCGATTGGGGATGTGCGGCGTTCTAGCATTGATGACGGTTTGCGTCGCACTGCCGCCGGTGTCCGCACGCGCTGCGGGTCCTGCGAAGCCGGTGGTCACGAATAAGCAGCGCTTTCGGATTCCCTTCAAATTCGACGCCGAAGCGCTGGCCAGTATGAAAGCGCAAGAGCTGCAATTGCTCGTCTCCCGCAACCGGGGCGGCACTTGGGAAATGGCTCAATCGATTCCGGCCCGCGCGGGCAAGTTCGAATTTCAGGCTCCGGCCGACGGCGAATTCTGGTTCGTCGTCAAAACCATTGATGGCCAGGGGCGGGCGCATCCCCCCGGTCCGCAATACGATCCCGGACTGATGGTCGTCGTCGACACGCAACCCCCCCGGTTTGAACTCAAGCTCGAATCCTCGACCGCTGGCAAGGTGCAACTCGGTTGGCAGGCGAACGATCCCAATCTCGACCCGGCATCGCTGCGGCTGGAATACATGCAGCCGGGTTCGGTCGATTGGCAAGCCGTCAGCGTGATTCCGCGCAACGTCGGCCAAACCTCGTGGACGTGTCCGCAAGCCGGGCTGGTGTCGGTGCGCGGTTCGATTTCCGACCTCGCGAGCAACACGACCACCGCCGACAGCCGGTTGCAAGTGGCGGGCGGGGGCGAAGCCGTCCCCAAACCGCAGATTCCCGATCTCCGGCAACCCATCGCCACGAACCCGATTCCCGCGTTCGCCGGGAACGAGAGCCCGTCGGTCCCCGAAATCCAGCCCGCCATTCCGATGCCACGGCCGGTCCAAACCATTCCGCCCGGCAAGTTCATCACCACCTCACCAGCCCAGCAACCCGAGATCACGCAAGACCGCTGGCCTGCTGCGACGACACCCGCGCCGGCGTACAACTCCAGTGTTAACGGGATTGCCACCTCCCGCCAACGCGTGGTCAGCACCCGGCAATTTCAACTCGGCTATAAGGTGGATGACGTCGGACCGTCGGGCGTCGGTTCCGTCGAGATGTTCATCACGCAGGACAACGGCCGGAAATGGTTCCGCTACGGCGAAGATGCCGATCGCACCAGCCCGTTTGACGTGAAGGTCAATCAGGACGGCGAGTACGGCTTTTCGATTCGCGTCCGCAGCGGTGCGGGTCTGTCGAACGATCCGCCATCACCCGGCGAGTTGCCGTCGATCAGCGTGGTGGTCGATCAGACGCCGCCGACGCTGGAATTGATTTCCGCACAGCAGGGCCAGGGGGCGGAACTGAATCAGATTCTGATTCGCTGGCGGACGCAGGACGTGCATCCGGCGGACAAGCCGATCGCGCTGTATTATTCCGCGAATCCCAACGGACCGTGGGAACCGATCAGCACGTGGCGGCAGGACACCGGTTCCTTCGCCTGGGGCGTCGGTCCCGGTGTGCCCGCTCAAATCTTCATCCGCGTGATGGCCCGCGACGCCGCCGGGAACGTCGCCAAGGTCGACACCACGCAACCATTGCTCGTCGACCTCACCCGGCCCACGGCACGGATTGTCGACGTGGAAGTGATGACGCCGCGGTAAGCGGACCGTGGGCAGGGAACAGCGGACAGCCAGAGCGGGTCCTTTTCCGACTTTCTCTGGCTGCCCACTGTCCCCTCATCCCTGTCCACTCCTCTTCACGACGGTTCCGATCGCGGCGGTTCGAACTTCGGCGCGGTGGTTTCGACCCGTTCATCCGGCGGGGGCGGACGGTGGCCCGAACCGCTGTCGTTGCGGTCGTAGCTGGAGTTCGTCACTTCGCTGCTGACGTCGTTCAAGCCCTTCTTGAATTCGACGATTCCCTTGCCGAGACCGCGGGCCACTTCCGGCAGACGCTTGCCGAACAGCAACAGGGCGATGATCCCGAAGATGATCATTTCCATCGGGCCGGGCATCGGGAAAAACGCGAGGACGGTCATGTCGGACATGGTCAGTTCCTGAAAGTCGCCCCGCGGTTCAGTCGGAGCGGTTCGTCATTGTAACGGTGTGGGGAATGCGGCGACGCTGTCGACCGCTTAATCTTTGTGATCGTAACCGGCGTTCTGGACTTCGCTGCTGACGTCGTTCAAGCCTTTCTTGAATTCGACGATGCTTTTGCCGACACCGCGGGCCACATCGGGCAAGCGCTTGCCGAACAGCAACAGGGCGATAATCCCGAAGATAATCATTTCCATCGGACCGGGCATGGGAAACATGGCCATCTCCTGAAAATGGCTCCGTTTTCTGCGGAGCCGGTGGTGAGGAAGGTGAGTCCGGCATGCTCAGCACATCCGGCATACGGCTTAATCTTTACGGGGGCCGTTCGACTTGAGTTCGTCCTCGGCGTCGCGGGCCCCTTTTTTGAATTCGGTAATGCTCTGCCCCATCGACCGCATCACGGACGGCAACCGCGTGCCGAAGAGCAGCAGCACAATCACGGCAAAAATGATGATTTCCAGGTAACCCGGCATGATGGCGGACCTTTCGAGGAAGGCTTCACACACGCCCACAACACGGCGGGGACGGCATGCAATCGATTTCAATTATGCCAGCGGCGAAGATCGATTGCACGGAGACAAATACAGGGGGGACAGCAGGACTTCCACGCGGACCAAGCCGAAACGTCGGAAATCGTGCGGATCAAGCAGGCGGGCGAACCGCGGCGGGCAGTTCGTATCCACTCGGTGTTTCGCGAGGAGCGCGAAAGCCACAGGAGCGGTCATCTCTTATTCTACCGTAGCGGCAAGGAGTGTCAACTCCTGTCAGAAAACGGGGACTGGGGTCATAGCGTGGGTCATTTTTTTGACGGCCTGCGCGAGTGGCACGGCAGCTACATGGTGACAAAGAACGCGAGATACCAGTGCAGCAGGTTAGCCAACGATTCGCTGACATAACCGAGCGTGAGTAAAGGCAGGTAGAAGTATTCCAGCGCTTGTGCGACCGGATGCGGTAGCACATTCCGCTCGACAACCCAGAAGACCGGGCCAAGGCTTAGCGGATACCCCACGACCAACAATAGCCCCGACAGCACCCACCATCGCCGTTTCCATGTCCACGGAGCGAACCACGCGATGCGCTTCGGTAGGGGTGGCTGGTCGGTCATCGGGCCTCGCGCATCCCTTCGTCAAAGAGAATCGCTGCGAGCTTTTCTTGCCGCGATGGTTGCGATTTGAGGGCGCGGCAGTGCTCGCATCGGCGGGGGCATCCCATCGCCGTCCGTCCCTTACGAAATCGCCCGGGCGCAAGTTGAGCGTCGAGCGGCAGACGTGACTTCCACTCGTGAATCGTCCGCAGTCTCTCGATCGCTGCGCGTCTCATCGTGAATCTCCATCCCCGCCACGCTACGCGGTGGAGGCGGATGGGTCAATTGCAAAACGAAAACGTCCCCTTCGCCTCGGCGGCGCGGCTATGATTGCGGCATGGACGATTCGACCGCGATGTCTGACGCGCCTGTCCCGAGGGAATCGGCAACCGCCCCGGAGGCGACCGAGGCGAAGCTGCGCGCGACGATTGCCCGGCTGCAAACGGAAGGGCATGTGTCCGATGAAGAAGCCGAGCGGATGCAACGCGATCTGCCCGACACGCTGAAAAACTCCGCGTATGTTTTGCGGCATCTCACCGCGCATTGGGCGATCGGGGCGGTCTTCGCGTTCGACATCGTGCCGTTGCCGCTGGGAACCATTGCACGGGTCTGCTGGGTCATTGGCAGCCGGACAGTGGAAACGTGCCGCGGGCGGTGGGACCGGGCGTCGGTCCATTCCTTGCCGGTGCTGGGGATTTCCGCGATTCCGGTCGCCGGGTACTTTGCATATCTGATCCCGTTGAAGTCCCGCAGTGCCGACGCCGCATTTCTGTACGCGAACCATTTCACCTACACCCGCAGCAACTGCGCGCTGCCGGAGTATCTCGCGCGGAAGCCGAAATGGATTGCGTGGATGGTGCGCAAAGCGGTGATGCCGCCTGCGAAAGCGCCGGAGGAAAAGACGATTGGCAATTAGAAAATAGGAATTGAAATTGCGAATGGGAAGATGTGAATTCGTACAGTGTTGATTCTGCAAAGCGGCAAGCGAAGAGAATTCTTAATTTGCAATTTTCATTTCCTAATTTTCAATTGCCAATCTCCTTGGCCCTCTTCAGTCGTGGATCATCGAGATCCAGCCGGTACAGCATCTGGTTGTAATCGTACCGCGGGGTGGGATGCGGGCGGTTGGCGAAGTCTTGCGTGTAGGTTCCTTCGAAGAGCAGGAAGTCGGCTTTCTCGGGCAGCAGTTCGGTTTGAATCCGCGGGTTGTAGAACGAGTAGTTGTCGTGCGTCAGAATCTGCACCGCCGGACCCCAGTCGCCGAGCGGGTCCTTTGCCTCGGCATACCACAGTTCGCCGAACGGGGAGGCCTTGCCGAAGTGCTGCATGAAGACCGTCACCCAGCGTTGGCGATGCGCATTCCAAGCGATCGATCCTGAATGGAGTTTGACCGGCTTGCCATCATCCGCTGACGGAAGCGTGGAGGGCGGCGTGAGCGGTTCCCACTGCTGCGGATCCTGCCAGGCGGCGAACGTGTCGGGACACCGCAACGTCGGCAGCGGGTTGCCAAACAGTAACCACCGTTTACCATGGGCGTCGGTCCACCGCGCGGGATGACCGTCCGGCACCTGCTTCGGGTCGGGTTCGCCCGACTCTTTCTTCCACAGCGTCTGCGAGGGGCGAAACTCGGCGGTGGCGTCATCCCACAGGCAGAGACCGATTTCATACGTTTCCAGCGGCGGCTTGATCTTGCGGTACGTCGCACACAGCCGCTCCTGCCCGTCGGCCTCTTTCAGCGTGAAGTAGGCCGAGAGCCATGTCGGTCCTTGTCCGGGGACATTCGCCACGCCGCGCGGAGCCCCTTCCGGTGTGCGAAAATAAGTGAACGGCAACTTCAACGGCGGCGCGAAGGTTTTCAGCGGTTGCAGGGACGTTGTGGCGCTCGACGTATTGAAGATGCCGAGCGGATACTTGGACAACGTGGTGTCGCCCCAGGCCCACATCAGCCGGCCGCGATATTCGGCGAGTTGCACGCTGTCGGAACCGACGATCGGGCCATCGGTCCAGTCCCGCAGGTCGCCGAGCTTTTGACTTTCGGCGAAGAGTCCGCCGCCGGTGAGTCGCCCCAGCCGTTTCGCAATGTTTTTCCTTTCGACTTTCACCGAGAGCGTGGCTCCCGGTTGCGGGGTGAGCCGCACGCCGCGGTAAGCAAACGCATCGGCGGGGACTTCATAGCCGTGGCCATGCACGCCGAACCACGTTTCGCGGCCCATCAGTTCCGGCGCATCGCAGGCAATCACCCCGGCGTTGTCGGTGACGAACCGCATCTGGTGCGTCGTCCGCAACTCGATCAGCGGCACCGGCCAGCCATTTTCGGCATCCGTCACCACAATCCGGCACATCGGAGTGGCGGGTGTCTCGCCGGAAACATTCCCCGAAAGACAAAGACCGAAGATCGCCCAAGTCAGTTTCATCACAGTTCCTCGGCGCACGGAAGGAAAGACGGGATCGCCGACTATCGTGCCAGCCGACCGGCCCGGAGAAAAGGACGATGGCGAAGATCTCTGTGCGTGGATGGATGGTGTGCCACGGCCGCGTCGGCCGTGCGAATTGGCAAATCGCTCTGCAAAATTGCACGGCCGACACGGCCGTGGCACACAGAAGAGAATCGATCCACAGACGGTTAAACTCAACTGGACCCACGACCCGGACGGCAAAACTCTCGCGGCGGGTTCTGCGGATTGCCACGACATTTGCTATACTCGGTGATTCTGCGGTCCGAGCGGGAGCGCGATCTAGGGGAGGACGGGGCGGATGACGGCGACGAACCAGGGATTGAAAGCACTCCACGAAGTACACCAGCGCCTGCAAGCGGTTCAGGAAGATCTCGCCCGCGGTCCGCGGCAGATTCAAGCGAAGAAGCTCGCGGTGGATCGCAAAAAAACGGAACTCGAAGCGTTCCGGCAAGCGCTGAAACAAGCGCGGCTCACCGCCGATCAGAAGAATCTGCAACTGAAGACCAACGAAAACAAAATCAGCGAGTTGAAAGCCAAGCTCAACGCCATCGGGACGAACCGGGAATATGAGATTCTGACCGGTCAAATCGCCGCCGATACGATGGCGAACAGCGTTCTCGAAGATGAAATTCTCGAAGCGCTGACGAAAATTGATCAGGTGCAGATCGAGTTGAAGCAGAGCGAAGCCGAAGTCGCCGCCTTTGAAGCCGACCTGGCGAAAGTCACCGCCGAAGTCGCCGCGCGGGAAGCCGGATTGAAGCAGCAGTCCGAAGTGTTTCAGGTGCAAGTTGCCGCGGCGGAGAAATTCCTGCCGAACGACATCGTGCCGCAGTATCGCCGGGCGGTGCAGGCGTTCGGGGCGGATGCGCTGGCGTCGGTCCAGAACCGCTTCTGTTCGCATTGCAATCTGCAGCTCACGTCGCAGCGGATGCTGGAACTAAAAGGCGGCAAGTGGATGTTCTGCAGTTGCGGCCGGTTGATGTACGCCGTCGCGGATGATCACTGAGTTCACGGAGTCGAAACGCTGATGGCGGAAATCTTCCGGTCCATTGTGTGGGTCTATCTGCACCCGCAGGAAACCTTGCTGGGGCTCATCTCCGGCTGCGCGGTTTGCCTGGCGCTGTTGTTTCTGATCAATCGCGTGCCGGTGAGCTACAACGTGCTCAACCTGATGGTGCGATGGAAGAACACGGCGATGACCGCGCTCGCGTTCATGATGGTCATCGGCCTGCTGACGGTGATGCTCGGGTTCGTCAACGGCATGTACGCGCTCACGCAGAACAGCGGGCAACCGGGCAATCTGCTGATTCTCGCCGAAGGGGCCACTGACGAAAGTTTCAGCAATCTCGGCTTCGCCGATTTGAGCGATCTCGAAAGTCAGCGTGGCATCAAGAAGGACGTTGACGGTCAGCCGTTAACCAGCCGTGAGACCTATCTGGTCGCCAGTCAGCCCCTGAAAGACCCGCCGCCGGGACGTCCGAAGCGTCGCTTCCTGCAAGTGCGCGGTGTGGATGATCCCGAACGTTCGGCCCGCGTGCATGCGATGTCGTTGCACGACGGCAGCCACTGGTTCTCCGACGCCGGGGTGCGCGAGATCGAAGGCCGCAGCGGTATGTCGCTCGTGGAAGTCGTGTTGGGGAATGGCATCGCGGGGGAACTCGGGGCCGACCGGTCTCCGGAAGAGATGGCCCGGACGAAGAATCCCGAACGATTGGATACGGGCGACATCTTCCATGTCGGCGATCGCGAATGGATCGTCGCCGGCGTCATGAAACCGAGCGGGTCGACCTACGATTCCGAAGTCTGGGCGAAGCAATCGCTCATCGGCCCAATGTTCGGCAAATCGGGCTGCACAACGCTGGTGGCTCGCACGTTCGTGGATAAATCGCTGGTGGAAGAGGCACTCGCCGGGAAGCTCGTCAAGGTCGTCAAAGCCCCCACGAAAGAAGTCGATGGCAAGACGGTCACAGTTGGAAACGATACCGAAGTGCCGCTCGTCTGGCTGACTGAGGAACATAAGAAGTTGCTGGCGGATCGCGTGAAAGAACTTCCCGCGGATAATCCCGAAGCGGAAGTTTCACTCGCCGGTTTGCCGCGCGGAACCGCAAAAGCGCTGCATGACGCCGCGGCGACCCGGTTGAAAACATTCTTCACCACCGAGTACGAAAAGTCGGCGGTCGCGCCGCAGGTGGAGTCGGAATACTTCGCCAACCTGTCGTCCACGAACATTCAATTTCTGGTCGCCATCGCCGTGGTGACGTGCATCATGTCGCTCGGGGGCATCTTCGGCGTGATGAACACCATGTTCGCGGCCATCAGCCAGCGAACGAAAGACATCGGCGTGCTGCGGCTGCTCGGCTACAAGCGCTGGCAGATTCTCGTGTCGTTCCTGCTGGAATCGCTGGTGCTCGCTGTCTTCGGTGGCATCATCGGTTGCCTGCTCGGTTCCCTCGCCGACGGTTTCACCGCCAACAGCATCGTCACCGGTGGACCGGGCGGCGGCGGCAAATTTGTCGTGCTCCGCATCACCGTCGATTCGGTCATCCTCGGTTCCGGCTTGCTCCTCTCGATCGGCATGGGCTTTCTCGGCGGTCTCATCCCCGCGTTCACCGCGATGCGGCTGACGGCGCTGGAAGCCCTGCGGTAGATCAACGCCAACCAGCCGGAAGCGCCAGCGCCCGGTTTCTACATCGAAGAACCGGGCGCTGGCGCTTCCGACTGGTTATTAATGAAAAAAGCCCAGGGAACGCATTCCCTGGGCTTCTGTTCTTCAATCCATGAGCGGCGCGATTACAGTCCCGCGGCGGACTTCAGCGCGGCGGCTTTGTCGGTCGCTTCCCATGTGAAGTCGCTGTCCGTGCGGCCGAAGTGCCCTCCGGCGGCGGTCTTGCGGTAGATCGGGCGACGCAGCTTCAGCGATTCGATGATGCCTTTCGGCGTCATCTGGAAGTGCTCGCGGACCAGCTTCGCAATCTTTTCTTCGCTGATCTTCGCCGTCCCTTGTGTGTCGACGCGGACGCTCACCGGATCGGCGACACCGATCGCATACGCCAACTGGACTTCACACGCATCGGCCAGACCGGCGGCGACGATGTTCTTCGCCACATAGCGGGCCATGTATGCGGCGGAACGGTCGACTTTTGTGGGATCCTTGCCGGAGAACGCCCCACCGCCGTGACGGCCCCAGCCGCCGTAGGTGTCGACGATGATTTTGCGACCGGTGAGGCCGCAATCGCCGTGAGGACCGCCGACGACGAAGTTGCCGGTCGGATTGATGTGGTACTGCGTGGCCTTGCTGAGCAGGTTTGCCGGGACCGACTTCTGAATGACTTCGGCGAGCACGAACTCGCGGATCATGTCCTGCGTGGCTTTCTCGGCATGCTGCGTGGACAAGACCACCGCGGAGACACCGATGGGTTGATTCTTGTCGTTGTACTCGACGGTCACCTGGCTCTTGCTGTCGGGACGGAGCCAGTCGACTTCACCCTTCTGGCGGGCTTCGGTGACGCGGTTGATGATGCGGTGCGACAGCGCGATCGGCAGTGGCATCAATTCCGGCGTCTGGTTGCAGGCATAGCCGAACATGAGGCCCTGATCGCCAGCGCCATCACGGTCCACGCCCATCGCGATGTCCGGGCTCTGGCTGTGAACTTTGAGGAGCACTTCGCAGGTGTCGGCGTTGAAACCGATGTCGGTGTTCACGTAACCGATGTCGCGGACGACCTGCCGGACGATCTTCTCGTAGTCGACTTCGCAGGTGGATGTGATTTCGCCGGCGACGCAGACGAAGTCGGTGGTGCAGAGGGTTTCGCAGGCCACGCGCGACTTCGGGTCACCGGAGAGGTGGGCGTCGAGCACGCCGTCCGAAATCTGATCCGACACCTTGTCCGGGTGTCCCATGCTCACCGATTCACTTGTGAAGAAATAGTTCGCCATCACCTGCCTGCTTTGTTGCGGGGGTCTGCCCGAAAAAGACGCCGCGGCGCGTCCGTCGCCCGGCCGCCGGAGACCCGGAACCGCCCCGCATTGTAAAAGGGAGCGCGAATTCTCACAACGGCACAGGAATTGTTTGGTCTCGGAAGCCCAGGGTTTCTGAACCCTGAGTCTCCAGACTGGGGGAGAATGCAGTGCAAAGTGATCAGTGAAAAATGCAAAGTGCAAAATGGCGAGGATGCTCGTTCCGTCATGATTGCCGCATTCTAACCACTTTGCATTTTTCACTTTGCACTGGCCACTTTGCACTGAAAGGCGCGGAAGCCCAGGGATCGGAATCCCTGGGCTTCCGGGGGGCTTCAAATCTTGTCTTGACCGTTTTTGCCGGTTGACATAACGTCCCGGCCTCCACTTTTCCCAATTGATTTTCCCTGCGCTGCGTGTTCGCCGCGGCGGCGTCCTTCCGATGACGCTCGCCGGTGACCGCTGCGGCTGTTCGTCCCTTGTCGACCCCGTTCGAGGTGACCTATGCGCAATTCCTGGCGTTGGTGGCTCGCAATGAGCTTCGTCGCGGTCGTCGGCTGGACGGTCCTGCAAACCGGTGCGATCGCCCCCAAAACGATGCAAGCCGCGGCGAAAGCGGACAGCGATGAAGATGAAGAAGCTGACGACAAATCCAAAGACAAATATCAGACGGAACTGAAAACCCCGCTGGTCGGCGATTACACCAACTTCGCGGGGTTAGAGCCGACGCCGCTGGAAGGCGTGGGGCTGGTGGTGGGTCTGGCAGGCACCGGGGGTGACCCGGCCCCGTCGCAATATCGCACGGCGATGATGGAAGAAATGAAACGCCGCGGGGTCAAAAACCCCAATGCGCTTCTGCAATCTCCCGACACCGCCTTAGTTGTGGTTCGGGCCTATCTGCCGCCGCTGCTCAAGAAAGGGGAAGCGCTCGACGTGGAAGTCGTGGCTCCCGAGAGTTCGGAAATCACCAGCCTGGCCGGCGGATGGCTGCTGGAAACGTATCTCACAGAACAGGCGTTTGTGCCCGGTCGCGGAATGTTGAAGGGCCACAATTACGCCAAGGCGGAAGGCCCCGTGTTAGTTGCCGGGGTGGGTACCGGCGGGTCCAGCCGCACCGTCGACAAAACCAACGCCGCTTTATTTCAACGCGGACGCATTCTCGGCGGTGCCACCGTCTTGAGAGAACGAGAGCTCGTCCTCCAGCTCCGTCATGAATTCCGCAGTGTTCGTAACTCCGCCCGTATCGCCACCGCGATTGGACAGCGGTTCCATCATTTTGACGAACACGGCATCAAGAAGCCGATGGCGGAAGCCAAGACCGATCAGAAACTCATTCTCGACGTCCATCCGCGTTACAAGAACAATTACCCGCGGTATCTGCAGGTGATCCGCAACATTGCGTTCCGCGAGACGCAAATCGCGCAGCGGGTCCGCATGCAGAAACTGCACGACGAACTGCTCACCCCGGAAACCAGCGACCGCGCCGCCTTGCAATTGGAGGCCATCGGCAAGGACGCCATTCCGTTGTTGAAGGTGGGCTTGAAGTCGCCGTTGATCGAAGTCCGGTTCCACTCCGCGATTGCCTTGGCATATCTGGAAGATCCCGACGGACTGAAGACGTTGGCGGAAGCCGCTCGCGACGAACGGGCCTTCCGGGTGTTTGCCCTCGCGGCAATGTCGACCGTAGACGAAGCCGAATCGCATCTCCTGCTGCGGGACTTGATGAACGAGAACAGCGCGGAGACGCGCTACGGATCGTTCCGCTCGCTATGGACGCTCGACAAGCGCGACCCGTTCATCGGGGGCGAACGGATGAGCCAGCCGGAGTCGGAAAAGACCGAATTGACCAAGCACGAAAAGCGGGCCACCTGGATGCTGCACGTCCTGCAGACCAAGGGGGAACCAATGGTCCACACGACGTTCCGCACCCGTCCTGAAATTGTGCTCTTTGGTGCCGATCAGAAATTGGTTCCGCCGCTGATTCTTTCCGCCGGGCGAAATGTGATGATCACCGCGCAAGCCGGGGATACCAAAGCCTCGCTGGTCCGGTTCGAGCCGAACAAGCCCGATGAACGCCGCGAAATCTCGTTGAGTGTGGCGGAAGTCATTCGCGCCTGTGACGAACTCGGTACCACCTATCCCGATGTGGTTTCGATGTTGATGCAGGCCTCGGATCAGAAGAATCTGGAAGGCCGGCTGGAAAGCGATGCCCTGCCGCAATCGGGCCGCGTGTATCTCCGCCCGGCCCAGAATTCGAAGCCGGCCAGCAAGACGAAGGTGGGCCGCGAACACCTGTCGCCGAACATTTATCCTCGCGCCGAAGAAGAGTCGCAGTTCAAAGGCGGCGACGGTTTGGAAGCCAAGGCCCTGGGATCGCCGACGGAGGCGATGGCGAACATCACCGAAGCCAAAGAGAAGCCCTCGAAAAATAAAGACAAAGAAACTCCCGCCCCAGAGCCGGAAAAAGAAGAAAAGAAGAGCTTCTGGAATTTCTGGAGCCGCTCGAAGAAGTAATCCCCCCGAAGCCCACGGTTTCTGAACCGTGGGTCTCTTCGGTTGTGTCGCATGGTGTTGAGGTTCGGCAATGCTCAAGTCGTTGGAACTGTACGGCTTCAAGAGCTTTGCCGACCGCACGCACTTCGACTTTGCAGCGGGCATCACCGGCGTCGTCGGGCCCAACGGCAGCGGCAAAAGCAACGTTGTCGACGCGCTGAAGTGGATCCTCGGCGATCAATCGGCGAAAAGTCTCCGCGGTGCCGAGATGACCGACGTCATCTTCAACGGGTCCGCGTCGCGCAAGCCGACGAACTACACCGAAGCGTTTCTCACGATCGATAACAGCCGCGGCTTTCTCGCCATCGAAGCCGCCGAGATCACGATCGGCCGCCGTTTGTACCGCAGCGGTGATGCCGAATATCTCATCAATCGCGCTCCCGCCCGGCTGAAAGATATTCGCGATTTGCTCCTCGGGACCGGTGCCGGGAACGCGGCGTACTGCATCATCGAGCAAGGCCGCGTCGACCAGATTCTGCAAGCCAATCCGACGGCCCGGCGGATGGTCTTCGAGGAAGCCGCTGGGGTCAGCCGCTTCAAATCCCGCCGGGTGGAAGCCCAGCGGAAGCTCGACCGCGTCGCCCAGAATCTGCAACGGCTGTCGGACATCGTTGATGAAGTCGAAGCGCAGCTCAACGCCGTGCGCGGCCAAGCGGCCAAGGCGATCAAGTACCGCGAAGTCAGTGAAGAGTTGAAAGCGTGGTGGCTGGGTCTCGCCGCGGATGATTACCGCGCCGTCACCGTCGAGTTGGAGTCGATCAGCGCGCGATTGGCGGAATCGTCCGCACGATTGGAAGAACTCGCGAACGAGCAGCGGACCAGCGATGGGGCCGAAGCGGAATTTGAGCGCGATCTCGCCGCCGTGGAAGACCGGTTGCGCGAAGCCGAACGGCGCGCCGCACAGAATCGCGAACAGATTGCCAGTCAGGAAGCGAGCCTCAAGTTTCAAACGGCCCGGCTGACCGAAATGGAGACCGAACTGTCGCGCATGCGCCCGCAGCAGATCGAGCTGTCGCGGCGCGTTGCCGATGCCGAAACGGAACTCACGACTCAACAAAAAATCTTGAGCGATATTGAAGCGGAGTCCGGTCGCCTGCACGACCGCTTGCGATCGCAGGACAAACAATTGCAGGCGTCGTCGACGAAGTGGGAACAGGCGCGCACGGCGCTCGACCATGCCCGGCGGCAACAGCAGGAAGCCGCCAAACGGCTCGCCGCCGCCGAGCAAGCCACCGCCGCCACCGATGTCCAGCAGGCGGCGGTCGACGATTCGTTATCGCGTTTGCTCGGCCGCTGGGAAGACCTGCAGCGTGAGCAGGATGAAGCCGAACAGCATCGAAATGGGCTTCGACAGGAATACGAACGCTGGCAACAAGAGTTCGACACCGCGCAAGCAGCGCAGCGCCTCGGGACAGCCCGCGTGCAGGAACTCGCCGCGCAGGTGCAGGGACGGCGCGATCAACTCGGTGAACTGCGCGAAGCCCGCAGTGCGGCGATTGCCCGCCGCGGAATTCTGGAAGATCTCGAACTCCGCCAGGAAGGTCTCGGCCTCGGCGTGAAGGAATTGCTGCATCGCGCGCGGCACTCCGACACCTCGCCGTGGAACACGATTGTCGGCAGCGTCTCCGAACTGCTCGACGTCGACCTCGAACACGCCGGGCTGTTGGAAGTTGCCCTCGGCACCCGCGCCCAACTGCTCGTGCTGCGCGAGTATCAACCGCTGCTCGATTATTTCGCCGGCGGTCATGCGACGCTTACCGGCCGCGTCGGTTTTGTCGCGGTGCCCGATCGCTCCGCCTCCCAACCGTGGCCCGACTTCCGCCCGCAGGGACGCCTCGTTCATTTGCACGTCGCGCAGCCGCCGCCGCTGGATTTGACGGGTCACCCCGGCGTCGTCGCGCGGGCCGATCAACTGGTCACGTCCGAGCACGGCATCACCGGTCTGGCGGAAACGCTGCTGACCGACACGTGGGTCGTCGAAACGCTCGATGTCGCCGTGCAACTCGCGTCGACATTCGGTCGCGGGGCGCGGTTTGTCACTCGACAGGGTGAACTCCTCGACGAAACGGGATCGTTGCAACTCGGCACGGTCCGCAGCGAGACTTCGCTCCTGTCGCGCAAGAGTGAATTGCGACGCATTCGCAATGATCTCGCGCGACAGGAGCGAGAACTCAGCCTGCGCGATACCGAATTGCAACAGGCGCAAACTGCACTGGCTGTCGAAGACGCTGCCTTAGCCGCCGCGCAGGCCGAGGTCAACCGCCTCAATCAATTCGTCAGCGAAGCGCTCGCCGTGTGGCGGACCGCTGATCAATCGGCCGAGCATCTGCGCCGTGAAATGGAGATGATCGGCGGGCAGATGGAAGGGGCCCGCAATGAAGCGGCCCGGCTGGAACAAGTGCAGCGGGAAACGCAAACGCGCTGGACAACGGCCCGCGATGACACCGCCGCTCGCGACGCGGCACTGGTGGACGCCGAGCGAATCTTTGCGGAAGCTTTGCAGGCCAACCAGTCGCTCGAACAGCAGAAATCCGCCGAGCAGATTGATCTCGTCAAGCAAGCGGAACGGCTCACCTCCGCCCGGTCGGCGATTGAACGGCTCACCCTGGAGCGAACACAACGGCAAGCGCAGGCCGAAGACATGGAACGCCGCGTGCATGCCGCTGAGCAGAAGCGCAGCCAACAGGCGTTGCAGTTGCTTCAAGCTCGCGCCAACCTCGCGGAAATCTATAGCGCGGGGGATGGTTTCCAGAACGAAGTCCTCCGTATTCAGGGCGAAAAGACCGAATTGCGGCAGCGCCGCTCCGCGTTTCTCGATCTCGAAATGCGGTTGCGGCGCGAACGCCGGGCCATTCAGGAACAACGGCACGCCGATGAAATCCGCGATCGCGAATTGCGTCACAATCTCGGCACGCTCGCCGAGCGGATTCACGAGGAATATCAAATCCCGCTGGAAGACGTCGCGGCCGGAGAAGCCTCCGCGTGGAAGCTCTTTCAGGACGAACGAAGCCGAGGGGGCAAGTCCGTCGACCGCGATGACGACGATGCCCCGCCACCGGCGTTGTCTCCCGATGAAGGGGCGAGCTTCCTGGAAACGCGGTCCGAGTTGGAAGCCCGCGTCGGTCGGTTGCGCCGCAAGTTAAAACTCCTCGGCCATATCAACACCGACAGCCTGAAAGACCTCGAAACGCTCGAACGCCGCTTCGAATTGCTGAGCGGCCAATTGCAGGATCTCGTCGAAGCGAAATCGACGCTCGAAGACATTATTCGCCGTATCAATCAGGAAAGCCGCCGGTTGTTTGCGGACACGTTTCAAACCGTCCGCACGCACTTTCAACATCTCTTCCGCAAAGTCTTCGGCGGGGGGGAAGGGGACATCGTTCTCGAAGACCCGAATGACATCCTCGAATGCGGGATCGAGATCACCGCCCGTCCGCCGGGGAAAGATTTGCGCAGCCTGTCGCTCCTCAGCGGCGGCGAAAAGACGATGACCGCGATCGCGCTCATCATGGCGATCTTCCAGGCGAAACCGAGTCCGTTCTGTATCCTCGACGAAGTGGACGCCGCGCTCGATGAGGCCAACGTGGACCGCTTCGCCGCGGTGCTGAAAGAGTTTCAGACGACGACGCAGTTCATCATGATCACGCACCATAAGCGGAGCATGATCGTCGCGGACGTGCTCTACGGCGTGACGATGGAAGAATCCGGCGTGTCCAAGCGGATGTCTGTGCGCTTCGACGACATCGCCGAGAATGGCGAAGTCCGCAAGCCCCCCACCAGCGCCGCCGCGTAAAGGCGTTCATCCCGTCACATCGTCCACTCTCATCGCTGTGCGGTTTCGCGCCCCGTGCAGATCGACCGCGTGATCGCCATTCACGCCGGTTGGAAATGATGTTCCAGCAGTGTCCGCAGGGCCTGACGGGCGCGGTGCAGCCGGGTTTTGATGAGGTCCACGCTCACGGCCAGTAATGCCGCGGTCTCCGCCGTGCTGAGGTCTTCCAGATCGCGCAGCACCAGCACCGTGCGATACGATTCCGGCAAACGGTCGATGCACTGTCGAACGAATTGACGCGTTTCCGCCTGCTGCATGACTTCTTCAGCGCTCGCACTCCAGTCGGTCGCAACGTCGGCACGATGACCATCGCTTTTGAAGCACGGTAGCAAATCTTCGATGGACGATTCCGGTTTGCGCTGACGCGAACGGAGTTTCATCAACGCCGCGTTGATCACAATCCGATGCAGCCAGGTCGACAGCAGCGACTGCCCCGAAAACTGCGGCAGGGCTTTGAACGCGGAGAGAAACGCTTCCTGCACAATGTCCTGCGCGTCGGTTTCGTTCCGCATCATCCGCAGCGCGACCGACATCATGCGGCCGCCGTGTGTCCGCACGAGGACTTCAAAGGCCGCCGCATCCCCCTGGCGGAGACGGGCGAGCAACCCGGAGTCTTCGGAAGTGGCAGTGTCGTCCATCGCAACCGCGGACATAGGACCGATTCCATCGTTTTAAGACAGGCGGAGAGAAGTCGGCGGCGTTACTCGGCGGCCGTTGACGAGGTCGGCGTCTCGGGCACCGCTGCCAGAATCCGGCGGATCATCTCTTCCGATAACGTTTCACTCTGCTCGACTCCGGATTCTTCCTTGAGCGAGCGCACCAGATCAGTGGTGGTGCGATACGTCTGGCGGTAATCGCGACAGTGGCGGCAGAGGTGCAAGTGCAAACGCAAGGCGAGATTTCGCCCCGCCGGTAATGTGCCGTCGAGATCATCGCCCAGCACATCGAGAGCATTCCGGCAGGAAAAGAGAATTTGGAACGCACTCATGGGGCCACCTGCTGTTTTCGTCGTCGAAGCGGTCACTACCAACTTTCCGCAAGACTGGGATGCCGGAAGTTGGTTGAGGTTACAGAATTCCTCAAGGAAACTCTCCGCGTGAATTTTTGGATTTTTGTTGCCATCCGTAGGCAACGGTGTGAGAATTTTGTTGACCCCGGATGAGGCGGGCTCGTTGTCGTCCGGCGGCAGTCAGCCACTTCTCTCAGTGAGAATCTGTCATGCGCCGTTTCTTCGCTTTCGCGATCCTCTCGACACTGGGTCTCGCCGGATGCAGCTTTGCCGAAGCCGACTGTGAATGCTTCAATCCCCCCACGGCGGAACAACCGGACTCCATTTTTGCGTCGGCATCGGTTTTTGGCACCAATGGGCAGGCCCAGGACGATGCCTGCGAGAATGCGGAGGAAAAAGCGCAGAACATCTGCCGCGTACGAGGTGGCTCTCCCGGTGATTGCACCTGCGAACAGATTAACCCGTTCCGCAAATCGGCCCCCGCGACGGCGGTGTCACTGAAGCCCATACCGGATCACACGGTTCCCCAGGCCCGCGCCCTCTGAGCGAAGGATTGTGCCTCGGCCGAACGTCGGCAAGAATGACTCCCACGGTGAGCATCACCGCCCCTTCGGTTGTTCCAGACCGAGGGGGCTTGCATCTCCGAGGGGACTTTCCATGCGGCTCGGTCTGTGGCTTTTGATCGGCATCTCTTCACCATTGATCGCGGCGGAACCCACACTCGCGCCGTTGCTTTATCGTCATCCCGGTTTGAAAGTCGATTTGAGCGTCGGATTATGGGCTTTTCCGGTCGCCTATGATCAAGACGGAGATAGTGATCTCGATCTCATCGTCGGCTGCCCGGACAAACCGCAGAACGGTGTCTGGATCTTCGAGAATCCCGGCCCGCAAGGGGAAAAGCATCCGGTCTTCAAACCGCCGCGGAAATGGGGCGGCCCGGCCCCGGCGTATCTCACGTTGTCCTGGGTGAACGGTCAGCCACGAATGCTCGGCAGTCAGCGCGAATACCCAAACTTCGCGACCGGCGATTGGAAGACCACGCGCGAGTTGCATTCGCGCGACCGGGTCGCGCCGATCAAGTATTTGCGGTCCAACACGTGGCACATTGTCGATTACAACGGCGACGGCCAGCACGACCTTATCGTCGGTCACGATAGCTGGGACCACTTCGGTTCCTTTGACACCAACGACTGGTGGAAGAAGTACGACTCCGAAGGACATTGGCACGGCGGCGAACTGCGCGGGCAAGTCTACTGGTTGAAGAACGACGGCACCGAGGATGCCCCGAAGTATGCCAACGCGGTTCCCATCACCGCGGGAAGTGTGGCCATCGAAACCTACGGAGCGCCAACACCGCAGTTTGCGGACTTCGACAGCGACGGCGATCTCGATCTCGTCTGCGGCGAGTTCCTGGACTGCTTCACTTACTTCCAGAACATCGGTTTCCGTACCGAACCGAAGTATGCGGATGGCGTGCGATTGCCGCACCGCATGGACTTGCAGATGATCGTGCCGCATGCCGTCGATTGGGACAGCGATGGCGATGTCGACCTGCTCGTCGGTGATGAAGACGGCCGTGTCGCACTGATGGAACACACGGGCAAAATTGACGACGGCGTGCCGGTGTTTCTACCGCCGTTCTATCTACAGCAGGAAGCCGATCAGATTGATGCGGGAGCGCTGGCGACACCCATTGGTTGCGATTGGGACGGTGACGGCGATGAGGACATCATCTGCGGCAACACCGCGGGGTATTTCCTGTTCTACGAGAATCTCAGCGGGCCGAACGTCGCCGAGCCAAAGTGGGCCGCCGCGGTGAAACTCGAAGTCGACGGCCAACCGTTCCGCATCACGGCCGGACCCAACGGGTCGATTCAAGGCCCGGCGGAAGCGAAGTGGGGGTACACCACGTTGAGCGTGGCGGATTGGGATGTCGACGGCGATCTCGACATCGTCTTCAACAGTATCTGGGGCCGTGTCGAATGGTTGCAGAACATCGGCACGAAAACGAAACCGAAACTGAGCGGGCCGACGAATGTGATCGTCGAATGGAATGGCCTGCCGCCCAAACCCGCGTGGACATGGTGGACGCCGCATCCGGAAGAACTCGCGACGCAATGGCGGACGACACCGGTCGTCGTCGACTGGAACAACGACACGCGGCCCGACCTGATCATGCAGGATCACGAAGGGTTTCTCACCTATTGGGAACGCCGCAAAGACGGAAGGCTGTCACCGCCGCAGCGCGTGTTGATGAATGAGGCAAGTGAACCGCTACGCTTCAATGCCGGTGTGGGCGGCCGCAGCGGTCGCCGCAAATTGTGCGTCTTCGATTGGGACGGCGACGGCAAGCTCGACATCCTCGCGAACAGCCAGAACTCCGCGTTCCATCGGCAAGTCGAACATCGCGATGGAAAATGGAGATTCGCCGCTCCGGTCAACGTCAGCGACCGCAACATCGAAGGCCACGACACCAGCCCCACCACCGTCGACTGGGACGGCGACGGCATCCGCGATCTGCTCATCGGTGCCGAAGACGGCCGATTGTATTTCCTGCGAAATCCGCGCACGGGGAAGTAAGTTCGCAGAGATAGGAACGGATTCCTGTGTGCCACTGGCTCTGCCAGTGCTGCCTTTTTCCATTCCGAAGACACTGGCAGAGCCAGTGGCACACCAGCCGGTTGAAAGGGCATGCTAGGGCCCGGCGACCGGCCAGTGGTAGAGCATGGCATAAATCACGACACCAGTGATCGACACGTACACCCAGATCGGGAACGTGATCACCGCGATGCGTTTATGTCCCACCCAGTTTTGCTTCCACGCCCGGTAAATCGTCATCAACGCCAGCACCGGCACCGCGGCGGCGAGAATGACGTGCGTGATCAGAATCGTGAAGTAGACCGGGCGAATGAAACCGACACCCGGAAACTTCTTTCCCGCTTCTCCGGTCAGACTGTGCAAGGCCCAGTGATAGGTGAGGTAGCAACCGAGAAAGAGGATCGATGTCGCAAACGCGGATAACATCAGCGTCTGATGCACGCCGATTTGGCGACGCTTGATCGCCACATAACCGCTCAGCAACAACAGCGTCGCCAGCCCGTTCAGCGACGCATTCACTGCCGGTAACCATTGCACCAACTCCGTCATTCCATTTTCTTTCCTGGGCCGATCGCAGGCCCCGTAGTATCGACAACCCAGACGAATCGATCATGATTACGACGACTTCGCCCGCTTCTTTTTCTTCCTGGGCTTCGAATCGTTGGACATCTCGTCCGAAGTTTCCGGCTCCGATTCCATCGCTTTGGATTCTTCGTCCATCACTGGTTCGGCCGGTTTTGCAGGCTTCGATTCGACCGGCGAAGATTCGCTGGGTACCGACCGATCCGGCTTCACGACGACGCGGAATTCCCCGGTGAACAACCCGCGACTGCCGTCGGGATGAAGCTTTCCCTGCAAGGTAAACGATTTCAGTTTCGCCGGCAGCAGGAAATACAGACTGCCGTCCGCTTGTTCATACACGCAGGGATAGACCGTGCGACCGACAACCGCGGCGGTGTGAGCGCCCAGCCCGTGGACCAGCGCGTTGAGGGCCAGCGTGTCGCGGTACGGGGTGATCTCGGAAGCGTCGGCTTCTTTCTTGCGGACCTTTTGATAGTCACGGATGAATGCCGGCGCGGCTTGATCCAATTGTTTCACACGGGGGGCGTTGAGCGCCTTCTCATGCTCGGCGGCGAACTTGGCCAGACCGGGGTGACTCTTCGCATCGACCCGATACCACCGCGTGTGCGTTCCCGGTTCGATCGTGATGACCAAACCCTCTTTGCTGCCGCCGATGCGGATATCCATCAGTTCGCTGACCAGCGGGACCGGTTGCGCTTCGAGGTCCGACAGCAACGGATCGAGCGCCGAGGAAATGAGTCCCAATGCGGCTCGCGGAACGGTGGCCGGGGGGAGGTGCGGGTCTTCGAGGGTCGTACCGATCAATTCGCCGTCGAGTCGTCCGCCGAGGACTTGTTGCCAGACGACATACCCCGCACCGATCGATAACCCGAATCCCAGCAGGCTCGCCACCAGCCACATCACCTGCGGGCGTTTGCGGCCCGTCTTTCGTTTCTTCACCACCCGCCGACCGAGCGGCGCAATCACCGGTACCAGGTTTGTCGGCAACGCCGTGGGGGCCGCTTCAAACGGAGCCGTCGGCGGATCATCAACCGATGCAAATTGCACATCGGGCACGTCGGCATCGTTCTCTTCCAGCAACACCGGTTCGTCATCGGGAACGGACGGAGCCGGAATGCCCGCGAAGTCGCCGGACAAGGTGGGGGGCAACGCCGCGGACGGCTGGGGCACGATCATTTTCGTATTGCACTTCGGGCACTTCCCGACGCGGCCGGGTGCCGAATCCGCGACACGAATGGTCGCGGTGCAATACGGACAGCGAAACTCAATGGCCATGGGGACGGTCGTTTGTCAGGCGGGAAAAAATACGGGGCGGGACGAATCCGGATGTGCTTTTATCATCGCGATCACAACCACGACGGACAAGGCAGCGCTCATTCCGAGACGCGGTCATTTCATTTTTGAAGATTGTCATCGGGACCGCGAAGCCGGGCCGATCGCTTGCGACAGCATCCGAAGCCACAGCTTTTCCGCCGTGTGCCACTGGCTCTGCCAGTGTCTTCTCTTCGCAAATGATTGTGACAATTCACACTGGCAGAGCCAGTGGCATACAGGAAGGAACTCTTGCAATTGAACTGACGCACCCCAATGCAATACGTTGTCGCGCTTCGGGCTGGTGACGTGGGTTAATCGATGACCCCCATGCGGCGGCCGAGTTCCTGCAGGATGTCGCGGTCGCTGTCGGGACGGCGGAAGCCTTGGGGATGCGGGGCGTCGCACGTCATCCATTCACGTAGTTTCAGGAACTGAGCCGCCGAGTGTTTGTACGCCGCGGACGGACTGCGGAAGGTGAGATAACCGAGATATTGGAGTTGGTCGTTCAGCTCATAGAACCGCGGATCGCCGGCTTCCCAATACGTATCGCGCAGCGCGAACAGGTCGGGAGCGAAGGTGCTCAGGCCGAGGAGATAATCGCTGCCGTACATCACCATATCGATGGCAAAATCGTTGCCGGTGAAGAGACGGAAGTCCGGGCGTTCGGCATCGCGCAGCAACAGTCGTTGCCATTCCGGTTCGCGGTGAAACGACGAATGCTTCGCACCGACGCACTGCTTCACCAGCATCACGCCGCGGAATGTTTCCAGATCGTACACCCCGCCGAACGGTGCGAGGTCGCGCGTCAGTTCGAAGCCGAGGAAGCGATCGCAGCCGCGGCCGATGGCATCGTGACTGGCGACAATTTCCGGTCCCGGTTGATGCGTCAATCCGTACGACGGGAACAGAATCGGCAAGCCGCCGTGCGACTGAATCGCTTCGCACCGTCGGAGATACCCTTCGCGCGAAAACGGGGCACCGGGTTGATCGGCGACAAAGGCCCCGGCGACGAATTCGCCTCCCCCCAGCAGCGCCCGCGTCCGCCGCAGCACTTCATCCTGCAGCGCAACATCGATCAGGTTGACATACCCGGTATCCATGTTGACGGCTGGTGTGAGACCGGCATTCGCCGTGCGCGTCACGTGCGCCTCGAAGGCCGGCCAATCGACATCACCGGCGTCATTCGCGAACGGCAACAGAATCGCCGAGATCCCCGTGATTCGCCGCCGCGGTTTCAACAGTGAAATCGGGTTGACCATCTCATCATCTCGCCAGCCGCATTCTCAATCGGAGATCAAGCGATCCCGCTCGGATCGCCGCCGTCATCCAGCGAAGCATACCGCGATGCAGCACAGCGGACCAATCCCGGCGGACAGGTCTCGCGCAACATGGTAAACTCGTCGCGGAGACCTGGGCGCACCGCCGAGGCCCTTTCGATTGTGGAGCCGTCTCGTGCGTGACTGGTTGATCTGCGGCGTGCTCGCCGGTCTGAGCATCACCTTCGCGGGATGTGGAGAAAGAAATTCCCTTTCCCAACCGGCGGCATTGAAGCTCAATGACAATGAAGCGGAAGCGGATGCAGATCGGGAAGCGCGGCGATCCGAACGGCTGGCCGCCACCGGGATCGGCACTGCCAGCGGCCCGTTTCAACCCGGTGCCGCCGGGGCCGTCGAAGTTGCCCTCGAAGGCTTTCGGACGGGTCACCTCGAACTCGTGTTCGATTTTCTGCCGGACTCCTATCAGCGGGACGTAAACGGTCTGGTCCACGCCTTCGCGGAGCAGACCGACCCCGAATTGTGGGCGCGGATCATCCGCCTGCTCGACCGAGGCAATCAGGTGCTCCGGACAAAAAAGGATCTTCTGCTGCCGATGTTTCCACCCCCGTCGGATCCCGTTCAACTTTCCGAGTCGTGGGACGATTTTATTCGCGCCGTCGATGCAATGACCCACGGTCGACTCGGCAATATCGACGAGATGCGCTCCGCCGATGTCCGGGACTTGTTGCGAAACGATGTGGGGCGGACGGTTCGGCGTCTGATGATTCTGAGCCTCGTGGCCAATCCCGGGTCACCCAATCCGCTCAACGATCTGAGCCAGGTCCAGGTGGATCTCGTGGAAGCGAGCGAAGTCGCCGCGCGCGTGCGGATCACGCCTCCGAACCAGACCGATGTCGAACCGACCGACTTTGTCTTCGTGGAAGGGAAATGGATTCCCAAGTCTCTCGCCGAAGGATGGGATGCGACGTTGAACCATGCCCGACAAGGGATTGGCTTGTGGGCGCGCGATGCGAACTCGGAGGAAAAGCAGCGCATGCTCGCGATCGTGACCGTGTGCGAGCGGGTTCTCGATCAGATGCTGGTCGCGGAAACGACGAGCCAACTGGCATCCGCCGCGACGCCATTGTTTCTGCAGGCGACGCAGTTGTCGCAACGGATGGCTACGCCCGAGCCCCCCCTTCCCGCAGGCCCGGCCGAGGGGGTTTCCCTGCTGATTCAGCGCGAATTGACCGAGGACGAACTGACGCAACTGCTGAACATGATCGAACCGTTGACCGACGACCCGGAGCGGGAATTCCACCTCGCGACAGCCAACGGCGGCAAAACGTTCGTCTCGATCAAACCCGTCCATGACATCACCGCGTTCGCCGCCCGGTTGACGTTCGGAAAAGACCCCGTGATCGACGAATCCACCCGCACGATCACCCTCCGCGATGTGGAATGGAAGTAGCCCACCGGATCGCTGTCCGTCATTCTGTTTTCGGTGGTGCCGGCATCGGGTCAGCCGCTTTTTCTTTCATCGGTACCGCGACCTCGACATCGATCTTGAACGCCTGATTCAGTGCGCGGGTGACACGTTCAATCCGATGATGCACGGCTTCGGTCTGAGTCACGATCAACGTGGCACCCACGCGGATGATAGAACCGTCCGGCCATTGCACACCGGGGGCGATGATCAATTCTGGCAACCGCTGTTGCAAATCGGTTGCGGCGGTCACATCCGAAAGCGCATAGACACTGCGTGTGCGCGCGGGCTCCGCCACTTTCCTGGGGACCGCTAACGGGGCTCGCAGAGTGTCCAGAATGGCGGGGATTTCTTCATGCACTTGTTCCGTTTGTCGAAACCATTAGTAACCCGCCGATTACCAGATCGTCGGCGCCCGTCAAATCGAGTGTGCCGCCGACGCCGTCGATTTCTTCCCATTGCCCGGACGTGTCGTCCATCAAGGCTCGTGCGAGCCATTCGCGGTCGCGGGCCTCGGGAATGTCGCTCACGTCGTAGAGAAAGATGGCTAATATCTCATCGGCCTTGGCCAGACAGACCACCTTGAAGACGTCGTCTTCGTAAAAAATCTGCAGCATATACGGGTGAAACGCTTCCTTGAGCAAGGTCCGCCGCGAAACTCCCGCAACGACCGTGATCTTCAAATCGTCCCAAACCAGACCCTCATCCTCGAACGCGGCTTGATCGACAACGAAGGGCAATCCGTGAGCCACAAAGTTGTCATCAATGAATTTTTTCAACGACATCGCGCCCGGTGGGGAATCCGTCGGAGCGTCGAGCAGGCGGTCGAACGCGGCCCGTTTTTGCCGGTCTTCGTCGCTATCGCGCAGCCGCAATCGTTTTGAAGGCGGAGGATTGCTCAGCATCATTTCAAGATCGGAGAGCACCTCCAACACTTCCCGCTGGACCGTGGGAGATTGTCGCACCACGAGACGTCCACTTGCAGGTGTCATCGTGCCGCCGACGCCGTCAATGTCTTCCCATTGCCCGCTGGTGGTAGCCTGGAGGTACGCCATGAGACACGCTTCCGCGGGAAAGCGGGGGTCCTGTTCCTCGATACGGACACGGCGGGTTGCCTTCTCGGCCGCGGTCTTGTCAGCCTTTTGTTTTGCTTCCGTGTCATGCAGACCTCCGCCAAAAGCACCGCCAAAAAATTGAGCCTGTCCGTTGGGCTCGCTGTTGGGATCTAATAATTTTTCGGTAAGCGGCGAACGATACAACACGAGTCGCGGCTCAATCAGCGAGACCAGCCGCGAGACATCGAAGTGCCGGATCTCCATCCATTCACAATGAGTCGCGCCGGCAAGCACATACAACCATTCCGGTTGCGGGAAATAGTCCAGCCCCAAAGGCTGAAGCACTTCTTCCAGCGTCCGCCCAATCGGTTGTTCATCGCGTTTCAGCGTCACGGGAACATTGAATTTGACTTCATTCTCGACCAGCGAAGCGTGATCGACAAAATAAGGCACGTTCGCCGCGGCGGCTAATTCTTTCAGGACATTGGACAGCGGTGTGTTCACGAAATTGACCGCGATCCTTTTTCTCAACGCCTGCGTGATCTTGTTCTCCAGCGGCGGGCGAACTTCCACTGCCGGGAGCGGGCCGGTCGCCCAACACAGAACGGTCATCCAGAACCAGGCGACGCTCAGGCGATGTGACTTCATGTGAATCCTTGCCGCTCAACCGTAGAAAACTCCCCGCGTTCGCAATCGTACAGAAACGTTTCTCGTGCGGCGAGAAAATTCTGCGACCTTCTCCAATCGATTCGTGTCCGGCAATCGTTGAAAGGTGATCCCGCAAGAGAGGAAAGTCACGGCGATGGTGATGAACCTATCGGCGCATTCTCTGATGGAACAGACACAACGTCTTGACGTGTCATGCTCAATACGGGAGAATCCATCACCCTTTGATTGTGGAGCAACTTGATGACGGGTTCGTGCTGTTTGTTCGTGGCGGTGGTGTTGGCTCAGCCGGCGAAAAGCGAGGGGGACACCGATCTGGTGAAGCGCTGGCTGGCGGTTTGTCAGTCGCAGGCGGAACAGTATGCCATCGGGCCGATGAACGCCGCGCGACCGCGATTTCAGCGGGTGAAAGAGCCGATCTTTCGCCATGCCACCCCGGCGCGGGGGAACGATATCGGCGCGGTTTACCTGTGGGTCGACGCGGAACAACGCCCGATGGTGGTGAGCGACATCTTCGCGTGGTCGTTCAACAATGAACCGCAGCGGCAGATCGTCCACGAATGCCATTCGCTGGCGTCCGAACCACTGGATGTGCTGCTGGACGGACAACACAAATGGAAGCCGAAGCGCGGGGGGTTGAAGTGGGAACCGGTTTCCGATGCCCCGACACCGCTGGCGAGCAAATCGCAACGAATCCGGCAGGCGCGTGAGCTGGCGCAGAAGTTCTCCGCCCATACCATCGACATGCAGGGCGGGCGCTGGGAACTGCGGGTCTTGCCGCAGCCGGTGTATCAATACGAAGTGATGAAGGACCAGTCCCGCGAAACGGGCGCGATGTTCGCCGTCTGTCAGGGGACCGATCCCGAATTATGGCTGCTGCTGGAAGCGCGCTCGATGAACGGCAAAGAAAGCTGGTTCTATGCGTGCGCGTCCTTCACCGATTACGTGCTGAACGTGCAATGCGACGGCAAAGAGGTCTGGTCGTGCCCGAAGTATCAGCAGGGCGTGAACGATGAACCGCACTGGTGCGAAGGGGTCATCAGCAACGTGATCGCCCCGGAGTTACCGAAATAACGCCCTGGGATTCCGATCCCTGGGTTTCTTTCACTTCAAAAACTCAATCGTCAGCGGGTACTTCCACACTTTTCCGCGGGACGCTTCGATGCCGCCGATAATCGGGAAGATGATGCCCATGAAATACAGCGCCACTAACAGGATGAAACCGATGCCGACAAAAATCGAGGCGACGCCGATAACCGCGTAAAGCAGGCTTGAGAGAATCCAGTTGGCCACGTTTTTGCCGTGGACGTCCAAGCCGGGATACTGCTCTTTCATCAACAGCCAGATCACAATCGGGGCCGCCAATCCGACCACGGGCGCGGCGGTGAGCCCCAGCAACTGCGAGAGATGCAGAATCATCCCCCAGTTGTTTTCTTCCTTTTCACGGACGATCGGATCGGCCGAGGGCTGCGGCCAGATGCCGGACAAGGACGACCCGTTCAGCACCTTGGCTTTCGCCGTGGCGAGTTCCGCATCGGTCAACTGCCCCGCGGCGTGCAAATCGTGCAGTTTCTGAATTTCGTCAGCGACCGACATCGTAATGCTCCTCTGGAGTTCGCCCGAGATGATTCTAATCGATTTGTGATCGAAACCGTGACCCCGCCCGCTAACAACGCAACCGGACGGTGTTCGGATCATGCGGTGACTTTGTCGGGTGGCGTTCGATGGAGCGGCACACAACAATGCGGCGATGACTGTTGCGCCGACATCTCCTGATGATTCCCCTTGCCCCGATTCCCGATCGTCATGTCGGGTGGGGAACCGGCTGCGCGCGCTGCTGACCGCGCTGGTTTTTGCCGCGTTTGCCGGGCAGATCACGTGGCCAATGCCGCGGGCGATCACGCGCGAGTTGCCGATGGGGACCGAAGCCGTCGCCACGGTGCCATTGTTTAATTTGTGGACGGTGTGGTGGAACGCCGACCGGGCGGCGGCGGGGTTTCGCGGGTATTGGGACGCGCCGATTTTCTATCCGACGACGAACACGTTCGCGTTCTCGGAAGCGCAGCCGACCACCGTCGCCGTCGCGCCGCTGGTGTGGTCTTCCGAGCGGCCGATTCTCGCCTACAACGTTTACCTGCTGGTGACGCTCTGGCTCAACGGCGTCTGCGGTTATCGGCTTTTGCGGCAACGCGGCTTCGACTGGTGGCCGGCGCTCTGCGGCGGCGTATTGATCGAAACGTTGCCGTTCGTGGCGTGGCAACTCGGCGTGCTGCAACTCACGGTGCTCTGGCCCGCGCTGTGGACGATTTCCGCCCTGTGGAAATGGAACACGCAGCCGCAATGGAAGCCCGCGATCGAATTGGGTATCGCTTTCGGGGTGACGTATCTCACGTGCAATTATTACGGTCTATTTTTAGGACTATTATTGGGGCCGACGGCGACGGGGTTGTGTTATCGGCATGTCACTTCGGTGCGCGCGTGGGGACAGATCGCCACTGCGGGCTGTATCGTCGTGCTGCTGGTGGCCCCGCTGGTGATCGAACAGCAACGGGCGTCGCGCGAACATCAATGGAAGCGCGAGACGGCCATCGTCCTCGATCTCTCGGCTCATTTGCGGGACTACACCAACACGCACTTCCCCCAATGGTGGGAACGATGGGAATCTCCAGAAAACGGTCGCAGCGGCTGGACGCTCGGCCCGGCGATCGGGCAATGGATCTTCGCCGCGATGGGATTGATCTGTGGCTTGCGGAACCGATTCCACCGCCGTTGGACAGGCTTTGCTGTAGGCATCGGCGGTGTGGCGCTGTTCCTGTCGTTCGGACCACGGATTGAAATGTGGGGCTTGTCGCCATACCGCGGATTGTGCGCCGTGGTCCCCGGCGTGGCACAGATTCGCAGCCCATTTCGGTTCGCGGCCTTTGTGCAGATCGCCACCACCTGGCTGGCGGTTTTGTTGCTGCAAGGACTCGTGCCGAAGCTCGACGGTGTAAAGCACATCACCACGTGGCGGCAACGTTTCGTATTAGCCGGAGCGTGGTTGCCGGCGATTCTTGCGGGCGTGGTGTTGATGGCCGAAACGCGACCGGTGAATCGCCAGAACTATCGCTGGCCGTCAGACACCTGGCCGCAGTGGGTCGAATATCTCCGCGATGAAACGCCGCCCGAGACGACCATCGTCTGCTTGCCCTTTGTCTCCGGCACCACCATTCACGAGTATGAAGAAGTCACGCAGTGGATGGCGTGGGGCATGGAACATCGGCGACGGATGGTCAACGGTTATTCCGGCTACTTTCCCGATCCGTATCTGTACTTCAAAGGAGCGCTCGCCCGCTTCCCCGGAACGGGAGCCGATATGCTGGTGGAGCGGAAGATCGATCTCGCGATCATCGACCGGAGGCACATCCCGCCCGAAGACATCTACCACACCGAGCCGACTTCGACGTGGGAATGGCTTTACAGCGATGACGTCGCGTGGATCGATATTTACCGTATCAAGCCTCCGCCGCCCCCGGAACCGAAGCGGGAAGGTCCTGATGATGAATGACCGATACCGCGCGCTGCCAGACGAAGACCATCGGTTCACGCTGGGAACCACGCGCGGGTCCGTCGCCGATTTCTTTGCTCCCACGGCGGACAACGCCGCAATCCTGCGCGAACGCCAACACGGGCTGGCGACTACTCCCGAGCGCTATGCCGGCTTGTTGCCCGTCGGTGAGCCGGTGGCCGATGAGTTTTGCCGCCTGGCGAAAGACTGGATCACCGACGGTGCGGACCTCGACCCGAATCGATCATCACTCGAACGATTGCGGGATGTCTCGTCGCGCCTGGAACCCGATATCGTGTTGATCCGTGCAGACGATCACCATCGGTTGATCACCGTGGGCGGGTGCGTCTGCTTTCCGTCGAAGTGGAGCCTGCCGGAAAAACTCGGGCTGACCGTCGCCGAAGTCCACGATGCGGTCCCCGGCATGAACGCGGTGCTGCGGGAACGGGTCGACAGGTTGCTGCATTCCCTGAAACCGGGTGACGGTTGGATCCGGTCGAACTGGTCGTCTGAAGCCAGCCCGGATCGCAACCAGCATCCGCTGCAACCGACCCCGCAGTTCACCTCCCCATTGGAACCGAACGCCGTGTGGCTGCGGCGGGAGCATCAACTCCTGTTTCGCCTGCCCGAAACCGGCGGAATTGTGTTCGGCATCCGTCTGGAACTGACATCGCTGGCCGAGATAAAATCCGACCCGGAACTGACCCGCCGGTGGGCCCGCAGCCTGCGAACGATGCCGGACGCGCTGCTCGATTACAAACGGTTGTTGGGTGTGCGCGACGAACTGCTGGCGTTGCTGAGCGGTGATTGAAGAGGCTCGCTGGGAATTTTTTGTGGCACAGTTGAAGGACGGAGCGCCCTTCAACCTCGCAACGCACGGTCGTAGTCCGCGTGGCTGCCGATCCAGAACCAGACGAATCCTTCGGTGCGGTCGCGCGCGAGCACGCGATAATTGATACCGACACGAGCAGACCAGAATTGGCCTACTTTTTTGAACCTCAGCGAACGATGGCCCGGGTTATTACGTAACAACTCGAAATTTTTGTCGGCGTGATCACGCACTTCCTCGGGCAACTGCCGGTAATAGAACCAGAATTCCGGCGTTGCAAAGTGATTCATAACGGCGAGCACTCACCGGCATCGAACGCGGCTTGCGCGCGGTCACCCAGGTGATCGAGACGTCCGGCCGCGATGTCGGCTTCGATTTGCCGATCCCATTGATCCGCGAGATATTCCTCGAACCACTGCGCGAAAGATTTCAACTCGTTCTCCGGGAGTCGCTGAACAGCGGCTTCCAATTCGTCGATGGACATCGTTTCTTCCTCGATTCGCCGGGGTCAGATCGACCAGACCTGCAAGCACTCAATTCGCGGTTTTCCTGCTGCCGGTTTTCGGTGTGGCTTCGGTTGCGGGCTTGATGGACGACAATCGCAGCACGCCGCGGAAGCTGACATCGGGCAGTAATGCGGACATGTCGGCGGGCGAGCGGTGCCAGACCGCCCAGTCGTCGCCCCCCCCTTTGACGACGCGCTGGCTGCCGGTCGTGGCGGTTTTCGGCCCGGTCCAGTTGCGGAGCGATTTCGTGGCGGCTTGATCCGCGGCTTCCGTGTGGGCGTTCGGTCGATAGAAATCGCCGGTCCATTCCCGGGCGTTTCCCGCGAGATCGTAGATGCCGAACGGGCTCTGGTCGCCGACATAGGCCCCCACCGTCACAATCGTTTTCGGTGTCCGCGGGGTGGCCCACACGGGGCGGCCGTTGCCCCACGGATAACGGAAGCCGTCGTGCCCGCGCGCCGCCCGTTCGAACTCGGCTTCGGTCGGCAGTTCCTTGCCGCACCAGCGCAGGAAATTGTGCGCATCGCCCCAAGTGACACCGAGGGCCGGCCAGCCAATGCCGGAGTTGGCATTCACGGGCGGCGGCGGGACCCGCTTTTTGTCTTTGCGAAGTTCATCGCGGTAACTTTCGTACTGCGTCGCCGTGACTTCGGTCACGTCCATGTAGTAGGCGTCGATGAACACCAGAAACGACGGCTGCGATTCGGCGGGGCCGTTGTCGGAACCGATGATGGACGTGCCAGCAGGCACCAGCGCCATAGTCGAATCATCTTTCTCGCAACGGATTCGCAGCGGCGCACCGTCATCTCCCGCGCCGAATTCGGGGAGCGCCTGGAAGCCTTCGGGGAGCTTGAAGGGGGACGTGGTTGCCGGTGCTGTCGCGACGGTGTTCCCGCTGCCGACTGCGGTTAACCTAGTGGAATCGGACCCGACCAGACCGGCGGCCACGACGAAGGTTTCATCTTCGCGGAAACGAGGGCTGACATCGGTCGTCATCGGTTCGGCGGTGGAAGTCACCTGGAGAACGTTGCTGCGGCTCTCGTTGGGAAAGGGCAACGGCGCGGCGGGATTCCCCTTCGACTTTCCCGCGGCCTTCGTGTTGGCCGCGGGGTTACCGCCGGGAGCCGGAGCCGCCGCAACGGGAACGGCAACGGGTTTGGGCGGTTCCGACGGCGGCGGTAAGGGAGCGCTGCCACAGCCCCACGCACTCACCACCATGACTCCCAGCATCGGCATCAGCCACGGGCGCAGGGGCAGGCCATTCATCGCAGAATTCCTCACCGGAAGTTCGTTTTTGATCAGACGTGAGCCGAACCCTAATTGTCGCCGGATCATAAACAGAGAGCAACAGCGAATTGGCGGGGAATCGGGAATCGGGTGCATCCGGTATTTGGTGGGAAACATCCGTGAACAATTCCAGACTCCGGAGCCCCAACGGGGTGACATTCGATAGCCCAGCCCGAGGTCTTCCGAAGGGCTGGGTTCGTGATCGCACGGCACACGCAGCCCCACCGGGGCGCGACTCTTTCATGCGTTTGTTGCGCCCCGTGGGGGCTTGGCCATGTCCTCCGATCCGTTGACCCAGGGCTGCACGAAGACGCTGCGCCCTGGGCTGTCGAATCGCGCCTCCTTCGGGGCTGAAGGCCAACCTTTCCGCAACCACCAGTCACCCGATGTACCCCCCGGGAATCTTTCCTCGCAGGAAATGACGTGCAACATACGGAATGCTCACTGCGGTGCCGTCTCACTCGTGGTCCGAATTGCCGGAATTGACGCGGAACCAATTGACAGGGGCATCGGTAAGCCGCACGATATTCACGACGATTCGTATTGTGCGAATCGGGTCGACTTTTCCGATGTTCGGCGGGCGGACCTATCCGACCGTTGCGACATCGCGGTGGATGACACGGTGGCGAGCACGCGAAATGAACGACGTCGCCGCTGGTTTCTCCGCACGCTGATCGTCTCGGAATGGTTATCGCAGTGGCGAGCCTCCGTGTGGGCCGCGAACGCCGCCGCCCCGTTGTCCAGGGGAAGCGGTGGACCGCCCAGCGCTCAATTGTGGGCGAAATTTGCCGCCGACAGCCGTGTGCCGTCCGGTGTCATCCTGCAGGTTCGCCAGCGCGGAACCGGTGTCACGATCTCCCTGCCGCTGACGGATCCCTATCTGCTCATCGGCAATCACCCGCGCTGCCAATTGCGATTGGACGGGGGGACTGGACGCGAGACGCAATACGCCCTGTTCTGGCTGCACGGTGAGCTTTATGGCGTCGACCTGCGCAGGAATTCGCCGCATCCGCCTTCCGACGAGCGCGTGGACGGCTGGTGGACCGACGGGCAAACCCTGCGCATCGGCGAGTATCAATTGCAGGTCCAAGGGTTGCCGGGCATTCCGTCTCGAATGATTCCCGTTGAAGATGACAGCACCGTGACGCTGCACCTCGAATCGCCCCGGGGACGACAGGAACGGCATCTGACGCGCTGGCTCACGCTCATCGGTTGTGCCGCCGATAGCGGCGTGATTGTCCGCGAGGGAACGATTGCGGCCCGGCAAGCCGCGCTCATTCGCACGCCGACATCGTTGTGGATCGTGAATCTAGCCGATGGACTTTCGCCCCGCATCGCGAACCGTCCCGTAGATTGGACCGCACTCGACCCGATGGACGAATTCACATTCGGCGAGACGAAAGCCCACGTCGCCACCACATGGCCGGAACGCATGGTCGCCGCATCAGCCACCATTGAATTCCCGAACACAGACACTCTCAATCGAGACGGTGTTGCTGTGGGAGACGGAGTTCGGGCGACGATTTCGTCTCCATGAAACGTTCGTGTGCCACTGGCTCTGCCAGTGTTTTTCCGATGTAAGAAAAGGCAACACTGGCAGAGCCAGTGGCACACAGATCCGTCATCAAGACTGTGGCGATCACGGGAAATGAACTTTATTCCGCGGCGTTCGCAATCTTCCACAGGTGTTGATCGCTGCGGACATAAATCGCACCGTTGACGATGGCCGGGGTACACAGGATCGTTTCACCGAGATCGTTTTTGCCGACGATCTCGCCCTTCTCACCGCCGAGCTTGACCACCTGGCCGAGCCCCTTCTCATTGAAGGCGACGAGATGTCCCGCGGCGGCGACCAGGCTCGAACTGAACGGGCCTTCGAGGCGTTGCTGCCACTTGATGTCGCCATTCTTCGGATCGGCACAGAACAGCACGCCGGCGTTATTCACGAAGTAAAGCGCGTCGTGATAAACGATCGGCGTGCCTGTGCCCGGATTGAGCCGTTCGCCGCGCCACAGAATTTCCGGGTTTGCGCTCCCCTCGGCGAATTGCAACGCGGTGATGCCGCGCGAGGGGATAAAGACCGTGCGGCCTTGCACCGTCGAGGAAGGAATCGTGCTGGCCCCGTTGTCGTAGTTGAACACGACCACCCCGGTGCGCGGATTGACGGCGGTCATCCCCGCGGACGATTGCAGCAGGGCGAGATCGTCCGCGGGCTTGGCACCGCGCAAAACGACCGGCGACGTCCAGTTCGCGCGCTTGGGGCGTTCACTCGTCCAGCGCGATTCCCCGGTGGCGACATCGATCCCCACCGCCAGCGATTGGCTGTCATTTTCGATCTGCGTGACCAGCGTGTCCCCCACCACGATCGGCGACGACGACATGCCGAGGCTGTTGCTGGCGTTCGGGAAATCGACCGTCAATCCCCGGAACCATTCGAGGTTGCCGTCGAGATCGAGGCAGACGAGATCGTTGCTGGAAAACAGGGCGAAAATGCGTTTGCCATCGCTCGCGGGAGTTGAGGACGCATTGCTCATTTTCGGGTGACTGCCAGTGCGTCCGGTCGCCCAGAACTGGCGTTCCCACACCGTTTTTCCGTCTTTTGCGGCGAAGCAGACCACATGCAACCGGTCCTGACGATAGCCGCTGCAACAGGTCACGAAGACGCGGTCGCCGATGATGATGGGGCACGACAATCCGCGACCCGCCAGCGGGACTTTCCACGCCACATTTTTGTCCGCCGCCCATTCGGTGGGTATCGGCGTTTCATCGCCCACCGCAGTGGTATCGTTCCCACGAAACTGTCGCCAATCGGTGGCGAACGTCGGCACGGGAGTCATCGCCACGATGAGGCCGAGTGTCCGGATGAAACTGCGCATCGTTACCGACCTTCCTTCGCGACGCGCACGTCGCCGATTTCCCGTTGTGAAGTAGTGACACCCTTCGGCAACACGGCCGAGCCGGACTTCGTGCAAACGCGAAGCTGGTACTTCCAGTCCTGTGCCCAGTCTTCCGTCTGTTCGTTCTGGCAAACCTTGAGCAACAACACGTTTCGACCGGCCTGCAGCTTCACAGGGACTTTGTATTGATCGAGCGAGGAACCGCGGTGGTACTCATCCCGCGCGAAAGCCAGTTCGCCGTTGACCCACAGCTTCCACGCGTTCGGTGTGCCGAGCCGAATCTCCACCGACTGTGCTGCCGGGCTTAGGAACTCGGTGGTGGCGTAGGTGATGGCACCCTTGTGCGGAGCAAGGGCTTTTGCGAGGTTTACGGTGCCGTATTCATCCTCGGTCGCGAATTCCGTCCACGCAACTTCCATATCCCCTTTGCCGGGATATTTCGCATCGAACTTCAATTCCTTCTCCGGCGGATAGGCGACGTCGAATCCCTTTTTATCGGTGTTATCGAACGGCCCGATCAGCTTCCAGTTCGTCACGAAGCCAAAGTGCTTTTGCAGGTCGACCGTCTCGCCGAGGTCGCGCAAGGGTTTGACGATGGCTTTCACCTGATCGTCATCGACAGCCCCGAGCAGCGCCTGTTTCAGTGTTTTCGCCGCGTCGTCTTTGGCTCCGTCTTCGAGGGCTTTCGTCCCGGCAGTGAGCAGACGGGCGACGGCGTCGCGACGGAACTCGGCACTGGCATCCTGCAACATGCCGGGGATCAACCGATCGGCGGCGGTTGGGTCGACTTTGAGCAGCCATTCATACGCCAGTCGTCGCGCGGCGGCGTTGTTGCTGCGCTCGACGACGAACGCTTCCAGCGGGCGACCGTCGAGTTGTTTCTGCTGCAACGCCCGGTCGGCGATGGTCTCGAACACGCCACACAGCCAATTGGCCGCGAGCGGCGAAGCCGTGTCAAACGCCCGCAGGATCTCCGGGAGCGCGGCGACCGGGGCTTGCGACAATTCCTTCGCCGCGGCGATCGCGGGCGCGTGGCCCGTGCCTTCCATGCCGACGGCTTGAATGCGGGCGATCAATTCCCTGGGCGTGGCTCCGACGACGGCGGACGTCGCCGAGAACACAAGTCCCATAGCCGCCAGGGCGGCACATACAAAACGATTCATCGAAGACAATCTCCCCTCACAAGTCGTGAACGGGTCCAGCGCGTAACGAATCAACATTCTAGCATTGGTCCCCGTCATAACGGAAACGTGCCTCGCTCCGTTTGCGGTTTGGTCGTGTCCTCATTTGATAGCCGACAGCGTGGAAAGCACCCCGGCTGCTTCGGAGCAGCCGGGGTGCTGGCTTTAACTTGGGACACTATCTGCGGTTTCGCGCCCTGTGCATCGTGTTTGCCGGTGTTCACGATGACACGAGGAAGCGATCATTGCGGAGCGCGAAACCGCAAGCGGGGGGAGGCGAACCGTCCGGAGTCGTGGTATAGTGTCGCACGCCGTCGCGGCGCTCATTCCGGACGACGGACCACCAACGATTCTTGCGGGATGCCTGGTTCGCGCGATGCACAAATTCATCATCATGGGAGCACAGGGCTGCGGCAAAGGCACCCAGGCTAAGTTACTCAAGCAGGATTTCGATCTCGTCCACATCTCCGTGGGCGACATCTTCCGCTGGCATATCCAGTCCCACACCAAACTCGCGGCGCGCATCAAACGACTGATTGCCGCAGGCCACATGGTCGACGACGACGTTGTGGCCGACATCGTTCAACAGCGACTGGCGGAACACGACTGGAACTACGGCTTCATTCTCGACGGTTTTCCGCGGACCCGGACGCAGGCCGAGTTCTTCCTCGAGAGTTACGACATTGATGCGGTGATTTTCATCGATGTCGCCGACGAGATCGTCTTCGAGCGCGTGCTGGCCCGGCGGATGTGCGGACAGTGCGGGCTGGATTTCAACCTGATTCATCACCGCCCGGCAGAACCCGATAAGTGCGACGTCTGCGGCGGGACACTGGTGGCTCGCGACGACGATAATCCGGACGCCATTCGTGCCCGGCTCAGCGATTATCGCAACAAGACGGAGCCGATTCTCGAACTCTTCCGCCGCAAAGAGCTGGTCATTCAAACCGACGGCAGTCAATCCGCCGCAGTGATTCAGGCGGATATCCGGCGGCAATTGAAGTTGCCGGTGGATACGGCGGCAGAACCGAAGCAGGTTGAGGGTTGAGGGTCGGAGGTTGAGGGTCGGAGGAATGCGTTGATAGCGGGGCGGTGGGATTCTGCAAAGCGGCAAGCGGGGAAGTCTTTTTCTGACCCTCAACCTTCGATCCTCAACCCTCAACCATAAAAAGAACCGCCGTGATCTTGCCCGAAAAGATCACGGCGGCCGAGGACTTGCGACTCAACCCTCGGTGATTACTCGGTGGGAATGCCGAGCAGTTCTTCTTCTTCTTCCTGGATGATGATTCGCGGCGTCACCATCAGCATCACGCTTTCCGTTTCGCGGCCGACACCGGTGTTCTTGAACAACCGGCTGACATACGGAATCTTGTTCAGGATGGGCACACCGGACATGTTGCGGCCTTCGCGGAGCCGCTTGATGCCGCCCAGCAAGACCGTACCACCGTCGGGAACGCTGACCGTGGTATTCACCGAGACCACTTCGGTCACCGGTTGTTGCACGGTGATGCTGGTCCCGTTGTTGCTGCCTTGTTGAGCCCGTTGCCCCTGTTGACCACCCTGCTGACCGCCCTGTTGTCCACCCTGTTGCTGGAGGAAGAGCGAGTTCATCACCATTTGCTGGGTGCCGATGCCCCCACCGATGCCGAAGCCTTGAGCCCCCCCGGCACCACCGCCGCCGAAGCCGCCACCCTGGCCGCCGCCTTGAGCCTGGCCCTGACCACCTTGCTGCTGCTGGCCTTGACCGCCCGCCACGTTGGCCCCGGCACCACCGACGAACGAGAACGTAAACACGTCGGTGATGTTCGAGAACAGCGGGAACACGGTCAGCCGCACGAAGCGACGGTCGGCCGAGATGACTGCGGACACGGTGAGTTGCACACCGTCCGGGATGAACTGAATCACCGGTTGGAAGCCCGTCGAGAAGAACCCGACGGTCGGGATCAAGCTGATCACGAACGGACGGCTCACCTGGCTGGTCACCGTGGACGATTGACCGTTGAACAACGTCACCTTCGGGGCGAACAGCAAGTTCGTGCGGGCATCACCCTGGGCAGCCTGGATGAAGAAGAAGGCTTCGATGTCGCTCAGGACCGCCAAACCGACTTGCACCCCGGCGTTCGGATTGAAGCCACCGAACGTCGGCACACCGACTTCGAACGAACCCTGCTGGAAGGGAACGTCCAGGCTGTTCGAGAACGTGTTGGGCTGCGACAGGCCGACGATCGTGCCGCCCTTCGGATAACGGTCGACGTTCGTCAATTGCCGTTGGGGACTGGGGGAGAAGAACTGCGAGGTCCCGGCCTGGGCTGCTTGTCCTTGCTGTCCTTGCTGTCCTTGCTGCTGTCCCCCTTGCTGTGCCTGGCCGGTGAACTGACCGGCTTGCGGCACGAGAACCGAGCCGAACGGCAGGAACGGGATGCCGGCATTGTCGGTGTTCGGTCCACCCACGGTGTCCTGAACGTTGAAGTCGAAGTCGATCCCGATGCGTTCGAAGAACCGGTCGGACACCGTGACGAACCGCACTTCCACCGTGACTTGCAGGTCTTGCAGGCGACGGAGCTGGTCGAGCAGGTCGGCGATTTCTTCGTGGACCTTCTGGGTCTGGCGAACGACAAGACTCAACGTCGTTTCATACTGACGGATGGAACCGGCTCCGCCGACTTCACCCCAGCTATCCGGGGCGATGGTCGTGGTGACGAGATCCACGAGGGTTTCAAAATCGACGGTGGGGCCGGTCCCGCGCGGATTGCCGTCGGTGATGCCCCCCATGCCGCCGGTCGCATCCGGGCCGACCTGAGCGAACGGTTGATTCATCATTCCCGCCGGAGCCATGGGAGCCTGTCCCGCGGACGGCATGCTCATCACGTTGAGCGGGTTCGACATCGTCGGGGCGAAGTTCGGAATCGGCACCACCAGGTCGGCGACCGGGTAGGTGCGGACTTCGAGTTCACCCTGTTGACGCATGCGGCTGGTGATCTTGAGGACTTCGTCCTGAACCATGTAGCCTAGCTGCATGGGATGAAGCACCAGATTCAGGGCATTCTTGACGCGGATGCCGTCGACGTCGATCGTCACCGGGCGGTTGCTGGTCACCCCTTCTTCTTCGAGACCAAGCTGGTCGAAGACGATGTTGATCCCCGCGACCGTCCCAATTTTGCGGATGACTTCGCTCAGCGGCACGTTGTCTTCGTGCAGCGAAATCCGGCGTTCGAGGCTTTGCTCGATGCGGGTTTCTTCTTCGCTGCGAACGCGGTTATCGCTGCGATATTTGCCTTGACGCTTGCTGCTGATTTCGGCCCAGTTCTTCGGGAAGACTTCCGGCTTGTTGTCGCCCACGGTGACGACCAGGCCGCGTTCGACGTCCATCAACGTGTTGACGAACGATTCTTCCTTGTCGTTGCGGAGGTTGTTGTTGTCTTCCACGCGGCGGGCGAACTTGGCCTTCCAGTACAACGTTTCCGAGACCGGATTCTTCGGATCGAGTTCCTTCGCTTTCTTCGAGATCACTTCGGCGTCGGCGAACCGGCGTTGCTGATAGAGCGTGTTGAACTCTTCCACCAGCTTGGCGAATTCCTGTTCGACGCGGACCTTGTTGTTGCGATCGCGTTCGAGAGCGGTCAGCGTTTCCTTGTTCTTCGCCGCCTGTTCGAGATTCGGTTGCTGCCGGGTGATCTCGTTCTGCAGCGAGTTCCGGGTCTTGCCGAGTTGCTTGAGCAGCGCGGCGGACGATTCGGGGCTGAGTTCGGCCCCTTCGACGGTGGCCATGGCCCGGTCGACGATTTGCATCGCCTGTTCCGGATCTTTTTCCCGCAGCCGTTCGGCCCGGAAGATGGCGTTCAGGGTTTCCGTCCGCAAGCGATCGAAGGCGATCGTTTGCTGCTGCTGCATGGCATCGAGCGGGCTGGGTTCTTCACCCGAATTCAAGGCCGGCGGATTCAAATCACCATCGGTAACCTGATTGTTCGTGAGTTGAATCTTGTTGCCGTTCCGCGGTGCGAGTTCGCGGAGGAAGTCCTGCATCCGCTGCGATTTCACCGGATCGAGCCGCTGGCCCGACTGATGGGCCGCCAGGAACGATTGGTACGCGGTCTTACGGTCGCCGCGGCTCAATTCCGACAGGCCCTTGTTGTACAGTTCGAGTCCCGACAGTCCCGATTTCGCCAAATCCGGGACGGCTTCCAGTTCACCAAACGCCCCGGCATTGCGGGCACCCGATGTCAGTTTCGTGCTCGGTGCGGACTTTTCAGTGCCGAACTGAGCGTTCGCCGTTTGGACGCTGTTATCACCGGGCATGCTCTTGCGACTGGCGACGTTGCCGGTCGTCGCTTTGGCGATCGCGGCCAGAACCAGGTCCGGTCGGTCATCGGAGAAGACATCGTAAGCGACGTTCATCTTGTCGGCGGCTTCGGCTTTCGCCCGGGCTTCTTCCAACTGCCCGGCGTCCATCAACTGGCGGGCTTCGGCGAGCAACTTGGTGGCTTCGGCACGCGGCGAAACCGCTGGCATCGGCTTCACACCGGGTTGAGCGGTATTCGCTGCGGTCTCGAGGTTGACGTTGTTTGGACCGCGCGTTGCGGCCCGGGCGATGTCGGCGAGAATGATTTCCGGACGGTCATCGAACAGACCGTAGGGAGCCTTGAGTGAGTCGGCTTCGATGGCGAGTTGCCGGGCTTCTTCGATGCGGCCTTCGGTCAGGGCGAGCCGCGCCTGAGCGAGGATTTCCTTCGCTTGCTTCTTCGCCGGCGAGGCTTTGGCAACGGCGGGTTCCGTGGCCTTCGGGCTTTCGCTGGGGAAGTCATTGGTCTGGGCGATGTTGGCGGACGCCATCGCGGCGGTGACATCGGTCAGCACGAGTTCCGGGCGGTCTTCGAACAGCTTGTAGCTGACGTTGAGTTTCGCGGCTTGCTCGGCTTTGGCTTTCGCCCCTTCGACGTTGCCATTCTTGAGATCGGTACGTGCCATTTCCAGCAGCTTGACCGATTGTTGCTTCGGCGACGCGGTCGGCGGAGCCGTCGGGGCGGCCTTGGCTGGTGGAGTCATTTCGGCAAGATTGATGTCTTCCGGCATCAACGCCGCCCTGGTCGGGGCTTTCGTTGCCGGGGCGGTTTCGTTGTTCTTCGCGAGCGTCATGGTCCTGGAGCGGCGATCGATATCGGCCAGCACCAATTCGGGACGGTCGTCGAACAGGTCGTAAGCGATGCCCATCTGCTGGGCTTCCATCGCCTTTTGACGGGCTTCTTCGTAACGGCCGGCTTTCAGATCACCACGAGCGGAGTTGATCAGGGCCTGGGCTTGTGTCTTGGGGTTCGCGTTCCGGGCGGGACGTTTTTCCGTTGCCTGCGGGGCAAATTCTTCTTCCACATTCCCGGTCAGTTCGACCATCGACTGGGATTCGGTCCCACGGACATTCGCCGTGCGAACGGGAGCGTCGTTGTCGGCCCATTCCGGCATGTCAGCGGCTTTGGTCGCTTTCGGAGCGGCATTTCCCTGCAATCCGGCGAGGAACTGGGAAGGAGACAGTTCTTCGCGGGAGAAGGTCATCTGCGCCGCTTTCGCGATCGCCTGGGCCTGTTGAGCGAGCTGGAATGCTTCCTGCTTGTCGCCGCGTTTGGCAGCCGCCTGGGCTTGCGACAGCAGCCGTTCCACACGGGTGCGGGTCGCATCCGGAACCGGAACGGCGTCCACTTCGCCGTTGAACGGGTCGTTGTCGGGCGACTGCGCCCGAGCCCCGGCTTCACCGAGTGCTCGCTGGGCCAGCTTGAGCTGCGTGCGGCTCAAGTATTCCGCCGTCTGCTGACGGTCGGCGTCGGTCAGTCCCGACTTCGCCGCCGACGCGGCCTTCAGCAACGCCTGGGCTTCGTCGTACTTCCCGCGGAGGTACTTTTCCTTCCCGAGGCGATAGGCATCGCGGGGGGAAAGTTTGGCGGAAGCCTGACTGACCTCCACACCCGCTTTGAGCGTGCGGTCGTCATGCTGCAGATTGGTCAGCCGTAACGCGGCAATCAACAGGCATGTGCCGCCGATCAGTCCGATGATCCTGCCCAAGGTAGGTCCCTCCTTCAGATCCGTGGGAATGCTGAATGTGTTCTCGACGCGACCGACCGTCGTGGTTTCTGTTGTGTACCGGTCGCGACTGAATTCATGACGGGCTGCCAAATTCTTCCGGACTGCACGACGTGTGGCGTTTCCCCGACCCTGCCCGCTGGCCGAACCAACGGAGGCAGAACCGAGGAAACACCACACCAAACCGGCCGACAACGGATGCCGACCTTCCGGCGTTTTTGGAATCGACGGTGTGATATGTCAGGCGACTCGGACGGTCAAGACGATTCTGCCGTCGCGACGGCGCATCTCGTGCGGTTCACACGAGATTCGTCCGAAATCGGCAAAAATTGCCATCCACGTCCAGATCGCCCGTTTTCACAAACCTTCACTGCGGGTGATCACGCCTTAAGTGTTGGCTGTAAAGTGATTTATGAAGAACAGGCATCGTTGGTTAGCTTGCTGCGGCGGATCACGCCCCGCGGGAATCGGCGGCGTGAGAAAGATCGACCGGGCGATTGACGCCAACTTTCCGCCCCCCGGCAACGTAGTCTCCCACAGCGACCGGCGCGATTTCCCCAAAATGGTTCGCGAAACGTTCCGGAACGGCCTTGACGGCGATTCCGAACGAATCTTTCCGTAAGGAAATTCCCCGCCGAGTGCGGCCGTTCTCCGCGAAAGGGGCTGGACGAAGTCCCTATCACGGGGCACGATAGAATGACAGGTTGCGGCGACGGCGAAATGGACGATTTCGGCCGCGGCGCAGGAGTGTGCGATCATGTCGGCGACGATGACCATGGTGGATTACGATCAACTGGAAGTCACCAACGAATTCAATTACCGCCCGGTTCCCCCGCTGGTGCCCATCAGCGCGGCCTTCGTGCTGCTGTCGCCGCTCGCCTTCGTGTGGGACACCATGGCCATTCTCCCGCTGGTGGGGGCCATTCTGGCCATCATGGCGTGGCGACAGATCCGCCGCTCCAAAGGGGCTTATACCGGAACCACGATGGCCACCCTTTGTGCCATGCTCCTGATGACCACGACCGTGGGGGCCATGAGCTTCCATGCGTACAACTTCGCGACGGAACTTCCCGACGGCTTCCAGCGCGTCAGTTTCCCGATGGATATTTCCGCCAAAGGCTTCGTGAACGTGGATGGCGAAGTCAAAGTCCATCCGGATGTCGAGAAACTCGAAGGGCAACCGGTGTTCCTGAAAGGATTTATGTATCCCACGCGGCAGACCACCGGACTGACATCCTTTGTGCTTTGCAAGGACAGCGGCGACTGCTGCTTCGGCGGACAGCCCAAGCAGACCGATATGATCTTTGTGGAAATGGAAGAAGGTCAGACCGCGGAATACCATCAGGGACAGCTCGTATCCATCGCCGGGGAGTTTCACGCCCGGCCATCGATTGATGAAACGGGTTTGAATCCGGTGTACCGCATCGACGCGAAGCTCTTCGGACCGGCCAAGACGACGTATTGATGGGGCAAACCGCCCGCATTGCGAACGGAGATTCGAGGATGAATCGCTTCACGGGGGTGGTGCTGGGCAGCGTGTGTGTGGTGATCACCGCGGGGTGTTCGTCGAGCGTCGATTCCAGCCGGTTCAAGTCGTACAAAGAACTCGTCGAGCAGAATGCCAGCCCGACGGATAACAAGCCGCCAGCGGATGCGAAGACGGACACGCCGACCGGTTCCGATATGGCATCGGAGAATGTCGCGCTCGCGCCGAATCCGACCGAAGTCGCACCGGTTGTCTCGCCCGTCTCGGCGTTGGCACCGGCGAACGTCGTCGATGGCACGTCCACCGCCGCCGTCGTGAAAGCGTTCGGCGGAACCGCCGCGAATGCCTCCGTGACCGAGGCCACAACGTCGGCGAAGACGCCTGCGGAACCGAAGCCCGAAGGCATTCAACTCCTGGTGCCGCAGCGGGAGTTCAAAACCGAAGGCCCGCAGAACGCGCTGCGGGTTTCGTATGACGATCTCGACCTGCTCAAAGTCCTCAACATGGAGCCGGTTCCCGAAGACGCGTTGAAGCACTTTCCGTCGTGGTTGAAGGCGCTCGATGGACAGCGTGTGCGGTTGCGGGGCTTCATGTATCCCACATTCCAGGCGACGGGGATCGACCAGTTCGTCCTCGCGCGAGATAACCAAATTTGCTGTTTCGGCCGGAATCCCAAGGTCTATGACCTCGTGTCGGTCCAGATGCGTGACAATGTGACGACCGACTACATTCAGAACCGCCCGTTCGATGTCGTAGGCACCTTCCGCATCGATCTGCTCGCCGAGGGAGGCAAACCGATGGGGCTGTACTGGCTGGAAGACAGCGTGGTGATTAATAAGTGATGATGTTTCGACCCTGAATGGGGTCACAGACGGTAGCCGGTGGTTGAGCGCAGCGACACCACCGGTGATCTCGAATTGAAACGTCGCATCCCGGAGGGATGCCAGAGTTGAGCGATTTCGGTGAATCGTTCTGGCATCCCTCCGGGATGCGATTTCGCGCGTTACGAACCCGTGGTCGCCATCGGAATGGCGACCACCGGCTACCGTCTGCGATCCCTTCGGGATCCGACTCACAATTACGAAAATGGCGACTTCCGCGTTCCCAAGTCAGGGCCACCGCGGATACCATAAGAAATGTTGATTCGACGCATTGGGCGATCGGAAGTATCTGGGGAGAGACGGGAATGCGTTCACGCGGATTGTTGGGAATCGCCTGTGTGACGGCCGGAGTGGCGGCGTCCGGGTGGACTTGGTCGACCGTTTTCGGCTGCCCGTTCTGTTCGGCTCCGTCGCTGACGATGACCGAACAGTTGGATCAGGCGAATGCCGCCCTGCTCGTGAAGTGGGTCGGTGGTCAACCGGCGAAAGATCAGGATGGCGGCTTCACGGAATATGAAGTCGTCGACATCGTGAGCCAACCCGCCGGCGGCAAACTCGCCAAAGGGACCAAGGTCAAGCTCGTCCGTTATCGCGCGGCGAAAGCGGGCGATCTCTATATGCTCCTTGGCACGACCGCCGGGGCCGTCATCGATTGGGGCAGCCCAATTGAAGTCACGGAAGATTCTTTCACCTACGTCAAGAATTCCCCGAAGCCGGACCTCGCGACGAAAGAACGCCTCAAATACTTTCTGAAGTTCCTCGAACATCCGAACCCGATGGTTTCGACCGATGCGTATGGGGAATTTGCGAATGCCCCGTATGCCGATATCGCAGCGATTGCCACCGAATACCCGCGGGAAAAGCTGCGCACGTGGCTCAGCGATACCCAAATCTCGCCGAGCCGTCTCGGGTTGTACGGACTGATGCTGGGCCTGTGCGGCAAAGATGAAGACGCCATCGTTCTCGAAAAGAAAATCTTTGAACCCACAAGCGAATTTCGTCTGGGCATCGACGGCATCATGGGGGGGTACCTGCTGCTCACCGGTGAGAAAGGCCTCGCGCTGGTCGAAGAAAAGAAACTGGCCGACAAGCACGTCCCGTTCAGCGAAACCTACTCGGCGATGCAGGCCCTGCGATTCCTCTGGCAATACGGCGAAGGCAAATTTGAACCGGAACGCCTGCGGCAATCGATGCGGCTGTTGCTCGATCGGCCCGAACTCGCCGATCTGGTGATCGCCGACCTCGCCCGCTGGAAAGACTGGTCTGTGCAGGAGCGGTTGATGTCGATTTACGGCAAGGATGAATACGACATCCCGTCGATCAAGCGGGCCGTGGTGCGGTACATGCTCGCGTGCAGCAAAGACATGAAGGCCGCGGAACTGGACGTGACCAACGCCACGCTGCACCTCGCCGATCTCGAAGCCCGCGACCCGAAAACGGTGTCGGATGCCAAGCGGTTCTTCTTCATCAAGTAGCGGCGAGACGGTTTGTGCGCCGTGTGTGCCGCTGGCTTTGCCAGTGTCTTCGCGAGTCGGCAACTCAAATCATCAACACACACTGGCGGAGCCAGTGGCACACCGAAGTTGTTTGCGTGCCGCACGGAGGGAATCGTGATCAGCGTTTGCCGGAATCTTTTCGCACTCGGATTGCTTTGCTGGACCACGATCGCCGCGGCGTGCCCGTTCTGCCCGCCGTCGACACCGCCGCTGGCCGAACAACTCGCCGAGTCGGATTGTGCAGTCCGGGCAACGTGGGTCCGCCTCATTCCGGGCCCATCGGATGACGACGCCCCGCAGACGGAATTCAAGATCACCGACGTCGTCCTCGACCGGACGGGGAAGCTCAAAAAAGACGCGCTGCTCACCGTCAATTTTGAACGGCAGGGCAGCCCCGGCGACGTCTTCTTTCTGACGGGCAAAGTGAATCAGGAATTCACGCAATGGGGCCAGCCGTTGCCGGTGACCGAAGAATCGTTCGCCTACATTCGGGCCTTGCCGTCACCCGAGAAGCCGTCTGGCGAACGGTTACGGTTCTTTCTCAGATTTCTCGAGTTCCACGAGTTGTTGATTTCGAATGACGCCTTCGCGGAATTCGCACGGGCCAAGTACGAAGACGTCGTGGCACTCCAGACAGAACTGCCGCGCGACAAGCTGCGAAAGTGGTTGAATTCCGCTGAGACCGATCCGGTCCGCCGGGGATTTTATGGCATGTTGCTGGGGCTGTGCGGTGACAAGACGGACGCCGAGTGGTTGTGGGCCCGGTTTGCGGACCCGCCCGCACCCGGTAAAGACCGCATCAGTGTCGATGGCATGATGGGCGGTTACCTGCTGCTCACGCGCGAAGCCGGTTTTCAACGTTTGCTGCAGACGAAGTTGCTGCCGGCCAATGCGGCGGATAGCGACGTCTACGCTGTCGTGAACGCGTTGCGGTTTCTGTGGGAATACGCACCCGATTGTGTGTCGCATGAGCATGTCGCCATCGCGATGCAGGTGGTGCTGCAACGGCCGCAATTCGCGGAGTTGGCCATCGTCGATCTCGCCCGCTGGAAGGCGTGGGATGCGACCGAAGACGTGCTGGCGTGGATGGGACGGACCCCGTTCGATGTTCCCGTGACGCAGTCCAAGCTGGTGCAATTCGCGCGGGAATGTATCAAAGATGCCAAAGCGTCCAAGAACGAAAACGCGGTTGCCGCCGGGTTGTCGCAATCGTTTCTCGATCGTCTGCAACGCGAACAACCCGACACCTGGCAGGCCATTGAACGGATCATCAATCCGCGCCAGCGCAAGGTGTCCGCGGACGTGTTTGATTCTCCAAAATGAAATTCAGGGAACCACGGAAGACACGGACCACACGGAAAAAGAGGGTTCATATTCTCTCGTTCCCACGCTCCGCGTGGGAACGCATGGCCGTGACGCTCTGCGTCGCACTCGGGCAAATGATATGATTGCGGGCGTGGTGTACCAGCGGCTTTCCTGTCGCGGAGCGACAGGGCTACAGAAGGCAGTGTGATGTTCGATCTTCCCGCCGTTCAGGCAGCGATTCGTGACCAGGGCTGTGATGGCTGGCTGATGTACGACTTCCGCGGGAGCAACATTCTCGCGCGGCGAGTCCTCGGTTTTCCCGATGGTGTCGCCGGGTCCCGCCGCTGGATTTACTTCGTCCCCGCGACCGGTACGCCGACAAAGCTCGTGCATCGCATTGAAACCGGGGCGCTCGATCATCTTCCCGGCGAGAAAACCGTCTATCTCCGCTGGCAGGAGTTCGAAGCCGGTGTTGCGAAGCTGTTAACCGGGTCGAAGCGCGTCGCGATGGAATACGCCCCGCGCAATGGCATCCCGTACCTCGGCCGCGTGGACGCCGGGACCGTGGAACTCGTCCGCAGCAACGGGGTCGATGTCGTCTCGTCCGGCGATCTCGTGCAGCTCTTCGAAGCCGTGTGGGACGACGAGCAATGGGCCCTGCATCTCGAAGCCAGCGGACATACCGATGCCGCTTATGCCGTGGTGTGGAAGTTCATCGCCGATCAAATCCGCACGCGCGGCGAAACCACCGAAGATGCCGTCTCCGCCGTCATCATGAATCACTTCGCCGAGTTCGGTCTCACGACGTATCACCCGCCGATTGTCGGCGTGAATGCGCACTCCGGCGATCCGCATTATGAGACCGGCAGTGAAGCGATTCGCACCGGTGATTTTGTGCTCGTCGACCTGTGGGCGAAGATGGACAAGCCGCGGGCCGTTTACAGCGACCTGACGCGCGTCGGTTTCGTGGGGGACACCGTTCCTGACAAGTACCAAAAAATTCTCGACATCGTTGCCGCCGCGCGAGATGCCGCGATTGCGTGCGTGCGGTCCGCGTTCACCGAAGGCCGGCCGATACCCGGCTGGCAGGTCGACGATGCGTGCCGGGCGGTGATCGAGAAGGCCGGATATGGGGAGTACTTCGTCCATCGCACCGGCCACAGCATCGGTCAGGAAACGCACGGCAACGGGGCGAACATCGACAATCTCGAAACCCGCGAAGACCGTCTGATTCTCCCCGGCTGCTGCTTCTCGGTCGAACCGGGCATCTATCTTCCCGAGTTCGGCGTCCGCAGCGAAGTCGATGTCTTCGTGGATAAAAACAAACAGGTCCACGTCACCGCCGGTGAGTTGCAGTACAAAGTCGTGCCGATTATGGGTAGGTAGTAGTTTTTTGTCAGTGGGAAGTGGGAAGTTTCACACCGGCCACCCACCCCGCTGTGCGGTTTCGCGCCCCGCGCAGATCGCTTCCTGATGCTCGCCGACTTCACACATGGAGTCCCAGCGCCATCTGTTGTGATTTGGACGATTCCAGATACCGCGCGAACGCCGGTTCATCCCGTTGTGCGCTCACCCCATAAAACACCACCGCGAAACTTCGCCGATGCCGCACGGTCGAGGTGTTCGCTTGCGCCCGATGAATCGTGTTGCCGTGATGAATCAGGACATCATTCGGTTGCGCGGGCATGGCAACCTCCGCTGCCCGATCGGCGTCGCCGAAGTCCGCAATCCCTTGTGAAAAACCGAGTGTCTGCGTACGGCGATGCGGTCGGATTCCGCGCTGATGGGAACCCGGAATGTACCGCAGGCAACCGTTTTCTTCGTCGACCGGGTCGAGGGCCAGCCACATCGTCAGCACGCGAGGCGGCGTCATGCAGAAGTAGAAATTGTCCTGATGCGGCGGCGTGACGTGGTTCGTCCCCGGCGGCTTGTTGAACCACTCGGCTCCCTGCGCTTTGGCCGGTTCACCCAGCAACGCTTCGGCGACCGTGGTCCATGCCGGGTGGGTCAGCGTCGCCGCGAAATACGGGTCCTGTTCGATTCGCACCAATTGCTTCAATGTCCCGGGGCGCGTGCGATCCTCGAAGAACGCATCCGCATCCGGCAGCGTGGGCACGACATGGCGAATGTACCGATCGAGTTCGGCTTGCAGTTCGGTAAGCAACGCCGTCGGCAAGAAGTTGCGAATCACGACATAGCCATCCTGCTCGAACGAAGACGGATTCATTGACGTTCTCCCGCCGTACGCAAGCCGCGCCGGTTGTGCCCATCGCCCCGACGTGGCCCCGGAATCAAGGCCTTCCGTACGATGCCATCTCAGCGGTCGAGCCGCAAGACGGGCACCGCACAACCGTTGCGGCGGTTCACATCCGGAAATCCGTTGTATCCCGCAAATCCGGTGTTCACGGATGTTCGCAATTCATCGCCATCCCGGTGTGATGGACGCGACGATACGTCAGCAACGGTCCCGGCGGAGTTCCTGTTGATGTCCAGTTGTTGTGGCACTTCCAGTTCTGGTGCATCGGCGCTGCATGCCCTGCAGCAATTGGGAGCCCGGAAGTCGGCCCTGATCGACCGGGTCAGCAATCCCGATGCGGCCGGCGATTCCAGGAGCTTTGCCGAGACGCTGGTCGAAATGAGCGAAGTCCGCCTGCAGACTAAAGCGGCGGTGGCAGCGTTGCATACCACGAATTCGCTGACGGAAGAGCTGTTGTCGCTCCCCCGGCGCTGATTCTTGTGTGCCACTGGCTCTGCCAGTGCTTCTTCGGTCGTAAAGACACTGGCAGAGCCAGTGGCACACAACGCTGATCGATCATGAACGCTTCGGGTGTTTCTCGAAAAAGTCCCAGATGACCGCGGTGGCGTGAAAGTCGCGGCAGACGGGACCGATGATAAACTTGGGGAGAAACTGCAAACTCCCCGGCCAGGTGTGTCCGCCCCCTTCAATGGTGTAGAGCGTCACATCGGTGCCATTGCGGCCCCCGCGCCAGTTCTGCCAGCGCACGTGGCATTGATCGAACGGGGCGAGGTCCGGCAATTCCCCCGTTTCCGGCGGTGACTGGCAGCCATCATAATCCACCCACATTTTGACCAGCCGGTCGACACCAATGATCCGGCCTCGACGACCTTCATCGACACCGCCGCCGCGATACGGAACCTGCGGGTCGGCGGTCCCTTGAATCAGAAACATGGACACGGGCTGCGTCGGCAGGAACTGATCCAGCAGGGGTTCGGCGAGAGTTCCCGCAACGCTGGCCCCGGCGGCGATTTTGTCCGAGAGCTTCATCGCCACCAGGTGCGTCATCATCGCCCCATTGGAAATCCCGGTCACATAGATGCGGCTGGCATCGACCGGATGTTCTTTGCTGACCGCCGTCAGGATGTCATCCACGAACTGGACATCGTTGATGTTGAGTCGTTGAGCCGGAATGTGTTGCTGTTTGCGGCCATCATTCCAGTTCTTTTCGATCCCTTCCGGATAGACCACGAGGAATTTCTTAACGTCCGCGAGCAGGCTGAAGCCCGTGAGAATTTCCGTCTGTGCGGCGTTCGAATTACCGCCATGCAGCGCAAAGACCAGCGGGACCGGCTGATCGCGAGGCAACTGTGGAGGCACATGCAGCAGGTATTCCCGCTGGAGTGCCGACGATGTCAGCGGCTTGAGCGTGGTGTGCGGCAGCGGTTCCTGGGCAAACACCGAGCGACTGTGCTGCACGAACAGGACCGCAGTAAGAATCATCAGACGCCATCGCACGCTGGGCACTCCTTTGTCGGTCGTAGGTCATCTTCAAAGACGTCGGAGCGGGGGCCCCGACCTAAAATTAGCGGTTGATTTTCCCATCCATAAATTTGCAGTTGATTTTTCATCCATAATTAGCGGTTGATTTTCCCGTCCATAGGTCGGGGCCCCTGCCCCGACTCTTCAAACTGAGCCGCTCACCTTTTGTGGTATCGAATCGCGATGCCGCTACGAAATTCCTTCCGTGGCGCGACGGCATCATTTTAACCGCGCGAGGGCTTCTTCGCGGGTGTTGCAGATGGGCCAGAGTTGGTCGAACTTGGCGATTTGCACAATCTCCAGTCCCACCGGCGAGAGATTGCACAGGATCATGCGGCCTTCCTCGTCTTCGATTTTCGTCCAGATAATCCGCAAGGCTTCGAGCATGCTCGAACCGAAATAGCTCGTCTGCTGAAAGTCGACCACGACTTTGTGGGTCGACTGGCGGGCCGTCAGCGCGATGATGTCGTCCAGTTCGCGCATCACGGCCTCTTCGGCCAGGCTCCCCACCGGGCGGAGAATTTCCACGACCAGAATCGGGCCGTCTGGCTGGCAGCGGAAGTAGCGGAGAAGGCTCATCGCAGGCTCCTGACTAACGGGGCGACGCACTTCGGCGTTTGACCAAAGTCACTTCATTGCCGCGTTCGTTGAAGCGGACTTCATCCATGAAGGTTTGCATCAACAGCAGACCGCGGCCGGATGACTTTTCCAGATTCTGCGGAGCGCGCGGATCTGGCAACGAGTGGGGATCGAATCCGGGACCTTCATCCCTGATGACAAACACCGCTTCCAGCGAAGAAATGCTGACCGAAACCGTAATCCGGCGATCGGAATACGGAAGCATCGCCGCCCGTTCCTTAGCCAGATCGTAATAGGCGCGATGATCCGCCTCACGCAACGACGAACTGACTTCCAGATTCCCATGAAAGCAGGCGTTGATGATCGCTTCCTGCAAGGCCACTCCCAACCGGACGCGATCGGCGTCATCGCACAGCGTCATCCCCCGGCAGGCATCTTGCAGGAACTGAACCAGCGACATGATCAGTTCGACATCGTTTTCCAGTTCGAATTCCACCTGCTGGCGCGTGAGCCGCCGCATCAGCCGCGCCCGACCGCGATCGGCATGAGCCACGGAAAGGACCTGCTCGATGGTGGTGAGCAAGTCATCGGCGAGACGGATTTTGGGGACGTAGCTCGCCGCCCCCGTTCGCAGGGCCTCTACGGCAATCGCGTCGCTGCCGTTCCCCGTCATGAGGATCACCGGCACCATCGGGTATTGCTCGCGGATAGCTTTGACGAGAGCGAGCCCATCCAGCATGGGCATGTTCAAATCGGTAACGACGAGATCGGGCAGATGGAGCTCGATCTGTTCGAGAGCATCGCGGCCATCGACGGCAAAATGGACGTCGAGTTCCCCCGCGCGGGCCACCAGCCCCCCCGCCAGGCGGCGATCCGTCAGGGAGTCATCCACAATCAGCACGCGCGTCATGATGTGATTCTCCGGGGTTGCGCCATCGGTTTCAGATGCAGCAGACGGCTTCTCGAAGACAGGCTGACCAGATCCCGAAACAAACGTTATCGTCGTCTGTTCGTCAAGCAACTGCAAGGATCGTCGATGATAGGAAACAATGAGAGTGTTTCCCACGATTCGGTGAGAAACAGTTCCGGATTCCGGAGCCCCGATGGGGCGTGATTCGATAGCCCAGCCCGCAGGTCCCCCGGGCTGGGTTCATGAGTAGTGCCCAAAAATTGCAGAGCCCCCACGGGGCGAAACTCTTTCAAGGCTAGTTCGTTGCGCCCCGTGGGGGCTTGGTGACACCGCCGCTGCACTACCCAGGGCTGCGCGAAGACGCTCCGCCCTGGGCTTTCGAATTACGCCCCTTCGGGGCTGAATTACGGTCGCTCTCGCAATCGCCAACCGGCGGAGGCAATCATCCAAACATTACAGGCTGGAAAGGGACTCCGTGAGCTCGTGTTCGACACACTTCACCACGTGTTGAAGATCTTCCAGCGGCGCGGTGGATGTCGGCGGCTCCCCCGCGCGACAGCCCCGTTCGATGTCCGCGGCCTGCGCTTGCCCGGCAGCGACGCCGAACGTGGCAAACGCATTCTTCAACGTGTGCATGGTCCGTTGCAGCGATTTCCAGTCGTCGGCGTCGAACTCGGAAAACGCGTGCTGCATCAGCACGGGGCCTTCTTCGAGAAAGGCCCGGCTGATGTCGTTCAACAATTCCCGATCTCCCGCCGTCGCGGCCAACGCTCGTTTCCAATTGACATGGCCCGCCTCTGCGGCAACAGGCGGGCCAGGAACCGGGGCCACGATCGGCGGCGGAGCGGGAACATCGACGACAACCGGGGCGGCTGCCGGGGCGGACTGTCCGATGTGCTCCAGCCGTTCGAACAACTGCTCGAAGCGAATCGGTTTGGTGAGATAATCGTCCATCCCCACGGCGAGACAACGTTCGCGATCGCCCTGCAGCGCGTGGGCCGTCATCGCGATGATCGGAATATGCGCTCCCGAAAGCGCTTCGTGTTGACGGATTTCCCGCGTGGCATCCAGACCGTCCAATTCCGGCATCTGGATGTCCATCAGGATGACATCGAACGTTTCCCGCTGTGTACACGTGACGGCTTCGCGGCCATCGTTGGCGACGGTGATGCGATGTCCCCAGCGTTCGAGTAACCCCACCGCGAGTTTCTGGTTGATGATGCTGTCTTCGGCCAGCAACACATTGAGCGGGCGGGCGGCTTCGCGGGCATTCGCCGCCGTCGCCGTCGCCCATTGTTCGTGGTGCGCTGCCCCCAGGGCTTGCAGAATGGCATTGAAGAGTTCGGATTGTTTGATCGGCTTGATGAGATACGTGGAAACGCCGAGATCGCGGCACATTTCCAGGTCTTCGGAACGGTCGCCGGAGGTAAGCATCACCACGACGCCTTTGGAATAGACTTCCGATTCCCGCGCCCGGCGGACCAGATCGAAGCCGCTTTGCCCCGGCATGTGGACGTCGGTGAGCACCAGGCCATATTCCTGACCGCTGCTGGGGTGTTGCAGTTCGGCCATGGCGGCATCGGCATCGCACACCAGCACGGGGACCATGCCCCAACTGGTCAGCATCTCCGCAAGAATCCGGCGATTGGTGCTGTTATCGTCGACAATCAACACGCGCAAGCCTTGCAGCAGTTCAGGCGACGCCGGGGGTTGACGCACGCCGGCTTCGCACGCTTGAAACTGCATGGTGAAATGGAATGTGCTGCCGTGGCCGATTTCGCTTTCGACCCAGATGTGGCCTCCCATGAGGGCGACCAGCCGGGCACTGATCGCCAGCCCCAAACCGGTGCCGCCGAATTTCCGCGTGGTGGAATGGTCGGCCTGCTCGAAGGCTTCGAAGATGCTGCTGAATTTTTCCGCGGGGATGCCGATGCCGGTATCGGTCACGCGGAAGTGGAGCATGATGTTGCCGTCGCCGTCGGGCTCGGGCGAAACGTGCAGCAGGATTTCACCTTCTTCGGTGAATTTGATGGCGTTCCCCACGAGATTGACCAGCACCTGCCGCAAACGGTGCGGGTCGCCGACGAGCATGGTGGGTACGGCGGAAGCAATCTCGGCGACGAGTTCCAATCCTTTGCGATGGGCACGCAGTCCCATCGATTTCAGCGTGTCGCCCAGGAACTCGCGAATTTCAAACGGCGTGCTCTCAATGCCCAGCTTGCCCGCTTCGATCTTCGAGAAATCGAGAATGTCGTTGATCACCGTGAGCAACGATTCGCCCGATTCCTGCACCAGCTTGAGATAATCGCGCTGCACCGGGGTCAGCGGGGTATCGAGCACGAGTTCGGTCATGCCGAGCACGGCATTCAGCGGCGTGCGAATTTCGTGGCTCATGTTCGCCAGGAAATCGCTCTTGGCCCGATTCGCCGAATCCGCGGCATCGGCTGCGGTGGTGAGGGCTTCCTGTGCGAGCTTCAGCGCGGTGATGTCGCGCGAGACGCCGAACGTGCCGACGATGTTCCCCTGCCGATCGCGCAGCGGCATCTTCGTGGTCGACATCCACCGCACCTGGCCATCGGGATAGACGTTCCGTTCTTCTTTGCCGATGAGCGGTTCCCCGGTTTGCATCACATGCTGCTCGTCCGCCATCGCCGCGCGTTGATGATCGGGGCCGAAGAAATCGACGTCCGATTTCCCGATGGCGTCCGCGGGGCTGTGCAACCCGGAACTGATGGCTTTCGCCGGATTGATCCGCAGGTACCGACCGTCGGCTTCCTTGAAGTAGATATTGTCGGGACTTCCCTGCATCAGATTATCGAGCAGGTACCGCTCCTGTTCGAGCGCGTTCTCGATCCGCATCCGATCGGTGACGTCGGAAAAAACGCCCAGGATGCCGGTGATTTCCCCCGCAGCGTTGTACGAGGGAGTCTTCATCACGTGGGTGAACCGCCGCTCGCCGGACGGCGTCTGAAATTCTTCGGTCGCTTCAAAGTCGGTCCGCGTTTCGATCACACGGCGGTCATCGGCGCGGTATTTTTCGGCCAGTTCTTCGGGGAAGAAATCGTAGTCGGTCTTGCCGATGACGTCGTCGACGGGCCGCCGGAGCGCTTCGGACATGAGTCGATTGGCAAAATCGACGCGTCCTTCCTTGTCCTTGCGGAACATAGCCAGCGGCAACGTTTCCACCAGCGATTGGTAGAACGCCTCCGATTGCATCAACGCTTCTTCCACGCGCCGGCGATGGGCCAGTTCCGCGTCGTACCGCTGCTTCAGTCGGGCGGCGTCATCGCACACCTGGGCGACGAGCGCCAATAACCGTTCGGTGGACACGCGCAGTTGGGAAGGGGGCCCGCCGAAATCAACGCAGATTTCGTCACCCCCCGGCGTGGGAGCGGGTTCGTGTTCCGGCGGGCGCTGCAACACGTGCTGGACGGTGGCCAGCAGTTCCCGTGCAGGACGATCGAACGAGACGATCTCGTCCGCACCAAGACACAGGGCCGCCATCAGGCTGCGAAAGTCGCCCGGTGGAACCAGCACCACGAGCGCCGCGGGCGTGTCAATCAGCGCCTGCCGGATCGTTGGTGTATCGTCATGATTGCCCACGACGGCAATTTTCAGTGACGGGTCGCACAGCACACCGATGGCCGTCGGTAAATCGGCCGTGGCTTGAACCGGGAACCCGGCGTCCTCGAAGACATACGCCAGCGCTTCCCGTTGAGAACGGTCGCGTTCGAGGATCAACAACGGCCCCATAGAACGTTCACAATCACAGAAGAGTGACGAAAGACGATCGCCCGGCGATGGGATTCCCCAGTTATCCTACAGCGCACGCAACCGCGGACGACAGGGCACCGACCGCCGAATTCCGTCCCGGATTCCGGTTCGCCATTCCGGCTCATCAGGCATTCCGTCCGCCTCCCGTTCTGCTTAGAATCGGGGCGTCAATTTTCCGGCGGAGTTCTGGATGGAGTCGCCGCCCGGAAGACCCTGAGGAATGGATCGTGGTGACCAAGACCGAGAATGAAGCCGCCTTCGTCTGGGAGACGTCGATTGCGGCCTGGGATCCGCAACCGCTGTTCCGCGGCTACGCCGTGGACGAGCTGGCGTCGTCGTCGACGTTTCTGGAGACGGCGTTTCTGCTGATGACCGGTGAATTGCCGAACGATGAACAGTTCGCCGACTGGCAAGCCCTGCTGTTTGACGGCCTGACGCTCACGTCTTCAATGCGCGGGTGGCTGCAGCGCGTCCCCAAGCCCGCAGCGACGATCGACGTGCTGCAATCGGCGCTGGCGCGGTGCCGTCTCAGCGACAGTCTCGAACCGCCGCAGAATTCCCGCGCCGCGGCCGATGCGTTTCCGCGCTGGTTGGGATTTGTCGCCGCCGTCATTGGTCTCCGTTCGCGCTTGCAGAACGAAGAGGCGATTGTCGAACCGCGGGCCGATCTGGGTTTCGCGGCGCAGGTCTGGTGGTTGATTCACGGCAAAGAACCGGCGGGATGGATTGAGCGGACGTTCGAACAATTGCTGATTGTCTGTGCCGAGCATGGTTTCACCGCGTCGACCTGGGCGGTCCGCGCGGCCGCCGCGGCGCAAGCCGATTTGTCGACCAGTCTGCAAGCCGGACTCGCGGTGGCTCAAGGAGCGCGGTCCAGCGGTGCGGCGACGGCGACGTTGAATGTGCTGTCCGCAGTGAAGACCCCGGAGCGTGCCGTCGCGTGGGTCGAACAGCAGACGGCCAGGAATAAGCCGATTCCGGGATTTCAGCATCGGCTCTATCGCGTCGGTGATCCGCGCACCGATTGGGTGTCGCCCCTCTGTCGTGACGCCGCCGAGCGGATGGATAAAGTCGAGCGCGAAGAGTTGGCCACGGCGATCGAACAAGCCGTGTGGGATCAGCGAAAAGTGCTCCCCGCGGTTGTCTGGCCGGCGGCACGGTTGCTGGATTATCTCGGCATCCACCACGATCTGTTCGGCCCGCTGTTCGTGCTCAGCCGCATGGCGGGTTGGGCGGCTCACGACGCCGAACAACGCCGCGTGGGGACCGCCCCGGTGATTCGCGCCCATTACCTCGGCCCCGCCCCGCGCCCGCTCCGCCCCATCCAGGAACCGACCTGAAGCCCAGGGATTCCGATCCCCTGGTCTCTGTGAATTTCACACTCCCCCAGCAACGAACTCACACCCCATGTCGACCGACCTTTCGTTTCAACGCTGCATCCATCCCGACTGCGGGAAAACCTACGCCGTGAGCGAAGTCCTCACCGCGTGTACGGCATGTGATAACCTGCTCGACATCGAATACGACTGGAGCCGGTTGCCAGTGCCGGGGTCGCTGCGAGAGTTTGAAGCAAAGTGGGCGAACCGTCGCAACCCGCTCGATTACAGCGGCGTCTGGCGGTTCCGCAATCTGCTGCCGTGGGCCCCGGAAAGTAGCATCGTCACCATCGGCGAAGGTCAGACGATCCTGCAGCAATCCAACGCCGTGGGGAAATACGTCGGTAGTAATGCGGGGCAACTCTTTCTGCAATATGAAGGACTGAACCCGTCGGGCAGCTTCAAAGACAACGGCATGACCGCCGCGGCGACACACGCCCGCATGGTCGGCGCGAAAATGGCCGCGTGTGCGTCGACGGGCAACACCAGCGCTTCGCTGGCCATCTATGCCAGCACCGCGCAACTCTTCCGTGTGGTGGTCTTCGTCGGCAGCGGCAAAATTGCGTATGGGAAATTGTCACAAGCCCTCGATTACGACGCAAAAACGCTGCAAATCCTTGGCGATTTCGACGACGCCCTTGAACGCGTGCGCGAAGTTTCCGGTGAGCGCGGCATCTATCTGTGCAATAGCGTGAACCCGTTCCGGCTCGAAGGTCAGAAGACGATCATGTACCGCGTGCTGGAAGCCCTGGCGTGGGAACCGCCCGACTGGATCGTCGTCCCCGGCGGCAACCTCGGCAACTCGAGCGCCTTCGGCAAAGCGTTCGCCGAGTTGAAAGCCCTCGGCCTCATCACCAAGATCCCGCGTCTCGCCGTGATCAATGCCGCCGGGGCGAACACGCTCTACCGGCTCTATCATCAACAAGGTTTGCGCTGGAACGACGGCCGCACCGATGACGCCAAGATCGACGGTTTCTTCACCACGATGGACGCCGAGAAACGCCGCGCTTCCACCTTGGCGAGCGCGATCGAGATTAACCGTCCCGTCAATCTGAAGAAGTGTCTGCGGGCCCTCGAAACCTGCAACGGCGTGGTCCGCGAAGTCTCCGATCAGGACATTCTCGACGCCAAAGCGCAAGTCGGGGCGGGCGGCTTCGGTTGCGAGCCCGCGAGTGCCGCCAGTGTCGCCGGGGCGAAACTGCTCCGTGCCGAAGGCGTGATCGCTCCGAGTGACCGCGTGGTCTGCATTCTCACCGGGCATCAATTGAAAGACCCCGACGCCACCGTCGCCTACCACTCCGGCAACCGCGAACTCTTCGACGAAAAACTTCGCAAGCAAGGCGTGACGTCCGCCCCGTATGCCAACTCGCCGACGGTGGTCGAGAACAATCTGCAGAAGATCATCGAAGCCCTCGGTGTCTGAGATACCGCAAAGTGTGCCACTGGCTCGGCCAGTGCTCCGGCTCGAATGGTAGACGAAGGCCGATTTATATTAGGAGAAGTCACTGGCAGAGCCAGTGGCACACACTGCGCTACCGCCAGTGTCTTCAGACCAACCGGCGGTGAGCGCCGTGCCGCTCAATTTTTTTGAAATGCTGTCGATTCCGGTGCGGACCGCTCGACTAACCTGCGTGGTTCACTTTTGAACCGAAGCATTCCTACAAGGAGTTACGCAAATGTTACGACAGATGTGGATGGGTGGATTGGTTCTGGCCGCGTTGTGTCCGACGGCGTTCGGTGAAGGCAAGCATGACCATGCCGCCTCCGGGAAGAGCAATCCCGGCTTGGACAAGATGAAGACGCTGGTCGGCACCTGGGTCGCCGCCGACAAAGACGGCAAGCCAACGGATCAAGTGGTCTCGGTCATCAAGTTGACGGCGGGGGGGACGACGGTGCAGGAAACGCTCTTTCCGGGTCAGGATCACGAGATGATTTCGATGTACACCGCCGACGGGGCCGACCTGCTGATGACGCACTACTGCATGCTCGGCAACCAGCCGCGGATGAAAGCCACGCCCAAGGCCGGGGCGAACAAGTTCAATTTCGAGTTCACCGGCGGCGGGAATCTCGACGTGAAAAAAGACAAGCACATGCACGCCGCCACGTTGACGATCGTCGACAAAGATCATCTGGAGATCGAAGGCATCGGCTGGGAAAACGGGGCCCCCGCCAAGGAAATGTGCAACGGCATGAAGCTGGTGCGCAAGCCATAATGGGCCGGTCTCACAAACGCTGATGGAGAAGGTCCAAGCTCCAAATTCCAAGCTCCAAACAAGTTTCCATTTTCAAATTCCAAACGGGGAAGATGTGATCCGCGCGAGTTGCATTTCCTCTTCGTTTGGAATTTGGCGTTTGGAACTTGGAATTTGGAGCTTGGAATTTCTATCGTAACAACACCTATGAGTGATGATTCTGCCACCGAACCGGCTCCGGACCTGCTCGCAGCGCTGCGCTTAACACTCGTGAACGGCATCGGTCCACGGACGTGGCAATCGCTGCTCGATGTTTTCGGAACGCCAGCCGAGGTGTTGGCCGCGACGTCCGATCAATTGCAGCAGGTGAACGGTGTCGGGCCGAAACTGGCGGCGGCGATTCGACTGAGCGATCCCGTCACCGCGATTGATGAATGGCGAGCCTGCCAGCGCGACGGCGTGCAATTGTTCGTTCGCGGTCGGGATGATTATCCGGCAAGTCTCGCCCGCATTACCGATCCGCCGCCGGTGTTGTATTGCCGCGGCGATCTTCGCCCTGCCGATGAACTCGCGGTGGCAATTGTCGGTTCGCGGCACTGCACGGCTTACGGTCGGCAAACCGCGGAGAAACTCGCCGGGGCACTCGCTCGCGCGGGCATCACGGTGGTAAGTGGGCTCGCGCGGGGCATTGATGCGTGTGCTCATCGCGGCGCGTTGCAGGCGGGGGGACGCACACTCGCAGTCTTTGCGACCGGCCTGCAAACGATCTACCCACCGGAACATCGCGATCTCGCGGACGAAGTCGCCGCCAGCGGGGCCTTGTTGACGGAATCACCGCTCCGACAGCAACCGTTGCCGGGCTTGTTTCCGCAGCGGAATCGCATCATCGCGGGATTGTCGCTAGGCGTGATTGTGATCGAAGCCGGCCGCGCCAGCGGGGCCCTGCACACCGCCCGGCATGCGATGGAGCAAAACCGCGAAGTCTTCGCCGTGCCGGGGCGAATCGACAGCGAACACAGCTTCGGCTGTCTCGATCTGATCCGCGATGGGGCGACACTCATCCGCGATGTGGACGACGTTCTCCATGCGCTCGGCCCGCTGACGACGCCGGTCCCGAAAGCCGCCGCGCCGGAAGAAAACATCCATCACCCCGCGGAATTGCTGCTCAGCGATCAGGAGCGCGCGGTGTTGCAATGCGTGACGACCGATGCCCTGTCGGTGGATGAAGTCGTTCGCGCCGCCGGATTGGAAACCAGCCGCGTGTTAACCACGCTCACGGTTCTCGAAATGCGACAACTCGTGCGAAGATTGCCGGGTGGTTTCGTTGCGCGACGATGAGAATGGATTGACCCCTTCGGGATCAATACCAAACGGAATGGTTGTTTCAACAACCCGCGACCGGTAAAACGGGCAGACTCTGTTCCTTATCGAAAGTGCCTGTGTGACGAAATCGCCGAATCCGCGCCGTGGTCGTTCCCGTGATGAAGAGCCCAAACCCCGTAGCGGATACCGTGCCTACCCCGGCCCGGCATGGGCGGGGCCGCCGTTTGATGGCCAGCGCAATGGCTGGGAAATCGTCATCGCCGGGGAACTCGCCGACAAGCCGGGTGATCTCCACGAGCATCTGTTGAACTTGCCGCGCAATTCGACGGGCACGATTTTCTTCGATTCCTGTGGCGGCAGCGCGTACATCGGCCTCGCCTTGGCGAGTCTCATCCGGTTGCGCGGATTGAACGCTGTCGGCGTCGTCGCCGGGGAATGCAGTTCCGCGGCTCTCATGCCGCTCGCGGCCTGCGCGGAGCGGTTCGTCACACCGCATGCGACGTTGCTATTCCACCCGATCCGCTGGCAAAGTGAAGAGCAAGTCCGCCTCGAAGAAGCCGCCGAGTGGGCCCGGCACTTCACCTTAATGGAAGCTGATCACGACATCCTGCTGGCGAAAATGTTCGGCTGCGAAGTCGAGCAGATCAAGCGGTGGTGTCATCCCGGCCGCTTTGTCTCGGGGCAGGAACTCGTCGATGCGGGGCTCGCGAAGATGGTGGATCTTTTCTCCGGCGACTTCTGGAAGCAGCGCGACGCCTCACGCAAATAGATTCACCAGCGGATTGCCATCACACACGCGGTGCGGACGGTTGAGCGCGTCGTGCAGTTCCGCGTCGAGCGGAATTCCGAGCGCGTGATGAATCGTGGCGATGAAATCTTCCGGACTGACCGGGTTCTGCGTCGGATACGCGGCTTGCCGATCGCTGGCTCCGTAGACCTGCCCCCCCTGGATGCCACCCCCGGCGAGAACCACCGATTGGCACGGCCCCCAGTGATCGCGCCCCGCTTGGGGGTTAATTTTCGGCGTGCGGCCAAACTCGCCCATCATCGCGACTAATGTGTCGTCCAATAACCCGCGTTGCGATAAATCTTCGATGAGCGCGGAATACCCCTGATCGAGTGAAGGAAGACAATACGATTCCTTCAACATTTGATGTCCGCTAATACTATTCAGCGATGCCGTCCCACCGTGGTTATCCCACACGTTGAGAACGTTGCCGTCTTTAGGTGAAATGTAATACCACACCAGCGTGACCAGACGGACGCCGGATTCGACGAGCCGCCGGGCGAGCAGGAACGCTTCTCCATATTCATTGCGGCCGTAGCGCTCGCGCATGCGGTCCGATTCGCGGGCGACTTCAAACGCCCCTTTGGCTTCCGGGGCGAACAACATCCGATACGCTTGTTCCCGCGCGGACTCCAATCCCGCCAGCGAGCTCCGATCCCCCTGCGATTGCAGTTTCCGCTCGGTTTCTTCAAGAACTTTCAGCAACCCGACACGAGATTGCACGCGAACGGCGTCCAAACCCGTCGGCAAATCGAGCGAGTGCGGCGCTGGCCCCGAAACTTCACCGGGGGCTTGCATTTCGAGCGGGTCAAACCGCGGCCCGAGGAACCCGGCGTGCGTGCCGGTGTAGATCACGCCGTCATGTCCGATGGGTCGCGGAATCGTCACCGCAGCGGGCATCGCACCCGGCGGACTGAAATAGGAGACCACCGACCCGAGCGTGGGGAAATCCGTTCGATTGCGCATATTGCGCGGCACGGCAAGACCGTCCTTGAATCGGCCGGTCAATGTATAATTGACGCCGATCTCATGGATATTACTTGGATGAGTGTAAGAACGGATGATCGCCAGTTTATCCGTCTGTTTGGCAATCTGTGGGAGTTGATCGCAGATCGAAATGCCGGGAACAACGGTGTGGGTGGCCCCGAACTGGCTGCGGATGCCGTCGGGGGCGTCGAGTTTGGGGTCGAACGTTTCCTGCTGCGGTGGTCCGCCCCACAGGTAAACGAGGATGCACGATTTCGCCGTGGCTTTCGGCGTCAGCTTGCCATTCGCCGCCAACCGGGCGCGCGATTGATCGGCGTGGAGGAGTTTCGGGAGCGTGAGCCCGCCGAGACCCACAGTTCCGAGTTGGAGCAAAGCATCGCGGCGGTGGAGCATGGAAAATGTCCCGAGAAAACATCACACCAGCGCGAACGCATCGTAATCGGTAGATGTAACATTCGTCAATTGGGTACCAGTTTGACGAAGAAAATGTCGTGTCCGAATTTGATGGCTGACAGCGCGGAAAGCACCCCGGCTGCTTCCGAGCAGCCGGGGTGCTGGCTTCAACTTGGGACACGACCAAAGAAAAGGAAAACTCGTCTTGTTTCCGACCGACTGGTCGGTATAATTCTTGTGTGCGAAAGTTTTTCCTCCAAGGCGCGTCATGGCCGTTTCCCGCGATCTGTTGATCAATGCTGCGTTGCAAGTCGTGATTCAGGATGGCTTTGGAGCCATGACACTGGACGCCGTGGCCAAGGCAGCGGGAGTCAGCAAGGGGGGATTGATCCACTATTTCCCCTCGAAAGACGCGCTCGTCGCGGGGATGCTTGATGACTATGGCATGCAACTGGAACGCGAACTCGATCGCCGGGCGGCGGTCGATCCGTTAATTACCGGTCGCCGTGTACGGGCAATGATGCAGTTCGCTTTTCCGTGGCTGGAACAGACGGAAGCGGGCGAGGTACATCATCCCGCCCAACAAAGCGACGGCGTCCGGATGTTATTGGCCATGATTACCGCCGCCGGGGTGAATCGCGAATTGCTGGCACCTTTGCGTGAGCGGGCCCGAAAAATGATGGACCGCATTCTCTCGCAAGATCCCGATGCCGATTGGCAGTTGCTGACGTGGCTCGCGGTGGATGGATTGATGTTGTGGCAATACCTCGGACTGTTGCCCCCGAGCGACCCGTTGCAGGAACAATTGATTCGTCGGCTCTACGCGCTGACGAAGCAACCGCCCCCTCGTCCGGCGGAGGTGGCAGCATGAGTGCGTCTCCCATTCCCATCCCGCGATGGGCACGCTGGCTGGTAGGGCTCACGGCGCTGATTATCGTGATCAGTGCGGGTGGCTGGGCGGCGACCCAGTGGCAGCAGCCGTTGCCCCCCGCATTGCCCACAACGCCACCGGACGCGTTGGCACTGCCCGCCGTCGGAGCGTGGGGACGCATCGCGCCGCAAGGGGAAGTCATTGACCTGGGACCGCCGACCGGAATGGACGGCGTCCGGGTGGAAAAGCTCCTGGTTGACGAAGGGGACGCGGTCAAAGCCGGCGATGTGATTGCCGTTCTGGACACATTCCACCGCCGTGAAACCGCGCTGCAGGAAGCCGAGGCGTTGGAACAGGTCGCGGAGGCCAGGCTGGCTCAAGCCAAAGAAGGGGCCAAACCCGCGGAGATCGCCGCTCAGGAAGCGATGGTCACCCGCGCGCAGGCGGAGTTCGAGAATGCCCAAGTGGAGGTCGAACGCTGGCGTCCGCTCCGCGCTCAAAAAATCGTGGGTCCCGAGGACTTCGCCGCGAAAGAGTTGCAGCGTGACCGGTTTCGCGAAGCGGTGCGGCAAGCTCAGGCGCAACTCGAAGCGCTGCGAACCGTCCGGCCGGTTGACGTGGCGCTGGCCACGGCGGAAGTCCGGCGGGCCAACGCCGCCGTGGAACACGCCCGGGCGGAACTCATGGCGACGAAAATTTTAGCGCCGACCGATGGCCGCATCCTCCGCGTGCAGGCTCGGCCGGGACAGCGCATTGGCGAAAACGGCGTTGTCGAAATGGGCAACACGAACGTGATGTTCGCGATCGCCGAGGTTTACGAAGCGGATGTGGGCCGCGTGCGGGTCGGACAAGCGGCGCGATTGCGGGTCCCCTCCTTGCCGGAAGACCTGCACGGCAAGGTCGAGCGCCTCGGTTGGATGGTGGGACGAAAGGTGACGCTGAACAACGACCCGATCTCCGACACCGATGCGCGGGTGATCGAGGTCCGCATTCAAATCAACGCCGCCGATGCCCCGCGCGTCGCGCAGCTCTCGAATGCCCGCGTCGAGATTCGAATCGATGTCGGTCGGTAGCGGCTCATGCCCGTCCGCAGGATGTTTTTGCTGCGGCGATCCGTCGTGTGACGATCTCGCTCGATGACATCGATTTCTCTGCGTGAATTTGTGTGCCACTGGCTCTGCCCGTGTCTTTTCGATTCAAAAAATAGCACTGGCAGAGCCAGTGGCACACCGAGGATGGAAATCGAGTTTCCCGGAATTTTCTTGACGGCCGAGACGGTGCGTCGCACACTGACCAGTGTTCAAAATTCACTTCTCGCTTTCCATCAAAAAAACTCCCTTCGTTCGCTCCACCATCTTCAGGGGTCAGAAGATGAACTGGTTCGTCGAGACGAAGACGCATCGAACCGTGACCACGGCCGTGGTGAGCGGTCCGTTGGACGCCAACGCTTTCTTTCAGATGCGCGATCGGGTTCGTCAGCAGCAAGTGGCTCAAGGCGGGCAGAGTGTGCTGCTGGACCTGCGACAAACAATCTTGAAAATCACCACACTGGACGTCTTTGCGATCGCCTCATCGCACCGGGATGTCTTTCCGGTTGAGATCCCGTTTGCGGTGCTCATCCGGCCCGCGACGTTCATTCCCGGGGATGCCCGCTTCCTCGAAAATGTGCTGGTCAATCGCGGAACCGTGGCGAAAGTCTTTACCGACGAAGCCGCCGCGCGCACATGGATGACGGCGAGTGTTGAAGCCTCCTGATGCTTGCTCCCGGAACCTGTTAAACTCGGTGATCATTCGTGGCAGCGGACGAAGGGAACTCGTGTTGAAGGTCGGGGCATGGCTTCGTTGTTGACTCGTCGGAACGAACACGTTTCTGCCGCCGTGGCGCATTTGCGGGATGCCGATCCGCGATTGAATTGGCTCATCGATCGCGCCGGGCCCTTCACGTTGAAAGTGGAACGCGATCGGTATGCGATGCTGGTGCGATCGATCCTTTCACAACAAATCTCGACGAAGGCCGCGCGTTCGATTCGGTTGAAACTGGAGGCGGTGGTCGGCGGACTCAGCCCCGCGGCGATTGCCGCCGCGCCGGAAGCCACGCTGCGTGGTGCCGGGCTGTCGAATCAGAAGGTGACCTATCTCCGCGACCTGACCGCGCACGTGATCGATGGTCGCCTCGAACTCAACCGGCTGCACCGCCTGGAAGACGAAGCCGTTATTGAGCAACTCATCGCGGTCAAGGGGATCGGTCGCTGGACGGCGCAGATGTTCCTGATGTTCAGTCTGGGTCGGCTCGACGTCTTTCCGCACGACGATCTGGGCATCCGTTCGTCGATGCGGGCGCTGTATCACCTCGAAGAGTTGCCCGGCAAAGCGCAATGCCTGGAACTCGCGGCACCGTGGAGACCCTACAGCACGATCGCCTCGTGGTATGTCTGGCGGCTGTCCGACTTGAAAGCGGACCCGACGATGGACGCGAGTTGTTATCCGGTCTGATTCGCGATCCGATCGTGGTTTCGTTTGAAGAGTCGGGGCCCCTGCCCCGACGTCTTTAAATCCGTTAGCGGGTTATTCCGGCTTCTGCAACACGAACACCATGTAGTTCGAGTTGTTGCGCACGTACTGGTGAGCCACGACGGATTCGGCGAGGGCTTTCCAATCCGTCGGGGAAATCGAACGGTACAGCGGGTTCCGCCATTCCAGAAAGCGCCGTCCTAAACTGTTATTGCCGAGATCGGAAAGACAACGGAACACGGCTTGAATGGGTGTCGAAACGCGCGACGTCCAATCGTGGGTGGACACGATCCTGAACCCGGCATCCACCGCGGCGTGTTCGTAGTCGGCAATCGAAAAGAAATCGTCCCACTGCCAGACTTCACGGACGAGTCGCGTTTCCGGATCGTCCAGGGTGTCTCGATGGGCTTCGGTCTTCCAGGCGAAATCCACGACCACCGCCCGCCCGCCCGGTCGCAAGACGCGGTAGGCTTCGCGCAGGAATTGGGCCCGATCGGGAAAGTGGAACGCGGCTTCCAGACAGAGAATCCGGTCGACCGAACCATCGTCAAATTTGAGATCGGTGACATCGCCCGCGGCATACGACAGACCGGGCAGATGGTCGAAGAGCGCGTTCGCAACGGCGATATTGCGGTTTAGTAAATCCAGGCCGACCACCGTCGCTCCGGGATACAGGCAATGAATGATGAAGGAACTTTTCCCGCGACCGCAGGCGAGATCGAGCACGTGATGTTCGGGTTTGATGTTGAGCAGATCGACCGACTTCATCACCAGTTGGCGCTGCGCCCATTCGAGATTCACGAGGACGTTGAGCGTAGTGAAGGGCCAGCGAAAGGGGTAATACCCCAAGTTCATCAACGCCGGGCCCCAGGTCTCCAGCCGCAACATGCGATACACGACGTTGGAGCCGTCGTACGACGTCTGCACGTCAATCGGCAATTCTTGCCCGTGGGGCACCGCGGCCGGAGACAGATCTTCCAGCGTGGCGGCGGCCGTCGGCAGGTTATTCATATGGATGGCATGACGAGGAGGAGGAAACGGTACAGCGAACCGACTTCGACGTGGCCACAGCGCGGACGCTCCGCGCCGAGACGCAAACTTTCTCCTGTCGGCTTGCCGGGTGCCAGGAATTCACTTCGGTTGCCTCCAAAGCGGTAAAGCCAAACTTTATCCGCTGCCGCTCGGAAAACGACATCTTTGCGTCCCCTTCGAGAAAAGCAAATTGGCAGACTTTTCCGATTAAAGAGAGTATGCCGATTGTGTCGATGTTGACGACAAGGCGAATTGTTCGTCAAGGCGGGACGTCGTGCGCATTTCTGATTTGTTCACAATCTGCGTTGTTTGCGCAGCCGTTTCCGGCTGTGTAATGTTCGACGTCGGTGCGACCAATCCCGTCAACGGACTCACCACCGTCGCCGTCGCGCCGTTCTTCAATTTGAGCGAAGAACGCTCGGTCGACGGGCGGCGATTTGCCCAGGCCTATTTTACGGAACTCCAGAAGACGCCCGGCTTTCAGGTGGTTCCCGTCGGCATCGTCGAACAGGCGATTCACGACAACAAGCTGGAGATGACCAGCCGCGATGATGCTCTGAAACTCGTCGAAATCCTGCACGTGGACGCGATTGTGGTCGGCGCGATTACGGATTACTCGCCGTATTACCCGCCGCGGATCGGTTTGCAGGTGTCGTGGTATTCCCCGCAGGAATGGACGTTCGCGCCGGGCGTGCCGGTGTACGAAGACGGCCGGAAATGGGCGATCCCCAAACGGAATTGGTCGGTCTGGAAGAGCAAACACGAACCGGAAATGTGCGAGCCGGGGCAACCCGTGGTCCGGATGCAATCCCCCGATGAAGACACGCGCTCGTTCTGGAATCCGTGGGGAAGCTGGGGCCGCTATTTCCGCTGGAACAGCCCCGCCGCGAAAGAAACTCCGCCCAGACGGTTGATTGAAACCACGCCCGTGACCGATTCGGCAGAAATCGCCGCTGAACAACCGGTGGAAGTGCCGGAGGAAGAACTCCCGGTGTTGCCGCCTCCGCCGTTGACGCCGAGCATCGCCCCGCCCTTTCCGCCCGTTGCCTCCGCGACACCCGCGTTTCAAACGCAGATCGGCAATCCCACGTTCGATCCACGATTGCCGCTGATGGCGTACACGCGGATGTTCGATGGTGCCGACCCGCAACTCACGGCGAAGCTGCGCGATTACGTCGAACTCAGCGGCGATTTGCGCAGCGGCGGCTGGCAGGGTTATCTCAGTCGTAGTGAAGATTTCATTCGGTTCACTTCCCACGTGATGGTGGTGGAAATGCTGCAACTGCACGGCGGTGAAGCGAAACGGCGGGTGGTGGTGAAAATGCGACGGTATCGGTGATGCAATCGGCAAAGAAGCCCACGGAATGCTTTCCGTGGGGTGTAAACGAGTTATCAAGGATCCCGGTTTTTCGCCGATACAGACATCAGCGAAGGACGCAGACAGAACGGTGCGCTACCGAAACTCACGGCAGCGCAAGCGTGTAAGACCAGGAAGGTTGTGCCATGCAACGCGGCGTGAATGTGTTGGCGCTGATCAAAGGCGAAGAACGGTACGTCTTCCTCTACGATGACGAGAGCGCAGACCAACTGCTTCGCACGATGGGTCAGTATGCGGCCGATCCATCCCTCAGCTTCACCTGGTATGACGCCGCCGTCATGAGCCAGCGGATCGCCAAGCTGCGGTCCGAAGCCACCGACGAATCCCCGCGGCCGCAGTTCCGTCGGGAAAAAGCCACGGAACAGTAAACATCGACGAACTCGTTCCCACGCTCCGCGTGGGAATGCCTGGCCGAGACGCTCCGCGACGTCTTCGGCGACAGACTAATGCGGAGCAGGCGACGCAGAGCGTCGCGAACGTGCGTTCCCACGCAGAGCATGTGAGCGAGTTCCGCGATGAGGTGACCGCTCATGCACGACGCGATCGACGGCTTTCTGCGCTATCTCAAGATCGAGCGGAATGCCTCCGAGTACACGCTCAAGTCGTACAGCGAAGACTTCCGCAGTCTCTTCGATTATCTGCAGGACCGCTGCGGCGGCGCGGACAGTGTGGCCCAGCTCGATATCGCCAACCTCCGCGGTTATGTGGCCTATCTGCACGAATGCCAATACGCCAAGGCGACCATCGCCCGGCGGTTAGCCTGCCTGCGGAGCTTCCTGCGTTATTGCCAGCGCGAAGGCTTCGTGGCTTCGAACCCGGCGAAAGCGCTGCGAACGCCACGGGCCGGTCGGAAACTGCCGCACTTTCTGACGACCGAACAGATCGCACAGCTATTGGAAGCCCCGCCGGCGAATGACGCCGAAGGCTTGCGCGACCGCGCCATGCTGGAAACGATGTACTCCGCCGGGCTGCGTGTTGCCGAACTCGTCGGTTTGAACATCGATCACTGGGACCGCGACGCCAACGTCATCCGCGTTTACGGTAAAGGGAAAAAGGAACGGATTGCCCCGATCGGGCGGTATGCCTCCAAGGCATTGCTCCGTTGGCTGGAAGCGCGTCGCCCCGCCGATAATGCCGGCCCGGATGATCGCGCCGCCGTCTTTCTCAACCGCTTCGGCACCCGGCTGACCACGCGCAGTGTTGGCCGGATGATCGAAAAATATCTGAAAGAGACCGGGCTCGATCGGCAAACGTCCCCGCACACCCTGCGGCATACCTTCGCCACGCACTTGCTCGACGGTGGTGCCGATCTGCGTGCCGTGCAGGAAATGCTCGGCCACAAAAGCCTGACGACGACGCAAATCTACACGCACGTCAGCACACAACGGCTGCGCGACACCTACGAAAATGCCCATCCGCACGCCGCGAAGAATCGTAAGGTCGTCGAGGAATGATGTCGTTCCCCGCTTGCCGCTTTGCCGAATCACGAGCGCACAACGGGAACCGATGCTTCACGCGATGATGTCGGTCACCACATGCCCGAAGACGTCGGTGAGGCGCATGTCGCGGCCGCCGAAGCGCACCGTCAGCCGCGTGTGTTCGATGCCGAGGAGTTGCAGCATGGTGGCGTGCATGTCGTGCATTTCGAGTTTCTTGTCGATCGCGTGGTAACCGTAATCGTCGGTCGCGCCGTAGGCTAACCCGCCCTTCACGCCGCCGCCCGCCATCCAGATGGAATAGCCGAACGGATTGTGATCGCGACCGTCCGATCCTTGCGCCATGGGTGTGCGGCCGAATTCCCCGGCGAAAATGATCACCGTTTCGTCGAGTAACCCGCGGGCTTTGAGATCACTGAGCAACCCGCCGATCGGTTGATCGACCGCGCGGCAATTGCGTTCATGACCTTCCTTTAACCCCTGATGCTGATCCCAGCGATCAACCCCCACGCCGGGACACGTCAGCTCGATGAACCGCACGCCGCGCTCGATCAACCGCCGGGCAATCAGGCAGTTCCGACCGTAGGTTCGCGTCTGCTCATAATCGGCGAAGAGCCCATACATTTCCTGCGTGGCTTTGGATTCGCTCGACACATCGGCGAGATCGGGAACCGCCGTCTGCATCCGGAACGCGAGTTCGTAATTGGCAATCGCGGATTCCAGTTCACCGGGACTGCCGAGTTGCGAGAGCACGTTGCGATCGAGCTGCCGCATCAAGCCGAGCTTGCGGGATTGTGCGGAGACCGTGGCTTCGGTGCGTTCCAGGTCGGCGACCAGCGATTGTCCCGGTTTGAAGATCGAGCCCTGATGCGTCGCCGGCAGAAAACCGTTGTGGAAGCAATCGAGCCCGCCGGGGGGAATCAAACCGCCGTTGAGGACGATGAAGCCCGGCAAATTGCGGCACTCGGTTCCCAGACCGTAAGAGATCCACGCTCCCATGCTCGGCCGGCCTTGCAACCCGTGTCCGGTGTGCAGGAAATAGTTCGCGTTCGTGTGTTCCGAGAATGCCGACGTCATCGACCGGATCACGCAAATATCATCCGCATGGCGACCGATGTGCGGAATGATCATGCTCATCGGCAGGCCCGATTCACCGTAGTTGGCGAACGGCCACGGCGACTTGAGCACGTTGCCAATGTTGTTGAACTGTGTCGGCTGCACCTTCACCTTGATCGGTTGCCCATGCTCGGCGTCCAACCGCGGCTTGGGATCGAATAGATCCATCTGCGACGGCCCGCCGTCCATGTACAGAAAGATGACGTTCTTCGCCGTCGCCGTCCGCATGGGCGTCCGCGGCAGCAACGACCCGGCATCAATCGCCGCGGCCCCATAAGCGGAATCGTGGGCGAGGGCGGTGAGCGCAATGCCGCCAAACCCGCACGCCGTCTGCGCGAGAAACTGCCGACGATTGTTCGGACGCGGAGCGAAATACTGGCAGTGGGACATCATCACCTCGAAAATCGATCACGCGGAACCATCACTCACCGTGGCATCAATCCCGCCCGACGATTTTTACTATGACGCGCTCAGGGTTGAGGAGTCCAGTCTGATTAAACCCGTGATTGCCAATGAAGAGGACCGCGACTGCCGTGGAGAACCGCGACGATTTCGACACTGCGGGAAGTTGTACGGAAGTAAACGACATACGGAAAACGTTTCATCCGAACACGGCGAACGTCTTTGTAACCGGCGGCGTACAATTTCGGGAACTCACGAATGTGGTCAAACACAACATCGACGGCGGCCAGAAATTCCGCGCCCAATCCCGCTTGTCGGCCTTCATACCAATCGCGTCCTTCGGCCAGGTCCGTTTCGGCTTCCGGACGGACGATGAGCGGAGATGTCATTGTTCCCCACGCAATCGGGCTCGGACTTCTTCCCAGGGACGGCCTGCGGACGGATTCGCATCGGCGGCGGCTAACCGACGATCGAGTTCCTCGCGATGGCTTTGCGGGATGGGCTCGCTTTCGGGTGCCAAACTGTCCCAGATTTCCCCGATCAGTTGGAGGCGGTCTTCCGCACTGAGCCGATCAATTCCGAGTTCGCGCATGGATGCTGACATCGATTCGTCTCGCAAGGGATGTAACCGTACCACCATTCTAATCGTGACGGACGGGAGGAGGAAACGGTGACGTGCATTCAAAACTCATTCACGACTTCGCCCCCTTTGATCGTGGCGAGCGCGCGGTACAACCCGAGGGCCATGTTTTCGCCGAGAAACTTGACGCTGCCGTCGGCCAGACAGAAATGAGCACCGCCGATGTGCCGGCTGCGGAAGCCGTTCGTGCCTTGCCAATCGCCCGAGGCGTATGGCGTGCCATTGGGGCGGCGGGCGTTGATCGGGAAATTCGCGATCGCACACGCTTCGACAGAATGGGCCCACGCGAAGCCGATGCCGTAGTGCATGTCGCCGGGGCCGTTGGGATCGTAGGTTTGTTCGCCGACCATCGTCGTGTTGCTGAGGCCGTCGGTGACATCGCGCAGACGGACGACGTGGGCCCAGTTCATCGGGTAGAGAATGCCGTCGCCATTTTCCCACGGTTCGCAGCCATGCCCGCCGGTGCCGGGGTTGGCCCAATCCCCCCAGCAGAAGTTCGCCCCTTGCACGCCCTTGTAGTTGGTCATGCCGACCAGCGGGTTCGTGCGGAGGTAATGCGAACGTTCGTTACGCGGACCGCCGATGACATCGGACGGGCAGAGATAGCACGCCAACGATATTGGAAAAACTGGGCTGTCTTTCAATGCGGAGATCGGGATCTTTCCTGTGTGCCACAATGGAGAAGCATCAACATACGGCAAAATTGAGGCCAACCAACTCCACGACTGTGAATCTTCGTAGGCATAGTTCCAGACCGCAGAGTACGCATAATCACCATAGCGGTTGATCGGGAAAACGCCGTCATTAGTGTCGGCGTAATTATGCACCGCCAGCCCGATCTGTTTCAGATTGTTGCGGCATTGCGTCCGCCGGGCGGCTTCGCGGGCCTGTTGCACGGCGGGTAACAGCAGCGCGATCAGGATGGCGATGATTGCAATCACCACCAGCAGTTCAATCAGCGTGAACCCGCATGATCCTCGTTCCCATGCTCTGCGTGGGAACGCACGGTCGCGACGCTCTGCGTCGCCGGGTTGCATCGTGCGATGATCATTCGCCGACGCGGAGCGTCGCCGCCAGGCATTCCCACGCGGAGCGCGGGAACGAGTAGAAGGTCGATTACTGTGGCACATGAGTGACCAACTCCCAATCGAACGGGGGCTTCCTGGCGGGATCGACCACGATCTCCAGCGGCGTCTGCTTTGGATCGCTGAAAATCGCGGGGACAATCGATTTCGGTAAGCCGGGATGAGCCGCGCCGCTGGCGTCTTTCGTCGCTGCCGTGGCGAAGATCACCACACGGTATTTCCCCGGCGGCGCTCCCGGCTTGCGTTGCGTATAGACGACATACTTACCGTCGGCGTCGATGCTGCCCGTGGGTTGCTCCCAGTTGGAATCCCCCGCCTCCGGCCGCAGCGTGACCGACCCGTTGGACAGCGGTTGACCGTCGAGCGTCACCCGCCCCGCGACCGGAACGAGTTTCGGGCCGTCGTCGGCACAACCGGCCAACATCATGGAGACAACGAGCGTCCATGACGCCATCACAGCGGGGAAAATGCGGCGTGACAACCGAAAGGACGAAATCACGGAATGGTGGCCGCGAAAGGAGGACGAACGAGCGCTCGCTTCAACAGTGTATCGCCGATGTTCGTGCGGACCAAATTTTTTCTGCCCATTCGGCGCAGGCGATCTCATTTTTAAACGTTGGGTGCTATCGGCTTCAGGGTTTCGGCCGGACATCAAACCAGCCTTGAGAACGAAAGAAACAGACGTCGAATTCCATGAAGAAATTGACTTGTCCCAGGATGACGGAAACGGTGTCGGTCTGCGCCCAGGCCCATGCCAATCGAACCGGTGGAAAGCTTCCCACGACCGCGGATAACACAACGATCCGGGCGTCGACGGATGCCAGATTGCCCGACAATTGAACAGTCCGCGTTTCTTTGTTCCAATCGAATCCCAGTTGGAGACCGAGCGAATAGGGCAGCACATTGATTGCCGCCCCGCTATCGACCAGCCCCGTCGTGGTGACCGGTTGACTGCCGATCAAATCCAGTGGCAGCATTGGAGCCAGGCTGGCTTGACCGAGAGACGGGTCACGCGCGACGTAAGAAAACCGCTGCGGTAAGAAACTCATGCCGGGCCCTTGTCGTCCTCCAGCGCTTGCAACATCGCCGCGGCCGCAGTGAAGGCCCGGTCGGGGGACCAAATTGGATACGATTGACCCGGTTCAATGGGAGCAGCATCGGCTTGTTCCAGATCCTGAGCGAGGACCTGGATCAGCCGAATTTTGTCCAACCGGGAAAGTGATTGCACGTCCGGCCACACTTCGATGAGCGACATCACCAAGTTCCTTTTCAAGTTCACGCCGGCTTGGCAGACGGATCGGGAATCTGCACCTGGATGGCGTCTCCTTCGACGCGGACGGGGTAGCAATCGGTGCGGATTTTCGATTTGGGATTGTCGAGCCACAGGCCGTCGCGGATGCAGAATTTCCACGCGTGCCAGGGACACATCACGGCGTCTCCTTCGACGTAGCCTTCGGCGAGCGACGCCCCCATGTGCGGGCAGGTGTCGTTGATCGCGAAGTATTCGCCGCCGCGCTGAAACACGGCGACAAGCCGTCCCTGCACGACGAATGCGCGGCCCTGTCCTTCGGGGATGTCGCCTACGATTGCCACGGTTTCAAAGTCGGTCATGCGTTGCCTGCGTCTGCCTGTTTTGCCAGAAATCGATTGCGGTCCATCGTAAACGATTGTGGAAATGGTGTCGCGGGCACCGGTCGTGGGTGGCCAGGAATGCTCTTGATCCCGGAGGGATCGCAGACGGTAGCCGGTGGTCGTAGCGGAGCGGAGACCACCGGATTCATGGCCCTCAAGTGACGCATCCCGGAGGGATGCCAGCCGTGGTTGTTCGTCGTTCTGGCACCCCGCCGGGGTCGAAGCTGTTGATTGCCAAACTTGTGATGTCTCCAAGCTGGGCTTCAGGACAGCGTCGCAGTTTGGCGCGAACAGCGGGTCAAGCGCGCGGGAACCGGTTCCGCAAGTTGTTTCGGGACGGCGACGGCGGGGCAGCCTTCGGCGTCGGCGATCAGTTCCACCGGCGGGTCGGCGAGGTCTTCCGTGTAGAACCGCGCGCTCGGAAAGATGTCCGCGGGGTACGTGAAGTTCGGCAGCGATCCCAGCGCGATGCAGCTTTGGGCACCGACGGCACTTTCCAGCATCCCGCCCACCCAGCACGGAATCCCCGCGGCCTGGCAGGCATCGTGAATCTTCTTCGCCACCGTCAACCCGCCCACACGCCCCGGCTTGATGTTCACATACCGGCACGCTTTCAACGCCAGCGCCTGTTGCGTGTGCGGCAACCCGACAATGCTTTCATCGAGACACACCGGCGTCGCGATCGCGGCCTGCAACGCAGCATGATCCACGAGATCATCGTGCCGCAGCGGTTGTTCGATCATCGCGAGATTCAACTCATCCACCTGTCGAAACAGCGGCAGATCATCGAGCCGGTAACCGCTGTTGCAATCGATGTGAACCGTGGCCGACGGAAAGGCTTCGCGCACGGCCCGCAGCATGGGCAGGTCCCAACCGGGACGGAACTTCAATTTGATACGGCGAAACTTTTTCGCGACGGCCCCTTCCACGGATTTCAACAAATCGTCGATGGAATCCATCACACCGAAGTCCGCCCCGACGGCGAACCGATCTCGCGTGCCGCCGAGGAGTTGCGCGACGGTGCGTCCGGTCCGTTGCGATTCGAGATTCCACCACGCGGTGTCGAAGACGGCTTTCGCGAAGGGATTGCCTTTGAAGAGCGACAAGCACTGTTGCAAAGCGTCGCCGCTGGTGATGTCCTGATGCAGCAGCGCCGGACCGAACCAGTCGCGACAGATGGCGAACACGCCGCCGGCCCATTCGGGGCTGTAACACGGTGCCGCGAACGGGGCGGCTTCTCCCCATGCGGACAGCGACCCACTCGTCAATCGGCACAGCACGGCTTCAATCGCCGCATCTTCGCCGTACGCCGTCCGCCACGGATAAATGAGGGGCATCGCCACGTGAAACAGGTCGATCCGGTCGATACGCATTGGAGGCGAGTTCCCAAGGATGGAACCAACGATGAGGCCGTGTGATCATCGGATCGCGGTGTGGCGACGTCAATTGCAGGACTGCGGCGGCGGAACTTGGCGATTGGAATTTGGAACTTCGCCCCACACTCGCCCAATTGGCCTGTGCGCTGGCATAATCCGTTTTTCGATTCACAAACTCGATTTGCATTTGGTGATGGAATGAAGTTCGCGCTGGTGATTCCGGATGGGTGTGCTGATGAACCGCAACCGTCGCTCGGCAAGTTGACGCCATTGCAGGCGGCGATGGTCCCGCACATGGATGAGGTCGCGAAAGCCGGGATCGTCGGCCGGGCCGATCATGTGCCCGCGTCCATGCCCTCCGGCAGCGATGTCGGCACGATGAGTCTCTTCGGTTACGACCCGCTGCAATTCCATACGGGTCGCGCCCCATTGGAAGCCGCCGCACAGGGGATTGAACTCGGTGCGGAGGATTGGGCCGTCCGTTGTAACTTCGTCACCGTGATTGATGAGGTGATGAAAAGCTTCACCGCGAGCCAGATTCCCAACGATGTCGGCCAGGCGCTGATCGAAGTCCTGCAGCGCGATCAATGCGGAGATCCGAACTGGAAATACTACGCCGGGGTGAGCTACCGCAATCTGTTGCTCTACCGGTCGCGCGACGGGAAAGCCCCGTTCACCACGAAAACGGACAGCACGCCGCCGCACGACATCACCGATCAGCCGATCGCCGCACATCTGCCGGCGGGACCGGGCAGCGAGGTGCTGCGTGAGTTGATGCAGCGCAGCCGGCAACTCTTTGGGGAGTGTGCGATCAACACGGCTCGGGGCGACAAAGCGGCGACGCAAACCTGGCTGTGGGGTCTCGGCAAACGTCCGGCGCTCACGCCGTTTCTGGAACGCTTCGGTAAACGCGGGGCCGTGATCACCGCGGTGGACTTGCTGCGCGGATTGGGCCGGTTGCTCGGTTGGCAGATCGTGGAAGTTCCCGGCGCGACGGGGTACCTCGACACCGACTATGCCGCCAAGGGACGGTATGCCATCGACACGCTGAAATCCGGCGTTGATTTCATCGTTGTGCATGTGGAAGCGACCGACGAAGCCTCACACGAAGGGCACGCGCTGGAGAAGGTGAAAGCCCTCGAAGAAATCGACCGCCACATCGTCGACCCGCTGCATGCCTATCTGAAATCACAAGGCGATTACCGCCTGCTGATCTGCCCGGATCACCCGACGTTTCTGCGCACGAAAACCCACAGCCACGGGTACGTCCCGTTCACGATGTGCGGCACCGGCATCACCCCGGACAATGCCAAAACCTACGACGAAATCGTCGCCGCCAAATCGGCAGTCACGCTGGATCGCGGGTGTGAATTGATGCCGCTGTTGTTCAAGGGAACGTGATGACAAGACCAGCCCGTGGCACGCAGAACCGAATCCTTTCGCGGACCGGCTAATCGAGGTAAACGAATTCGTTGAGTCGCAGCAGGCCGCGGAGGTAGGCGCGCCACGTTTCCGTTTTGATCTGGTCGGCGGCGGTTTCATTCTCGCGCAGCAGCTTGTCGGCGTTCGTCAGGAAGTCTTGCGCCGCGTGGATTTCATCCGCTGTTGCCGGACGTGCGAACAACAACTCGCAGGCGAAATTGACGCGGACTTCCGCATCGGAGGATTGAGCCACAATCCGCGCCGCAATCCGTTGCGATTGTTCATGCACCAGCGGATCGTTCAACAGGAACAGCGCTTGTAACGGCGTCGTACTCGTCATGCGCGCGGCCGTGCTGGTGGAGGGATCGGCTCCGTCGAAGATCGCCAGATACGGATGCCGCTGGATGCGTTGCGTCATCAGGTACACACTGCGGCGGCGGTTGTCATACACGGCTTTGAACGGCTTGTGCTGCGTGAAGTCCCACGTGTCTTGAGACGGAAACGGATGCGCTCCGGCGGGTGAAAAATCGAGGCTTTCCGCCAGAAACAGCAGGGTGTCACGGATCGCTTCGGCATCGAGCCGACGTCGCGGGAAACCGGACAACCAGTCGTGGGTCGGATCCTGTGCGATGGCTTGAGCATCGCGGACACTCGATTGCCGATAGGTTCGCGACAACATCATCATCCGGTGCAGCGCTTTGAACGACCACCCGCCGGTCCGAAACTGCGTGGCGAGATGATCGAGCAATTCCGGATGTGTCGGCGGTTTGCCCTGCTTGCCGAAATCATTCGGTGTCGGCACGAGGCCCCGGCCGAAGTGATGCTGCCAGACGCGGTTCGCCATCACCCGCGCGGGCAAAGGATTCTCCGGCGACACGATCCATTCGGCCAACTCACGGCGGCCACTGGACGGAATGCCGTCCGGCAACGGACCGCCCCCCAGTACCGCGGGAAAGTGTCGCGGCACCATGTCCCCGGTGCGCGCCGGATCGCCTTTGATCTGCACCGCGGCATCGTGTTGGGTTTTGGAATCGACGACGGCGTACACCGTCTCGAATAACGGCGGCTGACTGCGATGGTCCCTGGCACGGCGCTCAGCGTTTTTCAGTTCTTGCTCGACCGCGGGCTGGTCATCGGCCGTCGCTTTCTTGAGCCGCTCCTTGAGCTTCGTGACTTCGTCATCCAGCCTTGTCTGCTCCTTGGTCCGCGCGGCAAGCGCCTGCTCCATCTCGGCCCGTTTTTCCGGCGAAACCAGCGGCACGAAGTCGTGCTGCCGCTTGTCGAGTTCGATGCCCGGCCACGGATACCGCGTGCTTTGGAAGACGCCGTACAGACCGTAGTAATCGCGCGTGGTGATCGGATCGAACTTGTGATCATGGCAGCGGGCACAACTCACCGTCATGCCGAGGAATGCACGGCCGAGATTATCGATCGTGTCTTCAATCGTCAGATGTTGCGGGTAATCGTCCACGCGCGAACCGAACCGCCGCGAATTGGCAATGTAACCGGTGGCGATGAGCCGCTGGTCACGTTCGGTGTCCGAATTGCCGCCGCGGAGATCACCGGCGAGTTGATCGCGGACGAATTCGTCGTAGGGCAAATCGCGATTGAACGCCTCGATCACCCAATCCCGATAACGGTGCATCTGCGGAATCGGGTAGTCGGAATTATCCCCCGCGGTGTCGGCATAGCGGACCACATCCAGCCAGTGTCGCCCCCAGCGTTCTCCGTATCGGGGTGATTCGAGCAATCGATCCACGACATGCGCGAACGCTTCGTTCGATTCGTCAGCGAGAAACGCGGCCACATCGGCGGGCGTCGGCGGCAAGCCGGTGAGATCGAATGTCGCCCGGCGAATCAGCGTCCGCTTGTCGGCATCGGGGGTGGGGTGCAGTCCTTGGGCTTCCATCTTTGCGAGAACGAAACGATCGATGTCGCCGCGCGGCCAGGCGATGTTCTTCACCGGGGGGACAGCCGGCGCGGTGATTGGTCGCAGCGACCAGAACTGACGCGCGGCGGCGATGTCGATCTGTTTGCCGATGTGCTTCGTTGTCGCCGAACGCGGGTCCGGAGCACCAATCTTGACCCACCGCTCGAGGTCCGCAATTTCCGCGTCCGACAATTTCCCATCGGGCGGCATCTGCATGTCGTCCTTCGTATACCGGACCGCCTGAATCAGCAGACTCTTTTCGAGATCCCCCGGCACCACCGCCGGTCCGTTCGTTCCCCCGCGGCGAATGGTGGCCCGCGAATCGACCAGCAAATCGCCCTGCAATTCCTTCGCTTCGGCACTGTGACACTCGTAACACTTCTGCACCAGCAGTGGACGAATGCGTTTCTCGAAGAAGGCAAGATCGTCTTCGCTGATCGGCGTGGTGACGCCATCGTATTGCCCGCGCCAGAGTTCAATGCCGGAGAAATTCGCGGCCCCGCCCTGGCTCGTCAGGACAATCTTTCCGTCTTTAGGAGACGTATACCACGGGCCGAGCTTTTCCCAATGTCCGCCGGTGCCGCTGTTGTAACGCGCCATCACCTGTTGCCCGTTCACCGCGATCGAAAACGTTTCGGGATCGTTGTCTTCCCAGACGTACAGAAAGACGGTGAAGGTGCCGGCGGGGATGTCGGTTAATTCAACACGATTGCCACCCCAGCGGCTGCTGCGGATCATCTTCGCCCGGTCGGAATCGGTCGCCGGGACCAACGGCACATTCTGATTTTCGAAGGCCTTGTCCTTGCAGATATAGTGCGGAGAATCGCTTCCTTCCCATGGGTGACCATCAATCGTCGCCGCCGGGCCGTTCAGATTCAGTCCGCGAAAAAACGTGGGGGCCGACTCCGCGGTGAAAGCCGAAGTCGTCAGAAATACAACGAGGATCGCACCGCGCAGCGCGTGACCGGCGCGGCGACAGCAGCCGTTGCTTGCCATAATTCAACTGTTCCTCCAATGCGGCGGCCATCGGGTCGGCGTTTCCTGTCAACACTCGCCAAAGATCGCCATCGGACGAGTCGATTTTACCGATGGATTGTATCTTACGGCCCAGTTTCCGCCGTTCCTGGCACTGTCAATTTGACACGCTCAAAAACGTGAACTAGGTTTCCTGTACGCTCTCCGCAGGCGGTTTGTAAAGCCTGACCGGAGTAATCATTCTCGACACCCAGCAGCGTCGTTTCGTGAGTCCGGCTATGCAAATGATCCGCCGCTTTCTGAACGATGAACCCGGCACCACCGCCGTGGAATATGCCATCATGCTGGCGTTAATCCTCATGGTCTGCATCGTGGGAGTCGCCGCGTTCGGCAATTCCCAGGATAGCTACTGGGGACGGATCAACGGCCAGATGAACACCCACGGAATCGGTCCGTAACCGTTGCCGGCTCGTCCCATTCGATCTTCCAGCAGCCTGGGGACTTCTCTCCCCGGGCTGATCGCATTTTCCGCCGGTCGCTCGGATCGAACGCGGCAATGATGTATCGTGGCGGTGATGGGACACAATGGGGGTCCAACACGGTTTGAAAGCTTCAGCGACACGACATCCGGAGCGCGGAACAATGCGGCGATTCTACATCGGATGGTGGCTAATCTGCGCGTACGTTTCCGTAGCCTCGGCGGCGACAACACCACCAAATATCATCGTGGTGCTGACCGATGACCAAGGCTACGGCGATCTCTCGTGCCATGGCAATCCGATCCTGAAGACGCCGCATCTCGACAAGCTGCATGCCGAGAGCGTCCGGTTCACCGACTTCCATGTCAGCCCGACGTGTTCCCCCACGCGCTCGGCGTTGATGACCGGTCGCCACGAGTTCAAAAACGGCGTCACGCATACCATTCACGAGCGCGAGCGGTTGACTCTCAAAGCCACCACGCTCGCGCAAGTGCTGCAAACGGCCGGGTACCAGACGGGGATTTTCGGCAAGTGGCACCTTGGCGATGAAGACCCCTATCAACCCGAGAAACGGGGTTTCGATGAGGTCTTCATTCACGGCGGCGGAGGCATTGGCCAAACTTATCCCGGCAGTTGTGGCGATGCGCCGCAGAACAGTTATTTCGGCCCCGTCATCAAGCACAACGGCAAGTTCGAGAAGACGACCGGCTATTGCACCGACGAGTTCTTCCAGCATGCGATGGCCTGGATGGACAAAGCCCGCACGAGCGGCAAGCCCTTCCTGACGTGGATCGCGACGAATGCGCCGCATGGCCCGCTGGACATCACGCCGGAGTACGAAGCGATCTACAAAGGAAAAGTGCCGGCCAACGTGGCGAAATTCTTTGGAATGATCGCGAACATTGATGACAACGTCGGCAAGCTGCAGGCGTTTCTCACCGAAAAGCAACTCGACGAAAACACGCTGGTAATTTTCATGAACGACAACGGCGGCACATCGGGGGTGGCCACATTCAATGCGGGACTACGCGGAGCCAAAGCGACTCCGTGGGAAGGAGGCACGCGCGCGGCGTCATTCTGGCGATGGAAGAAAACGCTGGTGCCGGGCGATGTCTCCGCCTTGACGGCACATCTTGATGTCTTGCCGACGTTAGCCGAACTCGCCGGCGCGAAACTCTCTGATGCGGTTCAAAAGCAGGTGGAAGGTCGCAGCCTGGTCCCCTTGTTGAAGAACCCCCAAGCCGCGTGGAATGAACGGTTCCTCTTCACGCAGGTCGGGCGTTGGGATCCGAAGACCGATGGCCGACAAGCCCGCCGCGAAAATGCCGCCGTCCGCTGGCAAACTTACACACTCGTCGCTACTCCGAAAGAGACCAAGGGCGAATGGGCGTTGTTCGATCTGGCGACCGATCCGGGACAAAAACAGGACATCACCACAGCCCATGCGGAGATCGTCCAGAAGATGTCCGCGGCCTACGACACTTGGTGGGACAGCTTGCCGCCGTACCTCGTCAACGAACAGCAGACCGGTCCGAAATGGAACCCGTTCCACGAACAATACTGGAAGCAATACCGCGGCCCGGGCCCCAACAACGCCCCCGTCCCGGCCGACTTTGAATTGCCCTGAATCTCGAAGCATATGAACGACACAATGATGGCAGACAGCGACCGATTTTCGACCGGCATTCCCGCACTGGACGACCTGCTCGGCGGCGGTCTCGTTCCCGGCACGCTCACCGTGGTGATGGGGGCCACCGGCATTGGCAAGACGCAACTCGGGCTGCAATTCGCCGACGCCGGGAGGAAACAGGAAGGGCAGCGCGGTTGCCTCTTCGATATGACGACCCGCGGCGACGCACAGAACCACGCTGCGTACGCCCAACGCTTGTGTGACTGGACGCTGCGCGAACGGCCGGTCGATCTCCCGTGGCAACCCGCGGAACTGTGGGACGCCGCGGCATCACGGTACGACTACTTCCACATCTTCGAGCGTTCCGGCCGGCGCGTGACGGTGCATGACATCGATCACGATCAATGGCAGGAATGGAAGGTCGAACTGAATCACAAACTGGAACAGGCGATCGCGTACTTCTATGCCAACTTCGTCCACGGCGTGCGGCGCTGCGTGATCGACGGCGTCGAACCCGCGGACAAAGCCAGCGAGTCGTTCCAGTTCCACGTCTTCGATTACATCTACCACCAGATTTTGCACAAAGATCACGACTGGGTGGCTCGCGATCTGTTCCGCGTCCATTACCGCGAGAACGAACCCGCCGTGATGCAGCATGCGTACGATCATCAACAACTGACGTGCCTGCTGTCGTACACTTCGCATGAAGTGATGCTGGACGATTTATTGGGCCGACCGATCGAAAGCGGCGATGAACTTTCAAACGCCAACACGATCATCCTGATGGGCAAAATCCGCGACGGCCTGAAAATGCGCCGCGCCCTGCACATCGCCAAACACCGCGGCAGCGCATGCGAGGACACGATCGTCCCCTATGAAATCACCGAGCGCGGACTGGTTCTGACACCCTGAAGCGAAGGGATCACGCCGCACAAAATCGGCAAACACTCCGCAACGGGTCATCCGGCGACGTGGAACCCACGGTCAAGCGCGAGCGATTTTTACAGGACTGTCGGCCGAGGGTATGTCAGGCACATTCGAGGAATCATGCGCGCGTTTTGAAACGTGCCGCTCATCACGCGGAGCGTGATGGCCACCATCGTCGCCATCACGCTCCGCATGATGAGCGGATTCCACACAACGCGCTGTTCATTGTGAGGATCGGTATCAGCCGTTGCCACGACTTCGAAGTTCGCCGGTCTGCCAGTGTCACACGGAATGGCGCGCTTCATCAACGCCGCAACGCTGAATCGCGATAATCCGGACAGCGAGATCACAAGCAGGCGGCAAGTTCGCGCATTTTCTTCGGAAAGAGCGGCAGCGCGATTTCCGGTGCGGCGAGATCCGGGTGCCACATTTTTTCCCATTCGAGGGAGTACCAACCGGTGTAGCCACTTTCGCGGAGCA
>JAKFUG010000005.1:0-92911 GCA_021732785.1 Planctomycetaceae bacterium
AGCGTCTCGTTGTGAACCTGTACACTGCCAAACGCATGTGGGCCGCGCTGGGCATGGCGCTGGATCGTCATGAGAAGACGTTCGGGCCGATTGAGATCGACGTCAACAAGCGGGTGACGCAACGCCCCGCACAGCCCAAATAATTCGCGAGTTTGCCAAGCTTCACCGCAACTCATCAACGCTCTCCACGCCATTGATTTGGTGTGGAGAGCGTTTTTTTCTTTCGTAGTTTCGCAGTTTTCTCGCGTGTTTCTCCTTATCTGCCCGCTCGTCGACTAAGTCATCGTGTCTGCCTTTGGCGTTCGGCACGGCGGTTGCTTTTCGGAGACTCGTTCGCAAGGTCGCAGCGCTGCTCCCTTGCAGGACGATGATTCGCGCCCGCCGAATTTCCTGCCCCAAAACTGCTATTTCGTCTCCCCGTTTGGTGTCTATCAACACGTGAAACTCGCGCGATTTCTCGGCGAATCCGAATTCGCCAGAGTCGGTGTGCGCGTCGGCCCAAGGGCGCGTCCGCTTCTGTATTTGATGTGGTCTCTTTTACCGGCAGCGCCATGGCGGCGCTTGCGGTGATTTCTTGTCTTTTGAGGATCTTGCGAATGTTCCGTTGTCGACGTTCCGCGGTTGCCGCGCGCGGGTTCACTCTCATCGAACTGCTGGTCGTGATCGCCATCATCGCGATCCTGATTGCCTTGCTGCTGCCAGCCGTTCAACAGGCGCGTGAAGCCGCCCGGCGGACGCAGTGCAAGAACAACTTCAAGCAAATGGGGCTGGCACTGCACAACTATCACGACACCTTCAGCGTGTTTCCCTCCGCCACGGGGAACATTGGCCAGGTTTTCACGGCCGCGACGGATCAGGTGAAGAACCACACGGGCTTCCTGATGTTGTTGCCCTACATTGACCAGGCACCGCTTTACAATCAGTTCAACTTCAATTTGGCGACGGGGATTCGCAATACCGGCGCGGGGACGGTCATCGGCGGAACGACGGCCGCCACAAATCCCAACCTCAGTTTGAGCACGATCATCATCCCCGCGTTCCTCTGTCCTTCAGATAACGGAAGTCGGATTTATCCGAACGCCGATGCCACTTACGGTTGCGGCGTCGCGAATTCCGCCCGGTCGACCATCGGCTTCAGCGTTCAGGTGAATAACGGGGGCGGTCTGTGGTCCAACGAAGCCATTAGTACGCGGGCCTTGTTCGGACTCAATTCGGCGTCCAGTATCCGGGACATTTCCGATGGCAGCAGCAACACCGTGGCCATGGTGGAAACCACGCTCGAAGTGGACGACGGCCGTTGCCAATCCTGGGCCTGTTCGTCACACGTGGGACAGGGCGTGACCATGTATACGTCGCGGGGCATCAACAACTTTCGCTGCTGCTCATGGCGCACCCCGCCCAATGCCCAGTTTCAGCCGGGCCGTAACGGCGAGTTCAGCGAACCGGGGAGCCTGCACACCGGCGGCATTCATGTGTTGATGGGCGACGGTACGGTGCGCTTCATCAGCGAAAACATCGATGCCACGACGCGCATCAACCTCGCCAAGATTTCGGACAATACGACGATCGGTGAATTCTGATCGCCTGCGGCAACCCTCCGTTTCGAATCCGTCCCGGTGGGTTCACTGCCGGGACGTGATTCGAGGTGTTCACACAGCACAAACCGATTCCATTACGAGAGAAACAGGAACACATGAAGTCGAAGCACAATTCCATCCCAGTCCGGAAATACGGGCTGGCATTGGCCCTGATGGGGTTCGTCTGCGGGTGTGGCGGATCGAACAAAATGATTCCCGCGAAACTGGCGGCCGTGGCTGGTCGCGTCATTCTGGATGGCAAGCCGTTGTCGGGATGCAGCGTGAGCTTCATCCCCCGCGAGCAAACCAAGGGGCAAGGGGGCTTTGCGGTCACCGACGCCGAAGGTTGCTTCAGCGCCAAGCATTGGTCGAATGTCGCCGGGATCGAACCGGGGACGTATACCGTCACCTTCTCCAAGATCGCTCAACCGGATGGTTCGCCCATCCCGGAAGGCAAGAATGCCGCGGATGTGGATGCCAGGGAAATGCTGCCGCGAAAACTGACGGACCCCAATCTCCCCAAAGGAGTCAACGTAGTGACCGTCCTCGAAAGTGGCGCCGACCTCGATTTCAAGCTGAAATCGAAATAACAATGGAACCCTATGACGCCCAGGGATTCCGATCCCTGGGTCTCTTCGTTTCCACTACTTCAACGTCTCCAGAAAATCCAGCAACTCCCCCAACTCTGCGCGCGTCATCCGTTGATGCAATCCCTGCGGCATCACGGACACATTGGACGGCGTCCGTTCTTCGATCTCCTTCCGCGGGATCTTCGTCACGTTCCCCTGAATGTCGCCGAGTTCCACATCGCCGCCGCCGTTTTCGGTGACGATGATCCCGCTGTGTGTCTTGCCATCGACCGTGGAAATCGTCCACGTCAAAAACTGCGGCGAGATTTCTTTCGACGGTTCGAGAATCGAGCCGAGCAGTTTCTCGCGGTTCATCGTCCGGGCGATGACCGACAAATCCGGCCCAACGTTCCCGCCGCGGCCGTTGACCGTGTGGCATTTGAAGCACAGCGGGCCTTGGTGGTGGTAGAAGACGCGGCGACCATTGTCGGGGGAAGGTTGAGAGTTGAGGGTGGAGAGTTGAGAGTCGGAAGAAGACAAAGACGATTTGCCTTCGATGGCGAGATCGCACGCTTCCACCAGTTCCCGATCGTCGCTTGCCGCTTTGCGGATCCCCACGATCACATCCCCAATCTTCGACCCCGGCGTTGCCCGCCCTCGTAGCGCGCGAATGGCTTCGAGTTGACACTGTGCCGCATCCGTGGACGGGGCACGAAACCGCAAGCGGCCATTCACCGCGTCCAGTAGCAATTGTTCGACGTTCGCGGGCAACGGTTGATCGTGCGGCGTCGCGCACAGCCCGGCGATCGCGTCACACCGCAACGCCACATCGGCGTCGGGATTGGCGGCGATCTCCAGCAGCAGCGGCAGTGCTTCCGGTCGCGGGGACTGCTGCAACGTCCGCACCGCTTCGGTCTTCAGCCCGGCGTCCTCGGACTTCGCGAACCGCATCAGCAAGTCGGCGGACAACTCTTTGGTCGCCGCGGGAATCATCCGCAACGCCGTCGCCCGCAACGACGCCGGCCGCTGGTCATCCGTCACAATCTTCAACATCTGCTGTGTCGGCGGCGTCTTCTCAAACTCCGCGGGTGGCACGCCATCGAGAAGGGAGAGCGTCGCAAGACACGGCATCAATAAGTCAGGAGACAGCTTTTGGTCATTGAGCATCGTTTCAATTTGTGGGCGTAACTCAGTCAATTTCTCTTCACCAACCCATTGCACCGCAGCGCGGCGCAGCGGCTGTGAAGTGTGATACAAACCCATCAAAGCAAGCTTTTCCGATTTTGGGAATTTGCGTCGCGCTGCGAGAAAATAAGCGATGTTATGGCGTGGTGTTCCCGCCCAAAAACGACATTGTGCGTCCGAATCGGTCATCACAAAGTCAAACTTACCTTCATCCGTCAGGAATTCTCGCTCAAAGTCAGACTCATCGTAATCGCTCTCGGCGATTGCAGTGATCACACGACTGGCGATGAAAGGATCGTAAGCGCTCAGTGCAGCATTCCATAGAATTGACCATGCACCCTCGCGAGGTAGTTCTGCCGGATTGAGATAGTCCCGTAACGAAGTGAATTGACGATCCATTCCTTCCTCTATGATCGACTGAAAGATTTCGCCTAAGTCCGGATTTGCATCTTTCGGGCGCTGGCGAATCTGATCTGCAAAGAGGTATTGGTATGCCCAGAGCAACTCGACGCGGCGGCGTGAAGGTTCCATTCGACTATCGATCACATAGAGTAAAGAATAGATATCGGGTACCGCACGCACGAATGCTTGTGCCGCGATTCGACGAATCGGGAGATGCGGGTCGGATGTCAAATGGAGGAGCTTCCATGCCGGTGTTTTTTTATCAAAAGTGATTTCGTTGAAATCACTGTCCGAGAACCGATGGTGCAACGAATCATGAGCTGACAACCGCCAAATACGGCCTCTGCGGTGAAGTTTGTAGTCGCGGAGCACCCAGTCGCTGAAGTAGATGCTGCCGTCCGGGGCGAGGGCGAGGCCGACGGGGCGGAAGTTTTCGGTCCCTTGGACGATCGGTTTCGGCTTCGAGACGAATGACGCCCCTTTCGGTTCCAGCACGAACTGGTCGATGCGGTGGTCGCCCCAGGTGCCGACGAGGAGCGTGCCGAGATAGTCCGCGGGGAAGCCGTCCGATTCGTAACAGAGAATGCCCGACGGGGCTTCGCCGGTGCCGGAGACCATCGGCAGCGTGCCGGGGATTTCGCCGTTCCACGCGGTGAAGGGGTGCGTGCCGCGGCGGCCGTTGCGGAAGCGGTAGCCGTAGTCGCCGCCGGGAATGATGTGCAGCAAGCGGCACGGCGGCCGGCTGTCGGGATCGTTGTCCACCGTGAAGAGGCGGCCGAAGGCGTCGAAGCAACTCGCGTGCGGATTCCAAAACCCGGTCGCCCACTTCTCCAGCTTCGAGCCATCCGGCCGACAACGATACATGTTCCCCCCTTCGCCGCCGCCGGAGAGCGTGACACCGTCGCTGCCGATGATTTTGTAATCCGCCCCGAGGTTTTCGCCGAAGCCGAAGTACATCCACCCGAGGGCATCAAACGCCAACCCCGCGAGCCCGTTGTGCGGATAATTGCCCGCGGTTTCGAGATGCACGAGTTGGATGCGTTCATCGGCGACGAGATCGTTGTTGGTATCACGCAGCCGCACGATCTCGCCGCGAGTGGCGACGAAGACGGGCTGAGAGCTAAGGGCTAAGGGCTGAGGGACAGACGGGGGGAGAGTCTTTTCTTCTTTCTGTCCCTTAGCCCTTAGCCCTAAACCCTCAGCCACCTCCAGCCATACCGGCTGCACCGCCACGCTCATCGCGAACTTAAAGCCGTCCGCAAAGACCGTCGTCTTGTCCGCTTTGCCATCGCCATCGGTGTCCTGCAGCACCAGCAATCGGTCCGACGGATGCCCCTGGTAACCGTCCGGCGGGAAGTGTGTGTTGCTTTCGAGCACCCACACACGGCCGAGGTGATCGACATCAATCCCCGTGGGCGTCACCAGCATCGGGTGCTCCGCAAACAGTTCCAGCTTCAACCGCTCATCCAATACCCGCGGCATCGCACCGAGGGAGGCGTCCTGTGCAAAGACGGGGGAAGCAATCAGCGCGAGGAGACCAGCGAGACGGATCATGTTGAAACAAGACATGGAGCGAATCTCCGGAGATGGCAATTGTCGCAAGGGTGATGGTCGACTATCGTATCAGGAGACGATGCGAGAAGGGATCATGCCATGTTCACAACACCGCTGCTGACGGTCGAGGAATATCTTCGCTGCGCGCCGCAGGATTGTGTCTCTGAACTGGTGCGAGGCCGGATTGAGACATCGCCGTATCCGTTCTCGGTTCACGGATATTGGTGTGCGGAGATGGCTGGTGTCCTTGGTGCCTTCGTGGATGCGCATCGACTCGGCCGGGTTGTCACGAATTCCGGATTGCAGACGGAACATGATCCTGACACGCTGCGCGGGATTGATGCCGCGTTCTACAGCTACCAGCGTGTCCCTCCGGGGCCACCGCCGGATGTTTACTGGCCCGCTCCCGAATTGATCGTCGAAGTTCGAGAACCTCGCGAGGCGTGGTCGCGGCTCGATCAGAAGATTGCTGAGTATCTTGACGCCGGCGTACGGGTGGTCGCCGTCATTGACCCCGAACCGCAGACAATCCATGTCTACAATGGCGACACACCCGGCGAAGTGCTGCGCGGCGAGCAGTTGCTGACGTTTCCCGATGTGCTGCCGGGGTTCTCGATGGTTGTGGCCGACTTCTTTGGTCAATGAATTCAGACCGAAGACAGGTTAGCCGCGAAAAGGCGCAAGAGGACGCAAAAAGAATTCAAAGAGGTTTTGCCACAAGAGGCACGAAAGCCACAAAAGGAGAGGGGATTCAAAGCAAATTCAGAGAGGAACCACGGAATACACGGAGGACACGGAACAGGGAGGGAAGGAAAAAAAGAGGAAGGTTCAGACGGCATTCATCCCTCTCCGACTTCCGTCTCTCTTATTCCGTGTGGTCCGTGTCTTCCGTGGTTCTCGTCCTCATTCCTTTGTGTCCTCTGTGCCTCTTGTGGCAAAATTTCTTCTCTTGGCTTTCTTCTTTTGCGTCCTCTTGCGCCTTTTCGCGGCGAATCATTTCTTCTCCCGCCGAAACTGTGACGGCGTGATTCCGAAGCTGCGTTTGAATGCGACGGTCAGATATTCCGGGTGATTGAACCCCACGCGCGGGGCGATTTCGGCAATGGAGAGGTCGGTTTCGCGCAGCAGTTGTTGCACGCGCTGCAGACGGACGCGGACGATTTCTTCGTGTGGAGTGCGGCCGACGAGTTTGCGGAACTTGGTTTCAAACACGCGGCGCGATACCGGCAGCGCTCGTAACACATCGCTCACGTCGATACCGTCCCGTGCTCGCTCACGGATGATCCGTAACGCCGCGGCGACGTCGCTGTCTTCGATCGCGAGGATGTCCGTCGAATGCCGTGTCTCGACACCGAGCGGAGGCAACAGATGAGCTTGCGCCGGGACCGGATGACCGGCGAGCATGCGGTCGAGCAACTCCGCGGCAAGGTAACCCGTGCGATTGGCGTCGGGGACGACACTCGACAACGGCGGCGTGCAGAGATTGCATAGCAGCGGATCGTTATCGACGCCGAGGACCGCCACCTGCTCCGGCACCGCGAGGTCCAACTCCCGGCAGGCATCAAGGACTTGTTGTGCTTTGATGTCGTAGCACGCAAACAACCCGACGGGTTTTTCCAATTGTCCCAACCAGCGTTTCAATGCCTCGGGCGTTGATTTTTTTGGCGGCTGAAAGACATGGCAATTGACGCCAACACGCTCGCACTCCGTGACAAAGGCTTCCTGTCGATACCGCGACCAGTTGAATTGTCCCTCACCGACGAACGCCAGCCGCCGGAAACCGCGCTCAACGAGATGTTCCACCGCAAGCCGGGCGATCGCGGCGTCATCGGTTTCGACCCACGGCACAGTCGACAACGGCCGGGCGGCACTCACATCGACGACGGGCAACCGTTTCCGCGCCACGGCTCGCGCGATCTCCGCCGTTTCAATCCGCGCGATGATGCCATCCCCCTGCCAGCGGGCCAACCACTCCGGCGGCGATTCCCCCCGGCGTTGTTCGGGCAGCCAGATCGACCATGGATCGTGTGCGCGGACATAGCTGATGATCCCTTCCAGCAGCCCGCGGGCATAGCTGTTGGAAGTCTCAATCAACAACGCCACCGCCGGCCGCCGCGACTGTGTGGTCACTTCGCCTCCAGTTCAAAAAGATGAAGAGGGTTAGCCGCGAAAAGGCGCAAGAGGACGCAAAAGGAAGACCGTGGACGAAAGGCGTTTTCGCCACAAAAAGCACAGAAGACACAAAATCAAGAGAGAGAAGTGCGAGGCCTTTGTTCTTCTCCCCTTTTGTGTCCTTTGTGCCTCTTGTGGCAAAATCTCCCCCTCTTCTCATCTTCCCTTTGCGTCCTCTTGCGCCTTTTCGCGGCTAAAATCTTCGCATTTGAATTCATCACCGCCGATCGAAAAAACTCCAGCACCTTGTGGCGATCGAGCTTGCAGTCGAGTTCATTGCGATTCCGATGGTAAAAAAACTCCGATATCAAACGCAAATCCTCATGGTACCTTTTCCGCGGCGAGATAGGATGCGAGAATCCAGAAACATTGGTTGCGATCGTCGGTGGTTGGTCGGCAGATTTAATCTTTGCCTATCACCGACCACCCACCACCGATCACCTCTCACTAGGACAACATCATGACGAGCGCAAAAGCACGGGTGGCGATGGTCGGGTTGGGCTTCGGGGCGGAGTTCATCCCCATTTATCAACGGCATCCGCAAGCCGAAGTTTATGCCATCTGTCAGCGCAACGAGGAACATCTCCACACCATCGGCGACCGCTTCGGCATCGCCAAACGGTACACGCAGTACGACGACGTGCTCGCCGATCCGCAGGTCGATTTCGTCCATATCAACTCGCCGATTCCCGATCATGCGTGGATGTCGCTGCGGGCGCTCGAAGCGGGCAAGCACGTGATGTGTACGGTGCCGATGGCGACCACCATCGAAGAGTGCGAGCAGATCTGCAACGCCGTCGCGAAGACGGGCAAGAAGTACATGATGGCGGAAACCGTCGTCTACTCCCGCGAGTTCCTGTTCATCAAGGATCTCTACCTGAAAGGCGAACTCGGCACGATTCAGCACCTCGCGGCGTCGCACCCGCAGGACATGGACGGCTGGCCGAGCTACTGGGAAAAGATGATCCCCATGCACTACGCCACACACGTCGTCAGTCCGTGTCTCGGTCTCATGAACAGCGTCGCCGAGTATGTGAGCTGCTTCGGTTCCGGCAAGGTGCGGGACGACATCGCCCAGAAGTCGGGCAACAAGTACGCCGTGGAAAGCTGCCACATCAAAATCAAGGACAGCGACGTCACCGCGCACATCTGGCGGTTCCTCTACGATGTCGCCCGGCAGTACCGCGAGAGCTTTGATGTCTACGGCACGAAAAAGAGCTTCGAGTGGACGCTCGTCGAAAACGAGCCGCATGTGATCCACACCGCGAAGAAGCCGGAGCACGAGATTCCATCGAAGATCGAAGTCCCAGACTTCGCCCATCTGCTTCCCGAGCCGATCCGCATGTTTACGAAGACGATTCAGGACGCCGATCACCTGTCGTTCATCCAGGGGGGCGGCCACGGCGGCTCGCACCCGCACCTCGTCCACGAGTTCATCACCGCCCTCACCCAGAACCGCGACCCTTGGCCGAACGCCGTGCAATCCGCCAACTGGACGTGCGTAGGCATCTGCGCCCACCAATCCGCGGAACAGGGCGGCGCGATCGTCAAGCTGCCGGAGTTTACGTTGAAGTAAGGGCGCTACGAGTACGGATGGCTTATCATGCGGCGTCGCTACAAGATCGGACTCTCGTTGCTAGCTTGCGTCCTCGTGGTTTGCCTTGCTTGGTTCGCGGAGAAGAAATCGAGGCATTGGCGTGTTCCGGTATATCACGTCAGCGTGCCTGCAGAATTCGACGTCGACGACGCCGTCGGAGGTGGCAAAGGAAGCGAAACCTTCCATTTTTCTCCACGAAAGATGTACTTGAGCAGTCATCGCGACGGGTGGGAAAAAGCCAAACGGGACTGGATTCGTGGTTATGCCTTGGGGAATTTGCTGGTACAACTCCCCGGAGTCGCGAATCAAGCCAGGTATGATGGTTGGCAGCAGTTTCACCGGGAGAAGAACATATTATGGTGATGAATCTGACAGCGAAAAGGGATTGCGACGTGGTCATGCCAGTCATCGTGAAATACGCGAACGGCGTCTTCACGCCCGAGAATCCGGTCTCGCTTCCCGAAGAGTCGCGGTTTCTTTTGGTGCCATTGCCAGAAGAAAGCGATGCCAAGGAAACCCGCCATCCTGTTGGCTCCAAGGAAGCTCAACAGGCGTTTATCGATTTCTGCCGTACAAAGCCGTTCAACACCGGCGTTCCGGTCACGAAGCGGGACGAACTGTATGAACGCTTTTGATACCAACATCCTGCTCTACGCAATCGATGATATTGAGCCGCCCAAACAAGTCATCGCCGTGAACTTGCTGGCACAACTTCAGGCGGACGAGACGCCACCGATTCTGCTATGGCAGGTGCTGTGCGAGTATCTCGGCGGACTTCGACGACGCGAAAATGAAGGTCGTCTCACTCCGGCTGAAGTGCAGTTTGCGTTGGAGTCCGTTCTGGCGACTTATCCCCTTGCGGTTCCGACCGATTCCGTCATTGTCATTTCAAACCGACTATTTGATCGCTACAGCCTCTCACATTGGGACAGCCTGCTGCTCGCCGCGTGTATCAACGCTGGTGTCACAACGCTCTACAGCGAAGACATGGCGCACGGTATGACCTACGGTACAGTGACCGTCATCAACCCGTTCAAAACCACCTGACTTGATTCAAGCGATCCTCAACATGGACTATTCGCAAATCATCACCGTCGAACCCGGCAAGCGCGGGGGGAAGCCGTGTATTCGCGGACTGCGGATGACAGTGACGGATGTGCTGGAATACCTCGCGTCGGGAATGACTGCGGAGGAAATCGTCGCGGAATTTCCGAATCTGACGGTCAATGACATTCATGCGTGTCTTTCCTTCGCGGCGGATCGTGAACGCCGTTTGACGGTCGTGAGTCGGCCATGATGTTTCTGTTGGATCACAATTTGCCGCCGAGTTTGAAGCGGACATTCCCCGGTTCACTGCATGTTACCGATGTCGGTTTGGAGTCCGCGGACGATGAGGTGGTGTGGGAATATGCTCGGGACAATGATTTCACCTTAATGACGAAGGACAGTGATTTTCAGCATCTGTCCGCTCGATTCGGTCCGCCGCCCAAAGTGATCTGGCTGCGGGTTGGGAATGTCCGTACTGCCGATTTGCTGACGTTCATCAATTCGTTTGACGACGAAATCCGCGAATTTGCGGCAGACCCTGTCGTTGGTCTCCTTGTGTTGAGCCGCTGAACCCTTCATCGATCGAGAGCTTCCATGGGTCGCTGGATATTCCTCAGCCTGTTGGCTGGTCTGCTTGCCTGGCAATCTGTATTCGCGCAGGAAGCGCCCCGTCGGCCGCGCGGGTTTGGTGGGCCGATTGTGCTCGCTGCCGATGATGTTCCCGCGTTTGCGGAGCCGCCGAAAGGCTTCGATGAGCATCGCGACGGCATCCCGCACGGCAAGCTGGAGATGATCGAGTACGACTCGAAGACCGTCGGCACGACGCGGAAGATGAACCTCTACACGCCGCCGGGGTATTCGACGGAGAAGAAGTATCCGGTGCTGTATCTGCTGCACGGCATCGGTGGTGACGAAACCGAATGGGAGCGATATGCCCATCCGGAAATCCTGCTCGACAACTTGATCGCCGACGGCAAAGCCGTGCCGATGATCATCGTCATGCCCAATGGGCGGGCGCAGAAGAACGATCGTTCCGACGGGAACATCTTCGCGGCGGCTCCGGCGTTTGCCGTGTTTGAACGCGATCTGCTGGATGATGTCATCCCGACAATCGAATCCCGATACAGCACATTCCAGGATCGTGAGCACCGGGCTTTGGCGGGACTGTCGATGGGTGGCGGTCAATCGCTGAACTTCGGACTGGCGCACCTCGACACCTTCGCCTGGGTCGGGGGTTTCTCATCCGCACCGAACACGAAGAAGCCGGATGAGTTGGTTCCTGATCCCGACGCCGCCAGGAAACTGAAGCTGTTGTGGTTATCCTGTGGCAACAAGGACGGATTGATCCGCATCAGTCAGGGTTTGCACGCTTACCTCAACGAAAAAGAGCTGCCGCATGTTTGGCATGTCGCCACCCATGGACACGATCCCCCGGAGTGGAAGCAGGCGCTGTACCACTTCGTGCAAAAAGTCTTTCAGTGAAACCTGCAATTAGCCGCAACATTCGTCCTCAAATACAAAGACCTGGAGAAAGAAGAGTTTTGCCACGAAGAAGCACAAAAGACACAAAAAGGAGTCTGAATTTCATTGTTCACTTTTGTGCCCTTTGTGCTTTTTCGTGGCTCAACTCCGGAATTTAAAGCGTTCAGCATCGAACATCCCGCGTCATCCACCGACGAGACTCCACCATGCGTTTCCTCACCTCGCTCGCCCTGTTATCACTGCTGACATCATGGACCTTCGCTGCGGACGCCCCGCCGTTGAAGATTCTCTTTCTCGGTGACAACGGGCATCACCGGCCGCTGGAGCGATTCACGCAATTGGAAGCGGCGTTGCGGCCGCGTGGGGTCGCGCTGAAATACACGGATGACGTTAACGTGGCGCTGACGGCGGAGACGCTGAATCAGTTCGATGGGCTGATGCTTTTCGCGAACATCGATGTGTTGACCGCGGAAGGCGAAAAGGCGCTGCTCGATTACGTCGCGTCCGGCAAAGGGTTCATTCCGCTGCATTGCGCCTCGTACTGCTTCCGCAACTCGAAGCCGTTTGTGGAACTTGTCGGGGCGCAATTCAAAGCCCACGGCGGCGAAGTCTTCCGTGTGGAAACGGCACTGCCCGAGCATCCCATCATGAAGGGCTACGGCGGGTTCGCGAGCTGGGATGAAACGTACATCCACACGATGCACAACGAAAAGGACCGCACGGTTCTCGAATACCGCGCGCAGGGCGGACAGGAAAAAGGCCGCGACAAGGAACCGTGGACGTGGGTCCGCACGCATGGCAAAGGCCGCGTGTTCTATACCGCGTGGGGACACGATCAGCGCACCTTCGGCAACCCCGGCTTCCACAGTCTCGTTGAGCGCGGCACCCGCTGGGCGTGCGGTCAAGACCCGCAGACCGTCCCGGCGTTTGTCGATGCCGAGAGCTTCACGCCGTTGCCGATGACGCCCATCGCAAAGGACCTGAAACCATTCGAGTACGAAGAAGTCGGTCCGAAGATTCCCAACTATCGCCCCGGCAACCAGTGGGGTATTCAGGGCGAAGCTTATTCAAAGATGCAGAAGCCGATTCCCGCCGCGGAGTCGATGCAGCACTACTCGGTGCCGCGGGGCTTTCATCTGGAACTGTTCGCCGCCGAGCCCGATTTCGTCGGCAAGCCGATCGCGATGAACTGGGACGAACGGGGCCGGTTGTGGGTCTGTGAGACCACCGACTATCCGAACGAATTGCAGCCGCGCGGACAGGGTCGCGACCGCATCCGCATCTGTGAAGACACCGACGGCGATGGCCGGGCTGACAAGTTCACTGTCTTTGCTGAGCAGTTGAGCATCCCCACCGCGATCGTTTTCCATCGCGGCGGTGTGATCGTGCAGGACGGGACCGAAACGCTGTACCTCAAGGACACCAACGGCGACGACAAAGCCGATGTCCGCGAAGTTCTTATCAACGGCTGGGCCCTCGGCGATACGCACGGCGGCGTGAGCAATTTCCAGTACGGTCTCGACAATCACATCTGGGGGATGCAGGGGTACAACAACTCCGAACCGGCGTACGGCGAAGGGTTGCAGAAGAAGTCGGAATCGTTTCGGCAGGGGTTCTTTCGGTTCAGAGTCGAGAGTCCAGAGTCGAGAGTCCAGAGCCAGAAAAACGGCTTGCCGGTGGTTGATAATGTGGAGTTTATCCGTTCGTCGAACAATAACACGTGGGGCTTCGGGATGAGCGAGGACGGGCTGATCTTCGGCTCGACCGCGAACCACAATCCGAGCATGTTTATGCCGATAGCGAACCGGTACTACGAGCGCGTCCGCGGGTGGTCCGCCGAGCAACTCGGGACCATCGCCGATACGCATCTTTTCAAGGCGATCACCGATAAAGTCCGTCAGGTCGACCAGTTCGGCGGCTACACGGCCGGCGCAGGCCATGCGCTCTACACCGCCAGGACTTATCCTCCGCAGTTCTGGAACAAGACGGCGTTTGTGTGCGAACCAACCGGCCACCTCGTCGGCACTTTCACGTTGACCCGCGATGGAGCCGGCTACACCAGCACGAGCCCGATGAACCTCGTCGCTTCCGATGATGAATGGGCGTCGCCGATCATGGCCGAGGTCGGTCCCGACGGCAACGTGTGGGTGCTCGACTGGTACAACTACATCATCCAGCACAACCCTGTCCCCGCGGGCTTCAAGAACGGCAAGGGGAATGCCTACGAATCGGACCTGCGTGACAAGAAGCACGGTCGCATCTACCGCGTGGTGTATGGAGTCGAGAGTCCAGAGTCGAGAGTCAAGAGCCAAAAGGAAGAGCAGGCACCGTTGTCGATAGATCGGCCGGAAGAATTGGTCGCGGCGCTGAAACGGCCGAATCTGCTTTGGCGACGACATGCCCAACGGCTGCTCGTGGAACGCGGCCAGACCGATGTCGTGCCGGCGCTGTTGAAGTTGGTCGCCGATCCCTCCGTCGATGAAATCGGCTTGAACGCCGGGGCAATTCATGCGCTGTGGACGCTGGATGGTTTGGGCGTGATCAACAAGGGTCGAAACGACGTCGTGCAAGTGGTGACCGCTGCGCTGAAACATCCGTCTGCCGGTGTTCGCCGAAACGCGATCCAAGTCCTGCCGTCGATGCAGGTCGTCAATGTGCCCATTTTCGATGCGTCGCACGTGGCGCTCGGACATTCCGGCGTATTGAACGACCCGGATGCGCAAGTTCGACTGGCGGCCATCCTGGCTTTGGCCGACCTCCCCCCGACGGACTCTTCGGCACTGATCACGGCTGGCCTGTCGACAGACAGCAAAGGCCCAATGTCTGATCGATGGATGGCCGATGCGGTCATCGCGGCCGCGGCCAATCATGGCGTGAAGTATCTCGAAGCTTTGTCCCCACGCTTCGCGCCGGAGGGCATCTCCCTGTTGAAGAATCAGCCGGACAACAATCCGGTGTTTGGTGTCATTCGGCGTGTCGCCGAGCACATTGCCCGAGGGAAACCGAAGGCCGAAGAAATGGACCGCGTTCTCGCCGCGGTCACGGCCGAGCCACGGTTGCTTGCTGCGACTCTGGACGGGCTGTCCGCGGGTTGGCCGAAAGATCATCAGGTGGCCATCTCCGCGAATTCAGAGAAATTCGTCATCGACGCGTTTCAAATGGCACCCAACGGAGTGAAAGGCCAGCTCGCCAAATTGTCGTCCTCGTGGGGAACCAAGGCGCTGGAAAAATTTGCCGCTGAGATCGCCGAGTCCTTGATCAAGACCGCACAAGACAAGGATTGGCCCGACGCCGCGCGCGTTGATGCGGTGAAACAGCTCATCAGCTTTCAGACGCTCTCCGATGATTCCGTCACGAGCGTTCTCGCGCTCATTACACCGAAGACCTCTTCCGAACTCGCAGCGCAATTTATCGCCGCGCTTTCGGCCAGCCAGGCCCCGACGCTGGGGCCGCAACTCGTCGAGCAAGCCCCGGCGTTCAGTCCCACGGTGCGAACCGGCGCGTTGCGGCTGTTGCTGGCTCGTCCCGCAACCACCACGGTGTTCCTGAAGGCCGTGGAAGACGGCAAGCTGCAACTCGCCGAGTTGTCGCTCGATCAGAAGCAGGCATTGTCGAGTCATCCCGACCGGACGATTCGCGACCGGGCCAAAAAGCTGCTCAGCATGTCGGGCGGGCTGCCGAATGCTGACCGCGAGAAGGTCGTGAAGGAGTTGCATTACCTCACCGAAGTGAAGGGCGATGTCGCCGCGGGGAAGGAAGTCTTCAAGAAGCAGTGTGCGAAGTGTCACATGCACTCGGGGGAAGGGACGCGCATCGGCCCGGACCTCACCGGCATGGCGGTCCATCCGAAGCACGAACTCTTGACGCACATTCTCGATCCCAGCCGCAGTGTGGAAGGCAATTTCCGTGTCTACACCGTGGCCCTGGAAGACGGCCGTGTGATGTCCGGGATGCTCGCCGGGGAAAGCAAAACGGCGATCGAAATCATCGATACCGAAGCCAAGCGGCATGCGATCCCACGCGAAGACATCGAGCAACTCGTTGGCTCCACGAAATCGCTCATGCCCGAAGGTTTCGAGAAACAGGTGAAGCCGGAAGAGATTGCGAATCTGCTGGAGTTCCTCACGGCCCGCGGAAAATTCGTGCCGCTGGATCTCGCCAAGGTGGCGAACACCGTCACCACGAAGGGAATGTTCTTTACTCCCGAAGGCGATGCCGAACGATTGATTTTCAGCGACTGGTCCACGAAGACGTTTGAAGGCATTCCGTTCTATCTCGTCGATCCCCAGGGAGACCGCATTCCCAATGCGGTGATGTTGTACGGGACCAACGGCGTGCAACCGCCAACGAAGCCGAAGTCGGTGACGCTCCCAGTCCGGATGCCTGTGAAGGCGCTGCACTTCCTCGGCGGCATCAGCGGTTGGGGATTTCCGGCGAGTGAAAAAGGAACGCCGACCATGACCGTGCGGCTGAAATATGCCGATGGGCAGACGGAGGACCACGTCCTCCGCAACGGCGTCGTCTTCGCCGATTACATCCGCGTGGTCGATGTGCCGGAATCGAAGCTGGCATTCCGTGTTCGGGGACAGCAAGTGCGGTATTTCGCGGTGATCCCGGAGCGGGCGGAATCGATCGATGCTGTCGAACTCATCAAAGGGAACGATGTCACGTCGCCGGTGACGATGGCGATTACCGCGGAATCGCGCTGACCGTTATGCCAAAAGCTCGCGCACGACGTGGCAACCGTCGTGTGCGAGCGGCAGCGGTTGGCCGTGGTTATCGTATTCGGTCTTGGACGTATCGATACCGAGGCACGCGAACCAGGTATGGAACATGTGGCCGATGTCGAATGATTCGCCGTCGACGAACGTGCCGAGGTCGTTCGTTTTGCCGATGATCGCACCGCGCTTCAAACCGCACCCGGCGAGGGCCAGGGACCACGCTTCCGGGAAATGATCGCGGCCGATGTGGCCGTTAATGCGGGGCGTGCGGCCGAACTCGGACATCGCGATGACCAGCACGCGATCGAGCATCCCACGCTCGTGCAGGTCGATGATCATCGCCGCAAAAGCTTGATCGAACCGCGGCATCAAACTGCGATGACCGTGAAAATTGTCGCCGTGCGTATCCCAACCGTAGGACGTCACTTTCACAAACCGCACACCGGCTTCGAGCATCTTCCGCGCTTGCAGCATATGCCGGCCGAACTCGTGAGTGCCGTAGCGCTCGATGTCTTTCGGATCGAGCTTCGTGGTATCGAACAGATCCTGCCGACGGATGAGCGACTGGGCCATCACGTAGACAAATTCCTGCGCTTCGCTGTTCTCCTTGCGATGCCGTTGCGTGTACTGTTTCTGCGCGAAGGACCGCAGCCGATTCCGCGCGGCGTCCTGGTCTTCGGTGATGGAATCGGGCCGGACGATGTTTTCCGGCGGCTTGCCGTCACCAAAGGCCAGCGCCCCGAACTGCGGGCCGAGAAAGCCCGCGTCCTGATAATGGAACCCGCCATTTCCCGGTTTGATCGACACATACGGCGGCAGCCCGCTCTTTCCGGGACCGAGCAGTTTCGCCACCGCGGAACCGAAGAACGGATACGTCACACCGCGGTTTTTCGGGTCGCCGCGCTGAATGCGTGGCACTCCCGCCGAGTGCGAATTGTCCTGCGTAGACATGTTCCGTACGACCGCCAGATGCTGCGCGATCTTCGCCGACTGTGGCAACAACTCGCTGAAATGGACGCCCGGTAGCGACGTGGGAATCGCGCGAAACGGCCCACCGAACTGCGTGTTCGGCTTCGGGTCCCAGCTTTCGTACTGGCTCATGCCGCCGTCGATCCAGACGAACAGTACCTGCTTGTCCTGCTGTTCCAGTTCCTTCGCGACGGCAGGACTGATCAACCCGCCGAGCGCGAGCGCTCCCCCGACGCCGCCGAGCCAATCGCGCCGCGACAGGCGATGTTCCCACGGTTTGCAGAGAGGATGGGACATCACTCAGGCTCCCCCGGTGGGAATGCGCCGCTGGTACACTCGCCCCGCGCGTTCGAGTTCATCGACGTCGCCCCGTTCGGCACAGCGCCGCAGGTGTTCGAGTTTCCGCACGGTTTCCGGACGGAAAGTGGGTTCATACGGCGCGTCGGGTGGATACACGACTTCGACTTCCACGGCCACCGCGAGATCACCGCCCGTAACCCATTCGATGGATTTTTCGATGCGATAGTCTGTCGATGATTGAGCACTCATAAATCATCACCGAAAAAATGAACCGTGACCAACAAGGCGTCTTTGGTCTGGTGCAACCATGCCAAGACATTCACTTCGGTTCCATCGGGAAGTTTTTGCACAACGACAATTGACGGATTGGGCTCGTCATCAGATCGAACTTCGAGCAGTTCTCCGTCATCCAAGCTCGCTTCCAATTGCCAATATTCTATTCGTCGTTCAGCCAGGCGTCGGGCCGCATGGCGTGAGACTAACGATCTTCCGTTTGCGACAGCATCACGAATTTCATTAAAGAGGTCCATCTCCGCTTCATCCGAATGTCGTTTCGCCTATTTCGAAAACGCTTCGCGCGTAGTCACCCACACCAATCCCTGCTTCTGACTGGGAACGACGACAACGTTGATTTCGATTTCCAGCGAGGGATCCTTGTCGCGGAACCAGACATTTGCGGAGCTTTGCAGCGCGGACATGGCCACTGTCGGCGATCCCTGATTGCGGAAGCCCAGCTTCTCGAAGCCGCTGCCGAGATGGTTGAGCAGCACGGTTGCGGCCATCGTCTCCGACGAACCTTGGCGGCCTTCGGCCAACGCTTCCGGCTCCAGCGCAATGAACTGCTGAAACCGCATTCGTGTCTGCCAGTCCTGCTGTTGCTTCAAGTGCTCCGTCGACTGTTGAAAGGACTTCCCCACGAATATTTCGCTCGGGTTGGCATTGTGGTTCGACAGGCGAAATCCCGCGGGCAACTCTCCAAACTGCGCGGCCAGACTGGTGTAGACCCCTTCGCGACGTTCAATGAATTGCTTGAGAGAAGGTATCGTCTTGCGACCGAGCAGGGGAGCCGCAATCACGCTACCGCAGAGGAAGAGAATCAGTGTCGACCAGATCAAGACGCGTTGCATGATGAAGTCCTTTTCCAGAAGTTTCTCAATAATTCAAGCCGAATTCCGTCGTGTTCATCAGCGCCCAGATGACATCACCCAGCGCGCGCGAACGGTTGTCGGCTTCGTTGACGAACGCGGTCATCGAGGTCGTTTCCTCGGCGGTGGGAGAACGGCTTAACACCGTCTGATAGATCGTTTCAATCGCCTTGGGCAAGTCCGTTTCCGCTTGCAGGCGTTCCACCAGCGTGGTGTCTTTGGGTTGCAGCCAGCTTAACACGGTCGCGTCGTGGGAGAGGAACAACGCCGCTTTCACGGACGGAGCGAAATCGCCTTCGGGTTCACGCGGGGGGTTGGCATACGCAGCGAGAAATTTCTTGCGCGCCTCGGCGGACAGATCGCCCGTATGACCGGTGGCCCGCCACGTCGATTCCGCGAGTTGCTCGGCGGATAACGGCTTTTCGAGTGCAACCACATACCGATCCGGCGGCGGTTCACCCCTTCCGTCGGGCAGCACGCTGGACCGTTGATACGTCCGCGTTTGCGCCAACTCGCGCAGCAACCATTTCCTGTCGAACTGATGCGCAACGAACTCCGTCGCCAGGAGATCCAGCACCTCCGGATGTGACGGCGGATTCTTCGCGTGCTGGAAGTCCAACGGATGAATCAGCCCGCGGCCCATCAGCAGGCACCACGCGCGATTGACCGCGTTTCGTACAAAGTACGGGTTCTCCGCCGTTGGCAACCGCGCAGCCAGTTCCGTCAGCGGGCTGAACTTCGGCTGCCCGAGAAAGTTTTTCGCCCGGTCCGGCGGCGTCGCGAATTCTTCCCCTTTGGTGAAGACCGCGATCTCCACCTCCGGCCCAAACGGCAACCGCGGGCCCGTCTGCTTGGCTTCCTTCACGAAGACCGACATGAACTCCGTTTTCTTATCGACGAGTTTTTCCCCCACCGCGGGGAACTTCACGTCCTGGCGGATGAACGTGTGCTGTAGGAACGTGTGCAAACCCTGGAAGTCGACCTGCTTGTAATCGTCGACGAAAAGATGATCGTGACACTGCGCACATTGCAGATCGACGCCGAGAAACAACCGGCCGACATCGCGCGTCAACGCCGGTAAATCGACCGGTTGCTGACCGTAGTTTTCGAGCCGCTTCGTGAGAAAGAATGCCGCCCCGCGCTTCGGCTCGTCTTCGCTGCCCGGTTGCAGCATCGTCCGCACGAACTCATTCCACGGCGTGTTCGCGGTGACGGAGGTTTCGAGAAACTTCGTCCATTCGTCATGCTCGCCGAGACGTTCCATCAGTTGGACATGCAGCACATCCCGCATCCGGCGGATGTATTCCGGACTCGCCAGCAGGCGGTCGATCAACTGCAACCGCTTGCCGGCGCTGTTGTCCGCCTGGAACGCTAGCAGTTCGTCCCGCGTCGGAATCCGCCCGGCGAAATCGAGAAACACGCGCCGACAGAATGCGGCATCATCACACACTACGGCAACGGGTTGTCCTGCCGCGGCTTCGATCAACCCGTCAATTCGCGCGGGGAGCGTTTCCGCCCGGAGGTTGTCAGCCCCCATTCCGCACATCAGCACAACGCAGCACCATCCGCGCATCGTCGGCCCTTTGAAGAGCGTTCAAGCTATCCCGACAGCGTATCGGACGCATCAACCGTCGTCCATGCGGACTTCGCGGTGCGGAAACCTCGGTAGTGGTACAAATTGAGGATTGAGGGCGCGGACCACGATTCTGCGCGAGGAGCACGGTTATTCGTCGGTGTAAAAAAGAAACCAATACCAACGCAGTAACTCCTTAAATGCTGGACTGCAATCGGCGATAACAAGAATCGGATAGTAGATAATTGTGACGAGCGCGTTCGTGGTCCAATCATTCGTTCCAGCCGCGAATGCCAGCATGGGACCGGTGCTGAGCATGTAAATGGTCAGTAGTGCGATCAAAGCCAGCACCCACCACCGCCGCTTCCACGTCCACGGCGCGAACCAGGCGATGCGTTTTGGCAGAGGCGAGGGTGGGTCCATCGTTGGAATCTACTAAGGACCGATTAGAGGCAGCCGGGAGCAAGCCACCAGAGATACTCGGACAGCACTCTGGTGAGCACCGGGTGCAACGTGGCGCACCAGAAGACCGGGGCGTACACAATCAGGACGAACTGGTCGGGCAGCCAATTGTGCTGCGCCAACGCCCACGCCGGCGCGACACTCAGCGGATATCCCACGCTCAGAAGTGCCAGCATCACGAGTTGATTGCGTCGTTTCCATGTCCACGGCGCGAACCGGGTGATACGTTTCGGTAAGGGCGGCGCTTGGTCCATTTGCTCACGCTCAATGACTCACAGCCATGAATGATCAACTGCGCGACGATGAAGACGGCGTCAGTTCGACATCCAAGACCATCAGCAGGTGATCGATTTCCGCGGTATCGAGCAACCCTTCCCCGCGCAGGAACAACGCTAAGCGTTCGCGATCAACATGAGCTTCGCTAACAAGCGTGGTCAGCGTCTTTCCGGACTGATGAACGCAGCGCCGGAGAAATCCACTAAAATTTTCTTCGGCAGCGGCTGCTTCCGTCTTCGCCAGTTGTGCGTTGATGGACTGCGGATCAACGGCCGCCAGCGACTTTTCCCACCGGGCTTTCACGTCGGGAGGCATCGGACCGCGGGATTCGATGCTGCTCATTCGTTTCCTTTCGTCGGCTCATACGCCGTCACCGGAATGACGCTGACCTCGTCCAATTGATCGAAAATACAGATCAGGAACCGCCCCGTCGACGTCACCCCACGCACCATGTCGGAACCCGAATCGCTGGTTTCGATCCACTTTGCCGCGATCACAACCTCCTCAAACTCCTCAGGAGCGACTCCGTGCTCGGCAAGGTGCTCGATATTTTCAGTGTACCAGAAGAAATCAAACCACGGCATCGGATTCTCCGATTCAACCAGATCGAACTTCCGAAATGATACCGTCTGCTGCCCCGCGCCAATGTTCGTGTTGACACGCTTTTTCCACCCCTGATATAACCCGCCGCCTTTTGGTTTGACGGGCAGGGTGGCTCGCCGCGCGCTCAGGGTGTGCGAACACCGTCAATTCCGCGTCGACCGGGGGCATTACAGGGGGCGGAAGCGCATGTGCGGAATCGTTGGGGCGTTGTCGTTTTCGGACCAGTCCTTCAAGGTCACCGAGCCGTATCTCACGCGGATGCGGGACACGATGGAACACCGCGGTCCCGATGGCGGCGCCAACTGGATTTCCCCGGACGGCCGCATTGGCCTCGGGCATCGCCGTCTGTCGATCATCGATCTGACGAACGTCGCCAACCAACCGATGTGCAATGAAGACGGCACGTTGTGGGTGGCCTTCAACGGCGAAATCTACAACCACGCCGACATCCGCAAGGAACTCGTCGCCCGCGGCGGTCACCAATGGAAGACCGACCATTCCGACACCGAAGTCATCCTGCATGCCTTCGAGGAATGGGGGATCGAGTGCCTGCACAAATTCCGCGGGATGTTCGCCATCGCCCTGTGGGACACGAAGAAAAAAGAATTGTTCCTAGTCCGCGACCGGATTGGGGTCAAACCGCTGTACTACAGCCGGCATCATGGCCGCATCACGTTTGCTTCGGAAATCAAGGCGTTGCTCGCCGATCCGCAACAGCAGCGGGCGGTCAATGAAGAAGGTCTTTTCCATTACCTGACGCTGCTCACCACGCCTGCTCCGCAGACGATGTTCGCGGGGATCGAAAAGCTGCCGCCGGGCACGTGGATGAAGATCGACAGCAAGGGCCACACGACCACGCAGCGGTATTGGGACGTGTGGGATCACACGCAACCTCTCACCAACGCCAGCGAAGAAGAAGTCGCGGAACGAATTCTCGCCGAACTGCGGACCGCCGTGCAGTTGCGAAAAGTCAGCGATGTCCCCGTCGGCGTGTTTCTGTCCGGGGGAATCGATTCGAGCACGAATGCCGCGTTGTTCTCCGAAGGCGAGAACCAGCAGGTCAAGACATTCACCATCGGTTACAAGGGTGAATACGGCTCGTACCAGAACGAATTGCACTATGCCCGTCAGATGGCTGAGCGCGTGGGGGCCGATCATCACGAACTGCTGTTGAGCATGGACGACCTGCTCGACTTCCTGCCGCGGATGATTCAGTTGCAGGACGAACCGATCGGCGACCCCGTCTGCGTGCCGGTGTATTACGTTTCGAAGCTGGCTCGCGACAACGGCGTCATCGTCTGCCAGGTGGGCGAAGGGGCCGATGAACTCTTCTGGGGCTATCCCACGTGGAAACTCAAACTGAATCTGACGAAGTGGAACGATCTCCCCGTCCCCAACTTCGCGAAGAAAGCATTACTCGGCGCAATGAGCATGTTCGGCCAGCAGGCATCGCATCCGTATGAAGCCCTGCGGCGGGCCACGCTCAATCAACCGATCTTCTGGGGCGGCGTCGACGCCTTCACTCAGGGCCAGAAGATGAAACTTCTCAGCCCGCGGATGCGCGAAAAGTTCGCTGGTTCCACCTCGTGGGATGCTCTCAAGCCGATCTGGCAACGCTTTCAGGACAACGCCTGGGAAAAGTCGCATCTCAATTGGATGTCGTACGTCGATCTCAACGTGCGGCTGCCGGAACTGCTGCTGATGCGCGTCGACAAGATGAGCATGGGCGTCAGCCTCGAAGGCCGCGTGCCGTTCCTCGATCACAAGTTCGTCGAACTGGCGATGAGCATCCCCGCCGCGATGAAAACCAAAAATGGCACCCTCAAGCACATTCTGAAGAAGTCTGTCCGCGGGCTCATTCCCGATGAACTCATCGACCGCAAGAAGCAGGGCTTCGGCGTCCCCGTGCATGAATGGGTCATGGATAAGCTCGGCGACACGATGCGGCAGTCGCTCGACAATTTCTGCCAGCAGACCGACTTCTTCGACCGCGACGAAGCCATGAGCCTGCTTGAGCGCGGCCGCGGTCCGCAAAGCTGGTACCTGCTCAACGTCGCCTTGTGGTGGGAAGAATTCATCGCCCAAGCGGATAATGCCATCACGGCTGCGGCACCGATGCGGAAAGCTGCGTAGAAGGAAATCCGAAGCACGAAATTCGAAATCCGAAGGAAGCACCAAATCCAAAATCCCAAACGGGATTGATCAGTGTGTGATTTTGGGAATGTTTTCTTCTTTTCGATTTAGGATTTCTTTCGGATTTCGAGTTTCGGATTTCGAATTTCATCGGTCGACACCAAGGACTATCTCGTGACACGCAAGCTGGCTGCTCGGCTGATGGCGTGGCTCAACCTCCCCAAGCGACTGGCGGGTCGGGCGTATCGCGCGTTGGTGGTCCGTCAGTTCGCGTCGGCTGGGAAAAATTTCGCGTTTGATGTCTGGACCGACAGCCTGCCCACGCCCGAGTTGACGCACGTCGGCAACGATGTCTTCTTCAACCGCGGCGTCCATCTCTCCGGCCACGTCCACATTCACGACAACGTGATGCTCGGCCCGCACGTGTCGATCCTCGCGGGCAACCACCTCTTTGGCCTGAAGGGGAAGACCGTTCGCCATGCCCGCATGACGCCGGAAAACCCCGAGCGAAACGACATCACGGTCATCGAAGCCGATGCGTGGATCGGCGCGAACAGCACGGTCCTCGGCGGTGTGACCGTCGGTCCCGGAGCGGTCGTCGGTGCGGCATCTGTTGTGACGAAAGATATCCCGCCCTACACCGTCGCCGTGGGTAATCCCTGCCGACCGATCCGCCGCATTTTCGATGACAGCACGCTCATCGAACATTTACGCGAGATTGGCTATGACGAAACATCCGCTCATGCGCTGTTGCGACAAAGGCAACACGCCCTCGCCGGACAGGCACTCAATGTCATCGACCACACCGCGGAACTCGACCGGGAGACGTACTACTACCGCGGTGAATTGCAACGACCAAAGGTTGCGTAGTTGGAAGCTCCAAATTCCAAACACCAAGTTCCAAACAAGGGCCAAATTCCAAATTCCAAACGAAGAGGTTGCCTGCGACACGCATTTTTTTCGTTTGGAGTTTGTTCATTGGAATTTGTTTGGAACTTGGATTTTGGAATTTCATCTTCCCTGAGAGCATTGACTCACTAACATGATTCCATCCACGCTCATGAATCTGGTCCGCCGCGGTTTTCGGAAACCGCCGCATGTGGTGGCGCGGCGAGTCGTGATGGAATTGCATCGCTCGTGGGAACGTGTGTCTGGCGGTCGACATAGCCAGATTAATGCGACTGCGTTGCTTCGAGGTACTCGTGCGTCTTCGGTAAACGATCTCTGGTCGAAACTGCAATCGCGACCTTCGCTGACGTGGCTCGCATCGCCAACTGACCGCACGGCAATTAATGAACATTGCCCCGGCGATATCGACACCATTCTGCAAGCCGCGGAGCACGCGGTGGCTCATCGCGTTGATTTACTTGGCTCTGGACCGGTGTCACTCGGCGAACAAATTGACTGGCATCGTGACTACAAGACCGGGCACGTGTGGCCGGCAACTTTGGCCCACGATCTCGATTACGCCAATCTCGATCAACCTAGTGATGTGAAGTTCGCGTGGGATGTCTCACGGCTGCATTGGTTGCTGCCTGCGGCGCAGGCATACCAACTCACGCACGATGAATGCTATGCCATCGGGGCGCGGGCCGTGCTTGAACAGTGGATCGCAGCGAATCCGTGCGGGTTCGGTGTTAACTGGGCCTGCACGATGGAAGCCGCGTTGCGGATCTTCTCGTGGACGTATTTGTTCCATGCGTTTTCAAAGAGCGATGCCTGGCGTGACGAAGCCTTCCGTGCAGCATTCCTCGGCATGCTGTACGCCCACGGGCAATTCACCGAGCGTTACATCGAATACAGCGATGTGAACGGCAACCATTGCACCGCCGATGCCGCGGCGTTGGTCGTCGCGGGATTGTTCTTCGACGACGGAACTGCACCGCAACGCTGGTTGCAATTCGGCTGGAAAACGCTGTGCGATGAACTGCCGAAGCAAATCTTCGCGGACGGCGTCGACTTCGAGGCGTCGGTTCCCTATCACCGCCTGGTGCTGGAACTGTTCCTGTTGCCCGCGGTTTATCGGCAGCGCTGCGGACTCGATGTCCCCGTGGATTATCGGGACCGCCTCCACGCGATGGCACGCTTCACCCAAGCGTATTCGCGACCCGATGGCAGCATCCCGTTCTGGGGTGACGCGGACGATGCCCGTGCGTTGCCGCTGGGAACGCAGGCACTGAACGATCATCGGTATTTGCTGCATCTGGTTGGCGCAACGCTGAACGATGCAGAACTCGCAACGACGGCGTCTGGGTCGTTGAGTGAACTCTTCTGGTTGTGCGGACCGGATCGCACGAGCCACAGTAGCCCTGTCGTTCCGCGACAGGAAAGCCAATTCAGCACCGTTTCCCGTGATTTCTTATCCGCGCATGGCGAAACATCCGGCTTTCCTGTCGCGGAGCGACAGGGCTACGAAACAAACTCCGTCGCATTTCGTGATGGCGGATTCTTCGTCATGCGTAACGAGGACGATCACGTTTTCATCGACTGCGGGCCGGTGGGACTCGCCGGTCGCGGGGGGCATGGCCATAACGATTGCCTTTCGTTCGACGCCATGCTCGCGGGAACGCACTGGATCTCCGATTGCGGGGCCTATGTCTACACGGCTTCTGCGAAAGACCGGCATCAGTTTCGGTCCACATCGTCCCATAACACACCCATCGTGCATGGTGAGGAATTGAACCGGTTCGTGAGTCGCACCGATTTGTGGCATCTGAAGAACGACGCAAAACCGGAACTTCGCCAGTGGGTGACCGGCCGCGATTACGACATCTTCGTCGGTTCGCACACCGGTTACGATCGCCTTATCGAACCGGTCCGACCGGTCCGAACGATTGTGTTGGATCGTACCCGTCACGCGCTGTGGCTTCGCGATGATTTCGAGACCACGGCTCGGCGGGTCGACATCTGCACGCCGCTGCATCTGGCCCTCGGCGTCACGGTTGAAGAAACGACAGGCTCGTCGGTTGTTCTGCGGTCTGCGGATGAAGCCTCGACGATGGAACTGCATTGGGCCGCTAACGGTTGGCAACTCGAAGTCGGTGCGGGGCGCATTTCGCCCAGTTATGGGGTCGCGCACCCCTGCGTCCGTCTGATCTGGACGAATCGAGGCGGGGCAGCGACTCCGTTCACGTTGGGGCTAATTCCTCAGATCGCCGTCAATCACAACCTGCGGTTTACTCGCTGGTCGCGCGACATCGAAGCCGTACTGCATCCGTCCCCGTTGGCGAGGGCTGCGTGATGCACTTCAATGCGCTTCTCACCGCGGTCACACGCATGGTCTCGGCGTTCCTCTTCCTCGGAGCGACCGTTTACCTCGCGCGATTGCTTGGACCGGAAGGGCAGGGACAATATGCCTTCGCGATGACTCTGGCGGCGACAATCACGCAGTTCGCGAACCTCGGTTTGCACGCGGGGAACACTTATCTCATCGCACAAGATCGCGACCGCTTGCCAGCGCTCCTCGCAAACAGCGTGTGGATTTCGCTCGGGCTCGGCGGCCTCGCGGGAAGTCTCGTGTTCGCCGTTGGTCAAGCGTTGGGTTGGGTTGAAGGCTCACCACTGTGGCTCGCGGGGCTGGGTGGTGCGCTCGTCGCGGCACGGTTGTTCTTCTCCCTTGGTGGCAGCTTGCTGGCGGGTTTGGGGCGCGTGCGGGCACTCAACTTGGCGGAACTGCTCAACTATGGTTTGACCGTGGTGCTGCTCGTCATCGTCGGTTCGCTCGGGGGTGATATTCCCGCGTTGTTGACCGCGACACTCGCCGGTTGGGCGATTGCCTCCGGAGTGATGTTCGCCCTCCTGGTCACGACGAAAGGGATTTCTCTGCGGCCCGATCGCGCCGTGTTTCTCGTCGGTTGGCGATATGCCGCGAAAGCGTACGCGATGTCGCTGTTGGGCTTCCTCGTGCTGCGAACCAGCGTGTTTCTGATCGATTCGTATCACGGCGACGCGGAAGTCGGACAGTATTCCGTCGCCGCACAATTGTTCGATTTTCTGAATCTACTGCCGGCGTCATTGGCCCTCGTGCTGCTGCCGCGATTGGTACAAGATGCCGGGTCGCGGTGGATCACAACCCTGAAGTCCGTCGGCATCATTGGTGGCGTGATGGTCGTCGCGTGTATTGGTGCCGCCGTGTGTGCCGGCCCCGCGTTGCAATGGCTCTTCGGGAATCGTTACGCCGCCGCAGGACCGATTCTGTTGGCGATGATTCCCGCGGCGTTCTTCTGCAGCCTGACGACGGTCGTCTCGCAGTATCTCGCCGCCGCGGGTTATCCGAAAGGGCTGTTCGCCGTATGGGGTACGGCATGGATTGCCACGGTCGGATTGGGTTCCGTACTGATCCCGTCGTACGGCGGCTTCGGCGCCGCGATGACGTTGTCGATCGTGTATGCCGGCGCGTTTTGCGGTTCGCTCGGACTGGCCCGGCTCACCGAGCAACGCCGTTTATCGTTGATCCCACCATGCGTGGCGCTTCCACCGTCGAGTGGGGTGCGTCATGCCGCATGAATCATTTGTGACATCCGGTGTGCCACTGGCTCGGCCAGTGTCTTCATCGAATTATGAGTGACCTTAAAAACGGAAATACAAAGACACTGGCCGAGCCAGTGGCACACCGAACAACATGAAATCGGGCTGAAAGCTCGTCAGAAAACACTTTCGGAAAGGATTCCCACATGGACTACGCTCTCATCGGTTACCCGCTGTCCGACCGGTACCGCGACAAGCTCGAAGCCACCGCGGGGACGGCCCCACAGTATCTCAGCCTGCCGGAATTGCGGCGGTTGTCGATTCCCATGCTCTTTAAAACCATCACCGGCCTCAATGCCAATCGCCTGTTCATTGCGATGGAAAGCCCCGGCAGTCGACCGTTGTTGCCGGTATTTTATTGCCTCGCGGGGATGAGCCGGGCCCGCAGCATTCACGTCGTCCATCCCGACCTGCGGATGGAAACGGTCTCCCGATTCAAGACCGTGAAATCGTTGTTCGCCGTGCTGGGGGCTTCCGCTGGCGGTCGCGCGAGTCTGTGGCGTTGTCGCAGTGAATTGAACTCGCTGTTGAAGCAGCCACGGATCGAATTGCCGCCGCCGTCCGGTCCGGGCCGGGTGCTGTATCTCAAGTCGAATTTGTGGATGGGCGTGAAGGCTGGCGGTTCCGTCGGTCATGTCGCCGGTGTCGCGAATGCGTTGATTCAGGCGGGCTATCCGATCGAATTCGCGGGGGCCGAAGCACCGTTGCTTGTGGAGAACGCCAGCGTCAACGTCGTTCCTCCGGCGGAAAACTATGGTTATCCGTTTGAAGTGAATCTGTACCGTTATCAGGAGAAGTTCACCCGCGCCGCAACGAAGCTCGCAACGGCCAGCAAACCCTTCGCTTTCATCTATCAACGGATGTCCGTGAGCAACTACAGCGGCGTGCAAATTTCCCGAAAACACAAGCTGCCGCTCGTACTTGAATACAACGGCTCGGAAGTCTGGGCCGCCGAAAACTGGGGCAAGAAAGCCAACTTTCACGAAACCGCAGTGAAGGCTGAGGATGTGTGTCTCAAGCATGCGCATCTCGTGGTAACCGTTTCGGATGTGCTTCGCGATGAACTCATCGACCGCGGCGTGCCGAAAGAACGGGTGCTCTCTTACCCGAACTGCATCGACCCAAAGACGTATGATCCGGCGTTGTTTACCGCCGAGCGCATCGCCACCGTGCGGAAGAAGTTCAACATTCCCAAAGACGGTGCCGTGGCTGGTTTCGTCGGCACGTTCGGACAATGGCATGGCGTGGATATCCTCGCGCAAGCGATCCGTCGCCTGGCTCTCGAACAATCCGAATGGTTGCAGAAAAACCGCGTTCACTTCCTCATCGTCGGCGATGGCTTGCTGATGCCGAAGGTTCGAGAAACGTTGTCCGATCCGCGCTGTGCCCCGTTCTTCACGCTGACGGGACTTGTCCCGCAAGCCGAGACGCCGTTGTACATGGCGGCAACGGATATCCTGTTGTCGCCGCACGTCAACAATGCCGATGGCAGCCGCTTCTTCGGATCGCCGACGAAGTTGTTCGAGTACATGGCTCTCGAAAAGCCGATCGTCGCGAGCGATCTGGAGCAAATCGGCGAAGTGCTCCGCGGCGGTTTGCAGACCAGCGCATTACCAACGAGTGAACCGTCTGGTCCACGCTCTGAATTAGCAGTGCTATGTACGCCCAGCGACGTGGCGGACCTGTGCCGCGGGATCGAATTCCTCGTGGAACATCCGGGCTGGCGGAAAGAACTCGGCCGCGCGGCCCGCAAGGAAGCCCTCGCAAAATACACCTGGGATCGCAACGTGAGTGAGGTCCTGGATCGCTTGTCGAGAGTGTAATTGACGATCGTCTGCGCCTTGCGAAATCCCAACCATCGCATCGTTCGAAAGAGTCCTTCTGCATGACCAGTTTTCTGGAACACGTCGGTACATTTTCGCTCGTGGGGTTTGCCGCCCTGTCGCTGCTGATGTGGTACTTCGTGTGGAAATGGGCCGATCCTTCGGTGCGCTTGCCGCTGATCTTCTACTGCGGTTTTTATTCCGTCACGACCTTGATTGGAGCGACACTGATTGGACTGTCGGATGGCAAGTGCCTGGAACCGCTCGCATGGGGTTTGGATTTTCAAGTCTTGCGCGATGTGAACAACGTTCGGTACTGGTGCCTGTTGTTCATGCCGATGATTGTCCCGCCGGCACTGGTCATCGGTCTGGCACGCTCGCGCATCATCGAAAGCGCCGTCCGGAATGCCGCCGGTCGACTCAACGCTTCACCGAGTCAACTGGGATTCCTCACGATCTACTGCCTCTGGGCGGGCTACTGTCTGGGAAAGCTCTATATTACCGGGCAGATTGGTACAATTTTCAAGTGGCATAGTCACCGCGGCGATTATGTCTCGATGATTCTTCAACGGACTGAAATGGCCGGGATGCTCGGCAGCGTGTTCTTCGGGCTGATTTATATTACCCTCCCGATGCTTTCGTTTTATTCGCTCTATTGCAGCGTCAAAGAACCCGGGTTTGCCTGGAAAGCGATTTTCTGTTTCAGCGCTTTCACGACGGCCATCATCAGCTTGTCGTTGATGCAAAAGGGGCCCGTGTTGTTGTTTTTCGTCTTCATTGGGATTGGATTGGTCGAGCTCAAAGTGATTCACCCGCGCTCGCTGGCGATTTTCGGCTTGGGGCTCGTCTTCTTACTGACATTCTTGCAGCGTTTCATGGCAGAGAATTGGAGCTACGAGCAAACCTTTAATCTCATTGTGTTTCGCATGGCTCATAGTTATCCGTACTATCTTAACATTTATCCGGACATGCTTCCATTCTTCGGATTGGATCTGGGATTGCACTTGATCGGCATGGGCGAAATCGCCAGCGATAATAATGTTGTATTCGACTATATGTATCCCGCGTGCGACTGGGTACAAGGTGCAGCGCCAGGCCCGGCGCATGTGCGGGCCTACGGACAAGGGGGCTTGCCATTCGCGATGGTGACTCTGATGCTGATTGGGCTGGGCATCAAAATGGCAGGGGTCTTGCGGCGCTACATTGCCGGGCCGTTGAGCTTTTCGCTGTACATGGCATCGCTGGTCTGTTTGTATTTTTTGACGCAAACGTCCGCGCGGGAAGCGGTGCTGTCGTGTTACGGGATTTGCTGGGCGATGCCGGGAATCGTCCCGTTGTGGCTCCTTTCCAAGCCCGCTCGCCGCGCGGCAATCCGAACGCCTGCCCGGACGGCTTTACCGGCATCGCCCAAACGGCAAGTGATGACGTTGCGGGCCGCGATGAACCCACCGCGAAAAACGCCGGCGTAAGCCGTACGCATGCGTCCTTGGCCGCGATCCGCATCACGATTATGCTGTCGGACTGGCGTGCAAACATTGCAACCGCAGCGACCCGCAGTTCGGTCGTTGCCGTGAAGGTTGGGATCGGATTCATGGCCCGGTGGCCCGACAATTCCCGCGCGAATTTAATCGGCTTTCTGCTGATTTTTGTGCTTTTGCCGGTGCTCTGCTGGCTCGCGAGCTGGTATTTGCGATAGCCGTCGCGGGGAATCGCTCGCCGTTTGACCCATGCTGATGTGCAGGATAGCATCACGTCTTGTGCTGACATGGCCCGCCGTGGCGATGATTGGCGGAAGACTCCTCTCCGTGCTGAAATATTGAACCACCATGTCCCGCCGCCGTGCATTGTTAAGTGTCAGCGATAAGCAAGGTTTAGCCCCGTTTGCGACACGTCTGATTGCGCTGGGATTTGAACTTGTCTCTACGGGGGGAACGCGGACGGCACTGCAGGACGCCGGTTTGGCGGTCACCGATGTCGCCGAATACACCGGCTTTCCCGAGATGATGGGCGGTCGCCTCAAAACACTTCACCCCAAGGTTCATGGCGGCCTGCTCGGACGTCCCAGCGATGCCGCCGCGATGGAACAACACGGGATCCTCCCGTTTGAGTTAGTCGTGGTGAATCTCTATCCGTTTGCGGAAACCATTGCCAAGCCCGGTGTCACCACGGCGGAAGCGATCGAACAGATTGATATCGGCGGACCCAGCATGGTCCGGTCGGCCGCGAAAAATCACAGTTTCGTCGGCATTGTGACCAATCCGAATCAATACGGCACGGTCCTCTCCGAACTGGAAAAGGGACCGCTGTCGAACGAACTCCGTCGCAAACTTGCCGGCGCGGCATTTGAATTGACCGCACAATACGACCGGATGATCGCCGATTACTTCGCCGGTCAGGAAACGACCGGCGAAGTGAGCGATCCTCAGTTTCCGTCCGCGTTGTCTCTGCGGTTTGAACTCCGATCCAAGCTGCGATACGGCGAAAACCCGCATCAACGGGCCGCATTCTATGTCGAAACGAATCCTCCGGACGCCTCGCTCGCCGCGGCGGAAATCCTGCATGGCAAAGAACTGTCGTACAACAATCTGCTCGATCTCGATGCCGCGATGCAAATCGTCCGGGAATATCAGCAACCCGCGGCCGTGGTGATCAAGCACAACAATCCCTGCGGCTGCGCGACCGCCACGGACTTGGCTACGGCCTACGTTAACGCCGATGCCGGTGACCCGGTGAGCGCGTTTGGTTCGGTTCTCGGATTTAACCGTCCGGTGGATGCAGCCACCGCCGAGCAGTTATGTGCTCCGGGACGGTTCATCGAAGCGATCATCGCGCCGGATTACACTCCGCAGGCATTCGATGCGCTGACGACAGTTCCCAAATGGAAAGCGAATGTGCGACTGCTGAAATGCCCGGCGATGATCGGGTTGCGGCCGCTGACACTGGAATATCGCCGGATCACCGGCGGGCTGCTCGTGCAGGATCGCGATGAATTGGCCGATGCTCGCGCGGACTGGAAAGTCGTGACCACGCGGCATCCCGCCGCCGGCGAATATGCCGACCTGGAATTCGCCTGGGCTGTCTGCAAATATGTGAAATCGAACGCGGTGTTGTTTGCGAAGCACGGCATGGTTGTGGGGGTGGGTGCCGGGCAGATGAGCCGACTCGACTCGGCTTACATCGCCGCTCATAAGGCGGGGGATCGCGCACGGGGCGGGGTTTGTGCATCCGACGCCTTCTTTCCGTTCCGCGACGGTATCGATCAGATTTCGCTGGCCGGGATCAAAGCGGTCATTCAGCCGGGGGGATCGAAACGCGACGACGAGGTCATCGCGGCCTGCAATGAGCTCGGCATCGCCATGATTTTTACCGGCCGGCGTCACTTCCGCCATTAAACGCGGCCATCTCTGCGAATTCCGATTGATCAGACGGGCCGGGTTTTGACGGCGGCACGGACAAATTGTTAAACTTGTTTGGTGGACTCCATTCAAGCGGGGATCGTGGGCAATCGCCCGTTCGGAATCGATTCCGTCCATTCGCAGATTGCGCATCGCGACATTGAGCGAAGTTCAGAAGAAATCCCGAGCCGGATTCGCGCTGCGAATGGTATCATTGCCGGAATGAGGCGTGATCGAGGGTGTTCATCCGACGGCCTTTCGAGACGTTCGTGAGTTTTTGTTGGACATGATTGAGTAGCGGAGGCCGATCGTGACATCCCAACCCGCTCCCAAGTCCAGCCGCCCTGTTGACCTCGACGATGAACCGGTCGACGCACACGCCGCCGCCGATCCGAAAAAAATCGGCAAGTACGACATTCTCCGGAAGCTCGGCCAGGGGGGCATGGGGGCCGTTTATCTGGCCCGTGATGCCGCCCTGCGCCGGGAAGTCGCGCTAAAGGTGCTGCCGAAGGATAAAGCAGAAAACCCGATTCTCGTCCGTCGTTTTCAAGCCGAAGCGCAAGCGGCCGCTAAACTCCGCCACGATAACATCGTCGCCGTGCATGACAGTGACACCGCCGATGGCTTTTGCTACATCGCGATGGAGTTTGTGGACGGCAAAGACCTGCACGAAATGGTGTCGCGTCGCGGCCCCATTCCCGTGCGACGGTCGATCGAAATCATCAAACAGGTCGCGATGGCGCTGCAGCATGCTTATGAGCACCAGATCGTCCATCGCGACATCAAGCCTTCCAACTTACTGATCCGTCGCGATGGTGTGGTGAAGCTGACCGATCTGGGGCTGGCACGCTCCGTCGACGATTCCATTGAAACCGGTATCACCCGCGCCGGGACAACCGTCGGCACCGTCGATTACATGGCCCCCGAGCAGGGCCGCAGCAGTAAAGCCGCCGATATCCGCAGCGATCTCTATTCGCTGGGCTGTACGTGGTACTACATGCTCACCGGGCAACCCCCGTTTCCGGACGGCAGCCTCACCAACAAGCTGCAGGCGCATGCGATCAAACCGCCGCCCGATCCGCGCACGCTGAACCAGAATGTTTCCGATGGAATGGTGGCAGTCATTCACCAACTCATGGCGAAGAAGCCGGAGTCCCGGTATCAGACACCCAAAGAACTCCTGGACGATTTGCAGACTGCGGCCCTGACCCGGAACGCCATCGCGCGCGAAATTTTTGACGAACCGGAGGAAGAAGCACCGACGCGGGGGCGGACCGGCAAGAAAGCGGTCTTGCCCGACAATGAGCTACCGGTCGATGCCCCCTCGCGACCCCGCAGTGCCGCCAAAAAGTCTCGCGTCGAAGAAGAATACGAAGAGTCTGCCCCCGCGGCTTCGAAGCCGCGGTCGTCCAGCAAGAACGATGACGTCGACATCTATACCGAATTGACAGACGACGTTCCCGTCCGTCGCACTCGTACGCCGGCAAGTACGGACGGCGATCATGAAGAGCCGACCGAAGTCGGCGGAAACACTTCCAGCCCGGGGAAAGCACCGCGGCCGCGGGAAGCGGGGGCGATGCCTCCGCCGTCACGCCGCACGCAACCGGAGGAGGCTGCGGAGGAACCTGCTGGTGTCAATCTAGAAGGCTTGAAGGTGATCGCTGTGGTGGCGGGCATTGTGCTCGTCGTTGGCGGTCTGGGTTGGCTCATTTCCAGTTACAGCGGACAACTGCTCGGTTTTTCCCCGCCGCCGGTGCGTCCTCTTCCTAATGCGCTGGCAAATGGGGCCGGTGGAAAACCCGGAGTCGAGGTGGCACCCGTCGGTGATGCCGCGGCGGGGAACAACGCTCCCGTCATGGATGGCAGCACACCCGTGGCGCAGATTTACGGGTCGGGAACCACTCTGGGGCCCGATGGCAACCCGCTGCCGGTTCAACCGGGAACGGGTTCCGTGGGAGGCGTCGCGGACGGGAGCAGTCCCCCCGGCCAGCAGACGGCGGTCGGACCGGGCGGTCAATTTCTCCCCGGCGCGGTGACGCTGGAGCCGGAGAAGATCCCGCAATGGTCAGTAGCCCCGGCGGTGCAACAACGAACCACGTTAACCGTCGGATCGGGTTCGACATCGGGTTCGCACTTTAATGCGCTCAGCGAAGCCCTCAGCCGCGTGAGTCCCGAGGGTGCGCTCGTTCAACTCACCGGAGAAGGGCCGTACATTCTTTCCACGCCGGTCCACCTGCGCACAAAACGGCTCGTCATCACCGCGGCACCGAACGCAAAACCGGTGATCGTGTTCGGCAACGCCGGGGAAGGACCGCCCGGCAGCTTGCGCGTCACCGGTGGAAATCTCGAACTCAGCGGCATCCACATTTCAATCGACCGCCAGGCGTTGAAAGGCACGGAGCCCGTCAAGGCCATTTCTGTTGTGGAAGGGGCGCTGACCGTTCGCGATTGCAGTGCGACCGTGTCCGGAACCAGCGCGGCTCCACTGTCGCTGTTGTCTCTGGAAGGAAGTGCCCCGGGAGGAGCCCGTCTGCTGATTGACGGGACGTTTATCCGCGGTCGACCCACTGCCGCGATTGATATTCGCTGCAACGTGCTCGACGCCGTGATTCGCGACTCGGTCATCGCCTGCGATGCCGGGATCGCTTTCCGGCTGGCGGCGGCTTCGGCGGATAACCAGACGGGAAAAAACCTGGCCCGCGCGATTCGCAGCCTTCATTCCACCTGGTGCAGCACACAGACCGTGTTCGATATCAGCGGCGACGGGGAACGCGAATCACCGTTGATGACGCAGTTTGTGCTGACGGAATCGGTCTGCTCGGCGGGCAGTGATCAGGGACCGCGTGTGATGTTGTCCGCCGACGGATGGCTGCAAGACCCGCTTCGCCAATCGATTGTCTGGACGTCCAAATCCTCGGCTTACCTCGGCTTCGACAACCTGCTCGATCTGGGCTCCAAGTCCGCCTTCCGAGCCCGCACGGCCGATGACTGGCGATTGTTCTGGCAACAGAAAGTCGATGCGGAGCAATTCCATGCCGACGTGTGGCCGGCGGGCGTGGCGAAGATGTCGGCGGTTTCCGCCGCTCAATTCGACCGCGATCAATTGCCCGGCGGGGTTTTGAAAGTGGCCACGGCGGGCGAAACCATCGGCACGTCCACCACTAAGATGATCGTCCCGCAGTCGACGCATCCGTCCCGACTCACCGCACTCAGCACGCGCCGACCGCTCCCCAACGAGGCCGTTCAGTCGACTCCCGCCGCAAAGACTCGCCGGGTCGACATGAAGAAGGAAGACCTGGGTATCATCCTCTCCCGCGCCGATTGGGCCAACGGCACGGTCTTTGAAGCCGTCGGCTTCGGCAACTGTCTGATGTCGCCGGTGCAGATCAGCGGTCGCCAGTTGCGCATCGTCTTCCAGCAGGCCGAGGGAGCCCCGTTGAAAATTCTCCCCAAGGATTCGGGAAAAGATGTCGAAGCCCTGATTCGTATCGAAAAAGGTTCGATCGAGATTGAAGACCTGCGCTATCAACCGCCGGAACCGCGGTCGACCTTGCCCGCCTGGCTCCTCTCCGCGGTGGACTCGTACGTGATCTTCCGCGGGTGCGAGGTCGTTGGTCCGGATAAACTCACGGCCCCTTACCAGGGTGTCGTGAAGTTTTCCGCCGCGACCACTGCGCCCTCGCAGCCCCCCACCTTGTCGATCGTGCAATGCCTGATGCAGTCGCCGGGGACGATGTTCCGTGTGGAAGGGGGCGCAGCGGCGTTGTTCGTCAGAAACAGCGTCCTCGCCTCACGCGGAACATTACTCGATGTGCGACCGAAGGGGGTTCAGAATTCGTTGCCTGTCTCGATCGACATCGCGCAGTCATCGCTGTCGTCAACGGAAACCGTGTTTCACCAATTGGTGACGCCGTTGCCCAATCCACCGGCGCAGAACGGCGTGCAGTACTTCGTGGAAAACTGCGTTTTCGGTCCGCCATTCTCTCTTCGCGCGGGTGACGCCAGTTCGCCGACGCTCATGACACTGTCGGGTTCCGTACGCGAACAGCAACAACTCGTCTGGTGGGGACAAGCCAACGGCGTCTCGCGCGAACTGCGTCCGTTGCTCAAAACCGTCAATCCCGATGCGCCCCCGGTGACGGATGCCGCGGCCTGGTCGGCACTCTGGGGAGACGGGCACGATCTGCAATTGCTGGCGGTGGCCGATGGCATCATCCCTTTGGAGCCACTGCCCACGCGCCGCGAGAACCTGAAAGCCTCGTCGTATACGCTCCATCCGGCATGCAAAGCCATTACATGGGCAGAAGGGCGACCCATTGGTGCCGATGTGAAACTTCTCAGCGATGTCGGCCCGCGAAAGTCCACCCCGGAACCGGCCACGGCCAATACGAAGAAGGCCACGCCCCCCGCCACGACAAAACCCGGCGTCTCCAAAACCGGCGGTTTCTAGCGCCCCGCGGCTGATGAATGCTGGGATTGGCATGGAGGAGACGGCGTATCATGAAGCCGGACATGCGTTGATGGCGGAAGCCGTCGGGGCGCGCGTGCGACAGGTCACGATCGAACCCGAAGCCGATGACGAACAACCGCGACACGGTGAAATCGAAGTCGCCTGGAAGCGGAGTCGCTGGACCGAGCGCGAGTATCATGAAAAGGCGATTCAGGTCGCGCTCGGCGGACCCATCGCCGAGATGCTCTACACCGGCGATCCGTATCACCCCGGTTTCGTCACCGCTTGGTCCGGCGATTGGCGTACCGCAATTGAACTGGCCGCGCCGTTGTTCCCGGACATGCCGAAACGCATCGAATACCTCGAACTGGTGACACGGCGTTTATACCACTGGCTCAACGCCGAACCACAATGGTCTGCCGTCGCCGCTCTGGCGGATGAGTTGCTCGCTCAGGAAACCCTTGAAGGCCCCGCCGTACGCGAAGTGCTGTCCGCATGGGGGATCATTCAAAAGTAGCCATCACGCTCCGCGTGATGAGCGGATGGTAAGTCAACTTTTGAATTGGCAGCGATCTGAACTGAACGTCGAAGCGAGGGGACGTTTTGAAGCGCGCCGCTCATCACGCGGAGCGTGATGGCTACTTTGAAGAGGCTGTCCACTCGTGAGTCCAACCCCACGGCGGGAGCGTGGCCGTGTTGCCGTCGGTTCCGCGAAGCAGCACGGTGCGATCCGCGGTGATGTGACCGATGCGCGTCAGCGATGTCGTCATATCCCATACGGCGGCTAACCGCGAAGCTTCTTCCGATGACACCGCGAGAATCAACTCAAAGTCCTCACCATCCCCGAGCGCATGTCGCAGCGCGGGCACATCGTCGGCCATCGCATGAGCATCGGGGTGAATCGGAATCGCACTGGCATCAATGATTGCGCCAACATGGCTTTCTTCGAGCAGGTGATGCAGATCGGCCGCAAGACCGTCGCTCACGTCGATCATCGCGTGCGGCGTGATCAATTCCAGTAACCGCCGGGCTTCACTCAATCGCGGTGTGAAATGGAGATGCCGACCGCGGATACTGCCGCCAAATGAGCCGGTCACCAGGATCACATCGCCCGGTTTCGCACCAGACCGCAGGATTGCCGCAGAACCCAGCGGTTCGCCGATGACCGTGATGTTGATGACGAACGGCCCGTCCCAACTGTTGGTGTCGCCTCCGGCGATCGTGACGTCATACTCGGCGGCGAGCGTTTCCAATCCGGCGTACACGTCGCGGGCAAACGCCTCACCACGCGATTGAGGAAATGCTACCGACACAAACGCGGCCGTCGGTTTTGCCCCCATCGCGGCGATGTCGCTGAGATTCACCGCCAGCGCTTTGCGGCCCATTTCCCACGCCGACGTTTGCGGATAAAGAAAGTCGACCCCTTCCATCAGCATGTCGGTGGTGACGACTTCCCCGGCCGCACACGTGGAACGAATGACCGCGGCGTCATCGCCAATCCCCACCATCACCGGCGGCTTCACACCCGCCCGGCGGCGAATGTCGGCAATGAAATCGAACTCGGCACGGCCCATACGATTCCGTCTTAGCCCCCGGTCAATGCAACACTTTGCATGGGAGTATGCAAGTTCAATCTCAACATAGCTTTCCTGTGTGCCACTGGCTCTGCCAGTGCGATTCATTGCAAGGACTTACGAAGAGAAGACACTGGCGGAGCCAGTGGCACACTTCAATCAACTCCTAACATCCTATTGTTTAAGACTTTAATTGCCGCCATGCAATACGTTGATTGACGGGGACTAAGACAATGACGTTAACGCGGTCAGATTGCCGGTCGCATCGCTGAATTTGTCGACCGGGACACCCACCGCGCGAACTAGCGTTGTGAGCACATTCGCGAGTGGTGGCGGATTGGCATCGTACGCGAGATGTTGCCCGTGCTTCAGGCCGAGTTTCGCGCCCCCGGCGACCAATGTCGGTAGATTCTTCGGCGAATGTTCGCCCCCCGCGCCGGAGTTCATGCCGGAGCCGAACAGAATCGCGGTGTGATCGAGCATCGTGCCGTCGCCTTCCTTCGTGTTCTTCAAAAACGTGAGCAGACGGCCGAGGCGTTCGAGGTGGAAGCGATCAATCTGCGCGAGCTTTTTCAGCATTCCTTCATCGCCGCCGTGGTGCGACAGTTCGTGGTGATTTTCACCACCACCACCGTAACCGCCTGCTTCGCGTGACCACTCGAAGGCAATGACCCGCGTGGTGTCGGTGAGCATCGCGAGGTAGGAAACTTCCAACATGACATCAAGCCACATCGGACGATCGTGGGCATTGCCGGGCTGGCTGCCGAGTTGCAGGTCTTTCTCGTCCACTTTCGGTTTCGGAATGTCGACCCACGACTCCATCCGGCCGACACGCTGCTCGGTCTCACGGACGGAATTCAGATATTCATCGACCTTGCGGCGATCGTTCTGACCGAGTTTCTTTTGTAACGAATCGGCTTCGCTGCGCACGCTGTCGAGAATCGACTTGCGTTCGGCGTATCGTCGCAATGTCGCTTGACGGTCGGACGCACTTTCGGGAACGAACAGCCGCTCGAACAAACGTCGCGGCGAGTTTTCCGCGGGGAGTGGTGTCCCGCGGCCATCGAAGGAAAGCGTGTGACTGTGCCCCGCCGCGCCGGTGCCCGATTGATCGGACAATTGCAGCGACGCGAACCGCGTCTGCTTGCCATGCACTTCGGCAACGAGCTGATCGGCGGAAACTGTGTTCGTGTAATCGGCTCCGGGGACGGCTTTCAGATCGGCTCCCGTGAGCCAGGTGTCCGCGCCGCTGTGGCCCCCTTGCGAATGCGGATGCCCCAATCCCGAGAGGACCGTGAAGTCGCTGCGGTGCGGTTTCAGCACTTCGAGTGTGGGTGACAGCGTGTAATCCGGCCCGCTGTCTTTCGGGACCCATTCGAGAATGTTGACGCCGTTCGGAATGTAGCAGCACAACAAGCGCGGATGGACGCCGGTCGATTTTTCAAGCGGCTGAAACTGCGACGGGGCCGTCCAGCCGCGCGGCACCATCGCCTCCAATAAGGGAAGCGAAATCGCCGCCCCGAGGCCGCGCAGCACATGCCGCCGTGATAACCGATTGAGCGCATCCATCGTTTGTCTCCCGCAGGAATTGTTCCACGATTCTAATCGTGAACACCGCGGGAACGCACTCCCGGAAGCCCAGGGATTCTGATTCGGTCTCTGGGGTGCATCCGGTGACTGGTGGTCGCGGAAAGGTTGGTCTTCAGCCCCAAAGGGGGGCGCGATTCGATAGCCCAGGGTGGAGCGTCCTCGCGGAGCCCTGGGTCAACGGATCAAAAGACATTACCAAGCCCCAACGGGGCGCGACGGTGTTGGCCGGAAAGAGTCACGCCCCCGTGGGGCTGCGGGTGCCTTGCGATCACGAACCCAGCCCTGCGGAAGACCTTCGGGCTGGGCTATCGAATGTCACCCCGGTGGGGCTCCGGAGTTCGGAATTGCTCACGGATGTTCCCTACCAAATACCAAATGCGCCCTTCTGATCCCTGAGAAGAGATCACGCGGCGAGTTGCAACTCTTCGGCCACCGCGTCGATTTGTTCGACGGCGATCTGTTCGAGTTGATCCGCAAAGCCCACGAGGAGCGCGAAATCACACAAGCGGTTAATCCGCCGCGGCAATCCGCCGGTGCAATGATGAATCCGTTCGATCGCCTCGTCATCAAAAATGGGCGATTGCGCACCGGCTTGCTGCAATCGATGCCGCACGTAACCGGCGGTTTCTTCGAGATCGAACGGTTGCAGCGCACAGGTGAAAGCGAGCCGGTCATGCAGCGCTGAACAACGGGCGATCTGTCCCACGAGCTCGGGTTGGCCGCACAGGATGAGCGTGAATGCCGCGCTGTCGCCATGACGGTAATTCAACAGCAAATGCAGCGTTTGCAGCACCTGCCGATCTTCGATGGTCTGGGCATCGTCGATCACAATGACCGGGTGCCGTCCGTCCGCTTGCAGCATCGTGAGCTGCTGTTCCCAACGGTCGATCACTTCATCGAACGTTTTCGCCCGACCGGGATGATCATCGCCGAGTTTCCGCGCGAGATAGCCAATCAACTCCGCCGGGCTGAATTGCGGCACGATGACCGACACGACCGGCCCCGCGGGTAGCGCGAGATCGCTCAGGTAGGAATCGAGCAGGAACGATTTGCCAACTCCCGCGTCGCCAATGAGCAGCGCGGCCGACTGGCGTTGCTCGACGAGATAACGCAGTTTCAGTTTTGCCGCGCGATGGCTATGGGCCGGGAAGTAACCTTCGCCGGGTTGCGAAGCGCGAAACGCCGGCCGTGACATGCGCCAGTAATCTTCGTACATGTCGACGAGTCTCTATTGGGGAATCAGCAGGGGCCCGACCGCTTGCCGGGCGGGTGACGGAATGGCGGGCAGAAAATCCATCGGCGGGGCGAGGATGTCGTCGGTCTCAATCGTTCCGGCCAACCAGACCGGACCGGCATTGACCGATCGCGATGGGCCCTCAAATGTGGCGGTCATAATTCCGCGACCCGTTTCCGGGCTGTTGTCGAACATCGACGCGAGATCATCGATATCCGTGTGGTGCTCCGCATGAGTCGCCACGGCACGCGTCGGCGGCAGACGAATCTCTGTGACAGCGTCGGTTTCGAATTCACCCAGGTCGCCGAGGGCCGCGATTTCGTCGTCGCTATCGTTGATCAGGGAAGGTTCTGAAGAACTCCCCATTCCCAGCATGATCGACGCGCAGACGGCGGCGACCACTCCCAACGACGCATACCGATGACTGCCCATCCACTTCAGCGCCGGCGTCAGCCGTTCTTTCGCGGACGTCAAGAACGACGGTTTGCTGCGGTGCGATCGTGATGAGGATGACGAGCCCATGCCTGCTCCTTGCGTATCGCGCAATGCGGCCTCTATGGACCTCAATCATCGTTGATCGGAGGTTGTCTCGGCACGACTTGAGGGCTTTAACGATTTGATCGATTGAAACGATTGGGCTGATTACGAAAGCCCCTCAGCGGCTTGATGGAACTTGAATGGCAATCGCGATCCGTGGGATGGAATCCGGGAAAATTTTTGGGGAAATCGCGAATTCGGCAGTTTTTTCCGAAATTGCTCTTTGCGGCATCGGCGGTCGTTCGCTAAAAGACCCCCGCTTCACGCAGGACATCCACGTCGCACATCGATCGGCCTCTCCCTCCGGTCGCGGCTCCCGTCCTCTACACCCATCTCGGATTCCATTCGACTCGAAGGACTCGTCTCATGGTCAAGCGTTTTGCGTTGCTGATCGCCAGCGCGGCGCTGGTGTCGTCCAGCGTTGGTTGCTGTCTCACCGGTGGTTGCGGTTACCGCGGGTACGGTGGCGGCGGTTGCCCACCCTGTGGGGCCAACTATTCGTCCGGCGCGGTGTCGTCGCCGTGCGGTCCGGGCGGCTGCCAGCCATCCTATTACCAGCCGGGCGGACAGGCGTACTACCAGGGTGCCTCGCAAACGGCATTCGCCGGTGATCAAACCATGATGACGGCATCGCCGATCATTCCCGGTGCGGTTTACCCCACTCAGACGGCGGCCTTCCCGGTCCAATCCGTGCCGGTTTACTAAGCGTTTCCGCAGAGATCAGTCCGAGACGGGCCCAGGACCGGGCCGATGTCGGCTCGGTCACGACGAGATTGAAGTCAGCCGGGTTCTGCGGGGAACCCGGCTGACGCCGCGCGCAGAAGGGCGATTTGTTCGCGTTGCCGTCTGCGGTGGAAATGCAGTGCAAAGTGAGAAGTGAAAAATGCAAAGTGCAAAATGAAGGAAAGAGCCGTGGTGCCGACGACCCTCTTTCACTTTGCACTTTTCATTTTGCATTGGCCATTTTGCACTGCATTTCCACTTCGGAAAGTCGCCACGCCATCACGACCTGGCCGCTCCATTTCCCATACACCCACCGTTGCCTATACTTTGTGGACGAAATTCTTCCGCAGAAAAAGGCTCCGCATCGGCGATGGAAATTGTTCTCTACCCGCACCCGGCACTTCGCTGGAAGTCCCGGCCGATTACGGAAATTGACGCGAACCTGCGGAAAACCGTCGCCGAGATGTTCGAGTTGATGTACGCCGCCAAAGGGATCGGCCTCGCGGCGAATCAGGTGGCGTTGCCCTACCGGTTGTTCGTCCTGAATCTCACGGGCGATCCCGCAGAAAAGGAAGAAGAAATTGTCTTCCTCAACCCGGAAATCCTGAAGCGGAAAGGGACCACCGAAGGCGAAGAAGGTTGCCTGAGCTTTCCCGGTCTCTACAAAGATGTGAAGCGGGCCGCGGAAGTGACCGTCGAGGCATTCGATCTTACCGGCAATGGTTTCGAGTATTCGCTGGACGAACTCGCCGCCCGCGCGGTCCAGCATGAATACGATCACATTGAAGGCATCCTCTTCATTGACCGAATTACCGAGACCCTGAAGCGGGAATGCCAGCCGGTGCTCGAAGACTTCGAGGCGCAATACCGTCGACGTCAAACCGAAGGCAAACTGCCGTCCGATGACGCGCTGAAGCAAGAGCTCGCGCGCCTCGCCGCGGGCTCCTGAGCGGCACGGCGCTAGCCGCCGGTGAATTGCAACCAAACCGGCGGCTAGCGCCGTGCCGCTCAGAATGACGAAGAAACCTTTCATGACGCCTTTGCGAATCGTCTTTCTCGGCACCGGCAAACTCGCGGAACCGGTCTTCGCAGCGCTGTGCCAATCGCATCACACCGTCTGCGGATTAGTGACCCAACCTGATCGCACCGGCCCCGGCAGCAAGAAACATCTCAACCCTCTGAAAGAAGCCGCCATCGCCCGCGGGATGCCGGTGCTGCAACCGGAGCGCATTCGTAATCCCGAGGCGGTTGCCGAACTTCAAGCCTTGCAGCCCGAGTTGTTCGTTGTCGCCGCGTATGGACAGATTCTGTCCCGAGCGATTCTCGAGATGCCGCGGCTCGGCACCATCAACGTGCATGCGTCCTTGTTGCCAAAATATCGCGGGGCCACGCCGATTCATGCCGCGGTATTGAATGGCGACACAGATGCCGGCGTGACCATCATTCAACTCGTGCCACAGTTGGATGCCGGTCCCATGCTGGGCGCGGTCCGCACCCCCATCGGTTCGCAGGAAACGACGGGAGAACTCGAAGCCCGCCTCGCGGCACTTTCGGTTCCGTTGACGTTGGACGTGATTGCACAACTCGCGGTGGGGACGGCACACCCCGTCGAGCAAGATCACGCGGCGGCCACGCATGTCGGCAAGTTGACGAAAGCCGACGGCCGCATCGATTGGTCGAAATCCGCAATTCAAGTCGAGCGCCACCTCCGCGGCATGCAACCGTGGCCGGGTCCATTCACCACCTTGATTCTCGATGGCAAGCCGCCGTTGCGAATGCAGGTGCTCGCGGGAACGGTTGTCGACACCACCAGTGCCGCAGCGCCGGGGACGGTCGTGGCCGTCGATGCCAGTACGATGACGGTGCAGTGCGGCGAAGGAGCGTTGCGCATCGAACGCGTTCACCCGGAAGCGAAGCGACCCATGCCCACGGTGGAGTTTCTGCGCGGGCGGGCCGTCTCCATCGGTGATCGGTTTGAATAGTCGATGCACCGCTTCACTCGGACAGGCGACGGTGAACATAGAGCTTGTTGCTGTCGAGCGAGCGCAGCTTCATTTCTTTCTCGTCGATGCTTTCGATCCGCTGCTCGGACGTTTCGCCGAAGAGTTTCGCGGCGGCGAGTGCCGACGGTGGTTCACCCCTCGTCATTTTCAGTTTGAGAATGTCACCGTCCTGCTTCCAGTCGATGAAAAACTTCAGCCTGGAACCATAAATCGCCTGACCGATGGCATCGAGTTCGATGGTCATGGTCGCGGTCCCATCGTCGCGAAAGTGGAAGACCCGCTTGCCATAGAAGTCGTCGCGCCAGGAACCGATGATCGTGGGTTTCTCGTGCGGATCGATGGTTTCCGGCTGAAGGTCTTCGCCCTTCAACATTTCCAGCGACTTCTCTTTGGTCTCGGGGGAGTCTGGTGGCCCCGACACGAGCGTCGACACGGTGTGCATGTCATCGACTGATGCCGCCGTGAGAGTGGCCCGCGATTGCCACGGACGCCAAATCAACAATGTCAGTACACAGGCCGTAACGCCGAAGGCTAATGCGGAGTGACGATGGGTGACAATGCGACGAAGCGGTGACACGGTCGACCTCAAGAAAGATTGCGGTATCAGACCGGCCATCGTCCCCCATGCCTCGGGGCGGGTCAACCGGAATCCCTCGGTTGCGATCAAACTCATCAATCTTCGTTGATTATTGGCCCCGATCCGGCTTCAATCGTCCTGACACTCGTTCTTCAGGATTTTCTGCTATGCGTAGCCGTGACTTCTGCCAAGAGTTGATTTGCCGACAATCGGTGATCGCGCTGGTGACACTCAGCATCGTGACGCTTGCCGCAGGGATGGCCTTCGCGCAAGCCCTTGGAATGCCGGATCAGTCAAGCCCCGGCGATTCGACCATTCAGCACTTCCTGCGGGAAGAGTCGCTGCGGCTGGATGCGCAATCGAACACGGATTATGCGTCGCTCGCCGAATGGGAGAAGAACCGGCCCCGGTATCGGGACGAGTTTTTGTATATGCTCGGCTTGTCACCGCTGCCGGAAAAAACGCCGCTGCATGCGACGGTGACCGGGACGGTCAACGGCGAGGGTTACGTCGTTGAGAACCTGCATTATCAAAGCCGACCGCGGTTGTACGTCACCGCGAACCTCTATCGCCCCGCAGTCATTCCCGCCGGTGAAAAACTCCCGGCGGTGTTGTATGTCTGCGGACACTCCTCGCGCGGACGCAACGGCGGCAAGACGGCGTTTCAATCGCACGGCATCTGGCTCGCCAAGCACGGCTACATCTGTCTGATCGTCGACACGTTGCAACTCGGCGAAATCGCGGGCATCCATCACGGCACCTACAACCGCGAACGCTGGAGCTGGCACTCGCGCGGCTACACTTCCGCTGGGGTGGAATGCTGGAACGGCGTCCGTGGGATCGATTATTTGATCTCGCGTGCCGATGTCGATCCCGAACGCCTGGCGGTGACCGGCATCAGCGGCGGCGGGGCAGCAACGTTCTGGATCGCCGCGGCGGATGAACGGATCAAAGTCGCGATCCCCGTCAGCGGCATGGCCGATCTCGAAGCCTACGTCGGCAACCGGGTCATCAACGGTCATTGCGACTGCATGTTCCTCTACAACACGTTCCAGTGGCCGTGGACGCGGATCGCCGGATTGATTGCCCCGCGGCCGATGTTGTTCATGAACAGCGATCAGGACGCCATCTTCCCGATGGATGCCAACGGCCGGATCACCAACCGCCTGGAACGCTGCTACAGCCTGTTCGGTGCCAGCGACCGGTTCGACACCGTGGTCAGCGTCGGCGGTCACGATTACCGCGAGGACTTACGCCGCGCGCGCTATCAGTTCCTCAACATCCATCTCAAAGGCGACGGCCGCCCCGTCACCGACAGCGAACACGATTTAGTCACCGGCACGAACGCGAACCCGGTGCATCCCATCGAACCCGAAAAACTGCGTGTGTTTCCGACCGACGCGGATTTGCCGAAGGACGAACTCAATTCCACGATTGACGAACACTTCGTGCCGCTGGCGAAGAATGTCCCGCCGACGAATCGTGAGGAGTACGACCCGGAACGCAAACGGTTGCTCACCGAGTTGAAGCGCGTCGCGTTCCGCCCGCTGCCGGACGTCATTCCCGCCGCCAAATTGCTGGAACGCGGCATCCCACAAGCGTCGCGGCCGACGAGTGTTCTGTCGACCGTTGACGGCACCACCGTGACAGTGGCGTATGGTCCGTCTGTGGAGAAAGTCCTGCCTCAGCGGGCAGTGCTCGTGGTGACCAATCAGACGGTCGCCGAGATTCCGGATTCGCTGTCGAAGCTCCTTACTCCGCAGGATATTTTGTATCTGGTGCAGCCGCGCGGGGTTGGTTCTGCGGCGTGGACTCGCAAAAATCCGCCCAATTATGTGGAACGATCTCATGCGCTGCTGGGACGAACGGTGGATGGTGATCGTGTGTTCGATATCGCTGCCACAGCCAAGTGGCTGAGGTCACAAAAGTCCGACCGTCCGGTCTGGGTCGCCGGGCAAGGGAACGAAGCCATCCTCGCCGCCTACGCCGCACTGTGGGAACCGGAGATTGCGGGTGTGATCGCCGTTGCCCCACCCGCGTCGCATCTTGAAAACACGGCTCCGCAATTCCTCAACATTCTGCGCGTGGCCGATGTGCCGACGATGTTCGGTCTGCTCGCCGAAAAATCATTGGTGCTCCGCAAAGCCCCTGCGGAGGTGCAGACCACCACGGAAGCCTGGTTCAAAGCCGCGGGGACGGCCGAGCGGTTGTCGCGCTAGTTCACTCGGAAGCGAGCAGATTCTTGAACCACGCCGGATCGGGAATGCCGACGATCACCAGATTCGTCAGACCACAACCATCCGAACCACCTTCGATGACGATCTGATGCACATCATCTTTGTGGACCGTCGCGGCGGCGAGGCTCTCATTGGCGTATTTGACCGTGGTCTTGCTGCTGCTCACCGCGAGTGAGACCGGAATCTTGCCGGCTACCGCATCGGCGGGGACCACCTTCCACTCACTCGCTCCACCGGGCACGTCAATATAGAGGCCATTGGGGACCGCGCCCCCGGTATCGCCGGTTCGCATGCGGGACCCATTCGTCGATGAAATTCCGCAACCGCGCATCGACTTGACCACCATCACCGCTGAGGCCGTGAAGCTGCGGAATTCGGCGTTGTGCTTCAACGATTCCGCAGCTTCGATGACGACCCCCTGCGGGACAATTTGAATCTTCGGGTTGCTCTCGAAGTCCGCAAACTGCGGTTTCTTTGAGAAATCGTAGGTCAACGTCAGCTCGCTGGTCTTCGGATTGAAAGCCGCTTTGCCGCCAAACTTCTTTTTCAGGACGGCGGGTTTCACTTCAAAGTCGATCTTCGTCGGCTTCGGTTCGGCGTCGCCGAGCAGCGCTTCCAGCTCGCGAATCGCCTTGCCGATGCGGGCCTGATCCAGGGCTCCTGCGGCGGCATCCCGCTCCACTTCGAGGAGTTCAATCGCTTTCGCAATCGCCTTTTCGGCCACGGTCTGGTCCGCAGCAAACGTTCCACTCACCAGCAATGCAGGGACCGCCAGCAAGACGAAGAACCGCAACATGGCGCTCTCCACAGCGAAGGGGACGGAGGAATTTTGACAGCATAGTTGACGATTCACGCGAGTTCCATAGACATCATGCCTACGCCGGAAATGGCCGCACGTCCCGCTCATCCGTGCCTTGACGGTTCGCCCTGCATTTTCTCCCGAAAGGCCAACGGCCCGACGGTGAAAAAACGGCAAGCCTTTTGCATGGCAGTGACATCGGGCGAAGGACGATGCCCTTTCTGCGAGGGTTGTGTTCGATCAAGGCACGGTTGTCAGCGGCGCTTTTTCGCGGAAATTGACCAATTTGACGCGAGTCTGGGAGCGACTGCAGCGTCTTCAGGTGATCCCTTTCGCCGGACAACCCGATGCGATCCCTGCCGATTTGGCTTGCAGTTCTGCTCAGTTTTTCCGCATTCGATCGGCGTGTGCTGGCTGCCGAGGAGCCGCCACGTCCGCGAAAGGCGCGCGTGCTCTTCATCGTTCGTGAAGCTTGTCCGCCGTGCGAAGAAGAATTGCAGCGGTTGCGCAAACCGGGTGGCGTTTTCGAGGCGATGAAATCGGTCGGCTGGAAAATTGGGGCGACACCCGACTCGCACGTGCAGATCGTCCCTCGCGAAGCCCTGCCCGAATTTGTCGAGTCGCTCAAGCTCACCGACTTTCCCGCGGTGGCGGGCATTGAGGGCGATGAAGTCGTGCGGTACTTCAAGACGGGTTGCACCACGCCGCTGGACGCATGGACCTTCGGCTGGCTCATCTCCGGCAAGAACGAACGGCCTACCGCGGAAGTGCCCGAACCGGTCCGTGTCGCCGCGACGGGAAGTTACCGTCTGCGGGGGAATCACTGGTCCGTCGATGGTGATTGGAATCCAAGCAAGCCGACGGTCCTCACCCATTTGCGGGGACCGTATCACTCCACGAGTGCCGGGGCTTATGGCGCAATCGAGAACTGGTCGCTGGAAGAATTGCGCTCGCTCCATGACGACCTGCACGAACGCGAAGGGGGTCTCGCCAGCGGCGTGGGTTATGCCGGCGGAGCGACCGCGGCACGCAACTCTGCGAAGCCCGCGTACATGATTCCGAAAGCCCTGCGTTGAGGACAACGACGTGTTCGATCGGAAGTCTCAATTGAGAGGACAACCGATCTCGCAGTAGTAGCCGAAGGGATTCCAAGCCCGGTCGACGCGCTACCCATGACTCCGGTCCAAACCGGAGACGCCGACGCAGTGGCAGAACTTCCTTGACTTTGGAAGTCGTGCCACCGCGTCTGACATCACATCGGTTGACTTACGCGGGCTGCCAATCCGCTTATTATCCGTTCAATCCCGGCAATTTGACCCACAGATCGATCGTCCCTTCGTTATCGGTCAAACTTTGATTGTTGTCGTTCAATTCGACGACGATTTCCCGATCGGGATCGAGCGACATTTCCAGGGGATTCTCGCGGGATTGAGACGAGACAACGGTCGTCCGTGCAACATTCGGTTGCCAGAGTACGAGGCTGAATTTTGGCAGTCCCTGAAAGCGCATCAGCGGCCGGCGGCCGTCGACATAGTCGCGGATGCGGCAGTCGGAGATTCCTTGCGGGTCGCGAATCACGAGTTCACGAGTCGGCGAGGGGCGCCACTGGACTTGCGCTGCGACGGCAATTTCATCGGCCGACAAAAAGCCATTGCCGTCACTATCGAGCAAGCGATAATTGTTGACGCGTTGTTGCAAGTTGATGGCGTAGTGGAGCCAATCGCCGTCAATTGTCGGGGCAATGGCCTGCAAGCCTGTCAGGCTGGCCTTGCGCATCTTGGAATCGTCTTCATCGACGTGGACTGTGACAGGGCAAGTGAGGCACTTTTGGGCGGTCCAGCTAATTGGTCCGACAGGGATTCCCCAGTCAGGAACAGAGCACCCGGAACTCGACTGGTAAATGGCGACGGCGGAAATGTAGTTCACACGATCGGCAAAATTGGGACCAAAGAAGCCGTCGATTTTCGGCGAGGAGGTTTGATCGAAATACCACGCGGAATTGGCCACGCGATCGGACTGGCAGAGTTTGCCATTCGTCTGAATTTCTTCGGAGAGCGCCTGCCCGGTCTTGTTGCTGCGCGTCTCCGAGTTCCACACGTAAATGGCGCTGATGGTGCATGAATCTTCACTGTAGGTTCCATGCACGTCGCAGAGATAGTTTTCATCCGCCGAACTTCCTGTAGGGGGATCGCGGTAATTGACTTTCCCGTTTCCACTGGCTGCGGGAATATCCATCGTGAAAGTGGGAACATCAAGTATTCGTTCATCTGTCATGGTACATTGCCTTTCAAGACTGTGAAGTTGGCGTTTCGATACAGCGTACTTCCGAGTTGATTCAAGACCCCAAGGGGGCCATCCGGACGATGCGGAGGCTTGATCCCCCGCATTTGATCCTGATCTTCATTCCAGAGTTTCCTGATGGCATTCAAAGCCTGACCGTTCCACTGGGCATCGCGCAAACCCATCGGGCCGATTCGAACCGACAGGTGACCACCCTGCGCGGCCAAAGGAGGAACGGCCTCGGAAGCGATATCGCGTTGAGACACCAGGCCCACTTCGCCATTGTTCAATCGCATCCAGGTGAGATCGCTGACCACGATTAAGTTTATGGCGACATCTCCATGCCGGGGCAGAAACGTCTTGTAGAAAATGGCATAACAATGCCACTCGCGGTCATTCTCCGGATCGGCACGATAGCCCCAGAACAAGCCCGAGCTCCCGATGCGCGCATTTTTGTAGATGTCGACTTCGAGTTTGAAATCGCTTGCAACGGCGTCCCCCAGCTCGATGAGCGTCATCTGCTCCGAAGTGATGTTGAGCTTGGCTTCTTCGAGGGAATGGTCCACGCTCGCCGACTCACCGGGAATGGGCCATGCAAGTTTTCGCGAGGGTCTCGCAAATAAAGGGTATTGGCGAAACGGTACCGCCTGGGCCATCGTCCAATCGGCTCTGGCGGGCAGCACGGGAACAATCGGGGACTTCGACTTTTCGGCAGGGCCGTTCTCGACGCGTATGCTCCCGGGGAGTGCCACAGCCAGCAAACTCACCACACCCACCACTCCCGTAACGATGACGGCCGCTCCAATGCGACTCCTCCATCGCGCTGCTGGTTCCGGAACTGCGGGCAGCGGAGGGGCCGTCAGCACCGCCGCGGAATCGGTGCGGCTGGTGTTCAACCAATGCCGCAACTCTTCGGCAACATCTTTGGCCGTCGCCCATCGATCGGAGGTCGCTTTTCGGAGACACTTCAGGCAAATCTGTTCCAACTCAACGGGAATTTCTTCGGAAATCTGCCGCAGCGGCTTGGGATCCCGCGAGAGGATCTGCTCGGCAATTTGCCGGTGATTCCCCAGGAACGGGCGACGTCCCGAAAGCAGTTGGTAAAGAATCGCGCCCAGGCTCCAGATATCGGAGCGCCCGTCCAGAAGATGACTTTCGCCACGGACCTGTTCGGGGCTCATGTAAGGCAACGTGCCGGCGACTTCGCCCGAGTGATCCAACTGAAGTGCTTCCGGTAGTGCCAGTCCGAAGTCCACAATCCGCGGATGTCCGTCGGCACCGAACAGAATGTTCGACGGCTTGAGGTCGCGATGAATCAACGCCTGCAAGTGGGCAAAATGAACGGCAGCGGCAATTTCGGCCACGAGCTCAGCGGCCCGTCGGGGAGCCATTTTTCCTGGTCGCCTGACGATCAGATCCATCGAACCACCAGAGCACAGTTCCATCGCAATGAAGCAGACCTCCGGTGTCAGCCAACCGACATCGTAAATACGGACGATTCCAGGATGTTCTAACTTGGCACAGATGCGGGCTTCTGCCAAAAACTGAGACAACGGCTGGTTCGCACTGAAGCGGTCTTTCCGGGGAATCTTCAACGCAATCTCTCGACCCAATTGCGAATCAAACGCCCGATAGACGTGGCCAAATCCCCCTTCGCCCAAGAATTGTGTGAGGAGATAACGCCCCATTTGGCGCGGCAACTGATCGGGAGTCGGCAGGATGTCAAGGACCGTCGGTTTGGAATCCGACGCCGGAACAGCTTGTGCCGAAGAGGAACCTGGCCCGGCGACTCTTGTTTCCGCAGAGCACGACTCTGTCGAGTGAGACTGGATTAGAACGCCGCATCCGGGACAGTTGATTGTTTCGGCCGACAGATTATCAATCGTACACTCTACCGCGCAGTGGGGGCAATGCAGCAGCATTCCATCGGCTCCGCAGGGGCTGGGCAATGAACGCCGAAATTGCCCCCGAAAGGATTTGCTGTTACTGACAGTAGCCTATCGAGAGTGACGATACAAGCGTACCGATTTTCGCGCACGCGCGGCGGCGACGGTACCGAAGTCAGGTCACTTCACACCAGCATTGACTGGGGGAACTCGCCGCCACGCGGTGAACCAGCACGGACACCAGAACAATGGGAAGGATGAACATCGCGGCGATTCCCAACAGAAGAAGCGTTACGACGAGCGACTCATTCTGTGGTGCCGCTCCTCCCCCAATCGTAACCGCAGCCAAGACCACCGAAAACAAAATCAGGACGGGAAATCCGACCCCGGCGGCAATAACGAAGACGGCGCGATTCAGGGATCTCGGATTCCATTCGATCTGCTGAAGCCGAGTGAAATCGCGATCACATTGTTCGACGAGATTCGGTGACAGCCAGATCTTCTGATGGTGTCGCAGCGCGCGGATTAAAGCCATGCAGCATAAAACGCCATTCCAGACCAGCGCGAGCCCCATCACCGCCAAGGTCCACATTATCCGTGCTTCGGGGATGTCGAGCCAGCCATTCTCCTCCAACACAAGACATCCGATCACCGTGGCAAACGCCGCCGCTGCCGCTTGCCAACCCGCCCATGCGATGTAAAACGTCAGCACCGTCAACGCCCGTCGTCGTTCGGGGTCACGATCAAACAACCACCAGCCGACATTCCAGCATTTCCTCCCGGACATCAGCAACGGCAACACGGCCCCCATGGCCGGATGCCGCGTCCACAGGAACAGCAGTGCGGAAACCGCTCCCAAAATAAACACATCGCGCGCACGCAACCGCGGCGACCAGCGCCGGTGGTCGTTGTCGTCAACGAATTCGTGTGCGGGTTCGCTCATCGTTTCGCTCATCACACGGGAATAGAGTGTGTATGATACCCGCCACCAGCCCTCAGCGCCTGCGATGACCGTGAGTCAGTTCCTCGACGCGACTCTAACACGATAGCCATTTGCCCTCACTTCGCTTGCCGTTGTTCGGAAGTCGCTGATGCGTTACAGTTTCGGCTCCCGCGGCGGCGCTGGTTTGTCGCTGCGATGATGCCGCCAACACCGCTAGCAGAAGCCTTCCCGCATGTACAACGTCACCCTCATTCCCGGCGATGGCGTCGGGCCGGAATTGACCGAAGCCACGAAGAAATGCCTCGAAGCCACGGGCGTGAAGTTCTCGTGGGATGTGCAGGAATGCGGCATCGAAGTCATCGAGAAAGTCGGCAAGGTTCCCGATTCCGTCCTCGCCTCGGTGCGCAAGAACAAGGTCGCGCTGAAGGCCCCCATCACCACGCCCATCGGCAAGGGGTTCCGCAGCGTCAACGTCTACCTGCGACAGGAACTTGGCCTCTTCGCCTGTTTGCGGCCCTGCAAGACGTACAAGGGCGTGCGGACATACTTCTCTGAATCCAACGTCGACCTCGTCGTGGTTCGCGAGAACACCGAAGATTTGTACGCCGGCGTCGAGTTCCAGGCCGGTCTTCCTGCAACCACGGAACTGATCGACTTCATCAACAGCAAGACCACCGGCAAGAAGATCGGCACCGGCAAGTCCACGACCGGCGTGAGCATCAAGCCAATGTCGTATGAAGGGACCCGCAACATTGCGAAGTTCGCGTTTGATTTCGCCGTGAAGGCCGGCCGCAAGTCGGTGACCTCGGTGTGCAAGGCGAACATCATGAAGTTCACCGACGGTCTGTGGTACGACGAAACCCGCGCGGTCGCCACGGCCTTCGGGGCCAAGTACGAATGGCCGGAACTGTCGGTCCCCGCGGACAAGGAACTCGAAGGCAAGGTGCCGAGTTCGCCGAACGTCGTCTACATGGAACGACTGATCGACAACATGTGCATGCAGCTTGTGCAGAAGCCCGAGTTGTACGATGTGATCCTGCTGCCGAATCTGTACGGCGATATCCTCAGCGATCTGTGTGCCGGTCTCGTCGGTGGTCTCGGTGTCGCTCCGGGGGCCAACTACGGTCCGGACGCCGCGATCTTTGAAGCCACGCACGGCAGCGCACCGAAGTACAAAGGTCTGAATAAGGTCAACCCGACGGCGTTGATTCTGTCGGGCAAGCTGATGCTGGAACACCTCGGCGAACACAAAGCCGCCGAGAAACTCGAAGCCGCCGTCGCCGCGGTGATCGAAGAAGGCAAGGACGTGACGTACGACCTGAAAGACAACCGCAACGATCCGACCGCCGTCGGCACAATGCAGATGGCCGAAGCAATCTGCAAGAAGATGGCGACGATGTAAGAGGAGTTGAGAGTTAATAGTGAAGAGTTGAGAGAAAGACCTCTTGATTATTCATCTCTCAACTCTTAACTTTTCACTCTCAACCTCCTGGCTGCCGCTCATGGACGAGCAATTCGCGATCGATGTCCTATCCGGCCGCCGCCGCGGGATGATACCCACGGCGTTGCGGGCCGTGTGCCGTGCCGCATCGTGGGGTTACGCCGCCGCGATGACCGTGCGGAACGCCGGTTACGATTATGGCTGGTTGAAAACGCATCGCATCGACTGCCCGGTGATCAGCATCGGCAACATCACCACCGGCGGCACCGGCAAAACGCCACTCGTCGCATGGTTCGCCCAGCGATTGCAGCACGCGGGATATCGTCCGGGCATTCTGAGCCGCGGATACCGCAGTCTTCACTCAGCAACTTCGCCCTCTCCGTGTGCCACTGGCTCTGCCAGTGTCTTTCCGATGGTGCAGAGCGATTGCCCAGACAAACAGAAGACACTGGCAGAGCCAGTGGCACACAACGGGGCGAACGACGAAGCGCTGGTGCTGGAACGGTTGTGTCCCGGTGTGCCGCAGGTGGCGATGCGCGACCGTGTTGCCGGTGCGGACATCGCGATCCAACAGCGTGGCTGTGATGCGCTGGTGCTCGATGACGGCTTCCAGCACCGACGGCTCGCGCGCGACCTGGATGTCGTGCTCATCGACGCGCTGCAACCGTGGGGATATGGGCATCTGCTGCCGCGCGGGTTGTTGCGCGAACCGTTGTCGGCGTTGAAACGGGCGGACGTGGTGATCATCACGCGGGCCGATCAGATCGCACCCGACATGCTGCACGAACTGCGAACACACATCGCGCGTGTCCGTGGCGTCGACGAACACATCGCCGTGCGGTTTGCACCGAAACGGTTGATCAACGCGCTGGGTGACACGCAGCACCCCGGCTGCTTCTTCGCAGCCGGGGTGCTTTCTTCCAACAGCGCGGCGACGGAAATCGAGCATCCCGGCTGCCAGGAAGCCGGGATGCGTGCGTTCTGCGGCATCGGCAACCCGGATGGTTTCCGCCGCACACTGCTTGATCTCGGCATTACCGGTGAACTAAAGACGTTTCCCGATCATCACCACTACACGCGGGCCGATCTCGATGCGATTGGCGAGTGGGGAGCCACACGATCCGTCACCGAGTTCGCGACAACGCTGAAGGATCTCGTGAAGATTCCGACGGATCACCCACTCGCATCGCACATCTGGGCGGTGGAGATTGTGCCGGAGTTTGTCGCGGGGGAGCAGATTCTGCTTGAACGGCTCTACAGGTTTGTGCCAAGATTAATGCCATCTGTGGCTGCGTGAGCGGCCACCTCATCTCTGTGATGTAATGTCGCCATGCCTCTCTCGAATCGAGCCACTAACGCGATCGTCATCGCGTTCTTGCTGTCGATGGTAGTCCTCTCTGCGGGATTATTCGCGGGACTGCGCTGTTATTGCTATGTCGGATTTGAGCCCGTGGCCTTTGAGGAATCGGCCTGGAAAGCCGCGGATCGAGAACGCCGCGGTCACATGGCCAATGATGTGTACGACCAACGGCTCATCATGGGCAAGACTGCGGATGAAGTCCGCGCGATTCTGGGTGATCCCGATGACGATCAACATTTTGACCGACAGCACCGCTTTCGATACCACTTGGGCCATCGCGGGCGGAATCCGAATTGTCCAGTGCCACTCACGGAGTATTCGTTGCTGGTGTCGTTTGATGCGCGCGAGATCGTTCGCGACGTCAGCATCGCCGATTGAATAAGAATTGGGCGCTGAGGGATCCGCAAAGCGGCAAGCAAAAGAGGTCACATTGCGCGGCGGATGCGGCGGCCATTCGTGAAACTGTCGAGGACGAGGTTGCCGAGGTCGTTGGCGTTGCAGTACGCCGCCATGCCGCCGGTCACCTGGGCCATCCGTTCGACGAAGTTCACGAGGTCCAGATAGAAGTAATCCTCGATCAGCGCGAAGCTGGAGATGTGAATCCCTTCGTTCGCGCACCGCTTCGCTTCGGCCAGAGTGATGTTCGCCGTCTGTTCACATGGCGGGTAGATCAGCATCACATCGCGGCCTTCAATGTGGGCTGTGGGTTCGCCGTCGGTGATGCACAGAATCTGTCGGTTCTGCGCGGGATGTCGCCGCAACACTCGCCGGGCGAATTGCAGCCCGGCGTGGATGTTCGTGAAGTGCTGCGGCACGAAGTCGGGTGGCGAGTCGAGATTGATCCGCAACCGCACGCGCGGGTCATAAATGCTCACGGGCTTGGGCGCAGAGTTGAGCAACTCGCGCTCGGTCAATGGTGACGCATACGTGTAGAACCCGATCACCTGCAGGAAGTCGCTCGGATACTTTGATCGCACCAGCGCCTGCAGCGCCATCGCCACGCGCTTGGCAGAGCCGTACTTGCCGTAGCGGGTCATGCTGCCGGACATGTCGATGAGGACCACCGTTGAGCACGCGGTCTGGTACTCGGTTTCGTGGACGACGAGATCATCCGCCGTGATGCGCACCGGAGTGCCGCCGCCCTGTCGGACCAAGGCGTTCTTCAGCGTTTCCTGCAGGTTGAGATTCGAGACGGGATCGCCGTACTGATACGGTCGCGATTCTTCATGCACGGTCTGACCCGGCCCGCGGTGATCGGTGTCGTGGCGGCCAAGCACATCCTTGCGACGGATATCGAACAGCGCTTCAAGGGCCTTGTTCTCGACCCGCCGCATGCCGCGCGGGGTGACGATGTACTTGCCTTCGCCGTCCTTTTCGACCAGGCCTTGCTTGAGGAGTTGGTCGAGGACATCGGGGTGCTCCTCTTCCCATTCTTTCAGCGAGTCCAGGACTTCATCGCCGTATTGCATCAGGTAATCGCTGAGTTGATCGAAGAGCTTGTCCGCCGATTGAGGCGTAAACTCCTGTGATCCATCCCAGCGGGAATATTCGTAGGCGGCCATCGGCAAGACTCTCCCGGCGAAATGTCGCGTCCTGCATTGTAGGCGAACGAGCTCCGTTGCCCATAGGCTGCTGAAACCGTCACGGACGGGAATCGCGCCGCCGAACGGGTCATCACGCCTCTCTTTCACGGCGACGGCCAGTTCGATTCCGGTCGCGGGAACGGAAATCGGGTGGACTGACTGCGAGCGATTTACCGCGACCCCGTTAGCGAGTAGAATCCGTACTGCTCGGGTCGCATGACCAAACGCGGATCTCGGTCCGTCCGTTTAATCATCGCAAGACAGTTAGCATCCGTAGCTCAATTGGATAGAGCATCGGTCTTCGGAACCGAGGGTTGGGGGTTCGAATCCCTCCGGGTGCATTTCAAAACAGGTTCGTTCCGCCTGAGTGTCAGACGCGGCCAAGACAGGCCAGTAAGCGTCTAAACCATCACCCTCATTGGTGTTATGGACGACGCTGGCGTGTGTTGTGACAACGCTCCGCAACTCTGCGATCATGTCAGACGGTGCCTCCTCTGGGCCAGGTGCGGACTGCTCTGGGGCCCCATTCGGGACACCTGAGGGCCCCAAAACGGACACCTCGGCGGCCTCAACCTTCGGTCTTTTTTGATCGACGATCGCCTGGTCGGGCGCGTTCGCTCGCGGACCCTGAAGCCGGCCGACCGCGCGGGATTTCTCCTCCATGTTGACGTGAGTGTACGTGTTCATGGTGAGGTTGATCGTGCTGTGGCGGGCCAAAGTCTGTGCCATTTTCGGATGGACGCCGGCTTGGGCCAGATTCGAGATGAACGTATGCCGATTCGCATGAAAGTCAGCAAAGAGCCCGGCACTGTTTTGATACTGCAGGAAGTCGGACGACTCCCGCCGCTTTCGCTCTTCGGGATCATCCGTTTCCGCGATCCATTTTGACCGGGCGGCGGCGAGGTCCCGTCGCATCATTTTGGCTGTGTCACGGAGTTCTCCCCCGGCCGACCGGAGATGAAACAGCGGCTGCGAAGGCGTGCATTTCTGTGTGGCCAACCAGACGCGAATTTCCGCCACCACGGCCGGATGCAATGGCAGGGTGTCGTCACGGCCATTCTTGGAATAGGCCGCGAGGACGGCGACAGACGGAAACTCGCCATCGAGATTGAGCGAACGGAGCGTCAGGGAACTCAACTCGGCGCGACGCAGACCAGTGGAACTCCCGACTAGATAAAGGATGCGGCGTTCCGCTCCCGACATCCCATCCACGCGTTTTCCGGTGGCGGCCGCGTTCAAGAGACGTTCGTACTCTTCGGCACTCAGTGCGCGTCGATCATGTCGTCGGTCGATGCGCACATTGAGCAGCGTAAGGCCCCGCAGCGGATTGTCGAGCAGTCGGCGATCCTGGACCAGCCAGCGGACGAATTGCGTGGCCGCTTTCAGGTAGAAATTGCAGGTCTGTGCGGATCGCCCCGATTGCCGACGTTCGTGCAAATTGTTCTGCACGGCGCCCGGTCGGAGGTCGGCGAGCAGCACAAAGCCGCAGTCAGTCATCACGTCGGTGGCCCGCTTGACGACCTGGCTCACATGTTTTTCCGAACCCCCTTTGGAGCGCAGAAACTGCTCGAAATCGCGCAGATGGTCGGTAATCGGCCGCCGTCGATGTTCTTCATAGGGGTCAATCTCTCCGTTCCGGCGACGGTCGACGTCCCGCTCGATCTGGGCCAGCTTGCGCGTGGCGACCGACTTGTCCGGGCTGACGGCTTTGCGGCGCTTCTTGCCGTGCTCGTCACGATATTCGACATAATATTTCTGGGATTCCCGTTCGGAGAGTTCGCCGCTGACCGGGTCAGTCACCGGGATGCGTTTTTTGAAGACTCGTCCCATTACCTGGCCCTCCGACGCTGTTCGACTTGGCGGATGTTCTCCCATTGCTCACCTGCGGGACAGCCAGCCTCCATCCAGGCCAGCAGTTCCCCGCGGCGATACCGCTTGATGCGCCCCGCGAGGCGAACCGGTTTGGGCACCATTCCTTCCGCCTCGAGCCTGCGCCAGGTTCGCAGAGAGACATCACACAATTGCGCCGCGGCTTCGGCAGTGATCAGTGCCCCAAAATTGTCAGGGGCCGCTGAAGTGGCCACCAAGAGAGAGCCATTCCCCGGTGGACGCCCGGCGTAATGGTCGCACTTGATAGCATCTGGCGATAGAACCGCAGAGTTATTCGACATAGCAACGATCTCCGGCAGCGATGACGCTGCTCACCTGAGTGACGGAGATCTGTTGCCAGCCGGAGAGAGGGAACCTTCCGGAGCGTGACTCACGTACGTGATGACAACGTACGAGCAGGAGTTCGTTGACCGACCGACATTGGCTGCGCCGCTTTATTGATTCGAGCCTTAACATCCGGTCGACCAGCGGACTCCGCTGACCAGGTGGATTGACCACTGCCATATTCTAGACTACTCTCTCCGCGTAGATCAACTGTCCGGGAGGATTTTTCGGTGATTCAGTTTCGGGTTCGTGATCTGCTCGCCGCGAAGGAACGCCAAGATGGACGTCGGATTCCCCTGCGCGAAGTCGCCGAAGTGACGGGAATTTCCCCTCAGGTGCTGTCCAGTCTGACTTCGCCCGATCGCGACGTCGTCACCAATACTGCCTTTGTCGACGCCCTGTGCCGCTATTTTCACTGTACCCCGAACGAGCTAATGATCCTGGCGACATCCCCGGAAGGCACTTCCTGTCATGTGGACACGCTCTATCCGAATCGCCGCCGCTGAGCAACCTTTTCGCAACTTCACGTGCCATGCGGTCTTGCCACCGGGTTCAAGTTTCTTCTAGGGATTCGCAGAATCCTCGGAGAGTGGACAGAAACGTCTCACCCGCCTGCAGCAGATTCCGGGCAGCGGCCAGCAACTCCCGCGGGGATCGCTGCGGGGAGACATCCGTCAATGGTTCTGACAGGCCGGGGAAACGGAATCCTGGCTGGACGCGATAGGCCTTGGCCTGCTCATCGTACTGCCAAGGAACTCCCGCCATGGATAGAGTCTGCAAATCACGGTACACCGTCCGCCGCGAGCATTCGAGTTCGCGCGCCAGCGCATCGGCATCCCAGCGTCCCGGCCCCAGGATCAGCCGGAGAATGCGCAGCAACCGGCTCATTCGTTCGCACTGACGCGCCCGGCGTTCGGCATCGGTTCTTTTCCTCTCCGTGCCCACGCTGCTGTCCAACTCCCGCGGCCCGTCACCCAAGCCGGGATCGTCGCAGATCGTTGAGCCACTACTGGGTCAGTCAGAATCCGATCTGTGACAGGTAGCTGGCATTTCGTGTCAGGTGGTAATTCCGTCGGCAAATCCTTGGCCTTGTAAGGATTTTTGCTACCGATGGGGCCGCCAACTTTGCGGCACGGCTGACAATTCCGAGAAATCTGTCAGCATGGCGAAGACAGAATGACCAGCAGTTGGCACAGCGAAATGTTGTGCTGTCCGATCCGGCCAGGAACCGAAGCGGCGAATCGTCCGCAATCCGGCCGGAATCGGAGTTTCGTCAATGCCGGATACCAACTTTCGCATATGGATGAATCGCCTGCACGCTGATCTCGGCGCACGTCCGGAATGGCCGCTGCTGTTGAGCTGGATGTTGGAGTCGAAGCTCCAGGACGAACAGCAGATCGAACGCCCCCTATACCGGAGCACGGATCCTGATTGATCGCACGGAACATCATCGCGAGGCAACCGTGCCGGAGAAACGTGCCGTTTACGGGTTATGTCGATGTTGTTGGCAGGAGTCTCACGGGTGCTTGCAGCTTGGCGAAGCATCCATCTGGCTGTTGGGTTATGAAATACCGAATCAACTCAGCGAAAGGAAACGCTGCGCTGATTTGCTGGGGATAACGGATCAGGGTGGCCTCGTGGTCTTTGAAGCCAAACTCGGCGAGAACGGCACCCATCCGCCGATTTCCGCAGTGCTCGAAGGGTTGGATTACCTTTCCTGTATGACCTCCCTTGGCACGTTCGCCCGATTGACGTTGGAATTCCAGGAATTGAAATCCAAGCTGCCTGTCCCTTCGGGCTTTGAGACAGTGACGCTCAATCCGGCCGCCACACCGATGGTCATTATTCTCGCCGACTCCGCCTATTTCGCGTTCCACGATCGTTCGGAACGAAGTACTGGCTGGCGCGATTTCGTGCGCTGCGACCCGATCATGAATTCCGTCAACATTCGCTTCGCAATCGCAGAACGCGATGCCGAGGGCATCTTCCGGCGCGATGTCACCTGGCTGACATAAAGCCAAGAAACTGCGGTTCAATTCACATCCAAGGTCTCGCCGTCCTTCAGAACTCGGACATTGCTCGCTATCGCCTGAAACCGATCCGGCTCGAATGTATGAATCGGGATAACCAGTTTGGCGTTGATTTGCTGAATCAGGTCGGCGATGTCTCCCGCATGGATATGACCGCTCGTATGGACTTTGATCAGGTCGCCGCCGACGTTTTCCAGAGCCGTGGTCACCGCCTGCGAGTCAGGGCGTTCGAGGTAGCCTTCCCAACGAGAATAGAGACATCGGGAGTGTTCCGGCAAGCTTCCGCCGAAGTCACTGTCCAACATGCTGGGGCGGAACAGCATCACGTACCGGGACGGATTGGATCGGATTTCCTCCATCCCAATCCTGGCCGGGGACATTAAAACAAAATGGTTTTCGAGTTGTTTTCTCCGGTAACTTTCCTCGAAGTATTTTGGGAAGAAAACTTTCACCCACTCGGTGGACTCCGGCCTCGGGATTGGAGTTTCTGACGCGATCAGGTGCATCACGAACGCGGTGTAGGCGTCAGCGACGAACACCCGTCCGGCCTTCTTGGTCGCCCTGAGAAACCCGACCAGCCGGTCGACGTGCTGTGGCGAGAATGAAGCCAGCACCAGTCCCGGTGCCGATTGAATGGACACGACGATCTGCTTTTCGAGGTCGTACTCGTTCGGCCCTCGGTGGTCAGGATGCCCGATGTGTGTTCCTTCCATCAGGAGTAGGTCGATGTTCCGCGGCTTGACCGCGTCGACCAAGGCCCGGTGCATGCCCGGTTTCCGGCCATGAAGTCTAAGATCGCCGGAGTAAAGAACCGTCTTGCCCGCGGCTTCGATCAGGAACGCCTGACCGCCGTAGATCGAATGGTCGACGGAGTACGGGGTGATCGTGAACTCACCAATCTGAACCGGTTGCCCTGAGGTCAGGTCCCGCTGCCGTTCTCTCGGCAGAGCCGGCTGGCCAGCGAACCTGGCTCCGGCCAGCATCATCTTGCTCGTCCCGACACTGGCGTAGATCGGGATGTCGGGGTGGGAATGTCCGAGCAGTCCGGTGTGGTCTTCGTGAGCGTGCGACAGCAAGATCGCATCGGGGCGGGAGTTCGACTCGTCGAACAGACCGGGAACGTTGGGCAGCACTCCGCTCCGACGAAGCTGATCCGTGGATTGCCGTCGCAAGGCTCCTGTGTCGTGTGGCTCGCGATCCTCATTGAACAGCGGCATCCCCACGTCGAGGATGATCCGGCTGTGATCGGTAGCGATCTCGATGCAGTTGCCGCCGATCTCGTGGGTGCCCCGATGGATGGTGATTCGCATGATTTACTCCCGGTTCTTAAGTCGCGGCATGTCACTGCGCTGCATCAACATCGCGGGAGAAAAGCCTCAGCCGTCCGTGTAGCACTGCAATCTGGGTTGCGTATTCCGGCCAAGGTGCGGTTCGATAGAGATCACCGTCGCCCCAGCCTCCGTAAAGCAACAAGCGGGGGCGACCAGCAGGGTTCTCCAAAACGAGCTTGGCCAGAGGGCCGTCATGGGCCTCGAAATCAGTCCAGTTGCCCCCCCATCCAGTCCCTGGTTGAATGAGACAAATCACTGCTGAGGTGATCTGACGGGTATAGAACAGTGCGTGGTAGGTAGCGACGCCGTCGCCGCCGATGTAGAGCAGGCTAAATCCAGTCGGCCCATGGTCGTCGTCGTAATTCGGCTGGCGTCGATACAGTGCCCAGATCGCAAATGGTTCACGAATTCTCTGAGCAACAACGTCAGGGATGCGGTGCATTCGAGCAAACGGTGGTGGATTCCAACCGTTGGGAACGAGATCGCTTCGTTGAAGCTCTCGGCTGACCTCAAGTTCATACCCCGTGAACTGCGTCAGTTTCTGAACCACGGCATCTCGACCTACGCCGTAGTCTACGTAAACGAAGCTTTGGAACTGTTTGCCCAGATACTTGACGGGATCACCGTCATCTCCACAGGCCGGATAATACACCGAGTTGGTGAGGATCTCGGAAAGCGGAACTGGGAAACCCTGTTGTGCAACACGAAACCACTCGTCCCGAAACATGATGTTGTCTTTCAGAGAGTCCGCGGATGATGTTCGCCTTGAACGCCCCGTCGCGGCTCAGTACCGTCGCTTCGGCTTCGCCTGTTCCTGGTTTTGGATGATCGTGTTGTTCTGCAGAATCTGCGTGAGTTGCAGCAACTCGTTCCGCCGGGCGGCGGTGATGATGGCCCGTTCTTCGGGACTCTTGCTGTTCCACTCGAACACCGCTCGATTGTGTTCGGCTTCAAGTTCTTTGTGGGTCTCGTCGTCGTAGATCGGCTTTCCAATCAACGACAGGCCGAACAAGAACGTGCTGATCGTGGCGGCCATGCCGATGAACAAGCCCCAAGTCTCGATGAACGGCACGAATTCTGGATGCTGATGTCGTGCCGCATACATCCCCGTCATGGTCAGGCCGATGGCTCCGGTCATAAATAAGGTGTGGGTGAACGTGTAGATTTCGCGTTGAAAAGACATTGGTCGAGACCCTGAGAACGAGGAAAGGAAAGTTCGGTCTGGTCGTCGGCGGCTGACGATCACGCCAACCGATAGAACTCTTCGAGGGCTTCACCGGTCAGATAATGCTCATCCAACCGAGCTTCCCACCTGGGGAGTCCATAAAATCGGGCGAGTTCTTCGAACACCATTTGGGGTGTGGAGTTGCCGTGATACAGAATCCCGGCCCGATGAAAGGCGTCCCACAGGATCCGGCCACGGGGAATCTGGAAGTACTCGAGGGCGGCCGAGCAGTGAAGTTCCTGCCGGGCCGTTTCCCAGACGGAATCGTGAGACAGATCGGAATCGACCAGGTGCCCGGTGGTCTTGATCTCGGCGACGGATTGCCGGAACGCGACCAGCCGCTCGTTATCGTGCCACCAGATGCCCACATGAAAGCTGAGGGCTTTTGCGGGGTCAGTCCGTCTGAGAATTTCGCGTTCCTGGTGAAACAAGACCGTGGTCCAGGTTGTTGTTCGCGGCATTCCGTCCCTGATCGTCAACGTGGCCAGCGGTCGGTTGATAGTGATAAAGACTGGCTTCCGGAGTGCATTGGTTGGTTCACGGCGATTGTCGGTCGTCACCCCGGTTGTGTTGGTCGGACCGGCTTGGTGAATCGCGAGGATTCACGGCAGACCGCCAACGGGATTGTGCCGACTCGCCTCCCCATCGCGGGGCGTGCGTCACTCCGGAAGCCAGCAGGCTCTATAGATACCATTCGCGTTTGACACAGGTGGGTCAGTCGGTAATCCGAAGGAACCAGCCACCCCATCAAAAGACTTCGGTCACGTACCACCGCTGCTCGGCACTGTTCCAGGTGAGCCAGTACTTGGTCACGTTCGTCATCGGCGAACCATCCTCGGACTTCCACTCGATGGCGACATTCAGTTTGAAGGCGGGCCAGGTTTTCCAATCGGCAGGAAGCTTGGCCGTATCCTGACAGGCCAGAAGGTCCGGCTCACTCCGGGCGACGCTGCGGATGTCGTAACTGATCGGCGGGGCGAGCATCATTCTTTGTGACCGTTTCGTGGCGACGGCACTCGACTCACCGGCGATCCACTTCTGGAATTCCGCATCAAAAAAGTTCCGGGCCGCGGATTCGGTCCCAACGGGATTCGTCGAACATCCAACCATCAGGGCCATCGCCAGCAACCACACACCTTGCCAATTCATCACGGGAATCCTTCAGTTCAGAGGAACGAGGTCGGGCGTGATCCGCGATCACGGACTTATCGACTCGTCTCCACCTGATACCCGAGGAACCCGACAGACGCGGGTCAGACGCCGTTGGATGCCGCCTGCATTTGAATGGCGGATTGCAGGGTCTGGATGAAGAGCGTCCGGAGTTCTGCCGGATTCACCACTGTCACTTTTCCCGACCACGATAAAACCCAGTTCAGAATTTCGTTGAGTCCGTCCACCCGAAATGTCAGCGTGACACTGCCGTCCCGATGAGTCTTGGCCGTCTGGGTGTGGTGCCAGATGGTTTCCGTCACGAGCTTGGCCGCGGCGGGAGTGAACTTGAGTTCGATGTCGTAAGTTGGCCCGCCCCGGAAGACGGCCCATGCGTTGCCGAAGTATTCTCGGAGATCGAAATCCGTGGGCGTTTTGGTGGGTTCATCGACGATCAGCAGAGACTTGAATCTAGCCACGCGAAAGGTCTTCGGCGCAGTATCATCCGCCATTGTTCCGATGACGTACCACGCGTTTTTGATCAGGCACAGCCGATACGGATCGAGTTTCAACTTGACCGAAGCTGGCTCGTAGGGACTTTCGTAAAGTCCACGGAGTTGTTGTCCCTGCAAAAGTGCGAGTTGAATTGTCCGGATGGCAGCATGATGTCGGCTGTGATCGGCGAGCTTCAGGTCGAGCACCGTTACCAATCGCAAGGCGTCATCGATCAGTTCCTGAGTGCTCTGCGTGGTCTTTGCGGCAAATTTGCACGTCGTCGGCCCGGCCCCCGCCGTGATGTCGAGACCGGGACACTTCGTCAACACGGTGGCCAGCGAGAGCCCCAACACTTCGTCTTCCGTCAGGGTGAGTGACGGAAACTGAAAATCGGGCCGGACGCGGACGAACTGCTGATCCCCTTCCCGATAATAGGGTATGCCCGCGAACTTCAAGACATCGAGATCGCGATAGACCGTCCGTTCCGAGCACTCGATTTCTTCAGCGATGGCCTTTGTGGTCCATCGTCCCCGGCTTTGAACCAGTTCCAGCACACGCAGAATCCGGGCCAGTCGGTCGGCCTGACGGACCCGGCGGTCCCGATCCGGTCGATCCCGCTTGTTGATCTTCGGGCCGGACGACTTGGTCGCCGACGTTCTCTTCGGTCGCTCCGCCATCAAATTCCCTTCGTCCCTTTGAAGACCTGTTGCAGGACTTTGTCGAAAAGTGGCCGATAAAAAGTGCGGTAATACGCCGCTCGGTAGCTCGTGATGGCGTTCGCGACGTGGTGCGCTCGGCAAACTGCCCACCGGCTCGCCAGTGCGAGGCGGTCCAGGAGTTCGCTGTTCTCTATCGTCGGAAGAGATTTCTTCGCCGATCTGGATGTTTCTGATCTAAGCGAGGGTGAGTCGGACCGACTCTTCGCGGCCACTTGGATAAAGCGATAGGTCTCATTCCCTGGAAGACACACGTCCCGACGAAGCCGTTCCATGATGGTTTCTTGAAACAGGATCGGGAGCGGTGAATTCGATGCCTGTCGGGCACCGGGATTTTCGGACTGCAGTGAAGAGCGTTCCCGAAATCCGTCCAGGAATTCTCCCACCACATGAGGAAAACTATGGCTGATCTGTGCCAGCGCAGTTGCGATCGCCAGCGATTTCACCCGTGACGGACGGACCTGAGCCATCAGCGACCGAACAGGTTCGGCGTCGAACTGGAAAATCCCATCCGTATCACGATCTTGAAGCGCTTCGAAGACGGCCGGTTCGTTCATGGGGATGGAGACGCCGGGTAGCTTGCGCCCGAGCAGTTCGGGAACCGTTTCGAGCGCCGTCATCGGATGAACGCGAACGCCATTCGGCACGTCGGAGTTGACCCAACACAGACTGGAGTTGGACAGCACGACGAATTGCACAATCGGCGGTGCGCCGCTCGACGTCGTCCAGAACCGTTGAAAATGGGTGCCATACCGGATCGGGTCGACTTCCGAGAACCCTAGCAAATACAGGATGACCGACGATCCGCCCGCTCCGATAACGTGGAAGTCCGTCGAATGTTCGCGCAGTCGATCACCGAATGTCACGATCTCCACGAGCGTCTCTGCCAACCCGGACAGTCGGATCAGTCGCAACTCCGCGTCCAGCAGTGGCTCGGCGCGATATTCGCGCCAGTGGCAATATTGAAGCGACAGCGCCAACCGACAGCGCTCGATGATGGCATTGAAAGTTCGATCCACGGCGGCCACGGGCGGCTCCATCGAGAATGACCGACCGGAAGGATCGCATCTTTCAACGCCACGAGTGGGTCACTTCTGTCGAGAAGTGCGTCGTTAATTCCCTCGTTCCGCCCTCTGCTGATGAATCCAGGTGTGGGCCAGATCGACCACTTTGGCCAGCAATTGCAAATCGTCGCGGCCGAACGATTCAGTGTGCTTCCACTCCTCACCATCCTTGTAAATGCGGCTGACGGTCACGTTGTGCCGGGTGCCGACGGTGGTCTGGTTTTCCCAGATCGTCGCCTTGATCGCTCCCAGGCGAATTTCGTGCGCCGGTTGCGCCGGTTGTTGTGGTTTTGTCATGCTCGTGCTCCTGATCTTGGAAACAGATGGCTGGATTCTGATCTACATACCCGCAGGAAGGCGGCGGCTCGATGAACCCGAAGAGCCCTTCCGACAAGAGTCGGTGCATTTCCACTTGCGCCCGCTGCTGGAGCGCCGAGCCATCGAAATCCACTCGCTGATCGAAGTGTTGACGGGCGGATTGCAGGAAGAAATCCACACAATCCTCGCGGTTGTCGAAGTCCGTGCAGGGAGCTCCTCGACCGTGGCAGTTCCCGCAGTGATACGTGCAGTGCAGAGTGATGGCCCACCGACCGCTGGGGAGTGGAGCAATCTCATAATCCGCCGTGGCGGCTCCGTGGAGGACACTGAGGGTTCTAATCCCTTCCGAATTCACCTGCGCCGGGTCGCGGACCGTTTCGACCCATTGGCGAAAAGCCGCCTGTCGCTGCTCCAGGGAATCCTTCGTCAGTTGTCGCTCAATTGTGACCATGCCCATTGACCGTGCGGAGTTGGTCGAGTTTGAAAGTGATGTAGTCGTGGAGGCCATCGATCAGCTTTCGCTCGGGGAGCGTGAACCATTTCCGCTGCCGCTGGAGGAGGTCCAACACATGGCAATAGCTCAATTGGCCTATGAATGGGGACGGCGGCAGTTGCTTGAGCCTCTCCCCATGCGGGATCGCCGCGCGGAGTCGATCCGGATCGCGATAATCTTCGACGAGGGGATTGCCGGTATACGGATTCAGCAGAAGCAACACGAAATCCCGTGGCGGTGGATGAAATAACCGTTCTTCTTCAAACCAGCCGTTTTCCCAGAGACCGATCCGCGCATTCCGAATCAATTGGTCAGCGGGGAATCCGGCCGAGCCGTTGTTGTGCGTGGTCTTCGCCGACAGGGGTGATCCGTACTTCATCTCGATAAAGACCGTGGTCGCGGGGTTTTCCCAGGTGAGGACGACATCGACCTCCGTCTGACCTTCGTCCCACTTCAGGTGATGTCGGGGATAGGTGCGCTGTTTCTGCCAGAGTTCGATCCGCAGATCGCGGAATACCTGCCGACGGAATCGCTCGACTCCGAGAGCTTGATTCAACAAATCTGGCAACCACCAGCGTGGATTCAGCACCTTCAACGTGCCGAACATTTCCCCGGTGACGACATCTTCGCTGGTGGAACGCACGATCAGCGGGCAGCGGAGTTCACCCTTCCGCGCCGGTTCGCAGAGACAGCCACCCTTGCCATTCAGTTCGGTGAGCACGCCGCCACCTCCCTTGGGATGTCGAGCGACACGAGTTCCGTTGGCGACCTTGATCCGTGACCCCAGTCCCGGCAGGGTTGTCGATACGGACAAGTCGCACAGTTCATCGGACTTTCCACCGGATAGAAGTTGCCCAAATCGACGGCCCGCTGGATCGCCTGCACCAAGTCTCCCAACCGCCCGCAATCGGCGGCGTAACGGCTCGTGCGGATGCGCTGCACCTTTGGCGTCTTGGTTTTCACCAGCACGGTGTATTCGACGTTCGCATCCGTCCCGAAAGTTTCGCGGATCGCATGGACGTAGCATGTCGGCTGGAGCGATGACTCGACATCGGCGGCGGAATAGGCCCGCCCGCTCGTCTTGAATTCCCGAATCGTGAGCGTCTCGTCGGCGGTCGTGATTAAATCGGCGATGGCTACGAGGGGCGTCTCCAGGTATTCGCCCTGGCTGTTGGAGAGCGGCGCCAGAATCCGCCGTTCGACAGCGACGATTTCGTCCGGCGGTGGTTCCTGGAGATAAAGCTCCAGCAGCTGAAGACCCTGTTGTAAACTGTCGTCGCGCGTGTCTCCCTCCCGGTAGAGCACCGACTCCTGGGATTCCCTCTCGCTCCAACAGTCGTGAAAGGCCTTTCGGATCGCTGCGGTGTCGATCAATTCCTGCGCTTTCAAGCGCCGGTGGTACTCGGCCAGCCCGGCATGCACAGCCGAGCCCAGTACCAGTCCGCCACTGACAGTTCGACTCGGCAATCCCAACACGCGCTGGAAGTAATACTGAAGCGGACAGCGGAGATACTGACTGATCGCACTGTAACTCCAGTGGGGCCGGGATAGGTTCATGGGGGACCTCCGTCTTGAATCGCTGACGCTGCCATGACCCTGCGGCAGACGTACCGGCAAATGGCTTCATCCCAGTGACCGGGGAGTACCCGCAACGATGTCTGTGGCGGGAATCCTTTCCGGTCGAGCCAGGTGACCAGAGCTTCGGCCCTAACTCGGCTTCGGCGAGTTCGTCCGCAGCGAGAGCGTCAAGAAGTTCGTTCTAGGCCGCTTGAGGGTCCATGTTGGCTCCCTTCAGCGGTTGACTCGGCTACGACCGTTGTCATTCGCCGCCGGTGGACCATTCTGACTCAGGGCATCGATCACGTCCCCGGCTTCCTTCTTGGTCAGGTCGTAGACGCCAATCCGCTTGGCCAGAATCGACTCAATCCGACCCTCCAACTGCGGCGGGGTCAGCCCATGCCGCTTGCCGAGGTTCAACAGATACTGCACCTGCTTGTTGGTCGCCGCATCGCCATTGGGAGCGTGGCCATTGCCATTCTCCGACTTCGGTCGAGGTTCCGGTTCGGGATTCGTCGGCGGAAGGCGATTGGTAACAGGCGTGGTTTGGCCATTTCGCGGAGCCGGAGCTTCATCCCGACTGGCGATCGCCGACTCGGCTTCGTACCGCTCGATCTGCTGGTTCAGAGCCTCTTCGGCGAGGTCGTAGACTTCCTTGATCTTCTCGATCAGGACTTCGGGGTCGTCCGACCCGACGCAGAGTTCCCGTTCGAGATTCAGGCTGAATCCAGTCGAATTGTAATCCCGCGACAGCTTCCGGCTGAGACCGACGTTGACTTTGAGCATGCGATTTTCCTTCGTGGGTGGGAGGGCCACTGATGGACTCATTACCCGAAGGAGCGACGAGACGCGATCTGGGAGGTTCCAAACCGTCGCCTCAGCGGTCGAATCGCCGACACTTCTTGGTAGAATTCGTCGTGTTTCACCAGCCGGACCCACGAGACTCGACGTCGAAAGGAAGAAGCCCATGGCTAAGAAGAAGTCTGCCAAGGCTGCGACTACCCGATCTCAAAAACTACGCCCTTATGTCAAGAAGGTCTTGCGGGAAGCGGCCAAGCACCCGAAGCGGCCATTTCTCTCCGCGTTCCAGATCCTGGATCAGCTGGAGCCAAAGGTACGACAGAAGTTGATTCGGGAGACAGGGAGTCCGGGTGGCCACAAAGCCTACGTGCGGCGTGCAGCGTCGATGGATGTTAAGGATGCCGCTCGCGCGGTGGCGACGGAGATTGTCTACCTGAGCACAAGCGGTGTCGAATTCGTAGTTAACGGCAAAAACGTCGTCCCCAGCAGCCAACAGAACCCGATTGCATTGTACCGGATGGATCCCACAGTAGTTCGCAAGCGGGCTGCAAAGGCCGCAACCAAAAAAGCAACGAAACGCCCACAGGCTAGCGGGGAGGGTCGCTGAGTATGCCCGCTCCTGGAAATTGGCTCCCCCTGGAAGAGGCACGAGCAATCGTCGTTCAACAGGGATTCAAACGCGGAACGGACTTCTACGCTTGGAAGGATCGCCCCGCCAATATCCCGTCGAATCCTCGGGATGTCTATGGCTCCGCTTGGCCTGGGATGGCCTATTTCCTGGGCACTGGACCTGCTAAGCCAAAGAGATCAGCAGAGCAAACGGAGTTTTTGCCGTTTGAGGAAGCCCGTGCCGTGGCCCGTGAATTGATGCCGCGATACGGGATTGTCAATCAGTCCGGCTGGTTTGTCTTCGCCAAGACGTCGGAAAAGCCAGCCAACATTCCCGCCGATCCATACAGCACCTACAGCGGCAAGGGCTGGGTCAGTTGGCCGGACTGGCTCGGACGCAAAGCGTCACGGGCAAGTGGACGGGAAGAGGTACGTCCTTTCGTCGAAACACGTGACTTTGCCCGGACCCTCGGCCTCAAAAAATCTGAGGAGTGGTACGCCTGGGCCGCGACGTCGGATCGCCCAGCCGACATCCCCTATTCACCAGATACCCGCTATCGGCATGAGGGGTGGATCGGCTGGGGTGATTTCCTGGGCTTCCACAGCCGCTGGACGCATCATGGCATCATCAGTTTTCTGAATTCACTGAACCCATGCATTGAGCATCTGACAGAACTCGATCTGTATCTGATTCTCTCCCGGAACGGCATGCTTCGAAGGGATGCTCGGCTGCGATGTGCGAAGCTGCTTCGAGGCCTCACACATGTTCGCTCTCCAGAAGACCTGAAGAAAGCGACGGGACTCTTCACCGCTGAACTACAGGCCGAGCAGGAATCTTTGTCTCCTGACAGTACTGGGGATGCGACGAGAGAAATCTCCCTGGATGAGTTGGAAACGACGGACGGCTCCTCACTTCGTTCGCTTGATATTCTGGAATCACTGAAAGTGGTGGATCGAGTTGTCGAGTTGAAAATCACCGATGATCCGGAAGTGCTCGATTTCATGGTGAACGAGCGTGTCGATGCTTTGTGGCATGAAGCCATGACGTCTGGCGAAGGTGCGGTCGCGTCGGCCTTGCTTCGGCTGCCAGACGGAGAGTATTCGGGCATGATTCGTAGCCGATTCGTTGCCCAATTCGAGAAGCTGAAATCTCTTCCCGATCCGGATGGCTATCGCATCGTCGACGCGAAGGGGCAGCCTGTTGAGCTCAACTTGATGCAGCGGTTGACCGCCCATCGCCTCCTGCACCAGGGGCGAGTCGGCAACTGGTCGGGAGTGGGAGCAGGAAAGACTAGCGCGGCATTGTATGCGGCCGCCGTCATGGATGCCCGCATGACGTTGATTCTCGCGGCGAATTCTACCGTTGGCAGTTGGCGGAAGACGATTCGGCGATCGTTTCCTGAAGACTCCACTCATGTTCACGACGGCAAGCCTCTGGAATTCCGGTTCGTGAATGGGGAAAGAAACTTCCTGGTCGTGAACTACGAGTCGTTTCAGCAGGCGTGGTCGGCGGATTTCGTGAAGAAAGTGACGGAGCAGGCTCCCATCGACTTCATCGTGTTTGATGAGGTTCAGTTTGCCCGGCAGCGGCATGAGGCCGAATCGCGGATGTCGGAACGCCGGAAGCAGGTAAACTCGTTGATTGACTCGACGATAGCGGTGAATCCGGACGTTCGCATTCTCGCAATGTCTGCAACCCCAGTGGTCAACAATCTCCGTGAGGCCGTGAAGCTGCTGGAACTGATGCTCCCTGGCCGGGATTTTTCTCACGTGCCGGTGGTCGCCAGTACAGCCAATGCCATCAACGTCCATTTCTTGCTCAGGGAGCACGGCATTCGTTACGTGCCGCGATATGAGCAGCAGTTATCGAAAACGCCCGTCTCGATTGACGGTCAGGAATGGTTCGATCAGTTGTCTGCCCTACGGCCTCGGGACGTTTTGCAATTGGAGCAGACCCTCTTGCAAGCAAAGTTGCGACACCTCGGAGACTGGGTCCGTCGGGGCACTTTGATCTACACGCACTACGTCGAGGGCATCGTCGAACCCCTCACCAAGGCCTTGGGCCAACTCGGTCTGAAGTCCCATCATTTTACGGGAAGCGAACGGGTGAACGTCGAGGAGTTCATCGATGATTTCAATAACGGGCAAGCCGACGTCCTGATTGGTTCTGCCCCAGTGGGCACTGGCGTCGACGGATTGCAGTTCGTTCTCGACCGGATCGTATTCATCACGCTGCCTTGGTCGAACGCGGAGTACGAACAGATCGTCGGCCGTCTGTGGCGACAAGGTTCTGCGTTCAGCAAAGTGGATGTCATTATTCCCCAGGTCACTCTTCGCGAAGAACGAGCCGGCCAGTGGTCGTGGGACGACCTGAGGCTCCGGTGTATCGAGTACAAGCAAACTCTCGCCGATGCCGCCCTCGACGGGATTATTCCGCAAGGGGGGCTTCCGTCTCGGGAAGAAATGCAACGGCGATCACTGGATGCACTGAAGCTGTGGTCGGAAACCGTCGCTAAAGGACTCCCGCTGACCGCCGCCGATCAATCGCATAACGCTACGTCGCCATCTGGAGGGCCAGCTCCCAAGCCCGTTCTTTGAGCCGCGCCCCGGAGCCGAACCAGGCCGATTCCAGCCGATTGCTGGCTCGATCTTGCGGCGTCTTCCCGCGGGTCGACCGGTAGTGATCGACGTATTCCGTGACCGCATTGAGAGCCGTCCAGGTCGTGTGTCGGATTTCGGGCATGTCGTGACCAATTCCCTGCTCGAACAGCCGCAGGAATTCTTCCCGGATGTTCGTCGCCCGCGTTGACGGACCATCCGGGGAATCAGGGTAAACCTGACGGAAATATTCTTCCAACTGACGCGGGCTGGGGAAGTGCCTGGCCAGTCGGTCGATTTGCTGCTGAACGTCATCGTAGAAACGTGTCGCCAGGCCGAGGACTTCTTGCGCCTGACGGACCTTGCTGGTGAGATCACCCTTGTGAATGATCGACACGCCCTGACCACGACCGTTTCTCGCCGCGATCGCCAGCGTGTTCGCACAGACCACACGGATCGGCGTGAAATGAACGCGCAGCGATGAACTTCCATCGTGGGAATTGCTCAGGAGCAGATATTTCTCGATGATGTCGTCCGAGCCTTTCACTCGAATGTCATCTGGGAGCTTTGCCAACATCCAGACGCGTTCCCCTTTTCCGAGTGCCCCAGCGGTGTGATACCGCAGGCTGCCATCCGAAACGACGGCATCGAGAAACCCGAATGCCTGGTAGTTCTGAACCGGGACGTAGCTGTTCCCGACGACGCCGAGCACATCTCCAGAATCTGACCGCACCACGGCTTTCCGGCTGGGGACCGGCACGTCATCCGTGGTCGTGATCGCCTTCAATTCGGCCAGGTAGTCCAGCCCAGCCGCTTCTATCGCCTCTCGGGCGGTGGCTGGTTCGTCGAGTCGGGTTCCGAGTCCGTGCCAGGGAAATTCCCCGGAATACATCATGGCCGTCCGGCCGTTGGTCGTTGCGAGCTCGTGTGCCATGTCGTGCCCTTCGGTTGAGGATTTGGATCTCGCTGACGTCTCCTCTACCCTTTGAAGGTGACGATTGCTCATGGAAGATGCGCAACCTTAAAAATCGCGAGTGAATCGGCTGTGATTGGGAGTACGAAATTCCATCGAGGCTATTCGCTTTCTCTCAACGGACTCTGCGCAGTTGTCAGGAGGTGGCTGATGGACAAAGTATCGCCACCGCGGTCGGGCGTGTTGTCAGATTCGAACATATCGGTCCCTCTCTTCCGGGGTTTGTGAGGTTGGGACTGTGCGAAGGAACTTTGATCGCAAGATGCCGCAGGCTTTCAACGCGGTGGAATGCACTTCCCGATTCCGTAGCTAAGTTGGCCTCGTCAGGATTGGGATTGGTCACACACACCACTCAGCAGAACCTCGTAAATGAAGACCCGCAGATCGGCTTCGGCGTGGCCGCGTTGCTGCTCTTGTAATTCACTCGCGAGGGTATGTTGTGAATCCGTCACGGCCTCGCAGACCTGTCTCTGCGCTGCATCAAGCTCCACAGCGACCTGCCAGGCAGACTCGGAGTCGAATTCAGGGAGCGTCAACAGCGCTTGCGCGAAATCGTCAGGACCGAGGGACGGCGTTCGCTGCTGGCCGACATCATAGAGCCGCCGAAACAGTTCGTCGAATTCTGAACAACCGTGCTCGAAACCGGCAAGAGCAGGAACTGACGCCTGACTGGCGGCGGCACGAACCGCAGCTTCCAGCGACTGAACAATGGATTGCAGCTTTGACATCGTTTCCTGGACTTCCCGTGAGATGGTGGGATCTTCCGGCAGCTCAAGGCATGTCCATCTGCCCAAGGTCGAAAGCGTCGTCAGGATTGATGCTGGACCGTCTGCCCCTGGCAGGTGACCAAAGCGTTGAAAATCGGGGCGGTCCTGTGGCGAGAATAGCCCAAGGACTTCGACATCGCACTGAAACCGTTGAACGGCCACTAGTGTATCGGGGTCATCGAGTCGCCCCTCGTCGTACAACCGACATCGCTCGTGTCGACTGCGACACAGCAACTTGGCCAGCTGAATCGCGCGGAGACACCCCTCCGTTGTGTCAGGGAAAATGTCGATCGAATCGTGGCTGCCGTAGACTTCGATTACGCGATAGGCGTTGGCCAGTTGAGTGAAAAGAGAATTCTTGATATCCGCGATGATCATGGGTTGGATTCCGTATGAGGTTCGATCGCTGCGGGATACATGCCATTTCGCCTTTCATGACGGAAAATTCCCACTGAATTTGGCCAGCGATGGGACGCGATGAACTGACCTTCGATGAAGAGGGCTCCCGTGAAACACAGGGCCCGGTCCAGGTAGCGAGCATGTTTGTCGCTGACCCAATGCCCGCCACTGATCCATCGAGCGGGACTTCGTCGCACTTTTCGGGGGAATGTCTTGCCGGCCTGTCGGCACCAACGGGCCTGTTCTTTGCGGAGCATGGCGAAGAACTCCGGGGTCGGTTCAGGACAGGAGACCGTCACGGCGGGGTTGAAGTAATGACATCCCCGCGGTGACCTTTCGAGGGTGGCGGTGATCCTTTGGCCGACGGCTTCGGACAGATTTTGGAAGTCAACCGGGGAGCGTTGCACGCTGACCTTTAGGGTTTGTGCTGCGACGTCGGTGTCCAGGACTGCGGTTCGGGTTGTCACGTTCACCTCTGGTGGGGTGCAGGGATTTGTGGTGGCTGCGGCAACGTCATCTCTCACGGTCCTGCCGGTGGGTCACACGGCACGACTGTCGTTGGTGCCAGTGCAGTGGCCGTTTCCTGTGGCGAGCGGCTGCTCGGATACGGGCGGGCGTCCGACAGGACTTTGGCGACGTACACGGCAAACCGCAGGCCGGACAGGTAGGCCTGAGCCTTGGCATGATTGAAGATCGCTTCCGGCACGGGAACGTGCACGATCCGGAATCCGTAGGGAAGACAACCGTCCGCCCGCCTCGGGGGTGATAGGGCCTGTGGATTGGCTACAGGGAAATCGATGCTTGACATGGCAATGACTCCTTCGTTTTCGCGGTCTCAAGTTCCGGTCGTTTCGACCTTTGCTTCTCACCTGAGAAGTGACTTCTGATTTCTAGTTTCCAGTGGTGTTGCTCTTCCTGCCCTTGGCTTTCTCTATTCCTGATGCTGTCAATTCACATCATTGATGTGCTTCAACTTCTCTTTCTTTTCCTATTCATTCTCATCCTGGTTTTTATTCCTGTTCTTCATTTGCTTCTGCCTCTTGTTGTTGGGCTTTAGCATCAGAGAGTGGGTGGGCAACGGAGTTGACCACGCTCGCCGAGGCGAGCACCGAGGTGGATTTCGGGGGCATCGTGCCGACCACATCGGTTGAATTCGTTTCTTCTGCTTTTACGGTGGAATCGAATGATTCAATCGGTCGGACCAAGAATTTCCAGCCCCAGATATTGCCATCCATCGACCAGGGATACAGTGCGGCCACGCGACTGTGCCGTCTCAACCGCGAAACACTGCGAAGTTGCTTACGGGTCCGCGTCAGGAGCATTAGTTGATGAAACGGGTTGTTGATTCAACCGCTGATCGACTTGAGTAGCCAAGCTTGCATATCCAGGATGTCCGGCCTTTACATGTCTGCCGAACAACTTTCGCCTTTGCTGATGCCGAAATCTTGCAAATCGATCATTCGCAAACCGCTGGCTGAGAGCATGTTGGTATGCAATGGAGTCCAGCGCGTGGACCATTCGCGTTGATCGCAACTTCAGCCGTTCTTGCTTGAGATGCCTCGGGACGGCAGTTAAAATCGCCACCGAAATGCCTATCCAGACAGACGGGAACCCGTCTAGACCTCTTTCAGAGCGTCACTGACAACGGGTCACTGCGTGATACCAACCAAACGATATTTCAGGAGCCGTCGTGAAGGACATCGCCGAGATTGGCAGTACCTACGACCTGGTACCCTACAAGAGTTTTCCCTTTCCACAGTCGCATCCCGCCCGCCTCTCGGCCATAGCGAAGCTCTTTGGATTGACGCCCCCGGCGGTCCGCACCGCACGCATTCTCGAAATCGGCTGCGCGAGCGGTGGCAATCTTTTGCCGCTTGCCGAACAGTATCCCGAATCGAGTTGTGTGGGAATCGACCTGTCGTCGCGACAGATTGCCGACGGGAATCGACTCCTTGAGTCGGCTCGACTCACGAATGTCGAACTCCTTGCGGCGGATGTGAGAAATGCCTCGTTCGGCCAAAACAAATTCGACTACATCCTCTGCCACGGCGTCTTCTCGTGGATTCCCGCGGAAGCACGCGCCGCTGTGCTCCAGCTTTGTCAGAACCATCTCTCCCCACATGGCATCGCCTACATCAGTTACAACACGTTTCCCGGCTGGCACGATCGTGTGGTGCTCCGCGACGCGATGCGCTTCCGCACACGACGCCATTCTAAACCCGAGGAGCAGATTGCCGAAGCACGCAATCTCGTCTCGTTCTTCTCCTCCGCGGTGAATCCCGAGGCGGTCTCCTATGCCTCCATGTGGAAAGCCGAGGCGGAGGCGGTGGCCCGCGCAGATGACGCCTACCTGTTTCATGAACATCTGGAAGCCGAGAATCAGCCCTTCTATTTTCACGAGTTCGCCGCGCTGGCCGATGAGTACGGCCTTCAGTACCTGGCGGAGTCGGATGTCGGTTCCATGAGTCTGGAGAACATCCCCGACGCTTGCGCAAGCATGTTGAAATCGCTCGCTACGACAACCATTGAGATGGAGCAGTATCTGGATTTCCTCCGTAACCGGGCCTTTCGTCAGACGTTGCTGTGTCGATCCGGATTACCTCGGCGACCATCGGTGTCGGCTGCGGCGCTGGCTGCCCTTCATTTGGCGTCGAATGCCGTGCCCGACCGACCGATGAGTGTCGATTCAGGCGAGCCGATGCTCTTTCGGCGCGGGAATTCCACGCTGAGATCGAACGAGACGGTTGTGAAGGCGGCGATGCAGGTCTTGAAGGAAAGCTGGCCGCAGCCTGTGCCGTTTCGCTGGTTGTGCGCCCGCGCACGGTCGCTGGCAGAGCAGCGACCGGTGGCCATCGAATCGGAATGGCTGGCTCCTCCGACTGAGCGGCTGGCGGAAGTGATGTCGCGCTGCATTAACACGGGCGTGATTGATGTTCGAGACGAGCCGCCCGCATTCACGACCGAAGTACCAACGCATCCGCTCACGACCAATCTGGCCCGCAGTCAAGCTCTTGTCGGGGCCAACGTGACCAATCGGCTGCATGAAAATATCGTGCTTGATGATCTTCAGCGTCGATTGCTGCTCTGGCTGGATGGTTCCAACGATGTCCCCGGCGTGGTCGGTCGGCTTCGCGGTGCCATCGCGAACAAAGAACTGGTAATGGTGACCGCCCCGACCGCTTCAGCCGATCAAGAGACACGGGAGCGGACTGCCGAAGTCATGACGCATCAAGTCCTGCACTCACTTGCACAGCAGGCGCTCTTGATCCCGTCACCGTAATCCCGCCCACCCGGCCGAGATTCAAGGGGCGACCGGAGGTTCGGTTTCCGGCTTGTCGAAGTTCAGCGTGAAGTTTTCAAAGCGCGGCATTTCACGGCCGGCATCTTCCCATCCGTACGCATACGACCCGTGATGCCAGAGTCGAATCGTCGAATCGGCCAGAATGCGGATGCCACAGCGGCGGACGCGATCGGAGAACGCGTAGTCTTCGGCCAGATACCATTCCCCATCACCGTCCGGGCGGATCGCTGGCTGGAAGAAGGGAATGGTCGGACTGCCGAAGCGCTCGTTACAGACGGCCAAATTCAACTGCTTCTGAACGGCGAGATAAACCTCGCGGCGGACGTGGAGAAAGCCGGTGGCAGCATACAGGATTTCATGGACACCGCCCGACGGACCGAACGTCATCGCCGGCGATGTGGGCGCGATGTGGCACGCCAATGCCCGGCGGCCCTTCTGGGAATAGATGCCGCAGGTGATCGGCTGATGGTGACAACGAAGGCGATCCACGGCGGAGGGATCGAAGCCGACATCAGCATCGATCCACATCGTTTCCGCGTAGCCGTCGATCAGCGAGTCCGTCGCCATTTGATTGCGGCCTTGATCGATGGCTGCGTAACCGCCGACGCGGCGAACTGGATACCCTCGCCGTTCGAGTTCGCGGAGTGCTTCGTCACACTGCGGAACAATCGAGGTTCCGAAGGGAACGAGAATCACACAACGTCGTGGATCATTGGGGTGCATCGCATCCGCCGAAGCACGCACCCGCGCGGTCGCTAGATTAGGGTCTTCCTGACGATTCCAGAGCGGCAGGGTTCCTGTCCGCACGTACTCCGGAATCCCGAGGTAATTCATTAGTTCGTCGCGTCCTCGGCTGGTATCGAGCGCTGACGACGCATCGAAGATCCGAAAGTGATCCGGAAACCGCTGCGAAAGCTGCTCCGATGTCACGAAATACTCTTCGTAATAACGGCGCAGACCGTCATCGAGCCGTCGCTCGGGATATTGAGGAAACAACCGCGTGTGGAGCGGGCACTGTGTCTCCGCGGCTAACGGCGGGTCGCACCAGTGATTGACCGGCAGCGAGTAGTTCCGTCGAATCCAACTGTGCATGGCATCGCGAAACTCGCCGTACGGACGCATCAGGCAGACACACTTAGCGGCCGGTTCTATCTTCAAGAGGGACTCGATGTAGGGGAGATACGACGAACACGCATCGCCAAAGAGGCTTGCCGAAGCGATCGTTCTCCAGCGGTTCATGCGGTCGGTCAACTGCGACCGATCCGTGCGGACCTGCCAAGGCAGAAGCGGAGGCTGCTGATACGTGAACTCGGTCTGAAACTGTTGATTTAACAGGTTGGCCAAGGTGGCCAGTCCACATTGCCCAGGGCCAAGCCCAATCACAAGCTGTCGATAGCCCATCGCGCTGCGTCCTCATTGGTGTGAATGTCGCTCAGGCGAGTCGCCTCGCGGCCTTAACGGACTGCACGCATATCAAGTTGTGTGCGGTTGTCAAGCGACTGCTTTGGCAATTCTCGATACAGGTGTTTTGATCGCTTGAAACCAAAATTCGACTTGGTACTGTTCAGCGGTTCCATTTTTCCCATCGATTCCACGTCGCGTCAAACACACCTGTAACACCTCGAAGAGGGTTGCCGATGTCAAGGTTGAACTGGCTCGCTGCCGTCTCCCACTGCCTGCGCCTGTCCTCGAAGCGCATTCCGAACCGACGGCGGCGATTCTCCGCAATTCCGGCGGTAACGCAACACCTGGAATCGCGTTATTTCTTGAGCGGTGTCGTGGCGCTCAACGACAGCTTCCAGGTGACAACGCCGGGCGCGACCCAGTTGATCGACGTCCTCGCAAACGATCAATCGGACGTCGCGGCTCCGCTCCACATCGCGAGTGTATCTACGGTGGATCCCGCGCAAGGGACCGTGGAAATCGTGCAGAGCCTGACCGCGGACGGCACACTGCGTGATTTCATTGCCTACACCAGCAATGCTGGTGTTACGAACGGGATCGCCACGTTTTCCTACGGTGTTGCCGATCATCTTGGAAACGGAGCCACCGGGACTGTCACCGCCCTTGTTTCCATTCCGTCGTGGAGCAATCCCACTTCAACGCCTTCTGTTTCGCTGGCCGACTTGGGATTAAGCCCCGTTCTGGCTGGGATTCAGCAATCCGCGGTTGCGGGTGTCGCTTCCGCGGGCGGTCAGGTGACTAACCTCGTGACGACCGCTTCAAATGCGGCAACACCGCCGTCGATCAATCCCACCGGCGTTGTCACTGCGACGCTCACGACGATTCAAGGTGGGACGACCACAACTTCAACTCAGAACTCCGCGAATCCGCCCCCTTCGTCCAATGGAACATCAAGCAGCAGCGGACAATTCGTTCCCACGTTCAACGTTTCGTCCAGCTCGCTTCCGAACCTGTCGACCAATCCCTTGAATTCAACATCCGGTGAGTGGGGTTCCGGAACAGCCCTGACGGGCGCGGGCGAAAGCAGCGACACAGGAGTCAACTTCTTCAATACGTCTTCACAAACCAATTCCTCATCGACGTGGTCGGGACCGCAGCTCAATTCCGGCTTCGCAGCGACCTCCACTTCCGGAAGTAGCAGCGGAAGCACGGGGTATTCCTATTCGTATTCGTCGGGAAGTAGTTCTGGTTCGGGATCATCGACTGGCTCGGGTTCGACTGGTGGTTCGGGATCGTCTAGTGGATCTGGGTCTTCGAGTGGTTCGGGATCGGGCAGTGGTTCGGGCTCGGGCAGCAACGTGGGGAACCCGCCAGATCCAGGCAATGTTCCGGATGGCTTCCAGTTGGAAAGCGGACGCTTCATCGCCCTGCATACTGCGTTTCGTCCAACGGGCCTGACCGATGGAACAACGACGACAACCACGCTCACCCCCATAGATGAGTCCGCGGCCGAAGATCAGATCACTTACGATTCCCTCGGGTCGCAGACGGATACCTTGACGATCACGGTCTCTCTATCCGGCGATGCGTGGACCTACTCGGAATTCTTCACGTCGCTTATCCAGGTGACGACGACGGGGACGGATGGCTCGACCGTCACAACGAGTCTCTCCTACGGATACAACCTGTCCGCATCGGGCGATGCCGATTTTTCGACCTACGTCCTGACGGTCAGTTTCACAAACAGTTCCAGCGGAGCCTTTACCGACTCCTGGAGCGAAACCAGTACGGATGGATTCACATCCGCTGGGTCGATCGACTGGTCGTGGTCACTCTCGACCAGCGAGACGTACACGCTTTCCAACACATTCGACGATCTCCTCGGCAGCGCCGTTTCCTCGGTGCTCGCGACCGGAACGACAACCTACGGTGCCTCGGGTTCAGGGAGCTATTCCTACACGTTGACTGGGGGGAAGGTGGATGGTTCCCTCCTGGCGGGCGGGAGCACCAGTTCGTCGTTCTTCTATTCCGCGGTGGATGAACGGGATGCCGGGACAACCCATTGGACGCTGACTTCTGGACTGGCAAAGAGCGCCGAGGCGAATTCGTCCATCTCGTCGTTCAGTGGCGGCGGGGCGTACGCCATAAGTTCTAAGGACTCGAATGAAGCGGGAAGCATCAGCGAGTCCGGCAGCACCACGCATTTCGATGCGTACTCCGCCGAAGCGACGCTTCAGTCCGACGGAAGCTGGGGATTCGATCTGGGTGATGCGAAGTTTGGTGGTGGCAGCCAATCGCAATGGGCCTCTTCCGGGAGTGGCACATACACGTCCAAGTATGACACATCGACGATCACGGGGACGCACGCGAATACCGTCTCTCTGGGGACGACTCTCGCCTATTCCGGTGACGCGCTGATCGCACCGGACGGGAAATGGAATTGGACCGGCGGCGATTCTACCTACACGGAAACCAGTACGACCACCGCCGGCGTCCTCGGTTCGGGAACCTATTCCAATCCTCCCCCGACCTCAGGAGGGGCCACAGGCACCTCGGGGACGATTTCGGAATCGATGACACATTCCGACGTTTCCACAGCAACACAGAAATCGACATTGGGCGGCGAAGGGGAATGGGATGTCGCGAGCGCCGAAGTGACCTATTCCGGCGGGTCGGTGCTCAGCCACTCATTCTCAGGAGTAGGAACCTATTCATCCCCCACGACCACCGGTAAAAACTCGCCCGCGCCAGGATTACTGAGCGGCACAACCGCGGAGTCGGGTGGAACCACGCGCACGTCAGCCTACTCGGCCCGCCAAACTTATGACGTTGTCGGTGAGAAATGGAGTTTCGACGCCGGGGCGGCACTCTCCGGAGAAACGACGTCGTTTCAGACTTCATACAGTGGCAGCGGCGATTATTCATATGACGCGGGAGATACCGGATACGTCAGCGGGACGCTTTCCGAGTCCGGCGGCTCGTATCAATCGGTTCAAGGCAGCGTCGTCTCCGCCATCACGGCAGCCGGAACGTGGGAATCGAAAACCGGATCGGCCACCTACGGCACCGGGAATTCGTCTCACTACAGCTTTAGTGGCTCGGGGTCTTACGCCATCACGTCAAAAGCCGGGGCGGCGAACTGGAACGTCAGTGAAAGTGGCGGAACCAATCAATCGTTCGATGCCAGCGGTGGCGGAACGCTGGTCAACGACAAGTGGGCTTGGACCGGCACCTCGACCACCAAGAATGATGGGAAGGCCGATAACTCGTTCGCCGTCAGCGGAACCTATACCGTCAACGGCCTGACGATGACGACGAAAGAAAAAGGGCACACTGCGACCGATCACACCCTGATACTGGTCAAATCCCTCGCGAGTGACGGGAAGTGGGTCAACGTCTCCGGGTCGAACACCAGCGGCGAAGACTTGAGTTTCGATTCGTCGTTCAGCGGCGGCGGCACGATTGGCACGGGCGGCCTGTCGATCACGATGAAATCCAGCGGCAGTGCTTGGGCCAAGAACGGCTTCACACTGTCGCAGTCTTTGGACGCACAAGGAAAATGGAAGAACGACACCGGCAATAAGTGGGATTCGAATTCCGACAGCTTCAGCGTGGACTACGGCGGGGGCGGAACCGTTGTCAACAACAGCGGACAGACAAACCTGTCGACGAGTATCCAGATGAGCGGGGGCAATACCGCCGTCAACACCTTTGAACGGTACGATCTGATCACCAGCACTGGTGCATGGGGGATCGACAAAGGCAGTAAAGGGAACGCGGATTCCAACTGGTCCTCGGCGACCTACGGTGGAGGCGGTTCGCTTGGTGGCGGCGGAATCAACGGTTCTCTGACCTTCCAAGGCGGCATGTCGGACAGTGACGGCCACAACGAACAGTTCGACCTGCAACCGAACGGCGACTGGACGCTTCAGTACGGGAAAAAGTCCGTCTCGAACAGTTCCAGCAGCAAGTTCGATCTCAATGCCTCGGGTGGCAACACGTCCACGACCGCCAATGGGAACATCACCATCGGCGTGGGGGTGAAAGTCTGGCAGGACGATTCGAACAGCTATTCCGAAGGCTGGCAGGAAGCCGCAGACGGCAGTTGGTATACCGTCTCGGGCTCGAAATCTCAGACCAACAATAACGGCGACGAACTGACCATCAGCGGTGGCGGCCAGCTTTCGTTCAATGCCGGCAACGTCGCGATGGGCGGCTCCTTGACCATTTCGGGCAAGCAATACAACTCGCTGGTCGGTGGCTCCAGCGGAAACTTCCAGGCAGGTGCCTGGGTCTACTCGCCCGGCTCACAAACTACGACGAACGGCGATTCCAACGGATTCTCGCTGCAACTCGTCGGCGCGCTCGGTCTCAACGGTGGACCATCGGGCACGGTCGGGATTGGGTTTAGCGACGATGCCGGTCACTCGATGACCCGCACCGACAGCCTTGGGACGGACGGAAGCTGGACGCCCTCCAGCGGGAAGCAAAGCATCTGGCAAAGTTCGTCCAATAGCAGCACAGTCTCCGCCAAGGGAGCCTATTCACATCCCACCGAAGGCGGCACCATCACTGGCTCTTTCAATTCGTATCAGCAGCAAGGCGAGTTCACCTTCCATTCCGAAGACTCGGCCATCAATTCCACGGGCGGCTGGTCACTCTCCAGCGGCATGGATATCAAGAAATCTGACGCCCAGTCGAACAACGACTTCTCCGGCCAGGGAACCTACAGCCACGCCATCGCAGGCGGCGTGGCCGGGGGCAGCATTTCTGAAAGCGGCAAGAGTGACTCGAAATATCTCTCCAACCGTGTCGGTCAAATCGGCGGCATCGGTGGTTGGGGGTACGTGGGGAACAAAGTCATCTCCGGCGGCGGCTCGCGCAGCTCGATGTTCAGTGGCACCGGTTCTTATTCGCGTAGCCTCGGCCAGCCAAGCACCAGCGGCCCGAGTAGCGTCACGGGAACGATCGACGAAGGGGGCGATTCCGCAGAATCCTCGACTCATAACGAAGTCTGGAACGTCAACCTCGACGGCTCCTGGACGGTTTTCTCCGGGACCGACACTCACGGCACCGGCAGCAGCTATCACGTCAAAACCTCGGGTGCCGGCGGGATTACCACCGGAACCGGGACGAGTACGGTCAACTACACGGTCGACGAAGAGAAGGCCTCTTTCGACACGAAGAACGGGCAGTCCACATCCTTGACACTCCTCGCCGACGGCACATGGCAGCAGACGGGTGGCTTCACATCGACGTTCACGTCGGCGGGAGGCTCCAACAAGTGGAAACGGGATGCGACAGCGGTCATTCAGGATGCGCCTTTCAACATCGCGGCCAAAGTGAAATCGTCCGGGTCCTCATATTCCAATTATCTCGACTCTGACGACTGGGTCTTTACTGGCGGTGCATGGTCCCACGCCTCCCAGGTGCTGGATGTGAGCGACGGTAGTAAAGCGGATGCGCAGACCATCAACACCGGGGGGCCCAACGGCACCTACAACTCCGATATTGATGGGGGCTTTGTTACGGGCGATGCTACATATACACACAGCGAGAACAGTGAGGATAACCACTCGGAGCAATGGCGACTGGCGAGTAACGGCGTTTTCCAACTGATGTCCGGAAGTTCGGACACATCGTCATTCAGTTGGACTCACACCAGCTTTAGCGCCAGCGGTGGCTATAGCACCCCGACCGTGCCGAATAAGCTCGGGTATGGATATCTCGTCGGAACCGCGAAGCAGAGCGGTCATGTCACCCGCGGCGATCAATACGATGGCAAGCAATCTTACAATGCCAACTCGAAGCAATGGGAACTGTATGACGGATCCAAGTGGGAATTCAGTGATGTTAAATACGACGCCGATAGTCAAGGCTGGGGGACTTTTGTACCAACCTTGACTGAGGATCGAACGGGCACGGTCGTCCTGCCCGCGAGCAGCAAGGGCGAGTCTCATACCCAGAAATACTCCGACGTCTATTGGGCTTTCACTTCGCCGAACAGTAGCACTTCCAAGAATTGGACATTAAGCGACGCCGGGACGAAATTCGACAACTCCAGCGGCTTCTCGTGGGTGGCGTACTCTGGTTCGGGCAGCTATTCCAAGGGCGTCATTCAGGGAACGGTCGACCTCGACGGCAAATATGGGTCTTCAGGTAAGACTGGCTACAATCAATCTGTCGCCAGTGGAACGGGGAAATGGGAGCCGGAAACGGGTGGTGGCTTTTCCGAAACTTACAACAAGACTTCGACCCATTTTTCCGGCAGCGGCACTTACCCAGGAACTCCGTCCGTCACAAACCCGGAACCCGACCTGACGGTTACCGTTTCGATCTCAGGCTCCAGTCAGGAAGATGCTCGCACCTCATCCGATAATTCGATTCGGACCACGTACTCCGTTGACCCCTACGGCAAACGGGTGTCGACAGACCGCACGAAGGCCAACAGCACTTCCAAGGGGCTCACGAATTCGGATGTTTACAGCTGGGGTGAGTCCAAACGCGATTTGCAGAACGGATATTGGTCCTCGACAGGACAGCAGGTGCATTCGCTGAACATCATCGAATACGACTTCAAGACTGACCAGGATATCGATGCGGCAATAATTATCACCTGGACAGACAAGGGATCCGTGTCCAGCGAAGTGAAATATGAATCAACGACTTGGAGCGACATCAACCAGCAATACTATACTAAAAACTCCGATAAAATGGACGCCTCAGCGTGGAAAACGTACGACAGCTTCGACGCCAACATCACCGGAGTGATTACAGCCCAGAGTGGCAGCACTTTCGTCACCAACACGGTACAGGGATTCAAGGATGCAACGTCCTACGGATATTACATCTGGTCGGAAACCGTGACTGTCAGCAGCGGTGGCGGCAATGGATACAGCTACACGACCGGTGATGCTTCGGATCGGGGATTTCCTGCCACCTATCAACGCCAACAAGACTACGGCTACAGCAGCCCGAAGATCGAGAACCATACTGGTTTTAGTGAAGAGGCGTTTTTCAAGACCATCCCTCCCCCGCCAGCCCTTGGAGCCACTCCTAGCGCAGGCAATACGGTTGGAGGTGCTCCCTCCGATTTGTCGTGGTTGCAGCTGGCCACGAATTATCTGAACCGTACATTAAATCCGCTCGACGCGTTGAAGAGCGATCTTGAAGCTGCGGCAAATGCCTGGAAGGGCGCTCAGAATTTCGTCACAGATCAATTGGCACCGATTGGTGCGCTGTTCACGCTACTTGAGTCGGCAGATTTGAAAGCACAAGAAAGGGCTTTAGCCACGCAACGCATCAGCGACGGGCGATATATCGGAGCGGCTTTCGACAGCCTGATCGCCGGCGATATGGAGCGCCTCCGCCACCCCATTCCAGAAGATTGGAGCCTTGTCATCCGGACCGCTATGGAAATGACGGCCGGATTAGCCTTCGGTCCACCGGGCGGACTTGGTTCGCGCGGCGTCTCGGTGCTGGCGATCCGCATGCAAGCCATGCGGGAACTCAACGAAGGTTTGGCGGCGTCCTGCGGACGGGCCTTCCTGGGCTGGTCGTGTTTCACCGAAGACACCCCCGTGATTATCGGTCCGTCTCTCTCCGAGGAGTCGCGTTGGACAACTTGGACCGACGACGATCTCGCCGATGGTGTTTGGTTCGGACTCGGCACTGTCGTTGCAACCTTGGGGATGTTACAGCTTCGTGAGCCACGGCGTCGCGATTCGTCGGCCCGCCGGAGCAGGCGACCGAAGCGCGGTACCACGCCGATCCCGGATGAGGCGTTGGCTCCACAGCCGTTTCCCGATAACCAACTAGCCTTATCTTCAGAATCTGTCGCCTCTGCCAACCTCTCGCAGTGTGCGCTATCGCCGGAGAATCCAACGCCGGACTTATTGAAGGCTCGGATCATGTCACGACCGGAGGACCTTGCGGCTTGGGGAGGACCGCTTGCTATCTCCTTTGCTCCCGATTCAGAACCGGTGATGCTGGCTCCATCCGTCTCTGCGCCTCGGGTGCGCGCAGTGCGTGGCCGGTCCACATGGACCGGTCGACTGAAATCGCTGACGATGTTGCTGGTCACGCTGACGGTTGCCGGGTTCTGTTTCTGGCAATCGGGATGGACGCCGGGGAATGCAGCGGGGTTGCATGCGACGGTGTTGACTCCCTCGGGCGCGCAGAAGCCAACCGGTCCATACCAGACGAAGCGGATCGCCGACATTGTTCCGATGGACTGGGTATTGGCGGGGAATCCCGAGAACGAGTTCGATCTGCAATTCGGCGAGGATGTCGACCCGGAAGAATGGCGATTGCTCACGCTCGTCGCCCCCAAGAAAAATGGCGGCACTGCGGACGTAAGGATGATCAGGCCTGCGGCATGGCTCGACTTGCAGTGGCTCGCCCAACAGCCTGAACCGGTCTCCGAGTTCATCTGCCTCGCCCCGCTGGAACGGCGGCTGACGGGGAAGACAATTCCGATCCACGTCCCCGAGTGCGGTATCGAGGGGGACGCACAGATTCTGTCGATCGAGCCGTGCCCGTCCCGGCGGCCGCGCCCGGGACCGGAATATCGGCTCGTCACCGCAACCTACCGACATCACAACGCCGAAGTCCTCGACGTCTACATCGACGGCGAGAAAGAACCAATCGGCTCGACGCCGAACCACCCGTTCTGGTCAGCAGACCTGCAAAAGTTCGTCCGGGCCGATGCACTTCACCCCGGCGAGCATCTCCAGAAAGCCGACGGCAGCTTTACAAGCGTCCGTCGCCTCGTCCCGCGCCCCGGCACCCACGACGTCTTCAACCTCGAAGTCCAGGTCGATCACGTCTATCACATCGCCCAAAGTGGTATCCTTGTGCATAATGGGTCAGATGACTGTCTGCTACAGACTCGGATGAGTTCTCTCGACTTCACGAGTAACGCATGGCGTAGGTCGACCTTTTCTGGCGATGGCCTAGTCTACATTTTGCGTGATCGCGCTAATGGAGAATTGCTCAAGGTCGGCCAAACTACAGCAAGCAAGTTCGTCGGTCGATTTGAAAAGTACGTGACGGCCGGACGACGTAGCGGCAGAGATTTAGTCGCTGACGTCTTTGAAGTTCCATTGGGACAGCGAGGTCAGATTGAGGGGGATATTCGCCGCCATTTAGGAGGCCCGCCGCGTTTGCCATGGGATAATTCCGGTCAAAGACTTGGTCGCCCTGGCCCAGGTATTCCGTGGTAATCGGGAAGCCAATAAGATGCAAGAGTTCGCGAGAGACACGTACGTTATCGCTTGTGGTCAAGGTTATTTTGATGCGGGTAAGTTGCCTGGCGGACGCCAAGCACTCGTTGGGGTGCAGCTTCCGAATCTGATGGTTTTGTTATTCTCTGCTGAAGGAGATTTCCTGGCCGCGCATACAATTCCGATTGCCAGCAGCGACAGATCTTCAATTGGCGATCGCGCTCAACAAGTTGTTTTGGAATGGGAAGAAGCGTCAGGCTTTCAACCAGTGACTATTCGTGTCAAACCTTTCTTCCTTGATGAGCTATGGATTGGCATTCGAGACCTGCCAGAACATTATCAAGATGTTATTGATAACCCAGACGATTTCGAGCCTTATCGTAAGGACGAACTTCTCGAAGATATTCGTGAATGGAACCGCAGCGGTAGTTTCGTGTTTTATTGGACAGAAGACTATTATATGTCGATCGATGGCGAGGTTGAGTCGTCATAGGGCCAGCAGCTATATAAGACATGGTTAAATTGCAGCCATGCTCAAATGAGGCAGGATCATTCGACCACAAATCATACTCCGGAGAAGGCTGCGGTAGTGCTCTTGAGTTTCCAGTTGTAGCTGAGTACGCGCTTCGGGAGCAGTCAAGTCTCAATCAACACCAGTAGCGAGAAGGCGAGCCACCCATGAGTTTGCGGGATCCATCTCCGACCTGGATCGGCCCGACAACGATCTCGCTGCGGGACGAGGGTACGGCACCGGCAATCGCAATTCTCGCGGCTGAAACTTCGCCGCGACGCAAGGGGAAACCATTGCGTCGGTGGTTATCGGCGGCCGTGGGGTTGCTCTCATTCCTGGCGGCGGGGTTCTGTTTCTGGCAATCGGGATGGACGCCGGGGAATGCGGCGGGGTTGCATGCGACGGTGTTGTCGCCATCTCGCGCGCAGAAGCCAACCGGTCCATACCAGACGAAGCGGATCGCCGACATTGTTCCGATGGACTGGGTATTGGCGGGGAATCCCAAAAACGAGTTCGATCTGCAATTCGGCGAGGATGTCGACCCGGAAGAATGGCGATTGCTCACGCTCGTCGCCCCCAAGAAAAATGGCGGCACTGCGGACGTAAGGATGATCAGGCCTGCGGCATGGCTCGACTTGCAGTGGCTCGCCCAACAGCCTGAACCGGTCTCCGAGTTCATCTGCCTCGCCCCGCTGGAACGGCGGCTGACGGGGAAGACAATTCCGATCCACGTCCCCGAGTGCGGTATCGAGGGGGACGCACAGATTCTGTCGATCGAGCCGTGCCCGTCCCGGCGGCCGCGCCCGGGACCGGAATATCGGCTCGTCACCGCAACCTACCGACATCACAACGCCGAAGTCCTCGACGTCTACATCGACGGCGAGAAAGAACCAATCGGCTCGACGCCGAACCACCCGTTCTGGTCAGCAGACCTGCAAAAGTTCGTCCGGGCCGATGCACTTCACCCCGGCGAGCATCTCCAGAAAGCCGACGGCAGCTTTAC
>JAKFUG010000005.1:93011-122827 GCA_021732785.1 Planctomycetaceae bacterium
ACGGCGAGAAAGAACCAATCGGCTCGACGCCGAACCACCCGTTCTGGTCAGCAGACCTGCAAAAGTTCGTCCGGGCCGATGCACTTCACCCCGGCGAGCATCTCCAGAAAGCCGACGGCAGCTTTACCAGCGTCCGTCGCCTCGTCCCGCGCCGCGGCACCCACGACGTCTTCAACCTCGAAGTCCAGGTCGATCACGTCTACCACGTCGCCAAATCCGGCGTACTGGTGCATAACAGCAAGCCTTGCGATGAAACATTGGAACGATTTGGCTCGCTAGCTGAAGCGATGCAAGCGAACGCAACGCAGATGCTGCATCAACGTCCTGGACATAACACCTTCAAGCGGCTTGCAATCCTTGGCGAAATCGATCCGGGAAAATTAGGTACGGCAAAATCCTATTCTCACCGCATGGAGATCAAAGTAGGACCAGGCACGATCGACTGGCTACGAGCGAACAGCGACCCCTCTGCAATCCTTGGGCACAAGCCTGATAAAGTGTTTGCGATACCTCCGAACCTCTCGCCTGACTTCAACAATCGTATCAAGTCAATTCAGATTGGGCCGATTCCATAACGAAGAAATATGTGTGCCCAATGTCGCTTATTCCTGTGTCGACCGATGAAATTGACATCCAAAAGCGCCTTCGATCCGCCTTGGAGCAGATGGTAGCTGTATCGGAGCAAAGCAGTGATCCTCCCGAGCACATCATTGAGGAATTTCGGCAATCCCTAATCGTTGCGGGCTTTGGGACGGATGAAAACATCACCGCGGCAAATCTCGTCGATTTTCAACGGTGCCCAAAACATCCCGGCAGTGGTTGGGAATATGTTGGATTATCAACTCGTGGTTCTGGCGTGCCCTACGCAAAAATTCTTTGGCATTTGGAAGGGCTTCCATTACCTGCCGAGATTCAATCGAAGTTTCCAGAACTTACGCAGCAAGAGTTTGACTCGATGCTACGTGTCATAACGATGATGCTGTTGGCAAATTCGGTCCGTGTTCAAACGACGATCACATAAATGCTTTTGGGATAGTGATTTCAGCGTCAGTTCCGACATGGAGCTGATATCATCGCGGATGATACATAAGTATGTCTGAGCTACCCCCTGTTCGACGCACGAAGAAGCGTACCGGGACGAAGAAGTCGCGGGGGCGGGGGATTCGGCCAGCGTGGATTGTGGCCGGCGTTGCCGCCGTCGCCTTGCTGAGTCTCGCGATTTGTCTCGTTTCCTCATGGGGGCAAGTGCAGCGTTGGGCAACGGGGATCCAGTTCCGGACGCAGTTTGAGCGCGCCAGTGGGGCAAAGGCATCGCGGATTACGCATCCAGACGAGCAGCAGCCCTGGCGGGTCTTTCGCGATCCCGATGGATTATTCGAGATCGAACTCAAAGGTTGGGTGGGAGAAGGCCGTGGCCAACAGAACGGTGTTAACACGCGTGATCTTTTCGCTTTCGACCCAACCAAATCGCAGCGATTTTCCGTCACCGTGTACCAATTAAAGCCCGGCCATCTCGCTCATCCGGACAACGCCCGGAGATTAATCCAGGATACTCAGCGGGACGGATTCCAGAATGTCGAACCGCAACCATTTACATGGCAGGGTTATCACGGATTTGAAAGCACGGGGATGGCGAACCCGGCGGTTTTCAAGATTGTGCAACGCCATTTTGCGCGCGACCTCATCGTGCATGATGTCTGGGTGAGTTTGCGTGCCGAGAGCCCCATCGGCCCCTATGACGAAGCCGACGCCTTACGAGCCGCGAACTCCCTGAAGATTCTCCGTCCGGCACCTTGATCGGCTGCGCATTTACGTTTTTACCGTTTCCGTTCATGGCTTGAAATGACAATGGTGGCCTCGGAATCGGAACACACGTCATTCGTCCAAATCGAAGGTATGTTCTTCCACCATTGCGAGGGTTAGCAGCTTGCTGCGGCGCTTGTGAGCCTTGTTGAGCACCTGCAGCGCCATGCCGGGGATTTGATGGCATCGTTCGGCCAGTCGTGGCAGCGTCACCTCCGGGGTCTCGACTCGAATGCCCCATTCGTGGCAGCGCTCCGCCAGCCAGATCACGAGTTGATCGAGGTTGGGCAGCTGGGTGGTGATGCGGAAGGTAAAGCGGTTCTGGAACATCTTATCAAGGGGTTGGCCGTTGTCGCCGTCCCGTTTGACGTACGCTGAAGAGGCAATCCAAATCGCCGGAAAATCCTCCAGCGGCTTCAAAAGCCGTTCGTCCATAAACCGGCGCGACAACCGGTGGACCTCATCGAGGTAGATGATCCGCAAGTCTTCGTTGCAGACCCGAATCCGGGCCAGTTTGTCTTCGAGGTCCGCTTCCGAGAGTCGCGTGCAGTCGACGGGGTTGTAGTGGTAGCGGACCGGGGTCGATACTTCCCGCTCATCCTCATAATCGACGACATTCTCCCACCCTTCATTGCCGTAGAGATGATGATTCAGCGTGCAACACTTGCAGGTGCCGCATGGGTTCATCGTCTCGAAATCGAAATTCAGACACCCGAGGCATTTGATGCCGAAGGTAATCGCCGACGTCTTGCCGGTGCGGGATGGTCCCGTCGCCAGCAGATTGAAGCCGCTGCGGTGGCCTTCCTTCCGGACGCACCAGATCATGTCCCAGAAGTATTCCTTCAGAGCGTTGTTGCCGACGATCTGATCCCAGCGTTCGGGAATCCAGCGTTCAATGTCCTTCATCGTTCTTCTCCAGGTTGGGGGTTCGCAACAGGTCAAACAGCTTCTTGCGGGAATCACCGTCACCGCCGCCGTGACGGTGCATTTCCTTCGGATGGTGAGCGTTATCGACCGACGGTGGCAGGGGCGGTCCTTCGGCATCGCCGTCATTTGGCTTCGATTTGGTCAAGCGGATGAAGCGAACGCCACCCGACCGGCGACCGATTTCTGCCGTGATGTCGCCCCGCTTCAACAACGGCTTCAATTCTTCGATCCGGCGACTGAGTTGCGGTGCCGCCTTCGGCCACAGCCGGTCTTTGATGTCGAGACCCGCTGCTCGCGCTACTTGGTCGAGTTCGGCCTTGAGTGCTGTACACGATTTATCGAAGACCGCGTGTTCGTGCATGAAGATCACCACCGCTTCGAGCAGCGGGTCCGTATCCATCGCGTCGGCGAGTTCGGAGTCGTGACGCGGATCGTGCCAGGCCTTACCGACAAGCACCGTGACGATTCGATCAATCTCCCGTTCGGCGAGCACCATCCCGGCTCGCTCCCATACGAATTCCGCGATCCAGGCTTTGACCCGCTCGGAGCGCAACGGCCATGTGTCCCGGTTCGGAGGCGTGGATGAGAACGGCAGCCCGATCGTTGGCTGGCCGACGACGTTGATAAACAGTTCGGGCTGCGTTGCCAGAATCAGATCCAGAGCGAGCGCCGGGTGTCGTGCGACGGCGACGACTTCTAAATCGTTGCTGACGGCCCCGAATTCTTGCGCGGTGGTCATTGATCCGCCCTCTCACCCTGCGTACTTAAAGCGTTAACTTGGCCGACTTCGCCAGAATGAAGTGGCCCATCAGCCGTCGATGGCACCATCTCGGCAGCGCTTGGCACGTCGAGTCCCGACTTGACCCACGGCTGCACCATCAGCATGATGGCGGCGCGGAGATCAGGAGGCAGCCGAAGCCAAGTTTGAGCGAGTGTCGCGAGTTGGCACGCGATGACACACGCTTGATCCACTCGCGGTGAGGTGCCTAAATCGGACACCTGCTCAACGGGGGAAAGTTGTAACGGACTCTCGTGACAACGAGTTGGAGAAAGGGCACGGCGGTCTTCGGAACCGAGGGTTGGGGGTTCGAATCCCTCCGGGTGCATTCGGCAGGAGAAGCGGGCTCGTTCGTCGATGAAAATGGATCACCGTCCCGGGTGGCTCACATGGGCCGCCAAAGTGCCCCCTACCAAAGACGCGAGCGAAGCCCTCAAAAACGAATGACCCCGCAACGATGGCGGGGTCATTTCGCTTTCCCAGCCGGGATGATAAGACGCCGTTTGAACTTTTTCTCACTGGCGTTCAGGCTCTGCACTGCTCATACCTCGCGATTTTCAAGCCCCTTGATCAAGCCCGACAGCATCCGTGCGATTTCCTCAAGCCCATTCTTGAGTTCAAGATGGTCCTGCTCATGCAGCAGTTTTCTCCTGAATGCCAATTCGAGTAGCGGTACACATTCCTGGACCGAGCCTCATGCAATCCCGAAGAAGTGTCTTCGGTCGGGCTTAGTGAACCTGCCGTTTCCTTCGGCCATGTTGGCAGCGATGGAGAGCGCGGCACGGTTGAGTTGGTCCACCAGAAAACCATATCCGCGCGGGAACGATTCCGTCTGTTGGCACACGGTGTCGGCGAAGTCAACCGCCTTCTGATAGACGAGGAGCTTCTCGAAGGCGAAGGCCATCGGAAACATTCCACGATTGAGAGAGTAGAAAGTGGAGAGGAGACCGAGGAGAGCGGTACGAGAGCGTCTTTTCGACTCTCTACTTTCTCCGCTCTCCTCTCTATTTTTTCGCCTGACGGGCGAAAAAATCGGGATGACAGGATTTGAACCTGCGACTTCCTGGTCCCAAACCAGGCGCTCTAGCCAAGCTGAGCTACATCCCGAGTGAACACGCAGTCTAGGCGGAACGGACCCATGTAGTCAACCTGGGCGTTCCACGTGGAACAATCGCAGTCCCGAGATTGTTTTCTCTGGTCTGCTTATCTTGATGCAATTGGCCGTCCGCAGGTTCACGCCGCGCGACGCAATTTTCCTAACAGGCGTTCAAAGTCGTCGTTGTTGGCGAACTCGATAATGATCTTGCCGGCTTCTTTGCCCTTCAGCTTGATCTCGACTTTCGTCGCCAACATGTCCCGCAATTGGTCCTGCAGCGACAGAATATGGGCCGTCATCTCCGGCTTGGACTTGCCCGGTTTCGCATCGGGTCCCGGGAACGGAATCGTGTCGCCTGACTCCGCTAGCAACGCTCGCACCGCCTCTTCCGTCTTGCGAACCGAGAGCCCGTCCTTCTGAATCGTTTCGCAGAGGGCCAGTTGCCGCGGTTCGTCCAGCGAAAGAATCGCCCGGGCATGCCCCGCGGTGATCCGGTTCGCCAGCAGATCGGTTTGAATCGTCGCCGGGAGTTCCAGCAACCGCAGCATGTTGCTCACGGTCGAACGGTCGAGGCTCAACCGTCGGCCGAGTTCTTCGATCGGGCATTGGAACCGGTTGAGGTAGTCCTGGAAGGCCCGCGCCTTTTCCAGCACGTTGAGGTCCTGCCGTTTGAGGTTCTCTTCCAGCGAGACTTCACACACCTGTTGATCGGTGAGCGACAGCACCCGGCAGGGCACAATCTCGAGCCCGGCTTTCTTCGCCGCGATGAGCCGGCGTTCGCCAGCGATGAGTTGGTAAGTGTCGCCGGTCGCCCGGACCAGCAGCGGTTGCAGCACGCCGTGGGTGCGGATGCTGTCGGCGAGTTCGTTGATGGCTTCGGCTTCGAACTCCTGCCGGGGTTGGAACGGGTTCCGTTCGATGAGGTCGACGTGGACCTCGGAGGAGTCGTTGCCGGAGGTCGACGGTTCATCACCGAACGAGCCGGTGCCGAGCAGGGCATTCAGACCGCGGCCGAGACGGCGGCGGGCGGGTTCGGGCGTGAGTTGTTGATCGTCCATGTTCGCATCCTTGCGTGTCGTCGCCCGCGGTCCCACCGGACGCGCTCCCCAAAGGCGACGGTTGGTGTCGCCCCGTGCTTGTACCGACCGGACGAAATCGGGACAAGACGGACCACCCGTCGGTACGGTGCTGTGGGCGCGACAACCTGCAAGATCGTTTCCCCGTCGGCGACAATTGCCGGAGGGGTGCGGTGCCAGGAAGAGCCGCACCCCGGCTGCTTCCCGGCAGCCGGGGTGCTGGAGTTGGCAACAAGCGCGCGGAGCCTTGATCGAGCATCCCGGCTGCGAAGAAGCAGCCGGGATGCGGCGTCACTCACCGTCGTCGATAGAGCCGCACCTCCACCGGCGGCGGATTGGCCGGCAGCGGGCCGTTGTCGAGGCGGACGATCAAACTGGGGTTGATGTCCATCGCCCGGACGAGTTCAAACTGATCGGCGACGTTCGGCCAGGCAGAGTTCCACGTGGAATCGCGGTCGGCGTCGCTGCTGACGATGAGCCACGACCCGGCCAACCGCGCGGCCGCCTCCGGGCCCCCACACACTACCGCCGCCACCCCGCGCTCCCGCAACGCCAACACCACCGGCGGGAGACCATACACCTGGGCGATCGCGGTGTCGGATTGGGGCTGCATGACATCCGCCATAGTCATGGCTGCCTTACGAAAGCCACCGCGACTTTCCCAAAGTGGCTCCACGCGTGAAGGAAGAAACCAGTTGAAGGGCCACTGCAAGACACCTAGCACGATGAACAATACTACGGATGCAGCCGCTTCCCGCAATCGTATCGGAGGAACGACATTCGCTTGACTGTCTTTCAAGATTGCATCTTCCACAGTTGGTGAGCATGGTGCAGCCACACGTTTGACAACCCACGATGCCAACAGAACGCTTGCCATCCACCACGGCAACAGTAGCCGTGGATAGGGCTGGTAAAGCGGCGTGGCCACGAGGAGGCCAGTGAACCAGGTGCTCGCGACGGCACAAGAAGCGATTTCCACGACCGAGAGCTTCGATGACTTGTAATCACCTATGGAGAAAACAATCCCTGCAATCGCCGCAGCGATGAACACGATCCAGAACAGAAATGCCGGGTCAATCAAAAAGAAAGCGACAAACGCAACAAGAAGGGGAATGCGAATCCATCGTAAACGGGTAACCGCCTGCCAGGTTTCTCCGCCAAATGAAAGGGACGTTGCTGCCAAAAAACTGAATGCCGTTAGGTGATGATATACGGCAAACGAATGTGCCTGCGTTACGAAGTTCGCCCACCAATGCGACCACCCCTGAATGTACCCGCGGTGGTTCGCGGCGATGGCACTATAGCCGCCAACGGCCTGGCAGTCGTACCACACCGGCAGCCACAGCACGCCCGCGGTGAGGACGGCAACGGCGGTCGCGAGGGACCAGGCCTTCCAGCGGCGTTCTTCCGGTCGCACCAGACATTGGAAGACCGCGCCGCCGACGATCAGGATGGCGAGTGGTAGCCAACCGGAATACTTCAGCCACCATGCGATGGCAGTCAATCCGCCGGTGATCACGCCATTCTTCACGGTAGGGTCGAGCAACAGTTTCCACGCAGCGAAGACAGCCCACAGGATGGCGAGCGTCACCGGGACATCGGTCAGCGCGGTCCGGCTGTAGGCCGCGTGAAACTCATTCAGCGCGACCAACCACATCGCCGCGTACCCGGCCGCCGGTCCGAACCACCGCCGGGCAATCCACCACGCGGAGGGAATGGTCGCGATCCCGCACAACAAACTCGGGACCATCGGCAACCACGCCGGGGCTTTCATCCCGGTGAAGCCCCACGCGACGTAGCACCATTCAATGAGTGCTGGCAACAACGGCGGGGCGTAGAACTGCCGCAGCGGATACTGGTAGCCCTCTTCCGCCCCGAACCAGACGTTCGCGGCATACACCCCTTCGTCGAAGTGTTCGACCGCAACACGGTCCAGGTACATCAACCGGATCGCCGCCCCGAGGATGACGGCGAGCGCGAGCCACCGCCATTCGTGCGCAGTCACGGGCACAACGGGCGGCAGCGATTGCGGGCGGGGTGGAGCCACGGGACGACCTAAGGGAAGTTCCAAATTCCAAAGTCCAAGTTCCAGACAAATTCCAAGGGGCAAATTCCAAACGATGAGGGAGACGTACCGCAATGAAACGGCCTCTCTTCGTTTGAAATTTGGATTCCACCGATTGTTTGGAACTTGGATTTTGGAGCTTGGAATTTCTTCCTCGCGGGGTGGAACTCGAACCCTCGTTCCACCCTGCTGACATGGCTATGATACTGTCACCACCACCAGAATGGACCCCGAACCCGATTGGATGAGACCCGACGATGACCGACGTGAACAAGATGTACGACGCTGCGATCAAACTGAAGGACGGCGGCGACCTCGCGGGAGCGGTGACGCAGCTCGAAGCCATTGAGGCCATCGACCCCAAGCACATCCTCACGCACTCGGCTCTGGCGGTGATTCTGCAACGCCTCGGCCGGTTCGATGACGCGATCGGCCATGCGCTGAAGGTCACGGAACTCGACCCGGCGGACCCGTTCTCGTTCACGCAGATGTCGGTCATCTACCAGCGCTGCGGCAAGATTCAGGAAGCCGAAGACGCAATGGCCCGCGCCCGTATGATGGAAGCCGCCCGCGGTCAGAAGCATTGACCGTTGAGCCGCGACCCGACAGGGGAGCGCGGCGTGGAACGAAGCACACGCGCTGTGCACTCCAGATAGCGCTCCCCTATCGGGTCGCGGCTAAACAACAATCACCGACGAATCGGAATCGTGCTGTAGGTCCAATTGGTGGACTCGCGCACTTCTGGTCGATTGGCGGAACGTTCCTCGACGGACTCGATGAGATCGTCAACCACCGGACGGCGAGTCTCCGTCATTGACGGCGTCTCCCTGCCGGCAGCGACGACTTCCGGTTGAATCTTCAACACCTGCGTGGCGACGAATTCGCGACCGTCCGGCGATCGCAGGCGCACATGCAGTACCAATTCCTCATGCTGCGGCGGTTCGGGCCACGGCAAGGTGAACTGGTAACCGGAACCAAGAAAACCGCGGACCCAATGCTGACGGGTTTCTTCCGTGGTGAAGTTCCACTTGGCGAACACCTGCTTTCCTTCCGGCAAGCGGGGGTCGGTGGCCACGATGTCCACCGGGCCGTGGAGTTTCACCATCTCGCCGTCGTCGTCATACGGCGCGAAGTTCACCACGATCGCATCATCGCCGGCGGTGTCATCTTTGTTGATGCCCGCCGTGAGCATCGAGTTGATTTTGATCGCCGAGATGGGAGCCACGGTCTCGGAGGAGGCGAGCTTGATTTCACCGGATCCGGCCTGTGCGAGTTGGGTCCGTAATTGCTCGGACTCGCGCTCCACATGAGCCAGGTTGGCTTTGGCATCCTGAAGCTGGGTTTGCACCTTTACCAGTTGTTCTTGCTGAGTGCGCAGCCGCGCCTGCAACAGATCGGTCTCGCCGCGGCCGAGACAACCCGCCAGCAAGACCAACGCCAGCAGCGCCAGTCGTTTTGTCCAAATCGGCATGAATTCACCAACGGCGCGAAGCCCGGCCCGAATGAAAGTCGCGAACCATACCTGAGACCCGCCCTGTGCGGCAACACCAAGTTCGCGGCGTCGTACGAGCCCGAAGCGCCAGCACCGGGGTTTTTCTCATCCCGAAAAACGACGCAGCCCGGCATCCGTGAAGGATGCCGGGCTCCGTGAGACTCAATTAAGAAGAGACCCGGCGCTGGCGCTTCGGGCTTGTGAAGATTCTTGATCACGTCCCTGCGGGCGGTACCGGCGTCGGGAACTTCTCAAGCACGGCGTCGATCAAACCGTACTTCATGGCTTCATCGGCCATCATGAAGTTGTCGCGGTCGGTGTCCTTCTCGATCTTGTCGAGGGGCTGACCGGTGTGCTTCAGGTAGATTTCATTCATCCGCTTCTTGGTGCGGATGACTTCCTTGGCGTGGATTTCCAAGTCGGTCGCCGTTCCTTGCATCCCGGCGAGCGGCTGGTGGATCATGATCCGGCTGTTCGGCAGCGCGAATCGTTTTCCCTTGGCACCGGCGGTCAGCAGCAGCGATCCCATGCTCGCACATTGGCCGAGGCAGTAGGTGGCGACATCGCACGACAGGAATTGCATCGTGTCGTAGATGGCCATGCCGGAAGTGATCGAACCGCCGGGCGAGTTAATGTAGAGGTGGATGTCGGAGGCACCGTCCTCGAATTGCAGGAAGAGCAATTGGGCGACGATGGTGTTCGCCACGTCATCGTTGATCGCGCTGCCAAGGATGATGATCCGGTCGCGGAGCAACCGGCTGTAGATGTCCATGGCCCGTTCTTCGCGGCCGGACTTTTCAATCACGAACGGGATGAGAGACGTCATCGAAACGTTCGCCTTTTCATGGGAGGATTGAATTCAGAAAGAAAGGCAATCGGGGTCAGGCCTAGGTTGTGGGCTTAACTTTATGTTCTTTGGATGGCATCAGGACCTCGTCCACCAATCCGTACTCTTTGGATTGAATGGCGGAGAGATAACGATCACGGTCGGTATCCTTCGAGATCACCTCGATCGGTTGACCGGTGTGATTCGCCAGGATTTGATTGAGAACTTCGCGCGTTTCAAGGATTTCGCGAGCCTGAATTTCGATGTCGGACACCTGCCCGCCGACTTGTCCGTACGGCTGGTGAATCATCATCTTGGCATGCGGCAGAATGAACCGCTTCGATTTGGTTCCGCCGGCGACCAGCACCGCGCCGCCGCTGGCCGCGATTCCCACGCAGTAGGTCGCGACATCGCATTGCAGGAACTGCATGGTGTCGTAGATCGCCATCGTGGCGGTGACCGATCCGCCGGGCGAATTGATGTAGAAGTGAACGTCCTGATGCCGGTTTTCCGACTGCAGGTACAGCAGCTTCATCACAATCATGTTGGCGCTGCCATCGTGAATCTCACCGTCGAGAAAGACGATGCGATTTTCGAGGAGCAGATCGCCGAGGCCCATTTGCCGTTGTCGCGAATAATCGCGGCTGGCATTCATCGACGCTCCCGACCGGTCATTGCGGACATCCCACATTCGTCAAGCCCTCGCTGGCGTGGCCGATGACGCGGCGGTTTGCCGCATCACCTTGCCCCATTGTAGAGACGCGGTAAAGGGGGGCGGGAAGAATTCGGCGTCCGTGCCGGGCGAGGAAGTTTCCATAGCGCGACGCGGGCCCGAACACTCCGGCCCCACGGTCACTATTCCTCACTGTTTCCGAGTTCTTCCAACGTCGATTCGGTCACCGGGGTGGTGCCGCAAATCGACATCGCGACGGCTTCGATGTCGTCTTCCTTCTTCGGTTCGTACGGCACATCTTCGTAGACCGCACTCTTCAGAATGAAGTCGACAGCCTTCCGTTCCCGAACCTGCGCTTCGAGATTTTCGATCACGCCCGATTTCTGCAACCGCGCCCGCACGCGCCGCGGGTTCTCGCCGCGCTGCAACGCCATCATCTGAATTTCGGATTCGATGTCGACCGGGCTGACTTCGATATTTTCCTTCGTGGCAATCTTGTCGAGCACGAAGTGTTCTTTGAGGGCCTGCCGAGTGGTCGAGATCGACTTCTGTCGCAGTTCGTTTTCACGGGCGCGAATCTGCTGCGTGGTGAAACCGGCCTGCTGCATTTCGAGGATTTCGCGGCGGAGCGCGTTCTCGACTTGCTTGCGGACGAGCTCTTCCGGCAGATCCCACGTCGCCGATTCGGTGATCTTTTCGAGGACCTGCTTGCGGGTCGATTGACGTTGTTCAAAGGTTACCTGGCGGTGCAGCATGCTGCGGATTTGATCCTGCAGATCTTCTTCCGATTCCATGCCGAGGCGGGCGAGGAATTCTTTGTTGAGTTCCGGGGCCCGCTGCTTCTTGACGACAGAAACGGTGAACCGCACATCGACAGTTTCGCCGCGCTTTTCGATCGCTTCCGCTTCGGAGGAAATCGTGAGCTGTGTGGTCTTCACGGCACCGGGCGTGCTACCGGCCATCAGCGTGTCGAAACCGGAAATTTCGCCGTCCGGGAATTGCAGGCGGGGTTTTAACTGCACGGTCAAGTCGGACATCTTCTTCAGCAGCGAATCGCCTTGCAGGAACTCGATGTCGACGGTGACGAAATCGCCCGCTTCCGCCGGCTCATCCTTCGCTGAGAGCGAGGCATATTGCTCGAGGAACTTCGTCTGATAGTCGGCGATGTCGGCGTCGGTGACTTCTTTCAACGGCCGCTTGATGCCCAGACCCGTGTAGGTCGGCAGGTCGAATTCGGGACGGACTTCCACGTCGAATTCGTACTGGAAATCGCCATCATCCGGAAGAACCAGCGATTCGATATCGAAGCTCGGTTCGTTGATCGGATCGAGCGAATGCTCATCGGCGAGTTGTTCGAGGCTGGTGAGCAGCACGCGCTGACGGACCTGATCGCCGATTTCTTTTTTGAACCGGCGTTCCACCAGCGTCAGCGGGACATGACCGACGCGGAAACCTGGGACGGCTGCGGTGTCGCTGACTTCGGCGACGGCTTCACTGCGGAAGTGGTCGAGATCCTTCCGAGAAACAGTCACACGCACATGCTTGCGACACGGGCCGACATTCTCGATGTCGACGTTCAGCGTCATTTTGTACTTGGCTTCTTCGGCGTCCAACGTCGCCACAGCCGATTGTTCGTCGCTCACTGCATCCACCTTTTTCTTGACTCTCGCGGGCTTCGCTGTTTGTGGAGTTGCGGACCGCCGGAAAAAAAATTCCCTAAGGTCGCCCCGGCGCCCTCAGGGTGTCACGGCCAGCGGATTTTCCAAAACGGGCGGAACTTGACCGCGGCCGCATCCTTCCCCATTAAAACAGTAAGAGCGGGTGATGGGACTCGAACCCACGACAACCACGTTGGCAACGTGGTACTCTACCAACTGAGTTACACCCGCATCCGGCACGAAGCCGTGGGCGAATTATGGCAGGTTCACCGTCAACGTCAAGCGAGTGGCATCCGAAGTGAGGGTGCGACCTTGCCCTTAACGCCCGCCACAGGCTTAACCGGCCCAATCTGCCGAGCGCTGTTCAAACCTTGAAACAGTCTTCCGTTCCGTCTCCAATCGTGTTCCCTTTTCACCTCAATGGGGTGCGCGATAGAGAAATCATCGGAACTGATTTCACAACCATGATTTCGGCAATCCTGATGATCCTTGCGTTGCCGTCCATGAGGCGAATCGGAAACATCCCCGGCTGAAAGCCAAGCTGCCCTGACGGTCAGTTTTCAAGATTGTTTGATTACCACAAACCATTGATACAAAAGGAGAAGCGAATTTATCTTGGCAGTGATGTCAAGAAAACTGAGCGCGAGTGCGGTTCTGGCACGGGGAGTGCTTTACAGGTTGATCATCAAACGAAACGCCAGTCGACGCAAAGTCGCGACGACTCAAAAGTTAATGACAACCACGCCAGAAAGAAAGACTCTCGAATGAACGCTCTCTGCACCCGCCTGATGAATGACGAAGCCGGTTTCATTGTCTCGGCCGAACTCGTCCTGGTCGCCACCATCGCCATCCTCGCCATGATCGTCGGACTGTCCGAAGTCGCCACGAACATCAATAGCGAACTCGAAGACATCGGTTCCGCGTTCGGCAACCTGAATCAGAGCTACCAGGTTCAAGGAACCAAAGGCCACAAAGGTTCTGCCAGCGGCAGCAGCTTCTACGACGTGCCCGACTTCTGCGATGGCCAGAACGACATTGGCCTGGAAGCCCCGTCGTCCGGCGAATGGATGGGCAACTGAGAATCACTCGATGAGCTGACCACTCTCGACCTCCGCCGCACGCCACCGGTTGCACCCCCGGTGGCGTGTTTTCGTTTTCACCTTCTGCGCTCGCGCTTTGCAGGATCCCAGCAACCGCGCTCGTTTCAAAAACTCTTTCCACCAATCACCGCATGAATCCCATCCCACAATCGCATCCGTGCCTGCAGCGCCGACACCGCCGCGGCAGTCGCTTCCTCTTCCGCGTGGGGTGAAGCTTCGCACAACCGCGCAAGCAACCGCTTCGCTAGTGGACCGTGACTGTCGCCATCCACTTCGATGTGCCGCCGCAAATAATGCAGCATCCGCTCTACACTCACGCCCTGCGGTTCGAGCAACGGCACGAGTCGCTGAAACATCTCGGGGATGATGTCTTCGCGGCCATAAAAAAACGCCGCGGCGACTTCATGCGGCGCGCCGTTCTCGACCACCGTCATCGTATGTCGAACAAAGTCGCGTGTGGTCGGCAAGATGTCCGCATGCTGGATCGCCGCATCCCATTTTTCTCCGTGTCGCAACCGCGCGAGGAAGCCATCCATCGGACCGGTGTCCGCACCGACATCGAGCATCGCTTCTCGATACAACTCGAAGTGGCTGAGATAGCCACCGCGCCCATCTTCGTCCGCTTCCTCACCGAGAACGATTTCTAAAATGAATCGCGCCGATGCCGAATCGCGGTTCGGCAGCCACGGCGTGGTCGTGCCGGTCACGAGTTGCTGCATCCGCTTCAGCAGCGACATGAAATCCCACACGGCGAACACATGCTCGCGCATCAGCAACCGGAGTTGCGGCAGCGTTTCCACGGCGGCATAAACCGGGTGGGACAAAAGTTGCTGACGAATCGCCGCCAGGCGCGGTGTGGTCATGTCAATAATTCACCGGGAATGAAAAAGAACCCGTGCGGATTATCACGGCTCGGATGCAAAAGTCGATGAAGCCACAACAATTGCCCGCCGAGACTCTCAGAGTTGAGAAACGTTATTCACACGTGGGCTCCGTGGGGTGATTTGACGGCCTTCTGGCCACGCGTTAACATCCACGATTCCACTGGAGGCGGATTGTCCGTCTTTTCAGACCGGTTCGTACGTGACAGTTCACTCGAAATCATTACGCCACATCGCTTTATGCGCGGCGAGACTTCGATCAGCGGCGAGGAGCAACGGAAACGTGGCAGAGATTGTTGTCAAGGATTTTCTGGAAGCCGGTATCCACTACGGACACCGCACCAGCCGCTGGAACCCGAAGATGCGCCCGTATATTTACGGTCGCCGTAACCTCATTCATATCATCGACATCAAGGAAACCGTTCGCGGTCTCCTGCGTGCCAAGCGGTATCTGCAAAAGGTCGCGTCGCAAGGCAGCTTGATTCTGTTCGTCGGCACCAAGAAGCAAGCCGCGGACACGATTCGTGATCTCGCCGATCAATGCGGCATGCCGTACGTCGATTATCGCTGGCTCGGCGGTCTCTTCACCAATTTCCGTACGATTCGCAGCCGTCTCAAGCGACTCGAAGAACTCGATCGGATTTTCGAGTCAGGCGAGATCGAGACCTACTCGAAGAAGCGTCAATCGGCACTGATTCGCGAACGCCGTAAAATGCACCGTAACCTCAATGGGCTGCGGAAGTTGAATCGGCTTCCGGAAGCCGTTGTCGTCGTCGATCCGCGGAAGGAACACAACGCCGTTCACGAAGCGTCGCTGGTGGGCATCAAGGTTGTGGCATTGTTGGATACCGATTGCGATCCGGACATGATCGACCTGCCAATTCCCGGCAACGACGACAGCATCCGCTCGATCAATCTGGTGATTACCCACCTGGCGGCGGCGATCACCGAAGGCCGCAGCACACTGCCGGAAGAAATCAACAAGGACGTGCCGCAGGAAGAACAATACAAGCCGGTTCCGTCGTTGTAACGGATCCGCTGTGCGATGTTCGCCGACGACCGCGGGAGGGCGAACGTCCGCTGCTCCCGCGGTGTCGTTTTTAGTCAAGAGTTGAGAGTCCAGAGTCGAGAGCCAGACACGGTACGACTCCGATTTTCTCTGGCTCTTGACTCTCAACTCTACACTCTTGACTACTCGCATTTTCTTGGAGTCGTTCGATCATGGCTGAAATCACCGCGGCGGCTGTTAAGGCGCTTCGCGACAAAACCAACCTGCCGCTGATGGACGTCAAGCGCGCCCTGACCGAGGCGGGCGGCGACGAAGCCAAGGCGATTGAAATCCTCAAGGAAAGCTTCAAAAAGCTCGCGATCAAGCGCGCCGAAAACGCGACCACCGAAGGTCTCATCCGGGTTCTCGTCAGCGATGACGGTACCAAGGGCGTGATGGTTGAGCTGCAATGCGAATCGGCTCCGGTCGCCAAGGCCGACGACTTCGTGTTTCTGGCCGATCAGTGTGCCAAGCAACTCCTCAACGGGCCGGGTGCGGACAGCCCTGAAGCGTTGCTGGAGCAACCGGCTCCCGATCGACCCGGGACCACGCTCAAGGCGTTGCTTGAAGAAGTTTTCAACAAGATCCGTGAGAAGATCGTGCTGGCCCGGGTGGTGCGCGTGGACGCCAACGTCGGCGGTTATGCCCATCACGATGGCAAGACCGGCGTGCTGATGGTTGTCGAAGGGGCGAAGTCGGGCGAGAACGTGGTGAAGGACGTCGCGATGCACATCGCCGCGCTTCGTCCGGCGGTCACGCAACCGGAAGAACTGGACGCCGCCGCCATCACCGCGGAACGTCAGCGATTGACGGACGAGGCCGCGAAGTCGGGCAAGCCGGCCAACATCGTCGAGAAAATGGTTGACGGAAAAATGAAGGTCTTTTACGCCGAGCAGGGCGTACTGACCTTCCAGGCGTTCGCCAAGGACGACAGCAAGACCGTCAGCCAGGCGCTGGCCGAATGCGGTCTCAAGGCCAAGCAGTTCATTCGCTGGGCGCTGGGGAACTAAAGAAGAAATTCCAAGTTTCAAATTCCAATAGGAGTTACGCAGTTGCCCGTTTTTCGGGGGTTTGGGCTGACTCGCAAACGCCCCACTCTACTCATACCTGGCTATATTCCGGTCAAACACGGGTCTGATGGGGCAACTGCGTAACTCCTATTCCAAGTTCCAAACGAGTTTCAAAGGATAAATTTCAAACGAAGAGTCGGCAGATGAATACGCCCCTTCTTCGTTTGGAATTTGGAATTTGCATCTTGTTTGGAACTTGGTTTTTGGAGCTTGGAATTTACCGTTCTCGAATCGCAAACATCTTATCGAGGCGATTGCAATGACCGATGTGGCTGCCCCGCGTTATAAACGTGTCGTCCTGAAACTCAGTGGTGAAAGTTTTGCCCGTAGCGGCGAGACTGGCATCAGTCTCGCCGAGATTGAAATCATCTGCGAGCAGATCCGCAGCGTGGTGAAATCGGGCGTGCAACTGGCGATCGTCTGCGGCGGCGGCAACATCGTCCGCGGCAAATCGTTCTCGGCCGTCAATGCGAAGATCGTTCCGGCGACCGCGCACTACATGGGGATGCTCGCCACCACGATCAATGCTCTCGCTTTGCAGGACGCGCTCGAAAGCTTCGGCGTGGCGACGCGCGTGCAGAGTGCGATCCGCATGGAAGGTGTCGCGGAGCCATTCATTCGCCGGCGGTGCATTCGGCACCTCGAAAAAGGCCGTGTGGTGATTCTTGCGGCGGGAACAGGCAGCCCGTTTGTCACGACCGATACCGCCGCGGCACTCCGCGCTCGGGAAATCGACGCCGACTTGCTCGTGAAAGCCACTCGCGTCGACGGTGTCTACAGTGACGATCCGCTGAAAAACCCGCACGCCGTGCGCTATTCGGAGATCAGTTTTCAGGACGTGCTGCGACAGAATTTGCAGGTGATGGACGCCACCGCGATTCATCACTGCATGGAGCACAACATCCCCATCGTCGTGCTGAATTATCAAAAGCCGGGGAACATCGAACGCGTGATCGCCGGCGAACGGTTGGGCACGCGCGTCGGGCCGACGGCGACGTAATTGAACGGAGAGACTCGGGGATCAAATGCCCGGGAGTCAATGGCGTCGTTACGGTCGTTTATTGGTCGCGCCCATGGTTTTCGTTGTCTGAATGATCAGCGAGTGCCAGCCCGTGGTATACGTTTCAAAGCCCGGTGCCTGCGCATGACCGATGATCTGCCGCTCCTCTCGTCGATCAATGACCGAGTAATTCTTTGGTTCGGCGAGTAGCGGACCATACTCGGCGAGATCGAAGCGGGTCAGGAACTTCTCGGCGGTATCGGCCAGAATTGTCCCCTGCGAATCGATAATACACACGCGGGTATGCTTCCGTTCGTGCTCCGCCAGGGGCGTCTTGCACACAATGGTCTGTGCGAGCGCATCCCAACGGAAGAGGACGCACAGCACGCCGAGTGTCCGCCCGTGGACATCACCTCCCATGCGGACGGTGCAGGAGTAAGCGAGCGCCCGCTCCGAATTGACCAGCCGCGAGTTGTGGACCGTTTCGAAGCCGAAAACGGTTCCATCCCGCGAACGAAGGGCTTCCGTAAACCACCGCGCATCGGCCTGGCTGGAACCGACGGAAGCGTACTCCTGCGTGTTGCCGTTCGCGACGATCGTGCCGCTCGCATCGGCAACGACGATGTCAAAATAGACCGTATACGAGTCCAGAATCTGCCGCAGTCGTCGGGAACAGAATTGCTGTGCCTCGGCCGAGCGCGTGAGGAGCAGCTCGACCACACTGGCGTCGGTGGCCCACCAGCGGCAATCGCAACTCCGTTCGTACAGGTTGCGGTCGATGACATCGATGTTCATCAAAGCCAGGTCGGAAAGCCGTTCCCCTTTCACACGCGTGGCGAGTTCGCTGTTGACCAGCCGCAGTTCAGTGCAGGCGGCGCGCGAATCATCCGCAAGGCGATGGGCGACCACCACCATCTGGTTGGAGACTTCCCGAATGGCGATGGCGACCGCGTTGAAAGCCGCCCCGGTCTCACCGCCGGCGCGGGCGGCCTCCATGCGGGCATTCAACGACAGCATCTTGGTCTGATCGTTGAGGTCCCGGATCGACTCGATTGCCACGTCGAGCCGCCCTTCGAGTTTGATGGCCAGTTCGGTGATCCGATCGGCGTCAATTCGTTGAGCCGGCGCAGCGGAAGCCTCGCCGCTGGAGGCGGACGGTAATTCGAGAGTGGACATACGCTCGGGCTTTCCAGAAGCAGGATTGACTCACCATACAGCGGTTAAGAACCGTTGTGTGAGAACGACTAAAGCTCGTCCCTCCCCGAGCGTGTGGAAGGGACGAGTCGATTGCGTCGCCCCATCCTTCGGAAAAAGCGATGGCCTCAATTGAACGGAATCGCGTCGCGGAGGCTTTCCGTCGAAATTCCGATGAAGAATGTCCGGCCTGCATGCGTCCTGTCGGGAAAAAGGCCCCAGGGATCGGAATCCCTGGGCTTCATTTCCTTCATAATCCGCACTAGGCGCGGTTTTCTGATTGCACTAAGTTTCGACCGATCGTTGGGTTGAAACGTCCCCATCCGAAAAGGAGTTTTGGATGCGATTTGGCAGTGCAGTTGTGATGTTGGCCGCCGGAGCCTTGTTCTCGGTGGGGTGTGGTTCCCAGTTCGGCGGCTCGTCCGCTTCGAGCACCAAGGGCGGGCTCGCCGTCATTGACCTCGATGTCGTCGGCAAGTCGATCGGCCGGACCCAGGAAATGAACGACGCACTCAACGTGCGGAAAAGTGCGTTGGATCAGGCGTTACAGCGCGGGCAGGCCGACTTGAAACGGCAGCTCACGGATAAGAAGGACGAATTCGGCGAATCTGCGACCGACGAGCAAAAGCTGCAGCTTGCTCAAATGGAACGCAACGCCAACAACCAACTGGTGCAGGCGGCCCGCAAGGCTCAGGCCCAATTGGAAGACGAACGGCAACGGATGATCGCCCAGTTCCGCGCGGAAGTCCGCCCGGTCGCTCAACAAGTCGCTGCCGAACGCGGCCTGGGTGTGGTGATCCCGAAGAACGAAGGTTTTCTGCTGTCGGTTGACCCCGGCGTCGACATCACCGCCGATGTGGTGAAGGCCTATGGCACGAAGAAGCCGACGGCTCCGACCGCCGCCAAGCCATCCACGAAGCCCATTCCGGAAGCGGCGGAATCGGCATCGCTGATTCAAAATTCTGCACAAGAGACCACGAACCGATAATCGCGACTTATGTCGCTGAACATGGTGTTGGGACGCGCTCTCGCATGGCAACCGCTGTGCGAGAGCGTTCTCGTTTTACAAAGTCGCCATCACGCTCCGCGTGATGAGCGGATCGCTTCTGAAGGAGAACTTTGACGCAGGCAAGTTATCACAAAAAGTGGGCGTTTTTTGAAACTCCGCTCATCACGCGGAGCCTGATGGCGACTTTGCGGTGAGGTGTCGACTCTGCCGCCTCTGCCACTCAGCGAACCTGCACAAACCGCACTGGTCCTGCTTCTCGTAGTGCAGGACGGCGCGTTCGTTGCGTCTCCCCGCAGGCATCGGTCGATACCTTCCTACGCCCCAGGAAGGGGATGCCTTGATCGCTTGCCGACGAGTGCCAGGCGGTTCGGGTATGTGCCGGAGTGCGTTCCGTCCGCGGTGTACAAGCTGGGATTCACTGCGTGTCGGCAATTTCTGCAGGGCGATCGCGAATTTGTCGCGTGTGGTGCGTCGTTGCGAGCCTGTTCCTCGCCATCGGCAGCGTCGCAAACGCTCAGTCGCTGGAACTCGTGCCCTTACCGGTTTCGGAACCGGTCGTCCAAGCCGCGGGCAACGATTACTGGATCGTCAGCTCCCGCCGCTGTCGCGAACGGCTGGAATGTTGCCAGCGCTGCAACTTCGACGTCTTCCGCTTCAATTGCCAGGGACAGGGTGTGGCGAGTTCCCTCGATGAACTTTACGCCTCACTGATTCCCGCGGCCCCCGTCTGCTTCATGCTGCACGGCAGTTTTGTCGAGTGGGAATCGGTCTGTCAGGACAGCCGCGTCACCAATACGTGGCTGCGGAACGCTTGTCCCGACCGTCCGCTGAATGTCGTGTTTTACTCGTGGCCCAGCGATGATTCGCCGGCACTAACATTTCCGATGGACGTCCTGCAGCTAGGACGTCGGGCCGAACGGAATGGGCTGTATGTCGCCGAGTTGATCTCGCGCGTGCCCGATCAGCATCCGATCTGCATTCTGGGACACAGTCACGGTGCCCGGATGACATTGGCGACGCTGCACGCCCTCGGCGGCGGTGAACTCGACGGCGTGGTCTTCGCGGGGGGGCAATACCACGGTCACCACATCCGCGCGGTCCTCGCTGCCGCGGCGATCGATCACCAATGGCTCAATGCCGGTTCGCGCTACGATCGCGCGGTGTTGCGGGCGGAATCGATCGTGAATCTGCAAAGTCGCAAAGACCTCGCGCTGAAGTTCTATCCGCTGCACCGCCCGTTCTGTACGCAGGCGCTCGCCCGGACCGGGTTCACCGACCACATTCGCAACGAAATCGGCCCGCACAGCGTCAAGCTGGCGGATTATGACGTGACCCCGCTCGTCGGCTTCGGCCACGTCTGGCCGCACTATTACCACCAACCGTGCATCGCCCAGGCGATTTCAACGTCGGTGTTCTTCCCGGACGTGGTGATGACGATGGCGAAACCGTAGCGTGAATTTTCACGGTGTGGTGATCGCGTCAGGCGGCGATTTCTGCGGCATGGTCTGCAACAGTGCTTTGAGCACAGCGTTCACGGTCGCCGACCAACCAAAACTGCGGGCGACTTCCGGATCAAGCACCACCAATCGCCCCCCCTTTTTCAGTTCGGAAGCGAATCGATTCGGCTTTGCTTTGGAGTAATCGAATTCGTATCCGTTTTGCAGTTCGTCGTCCATGGGTTGTCTCGTTATGCCCGCTCTTCGTGTCGCATTCGATGACCACCAATGGTCACGACATGATCGGCGGAAATCGCGTGGGGACAAATCGAATGACGGAACGTCGCAGCCGGTTGGGATTGGACGAAGACCATTCCATCTGGCACAAACTCTCTCTTTTCTTCACCACGTTGCTGCTCGGACCGTTAATCGGCCTCATGCTGCTGGCGGGGATTTCAGTCTTGCAGCCGCCGTGGCAATCCGTGGCAACCGTCCTGTTGGAAGCGTTGGCGGTGTTCTGGTTCGCCACCCTGATCTTTATCTGGTGGCGACCGCCTTGGTTCCGTCGAGTTTATCTTTGGGCGGAAAACAAACTGATCTTGGTGGTGTGGATTATGATTGCGGGTGCGATCATCGTGATTGTCTTCGGACTGGCGTAAACGAAAAGACCCAGGGATCGGAATCCCTGGGCTTCTCTAATATCATCGCGGCCGGGTTGATTCGGCTAATCGCAAGCGAGAGAGAAATTCTTTCTCTCCACTTTCGACTCTCCACCCTCAACTCTCTCAATACCGGTAATGTTCCGGCTTGAACGGACCCGTCACTGGAATACCGAGGTATTCGGCTTGCGTAGCGGTGAGCTTCGTCAGCTTCACGCCGAGCTTGCCGAGGTGCAGCCGGGCGACTTCTTCGTCGAGTTCTTTCGGCAGCCGATGGACGCCGAGTTCAAAGCGGTCCGGTTCCTGCCACAGGGCGAGCTGCGCCATCACCTGGTTGGTGAAGCTGTTCGACATCACGAACGACGGGTGACCGTTGGCACAGCCGAGGTTCACGAGACGACCTTCGGCGAGGACGAGGAGCGCCTTGCCGTCCGGGTAAGTGTACTTGTCGACCGGGCCGCCTTCGTCCTGATGGGCTTTGACACCGGTCTTCTTGATGTCCTTACGATTGTTCAAGTAGGCGATGTCGATTTCGAGATCGAAGTGACCGATGTTGCACACGATCGCGTGGTGCTTCATCTTGTCGAGATGTTCGCCGCGGATCACGTCACGGCAACCAGTCGTCGTCACGAAGATATCGCCCTGTGCGACGATGTCTTCGAGCGTGGTGACCTGATAGCCTTCCATCGTGGCTTGCAGCGCACAGATGGGGTCGATTTCCGTCACGACCACGCGGGCACCGAGGCCCTTCATCGAGGCGGCCGAGCCTTTGCCCACGTCGCCGTAACCGCAGACGACGACCACCTTGCCGGCGACCATCACGTCGGTGGCCCGCTTGATGCCGTCGGCGAGCGATTCGCGGCAACCGTAGAGGTTGTCGAACTTGCTCTTGGTGCAGCTATCGTTGATGTTGATCGCCGGGACGCCAAGCTTGCCTTGTTCGTGCATCTGCACGAGGCGATGGACGCCGGTCGTCGTTTCTTCCGACAGGCCGTTGATGCCCTTCAGCAGTTCCGGGAACTTGTTGTGGACCAACGCGGTGAGGTCGCCGCCGTCGTCCAGAATCATGTTCAATGGCTGGCCATCGGCGAAGAACAGCGTCTGTTCGATGCACCAGTCGAACTCTTCGTTGTTCATGCCCTTCCAGGCATAAACCGGCACGCCGGTCTGGGCGATCGCGGCGGCGGCGGTGTCCTGCGTGCTGAAAATGTTACAGCTCGACCACTGCACTTCAGCACCGAGAGCCGTCAACGTTTCAATCAGCACGGCAGTTTGCACGGTCATGTGCAGGCAGCCGGCAATGCGGGCACCGGCGAGCGGCTTGGTCTTGCCGTATTTTTCACGCAGAGCCATCAGCCCCGGCATTTCGACTTCGGCGAGTTCAATTTCGCGGCGGCCAAGTTCCCACAGGGAAATGTCTTTGACCTTGTACGGCAGTTTCTTGGCGGCAGACAGAGTGGCCGTAGCCATCAGGACCAGTCCTTGCATGAGGGGAATAACAGTCAGGCTCGGTTGAGGGTTGAGAGTCGAAGGTTGAGGGTTAGAAACAGGCGCAATCCTCTGGCCCTCAACCTTCGACCCTCAACTCTCAACCGCCCCCGCGGTATGGATCAACATCCGTGCATGGAATCGCGGGGCAAGTGCCAATAGGGTAAGGAATTCCGATTGTGCTGACAATCGTTTCCCGAAGATATGATAGTCCGGGCGGCAAAGTACGCCGTGGTTCCGGGTTGAGAGTCGAAGGTTGAGTGTCCGAAAGCGCTCCTACAATTCGTCCTTTTCCGGCTCTCCACTCTCCACTCTCCACTCTCAACCCTTCCCGTCACTTGACCCCGCCGCCCGGCGGACCTATCTTTGAATCCGCCCGGACGATTAGCTCAGTTGGTTAGAGCGCTACCTTGACATGGTAGAGGTCACAGGTTCGAGTCCTGTATCGTCCATCTCGTTCGCAGAAACCCCTTGGAAACAAGGGGTTTCTTCGTTTTCCGGCGCTGCGTGCGCGTCAACGCGCCGCAATTCCGGCAGGGGGCGCGCCGCTTTTTGCGCCGCCTTTTCAGTCGGGGCGTCTTCTGTCACAGCGCGGGTGAAGTGCTCGTCCGTTGTGTGCAGATAATGTCGCTTGGCGACGGGTTGTGAATTGCCCATCCAGCCGCAGACGACGTGTTCCGGGAAACGGTCCGAGAGTTCGGTCTGTCGGGTCGCCCGCAGATTATGGAAAAGCCGTTCCCACGGCTGATGCCCCGCCTTGCGGATGATTTTCTCGAATGTCGTCCGCAGATTCGTCGCGGTTGAACGGAATCGATTCACTACGAATTCCGTTCCCGGTTCCGCTTGCTCAAATGCCGCTTCCAAATGAACCCGCAGTTCCGGGAACAGGGGAGTCATCCGTTCGCCTTTCCCTTCGTGATGAGCCGTTTTCGGGGAGGGCACGATCAACCGATTCCGTTCCCAGTCGACGTGTCCCCATTTCAGGGATAGCGTTTCCGATGGGCAACGCAGGCCACCCCAGCGAGACAGCGCGACGATCACCCGCCATTCCGCATTCGGACAGGCTTCGATGACATCATTGATGGTCTCCGCTGTGATGAACCGGAAACGGGCCGCATTGCCTGTCACGGCCGTCTTGATCTCGTCGTCGTCGAAGGGGTTGGCGTCAATCAGTCGCCGTTTCACCGCGCTCTTGAAAATCATCCGGGCGACGGAACACATTTTGCGGACCGTGGTATCGGCCATAGGCTTGCCGATCAGCCACAATCGCCATTCGCAGGCATCGCCCTCAGTGATTGTGGCGAGTGACCGTTCCGCGCCGAAGTATTCGACCAGCAGTCGCCGCGCTCGGTTGTAGACGATCCGCGATGAATCCTTGGCATCGACGCGACTGCTGACATAGTTCTCGGCGAACGCGCCCAGCAATTGCACCGCTACCGTTTCGCGCGGGTTGACCAATCCCGCCGATGCGAGGCGGGAATGTAAATCGTCGTCGATGTCGCCGAGCCAGGACGCGGTTTGCTGATCCATCGAGAATCGCGCGCCCGCAGCCGAAAGAATCTCTTCGACATGACGACGGACATCGTTGGCATATTTCTTCGACTGCTTTCCCAGTCGCACCGCCCGGCGCTTGCCGTCGAGTCCCTTGAACGTGACTCGTTTCAATCCACCTTCATCGCAACATACGGAGGCCATTCATCTGCCTTTCTGAGAACACCTGCGGGACGACGGACGGCCGGTTCTCAGGTCGACCACACCGCCGTCCGCAGGCAAAGGTTCTAGCGGTAGTATAACGCCGGTCAATTGAGGAAGGTTCACGGCGGGGAACCGATTTCGGTCAATTCACGTCGGCTGCCTGGAGCATTCGATTCGGCGGCCGATGTTCGGACCACGTTCGCGGGTGAGGTGGGCTGGTTCCCTTACAGGGACCGCCCACCACACGCTACATCCGTTGCGTGGTTGGGGTGGTCTGGCACCAGACCACGTCCGCAGACCACGTTAGATATCATCATGCAAATCACCTGCCTGTAGGCAGTCACCGAGTCGTTTTCCCTTCGGTGCATCCGGGTTGATGGAGTACACCACGCACGGATTACCCTTTACGGTTTCCTCCTTGGGCAGAATTTGCTTGCCATGCACCATCAGGCCGACGAGCCGTTCCAATTTCTCCCGGCCGATGCCAACGGTGGATCGCAGCTTGCGGCCGGATGCCGGACCTGCCTTGAGCGCGTTAAGAATCTTGTCGCAGTCGGATTTGTCCGCGGCCTGTTTGCGTTCATCACCCGGCATGCGCCGCCCTTTGAGTAATTCCGGGTCGAGGTTGTCGTCGGGCATCCACATCGGGAATTCCCACCGCAGGCCCATCGGTGTAGGTTCCCGCCACGACCTCGTTTTCGCCGCCAGAACCACCGAGTCGGGTTCCTCATGCGGTCGTAGAATTAGATGCGTGTCCGCGGCCCTGCTGATCGCTCCGGCCCCGCTGCCGACGTCCGTGACGTCTTTGTCGGACTGCCCGCCTTTGGTCGCGTGATGAATCAGCGAGATCGCTGCACCGGTTTGGTCGCCGTACCGGTCCACCGCGTTGTAGACCGCGGTCATCTGCGCGTTGTCATTCTCCGACGTGCCGTCGGGCAACAATCGGTAGAACGCATCGACGATGATAAGACTGTACTTGTCCCGCGGGATTCGTTGCAGGATACGGCCGATGGCATGGATGTCACGGGATCGGCCCCGGAGAGCGATCACATCGAACCAGCCGCGGGAATCGTGGTGCCTCAACCCCATCGCGTACATCACCGCGCTGAGGCGACTGGAGAGCGTCTCCCGATGCAGTTCATTATCGAGGAGCAACACCCGGCCGCGCTGTGTCCGGAATCGACCGAGCCAGTCGCGACCGAACGCGATGGAAAAGCCCAGCCCATAGCCGAACCAGCTTTTTCCGATTTTCGATTTGGCGATGATGTTAATCGTCTCGCCGCGGCGAAAGAATCCTTCGACAACCGGATCTCGCAGGTCGGGATACTGTTCGATCAGATCGACACTATCGAGGAACTCGGTATCGGTCGCGACCTGCAACCCATCGGCCGCATCGATCAGTTGCCGAGTTAGCGCGTTGGTTGTGAACGTGGGATCGGTCGCGGCGGTCCGCAACATCTCCAACGTGAGTACCAGCCGCCGACGTTGGGCTTCCTGATGAATCTGCCGAGCCAAGCCCACCGGGTCGGATGTAAACGGGACTTGTGCAAGGGCGAGGATTCGAGAGACCGCATCGTCGCCGCTTCTCTCGGCGAGCGCGCCACCGCGGTCGAGTTCTTTGACGACCGAATACATGTCAACGGGCAAACCATCTCGCCGCAGTCGTTGTGCCGTCGCCACAATCAGCGCCGCCAGTTCGTTGCGAATGTCGTTCGCGCTGAAATCAGGAACCTGATCGAGGAATGACGGATCGAGCATCGCAGCGGATGCCAGCGCCAGCTCCCATGAGTCTGCCGCTTGCAAATGGACATCGATCACGGATGCCCCTCCCGGCCGGTCCCGTGTACAATGACGGGTGTCGGCTCTTCAGTCTGCTTCGTGGTAGGTGGAGGATCGACCAAAAGATTCGCAGCGATGGGGACGGTTGCCGCCGTCCCCATCGCGTTTGTACTTGGTAACGGGTCTTCGAGTTCATCGAACAGACCCGGTTGCGTTTTCTTGGTTGGCAGGCCCGTTGACGGTCCCGCCAGCCGTACGGCAATCTTCTCGGGATCACCGCACAGTCGCCAGACCCGAATCTTGCGAGAGTGCGCGACAGGTCGACCGGTGTGGAGATCGCCGATTTCCACGATCCATGCGTCGAGCATTAGGGCCAGAAATGCGGTCCCGACGATCCGTGGATCAATGTCCGCAGGAATTATTACTTCGCGGCGAACGTCGTCCGCGGTGACGGTTCCGTGTCGAATGGCGATTCGTAGAATCGCTCGTTCGATCTTGGCGCGAACTGCCCGCCTCAGATCACGATTCGACATGGTTCACCCCCTCCGCCGACAGGGGCCCGAACACAGCCACGCGAACAGATTGCGGATCGAGAAGAGTCCGCCGTCCGAGCTTAGCTGCGGGGATTTTTCCCTCGGCAATCATGCGGGTAATAAGCCGTGGTGACACACCTAGCGCTTTTGCCGTGTCATTGATGGACCACGCAGCGCGATCCATCAGTGGTTCGGAAACGGGGCGTTGCAACGCAGGGGGGACGGGGGATGGGCTATTCATCCGCGTCACCCTCTGACAATACGGCGACAGACCCCGTAAGCCAGACCAACAGCCATTCGCCGCGGTACAACAGTGCTCGTCCTTTGCGAACGAACTTGAGTTTTCCGCTCCGGCGAGCAATTGCCAACGCATGGGACGTCACGCCGAGTTTCAAGCGGACGTCACCGTCGTGGTAGAAGATTTCAGGTTCAATCCGAATCGGTTCCATGTCTGCGTCCTTTCGTGGAAGGTGACGCAGCCATTGTTAGAACCGTATGTGAGGCTTTGCGGGGGTTTTCGGCGGTCTGCGGTTAGCTCCGACTGACGGCAGTTCACGCCGGAAAACTATCAGGAAGGTCCACTATCCCGCTTCGTTTCCGTAGGTATGCAACCACGTCCTGCCAGTACCAAAGATTTGCCTTCCCGCCCCCACCTTCAACGGAGGCAGTCGGGAAATCGCCGTCCTTCGTCCGCCATGATTCCAGCGTTCTCTTGGATTTGCGGACCATCGCTGCCATTTGGTCGAGAGTCACGGTTTGGGATGGATCGAATTTCGGCGGATCGGAGTCGCCGACCGTATCCTGAGTCGATGTTTTAAGTTCCAAACAGCGCACTACTTCATCGACCGCTCGTCTCACGTCGACCATTGTCTGCAAACGGTCCGATGGGTCTGCTGGCATTTGGCGGACGCAAAGGCGACGCATTCCATGCCAGAGGCTCGCCACGGCATTCTGTTCAAAGACCGACACCAACTCTCCTCGAATTCCTCCTCTTTCGTAATTCGACCTCAATTCGTAGGCATGGTCCAGAAGTGCATGGTGTGAACTCCAGCTTTGGGGTGGTTCACGGAATTCCGCCATCTTTTCAGTCAGTTTTTGAATCAGTTGTTTAAGGACATCGTCGAGACGCCAAGTCGCTGTGGTCTCTGTCCGTGATGTTGCAGGCAACTGTTTACACAACCATTGAAGCGCACCGCCGCCGGGAATTTCGTCCCATGCGCCCATCCCCAATCCGGTTGCGTGACGCATCCAGGCAACCGTAATCGCTTCTAATTCGTTTGGCGTCAGACCATTGGGAGTATCAACTAATTTGACGTTCGCGCAGATTTCGGGAGATGAATGATCAACCGGGGTCTTTAGGGGAACTCGTCCGGTCGATAGCCGAATGATGGAGTCTTTCAGATTTCGGCCGGTCAATTCTACGGTGATCTGCCGACCAGAGACCAAGTATATGTGCTCGATTTCGTATCGCAGATTTTCGACGGTCTCCGCATTATGGGCCATTGCGCCTACTCCGGACGGGTCGCCCCACGGACCGGGCCGGGAGTAGATCGGCCATCGGCCCGCGGAGCAGATTTCAGCCGATAAGGTTTGCAACCCCCACCGGCACCCGTGCTATCCATTTTCACTTTCAGCCGTCGCCTAGCAACTCAAAAATGCCATGCAAAACGTCTTGCATGGGGTGTCCCGACTTGCAAGGGCCGAAATCGACTGCCACTGAGGTCGCGATCGCGCTCCCGGACGGACTGCATGGGATATTTGCGGACTGCATGGGGGCTCATGGGGTTGTCCGATGACTTTCACGGACCAAACCGTCTTTCATGGGATATGTCTGCCTTTCATGGGGTGTGTTGACCACGAACGACGTTCAATCACCATGAGGTCACCGACTACGATTCTCGCCGGTTGGCCTTGATGCGAATGGTTCCACGGTTCGGCACCGGCCCCCGGCACTCCGTTGTCCGATGCGGCCATTCCCGTTCAACACTGCGCCCTTTCATGGGGGTGATCGGGCAATCTTTAGCCACCGACAGTCGAGAGAGACACCTTCCAAACGTCTTTCATGGGATGTCCTCCCTTTCATGAACGCGAATCAAGGTGGTGTAACCGTAACTGACTTCACCAATCGTCGAACGGACGCCTGCACGCCCGTTGACCGCACCCGTCTTTGCGCGGTAGAACGCCAGACGCGGATGAAGCGATCCGCTAAAGATTCGATCACAACGCCCGTCTCCGAAATGCGGTGACGGTGCTCAATGACGGAGAACAAGCCAAGCGACAAACCAGACAATGACAATTTGAAATAACGCGCGTGCGTTAAGTCTCTGCTTCATCCGAAACCGCCAACCTGAGCCGAAAGGCTCTTGAATTTCACGAAGCAGTGCCTCAGCCGCGCCCCGAAAGGGCAACGCCGTGACGGATTTCTGTGCGAGGAAAAGCGGTCTTTACGCAGAAGAGGAGAAATGAAAAAAGCCAGACTCCCCGGTTTACTCCACTGAGCACGCGTCAGCGGGAAAGGAGTCTGGCTGAT